>NZ_ABCS01000022.1 GCF_000170895.1 Plesiocystis pacifica SIR-1 | reverse complement strand
CTCCCTTTCCGTGTTGGTTTGACTCGCGCCGCGGAGCCTTCAAAAGCTTCGCGGCGTGAATGATTGGGGATCCAGCCCATGCAATTCGACACGTATGATCCGGAGAGAATTCCTTGGAGCGCTATCCATGAAACGCAACATCGCTACCCGATTTGGCCTTGGTACGGCTTGTTCTCTGTCTCTGATCCTCGCCGCGTGTGGCGACCCTTGCCTCGACGACGGCCTCGGCAAGGGGGAGTGCGTGCCCGCGGGCAACGCCGACGAGGTCGGCTCGGAGGAGACCGACGAGACGGCGGACGAGACCGCCGAAGGCACGATGGAGGACGACACCGAGACCGGGACCGCCGACCAGGGCACGACCACGGAGACGGAGACCGACACCGGCGATCCCGAGACCTACTGCGCCGACGACGACATGGACGGCTACGGCGACCCCGAGGACTGCGAGGAGGTGCCCGCGGGCGAGGACCCGCCGGCGGGCAGCGTGCCGCAGTCCAACGGCGAGGACTGCGACGACGACGACGCGAACACCTTCCCAGGCGCGGCGCCCAACGACGACCCCGAGGCGTGCATGACCGACGCCGACGGCGACGACTTCGGCGACGAGATGCCCAGCAACTCCAACGCGGTCCCGGGCTCGGACTGCAACGACACCAGCGCGAACACCTTCCCGGGGGCGGCGCCCAACGACGACCCCGACGCGTGCATGCAGGACGAGGACGACGACGACTACGGCGACTCGGCCCCGGTCGGCACGACCATCCCCGGGACCGACTGCAACGACGCCGACGCCAACGTGTTCAACTGCACGCTGTGGTGCGAGGACGCCGACCAAGACGGCGCCGGCGGCCAAAACTGCGTCGAGGTGGTCCCGGGCGAGGAGCCGCCCGAGGGCTACGTCGAGGGCGACAACGACTGCCTCGACGACAACCCCGACGTCTACCCGGGCGCGGCGGAGCAAGAGCCCGAGCTGTGCACCGCCGACATCGACGACGACGGCTACGGCGACATGAACGCCGAGATGACCTACCCCGGCTCGCAAAACGGGACGGACTGCGACGACTCGAGCGCGACGACCTTCCCTGGGGCGGCGGAGATCGACGATCCGAACGCGTGCATGTCGGACGCGGACGACGACGGCTGGGGCGAGAGCAACCCCGGCATGGGCGTGGCCCCGGGCAACGACTGCGACGACGGCGACGCGGCCCGGGTGGTCTGCCCCGACGCCGTCCCTGGCTGCGTCGACACGACGGTCGGCGGGAGCGCGGACCTGATGGCGACGGCCTTCGGCGGAGACGGGAACTACACCTTCGCGTGGACCCCGGCGGACACGCTGAGCGACCCGAACATCCCGAACCCGGTGGCGATGCCGACGGACATCACGACCTACACGGTCACGGCGACGGACGGCCTGGGCAACATGGGCACGGACGACCTGACGGTGCACCTGACGGACAAGTCGTGGATCCTCGGCGGCGTGCCCGAGGCCGAGTGCGAGGCGGTCGGCTTCCTCGGGGCCCCGGCGGCGCACAGCTTCTCGGCGGACGGGACCACGACCTGCACGACGAGCAACTCGGACCCGACGGCCTACATCTGCCCCATCGTCCACGAGTCCGTGCGCATCACCGGCACCATGTCCGTGAACACCACCTCCGACGACGACTGGATGGGCTTCGTGTGGGGCTGGCAGAGCGAGGACCAGTTCTACATGTTGGGCTGGAAGCAGGCCAACCAGGGCTGCGGCAACGCGGGCATCGTGGTCAAGCTGGTCGACCGCCAAGACGCCTACACCGGCAACGACTTCGCCTGCGACGCGGACACGCCCAACGTCACCGTGCTGATGGACCAGTCCGAGACGACGACCGCCGGCTGGATCGACAACCGGGTCTACGACGTCGAGGTGCTCTACGACACGACCCAGACGGAGATCACGATCACCGACACCTCGAACAGCCAGGTCGTCGCCAACTTCACGGTGGTCGACGACACCTACCCCAGCGGGCAGTTCGGCACCTACGACTACTCGCAGCAGGCGGCCTGCAACGGGCCGTGGCAGTCCAGCTGCCTGTGAGCCGCTGAGTCGTGGGCGGCGTGGGGCAGGGAGCGTCGCACAGAGACAGGGGAGCCGTGGAGCTCCCCTGTCTTCGTCGCGCTATCGGCCCTCGCACAGGTCTTCGAGCATCCACTCGAGCTGCATCAGCTCGACGATGTCGCCGTCCTCGTCGGGGTAGACCCGACGGTAGATCCGCTGGACCTCGCCGTTGCCGATCTCCTGGTCCAGGAAGTGCGCGCGGCACAGGGCCGCTCGGCCCAGGGTGGCCGACTCGGCCGCGACCAGCACGGACTCGAGGATGCGCAGGCTGAGCCCATTGTCGGCCCCGCACTCGGGGCACTGCCACAGCAGCAGGAACCACAGATCGTCGAGCCGCTCGAGCTCGCGGAGCCCAGCTCGAAAGCCGGAGCGGCGAATCGAGACGGCGGAGTCGGGGAGGACGATCGTGTCGCCGAGGGTGTAGGCGCGCCCCGTGTTCCGCTTGGGCAGGATGGTCTCGATGCTGTGCTCGTCGGTCGCCTGGAGGCGCAGCCCGCAGGCCTCGCAATGCCGCGGGAGTCGGAGCCGATCCACCATCACGGGGTCAGGGTACCCCTCGCCCGCGCGTTGGGGCGAGGGGCAGCGCGGTGCTCAGCAGGTGCAGCCGGGGGCCGAGCCGGGGTCGGCGTACTGCCCCGTGCCGTCCTTGTTGATGATCTTGATCTTGGGGTCGTGCCAGCGGCCGCGTTTTTTGGTGTCGGCGTGGACGCAAAAGGCTTGCCAGCTCCCCTGGCCCTCGGCCGGCAGGGCGTAGATGCGGTCGTTGGAGTCCCCGCTGCCCGAGGAGCCGCAGTCGCGCCAGACGCCGCGGTGGATCGACACGCGGACGTGGGTGTAGACCGTGCTGCCGCCGTTGTGGGTGCCCTGGTCGAAGGTCAGGACCAGGGGGTCGCGGTCCTCCTCGGCCGAGGGGATGCCGGGGTAGCCCCAGGTGAGGTCGGAGCTCGTGGAGCCGATGGTGAGGTCGACGTCGAAGTAGGTGTTGCTCATGGTTGTGTGTCCTGGATGGGGTCACCGGCCTCTTGGCCGGCGTGTCCTGGACCGAGTGTCCAGGGTGTGGGTGTCGGATCCGAATTGGCTGGAGCTCGAGGGCGCGGGTCATGGGGCGACGGTCGCAGCGACGGCGGCCCGGTCCTCGAGGCCGAGCTCGGTGAACGCGAGCTCGGCCGCCTGGGCGAGGGCGCGGGCCCGCTGCGGGTTGGGGTCGGGCTCGAGCAAGGCGGCGCGGGCGAGGGCCAGGCGGGTCTCGGCCAGCTCGATGGGCTCGTCGCCGTTGCGCTCGAGCAGGGCGCGGGCGGCCTCGAGGTCCCGGCGAGCGCCCGCGATCTCCCCGAGCTCGAGCCGGGCTTGACCCCGGGCCTTGAGCGGCACGCCGAAGTAGGGGTGGTCCTCGGGCAGGGCGCGGGCGAGGGTGTCGAGGGCGAGGGTGAAGGCGGCGGCGGCCTCGTCCACGCGGCCCAGGCCGAGCAGGGACTCGCCGATGTTGCTGTGCAGCAGGCCGAGGGCGTCGCTGTCGGGGCCGAGCACGCGCTCGAAGGTCGGCAGGGCGGTGCGGTAGCTGAGCAGGGAGCCGTCGAGGTCCCCGGTGTAGAAGCGGACCACGCCGAGGGCTTCGTGGGCGCGGGCGGTCTGCATGTGGTGCTCGCCGTGGTGGCGGCGGAGCACGGGCAACAGGCCCTCGATGGTCGCCTCGGCGGCCTCGAAGTCGCCGGTGCTGAGGTCGATCTTGGCGAGCACGAAGCGCACCTGGGCGGACTCGAGGGAGTCGGCGCCGAGGCTCGCGTCGGTGATCTGGCGGGCCCGGTCGAGGCGCGCGCGGGCGGCCTCGAAGTCCCCGCGGTCGAGGGCGAGGACGCCGAGGTTGTACTCGAGGTCCGCGAGCAGGAGGTTGCGGTCGCCCCAGCGGGCGCGCAGCTCCTCGATGAGCTCGAGGTAGATGGCCTCGGCGAGGTCGAAGCGCCCGAGCTGGCGGTTGAGGTTGGCCTGCTGCTGGCGCAGCGAGGCGCGCTGGCTGGGCGCGGCCTCCAGCGTCGCGGCGCGCTCGAGGGCCGCCTCGATCTGCGCGAGCGCCCCCTCGTAGTCGCCGGCTTGCTCGAGCAAGCGCGCGCGGGCGGCCAGCAGGGGCAGGGCGCGCTCGTCCTCGGGCTGGCCCAGGCGGGCGAGGGCCAGCTCGGCGTCGTCGATGAGCCAGCCCTCGAGGGTCGGCTTGGACAGGTCGCCCGCGGCGTTGCGGGCCATGTCCACGCGCAGCTCGGCCTCGAGGTTGAGCAGGCCCTCGCGCTCGGCGACGGCCGCGGTCTCGCGCATGCGCTCGACGGCTGAGCTGACGTCGGTCAGGGCCAGGTTGCGGGCCTGCTCGCCGCGCGCGGCGAGGGTCAGGGGCAGGTGGTCGAGCTGGTCGACGTGGGCGAGCACGCCGGCGATCTTGGCCTGGGAGCGGTCGACCTCGCCGGCGCGGCGCAGGGCCTCGGCCTCGGACAGGCGCTCGTAGTCGTCGAGGATCGCCGCGCGCAGCTCCGGCGCGTCGGGCAAGGGGTGAGGCGCGTCGAGCAGGGCCGCGTGGGCGCACTCGTCGAGGCGGGGGAGGGCGCCGAGCATGTCCTCGGCCTTCGACAGCAAGGGGGCGTCGGCGCCCACGAAGGTCCCGACCACGCCGGCGAAGGCCCGGCGCTGGCGCTCGAGGCAGGCCGTGCGGCGATCGAGCAGCGCCGTCGACTGGGTGCCCTCGACGTGGGTCGCCCGGCACGAGCGCTCGCGCTGGTCGAGCCAGCCCGTCGACCACTCGTCGAGGGCCAGGCTGACCGTCGCCGCGCTGGTCTGGGCGTAGGGCTTGCCCGTGGCCGTGAAGGCCTGGCTCAGCTCCGCTTGGATCTGTGCGTCCCAGGTGCCCGCGAGGGCGTCGTCGTCGAGGGCGCAGGGATCGCCGCGCTCCGTGGCCAGCAGACCGACCCCCACGCCGACGGCCAGGGCGAGGGCCCCGACCCCGCCGATCAGCGCCGCGAGCTTGCGCTTGCGCGGCCGCGCGAGGGGCCGCTCGAGCTCGCGCAGCAGCGGCTCCATGCTCGGCCAGCGATCCTCCGGGTCGGCCTCGAGCCCGCGGATGATGGCCTCGCGCAGGCGCTGGGGCAGGGCGGCGTTGCGCGCGGGCTTGGTCAGGGTGCCGTCGCAGATGGCCGCGAGCAGCTGGTCGCCGCGGCGGGCCGGGAAGGGGTGCACGCCGTAGAGCGCGGCGTAGAGCGCGACGCAGAAGCTGAACTGATCGCTGCGCGCGTCCCCTCGTCGGGCGCGCCACTGCTCGGGGGCCATGAAGCGCGGCGTGCCGACGAGGGCCCCGGGCGCGGTCAGGGTCGAGACGGTCGAGCGCAGCAAGCTGGCGCTGGCGCTGGGCAGCTCGGCGTCGGGCTGGGAGCCGGAGTCGCCGGACTCGAGGCTCGAGCGCAGCCTCGAGCCCGAGCCCGAGCCCGAGCTGGAGTCGGTGACGCGGGCCAGGCCAAAGTCCACGATGCGCACGCGCCCGTCCTCGCCGAGCAGCACGTTGGCCGGCTTGAAGTCGCGGTGGGCCAGCCCCGCCCGGTGCACGGCCGCGAGGCCCTCGCCGGCGGCGATGAAGCGCGCGAGGATCTCGAGGGCGCCCCGGGGCTGGCTGAGCCAGGCGGCGAGGTCCTGGCCGCGGATGAACTCCATGGCCACGAAGATGCGGCCGTCGACGGTGCCGACCTCGTAGATCGGCACGACGTTGGGGTGGGACAAACGAGCGGCGCTCTGGGCCTCGCGCAGCAGCCTCTGCTCGGCGACGGCGCTGGCGCTGCGCTCGGGCCGGACCAGCTTGAGGGCGACCTTGCGGTCGAGGTCCGGGTCGTAGGCGGCGTAGAGCTCCCCCATGCCGCCGGCGCCGATGAGCTCGAGGAGCACGAAGCGGCCGAGGCTCACCGAGGCCTCGGGCTTGGCGAACAGGCGCGAGAACACCTGCTCGCGGCGCAGCGTCCCCGCGAGGTTGTCCGCGGGGGGCGGCGCTGCGGCGGGAGCTGAGGTCGACGCCGATCCCCCCGAGGCGTCGATGGACGCGGTGCTCTCGTCGAGGTTCATGGCGCGCTCGGGGCCCCGCTCAGGCTCGAGAGGGCGTGTGTTGAAGCTCGGCCCCGCACGCCCGGGCCCAGTCCTCGAGCCGCGTCACGGTGCTCTCGAGCAGCGCCGGCGAGCGGGCGATGCTGGCCATCGCCGCCTCCAGGGCGTCGCGGGCTCGCTGCAGCCGGCTGCGCACCGTCGCCGCCGGCACCGAGAGCACCGCGGCGATCTCTCGGGTCGAGAGCTGCTCCCAGTAGTGGAGCTCGAGCACGACCTGATAGTTGACGGGGATGGCCCGGAGCCCCTCGAGCAGCAGGCGTTGTTCCTTGTGCGCGGCCACGACGGCGCTGGGGCTGGGCTCGAGCTCGACCAGCGAGGTGTCGTCGAGGTCGACCTGCACGCCCTCGCGGTATCGCCCGCGCAGGTGCTTGCAAAACACGTTGTAGGCGACGCTGAGCATGTAGCCGCGAAAGCGGCTGGGGTCATGGACGCGATCGCGCCCCTCGACGCAGGCCATGAAGGTGTCCTGGACCAGGTCAGCGACCCGCTCGGGCCCGACCTTGTTCAAAAAGAAGCGCTCGACCAAAGTGTAGTAGCGGGCGAACAGCTGCTCCCCCGCCGCGCCCTCGCCCTCGCGCCAGGCGTCGAGGAGCTCCGCGTCGTTCGCGTGTGGGGTCGCGGACATTGGGACTGATGATAGGAACTGGCAGTCACCCTGTCACCGGCTGCGCGTCTGGGCCCGGCAGCGGGCGTGGACGGGCGCCCACGGCCCTGGGGCTCGATGTTTCACCCAGAGTGCACTTTCGCGGGCGGGCGAACTTCGCGATCGGGGGCGCAGTCGGGACGCGATCGAGTTGGACTCGGAGCCGGCGCTGGGTTCCTCCGCGGGGTGGGTAGGGTGTTCTGACTCGCCGAGTCGTGGGCGCCACCGGGGCGGATGTGCGGGTCGGGTGGCGCCAAGAGCCACCGGCTCGCGCGCCGGCGCGAGGCCTGCGGGCGCCGGCCGCCCTGGAGGTCGGTGCATCTTTCGCAGGAAAAAGGTCTGCTGAATCTGCAAGCAGAGTGTCGTGATTTGAATGGTAGGATTTTCTCGACGCAGAGCCGCGCGGGCGCGGAGCTGCGGGTTGGAAGTCATGGCGACGGCGACGGTACATCGAGGGGACACGGCGCGAGCGGGGGGGGACCGCTCGAGCGCGCGCGCGGGTCGAGAGGCGAGCGAGGAGCTCGGGGGCGAGGGGGAGGCGCTGCTGCGCTCGGGGCCCAACGGCGTGGCGGTCCGCTCGCTCCAGGCCATCGCCGCGGACAGTCCCCAAGATCGCGGCGGCTCGGCGCTGGCGTCGATGATCCAGCGCAGCGCCCAGGTCCAGCGGAGCGTCGGGCTGCAGCGCCTGGCCGCGGGCTCGGTCAGCGAGGCGCAGGTCCAAGAGCGCGCGAGCGCGGGCGTCCGCGGCCCCGGCGGCCCGCTGCCGCACCTGCGGACGATCCAGCGGGCCTTCGGGCCCTACGAGGTCGGCGGGGTCCAGGCCTACTCGGGCTCGGCGGCCCAGCGAGCGAGCCGGAGCATCGGCGCGCAGGCCTACGCGACCCAGGGCCGGGTCGCCTTCGCCTCGGCCACGCCTTCCCTGCACACGGCGGCCCACGAGGCCGCGCACATCGTCCAACAGCGCGCCGGGGTCCAGCTCGAGGGCGGGGTCGGCAGCGAGGGCGACCCCCACGAGCACCACGCCGACGCGGTCGCCGACGCGGTCGTGCGCGGGGAGTCGGCCGTGCCCTTGCTCGACCGCTACGGCGAGCGGGGGCGCGGGCAGACCTGGCAGCCGCAGCCGCAGACGCAGGCCCAGGTCCAGCGCAAGATGGGCCTCGAGTTCGAGCTGCTCACCGGCTTTGGCAAGGGCCAGATGCTCGAGGTCGACGTCACCGGGCGCGAGCGCAAGGTGATCAAGCCGCTCAACGGCAAGAAGGAGGAGGTCGACACCTCCAACCGCCCCGAGCTGAGCAAGGAGGAGCTCGACAAGGAGCGCACCAACACGCCGAACTCCGGCCGCATGTTCCACTGGCGCGAGAAGTTCGAGGGCTACGACTGGGTGGGGACCTCGGTCCGGGGCACCCGCAGCCACGGGCGGCTGCTCTACCTGCCGGAGGAGGGCGGCTACCACGTCGAGCTCGACGGCGACCACATCGAGTTCATCACCTCCGCGGTCAACGAGACCGAGACCGGCTTCGCGCGCCTGCTCGAGATCACCGAGGCCATGTACGACAAGATGCGGGAGTGGCACGAGACCCGCCACGTGTACTTCTTCCCCGCGGAGGAGCGCATGTACGCGGCCTACATGTATCGCTGGCGCGCCGGCGGAGGGGTCAAGGCGGTGCCCCACGCGACCGTCGGCGTCGACCTCAAGAAGATGACCAAGTTCCTCAGCACCCTGGCGCCGCGCAGCGACCAGGAGGTGGGGCGCAAGGGCCTGGACAAGGTCGGCTCCATGGGCTTCTCCCGCGGGGGGGACGACAAGGGCATGCTGCAGGCCCAGGCCATGCAGCGCATGCAGCCCATCTACCGGGCCCTGCTCGAGGACGACGAGCTGCTGTCGACGGCCAAGGGCTACATCTCGCTGTGCCTCACGGACCTGGCCTGCGTCTACTACGTGCGCCGGGTCAAGTACGCCAAGGACCTGCTGGCGGTCATGCAGCGCACCCGGCTGAGCGACCTGTTCCTGACGCTCTCGCCCAAGGCCAGGCGGCAGGTCGAGTGGTGCTTGCTGAGCAAGGACTCGCCGATCCGCCGGATGATGCTCGGCAAGCTCGGCGGCGAGGAGCTGGCGACCACGGCGACCACGATCGGGGAGCAGCTGCCCGTGTCGATGCGGGCGCTGACCGTCGCGCAGATGTTGGTGATGTTCGCCCGCGGGATGGATCCCTTCGTGGAGACCTCGACCGCGCGCACGCAGATGTCCCAGCTGTCGATGAAGACCAAGACCATGGTCACCGCGGGCAAGACCTGGGGCGAGCAGTTCCACATCTCTCGGCCCACGGACGTGGGCACGGGCACGGACAACCCCAAGGACGAGCAGCGCACTGGGGCCATCGTCGAGCTGCGCCGGCCGCCGCTGTGCAAGACCAAGGAGGACTGGCTGCGCATCCCCACGACCCTCGCCGACACCATGCGCGCGCTCGGCAAGGACGAGGGCCCCAAGAAGAAGGAGAGCAAGGAGGAGCTGAGCCTCGACGCGCCCGTGCTCGAGCCGCGCAAGGGCCCGGAGCCGAAGATGCGCAACATCTGGAAGGACCTGCGCCTACCAGAGATTCCCTCGACCAAGCCCAAGCGCAAGCACAAGAAGAAAAAAGAGGACGAAAAGAGCGACGTGTCCGGGCCCCCGAAGGGGCCGAGCAAGGACGGAGGGCACGAAGAGGACAACCACGGGGTCCAAAGCGGCCTCCAGCAGCGCGTCAACGAGGTCAAGGAGCTGCTCGCGCACAGCTGCCCGAAGCGGCACCACGACATCATCATCGAGGCCATCGGCCTCGACACCATCGACGTGATCGGGGCGGGGACCGTCGGGGTGGTGTGCGCCGCGGCCATCGCCGCAGGCATGGACAGCGCCGAGCGCTTGCGGCCGCTCGCCGCGATGGCGCGCAGCAACCATCAGGTCTGGGAGTTCCTCGAAGATCTCGCGATCCAGGGCCGGATCGCGTCGGCCTTCGAGGCCGTGACCCAGGAGGACGAGTTCGCCATGAACGGCTACCGGGCGCGGGTCACCGACACGCTGATCGACGCCTACCTCGCGGACTTGCCAGACCGGACCGCCTTCCTCGCGGAGGTCGAGGGCGAGGCCCTCGCCCGCGCCATGCAGGTCCACGCCGTGGTGTTCACGGCCCTCGAGGGCCACTCGCGGCCCTTCTTCTACGACGAGGAGACCGGCGCCTACTACCGGGAGGTCGGCCAGACCCTCGCCGACGGCAACTGCCTGATCCACGGCTACTACCAGATCCTCGAGAACCGCAACGCGACGCCCATCGAGGTCCGCCGGGCCCGGAGCATCCTCGGCGCGCACATCAACCGCGGCGGCCTGCGCATCCAGATCGAGTCCTACATCGCGGCGCGCCTGATCGGCGATCCCATCGCGGGCTTCGGCGCCCGCTTCCGCGCGCTGGTCAACCGCGACCCCAACATCAAGGCCCTCGACCAGCAGCGCCTCAAGGAGCTCGACCTCGAAAAGTCCGTGGTGAGCGAGGACGTCGACATCGACGTCCTCTACTCGATCGGGATGCTGTCCAAGAAGGACGAGAGCGAGAAGCTCGCGCCCAAGGTCGAGAGCGTGGGGCTGGGCTCGGGCAAGCACGACGGGGTGCTGAGCAAGGAGATCAAGGGCAAGAAGAAGGAGAAGAAGAAGCTGCCCAACTTCGACGCGCCCATGGGCTACCAGCGCATCCGCCAGATGCGGACCTACGGCGTGCACCAGCAAAACGGGGGCCGCAACGGCTTCCTCGTCCACGTCGACGACAACCACTACATCCACGTGGTCCTCGCGGGCGCGCTGGACCTCGTGTCCGAGAGCGAGTCCTCCGACGAGGAGTCCTCCGACGAGAAGAAGGTGGGCAAGCCGCCCAAGCTGCCGCCCAAACCCAAGGCGCCGCCCAAGCCCAAGGGCGTGACCTTCGAGTCGCCGCCCAAGTCGAAGGAGACGGGCTCCAAGGACAAGCACGGGAGCAGCAAGCCCAAGCACCTGCGCAAGCACAGCCGCTCGAAGTCCAAGCGCAAGGTGCCCTTCCACGTGCGGCGTCAGGGCACGCTGGCCCGCATGAACATCGAGTTCGGCTCGCGCTCGCGGGAGACCCAGCGAGAGGTCCGCAACATCGTCCAGGGCCTGGCGCCCACGAAGGTGCTCGGCTCACACCACGACCTCGACGAGTTCGTCGTCCACTGGGCCCACCGCGTGTTCAAGGGCGAGTTCGGCAGCATCTCGGAGTGCGAGAAGGAGTACTTCAACGGGTCGAAGACCGACGCGCTGATCCTCGCGCTCAAGCAGGCGATCCGCCGGGCGAGGCTAAAGGGATAATTGTTCTGAGCGGAGGCGCTTCGCCCGGCTCACAGCGCTTCGACGTGGAGCAGGAAGGGCCCGAAGTCGCCGGGCCCGAAGCCGTCGACGCCGACGACGATCTTCTGCCCCTGCTCGAGGTCGAGCAGGAGGGTCGAGTCGGTGTCGAAGCCGCTGTCGTCGTTGCACACGAAGGGCGGGACCTCGCCGCACTCGGCGAGATCCCAAGCGTAGAGCACGGTGTCGAAGCTGCTGCCCTCGGTGGAGAAGCGGTACACGCCGTCGTCGGGGGCGACGAAGCGGTAGAGCTTCTCCGGCGCTCCGAAGCCGCCGCAGGCCGAGTCGAAGTTGTCTTCGAAGTTGCCGGTGTTGCCCTGGACGGTCTTGGGCAGGTTGCCCGGCCCGATGTTGGTCCACCAGCACGGGTTGGCCGGGACCTCGTTGACCTTGAGCTGGCCCGGGCCCTCGGCGAAGGCGTGGGCGCCCTCGACGGTCACGGTGATGGTCTCGCCGGCCTCGAGGTCGAGCTTGAGGCGCGAGGCGAGGCCGTTGAAGTTGTCGTTGCAGGCGAGCTCGGGCTCGCCGCACTCGCCCGGGTGGGCGTAGAGGACCGTGTCGAAGTCGCTGCCGTGGGTCCGGAAGCGGAAGGTCCCCGCCCACGGCGCGGTGAAGCGCAGCCGCCACTCGCGGGTCGCGGCGCTGGTGCAGCTGGCGTCGACCTGGTCGTCGAACTCGGTGGTGTCGAAGAAGAAGAAGGTCGGGAACTCGTCGCCCGCCCAGCTCTCGTCGAAGCAGGGGGGCGGCTCGCCGGTGGTGTCGGTGTCGGTGTCGGTGTCGGTGTCGGTGTCGGTGTCGGTGTCGGTGTCGGTCGAGTCGGTGCCGCTCGTATCGGTGTCGGTCGAGCTCTCGGAGCTCTCGGAGTCCTCCGAGCTCGACTCCGTGGTCTCGGTCGTCGACTCCTCGCCGCTCTCGCTGGTGGACTCGCCGGTGTCATCGGTGTCGTCGGTCGACTCGTCGGTGTCGTCTTCTGGACGGCCGCTGTCCGAGTCGGTCTCGCTAGACTCGTCATTGCCGACCTCGTCGCCGTGCTCCCCGCTGTCTTCCCCGCCGATCGGGCACCCGCCCAGGGCCACGCTCGTGAGCAGCGCGAGCACGGCCCGCGAGCGCGCGGTGTGGGGACGGTGTGGCATGGCCTACCGAAGCTAGAGCTCTTCGACGTTGAGCAGGAAGGGCCCAAAGTCACCAGCGCCAAAGCCGTCGACGCCGATGACGACCTTTTGCCCGCCCTCGAGATCGAGCAGCAGCTTCGAGCCCGTGTCGAAGCCGGCGTCGTCGTTGCATTGGAAGGGCGCCGCCTCGCCGCAGGCGTCGAGCTCCCACACGTAGAGCACGGTGTCGAAGCTGCTGCCGAAGGTGTCGAAGCTGTAGACGCCGGGGCCCGGGGCGACGAAGCGGTAGAGCTTCTCGGGCGCTCCTGCGCCGCCGCAGGCCGAGTCGAAGTGGTCCTCGAGGCCGGTGGTGTCGCCCTGGACGATCTTGGGCAGGCTCGGCGAGAGGTTGGTCCAGTCGCACTCGGCGGGCTCGAATTCGCTGATCTCGAGCTTGGCGAAGCCCTCGGCGAAGGCGTCGGCGCCCTCGACCGTCACGGTCACGACCTCGCCGGCTTCGAGGTCGAGGTGCAGGCGCGAGCTGAGGCCGATGTAGTTGTCGTTGCAGGCAAGCTCCTGCTCGCCGCACTCGCCCTCGTGGACGAACAAGGTCGTGTCGAAGTCGCTGCCCGAGGTGTCGAAGCGGAAGCTTCCGGTGCTCGGGGCGACGAAGCGCAGCCGCCATTCGCGGCTGTCTGCGGCGTCGTAGCAGCTGCCCTTGGTCTGGTCGTCGAACTCGGTGGTGTCGAAGAAGAAGGTCGCCGGGAGCTGATCACCGGACCAGCTCTCGTCCCAGCACGGAGGCGGATCGCCGGTGGTCTCTTCGTCTCCGACCTCGTCGTCCGTGGACGAGTCCCCGGTGGATTCGGAGCCGTCGTCAAAGCTCCCGTTGTCGCTGCTCGACCCGTCGTCTTCGCCGTCGCTGGACTCGTCGGTAGACGATTCGTCGGTCTCGTCGTCGTCGGTCTCGCTCTCGTCACCGAGGGTCTCGGCCGCTTCATCGCCGCCAACTTCGTCAGCGCTATCACCACTTTCGTCGTCACCAATCGGACAACCGCTCAGCGCCACGAGCAAGCTCATGGCTAGCGGAAGAGCCGATCCAATGCGCGACATACGAGGACAACCTAGCACACGAGAACCGCCGAATTTGGGATCCCAGCCTGAACTGAACGCCGTACTGGATACCCACATCTCGATACATGGCTACTTTTCTTTTCACCTCGAGGCTGTTTCAATGGCCGAATGAATCCGCGCGATTGCGATTGCTTACCGACATCTACCTACATCAATGGGCGTAAACTCCGACCCGTGTTCAAACGCGTGTCATGGAGTGCAGTGGTTGCTTTTGCACTCGTTGGCTCTGGTTGTCAGGACGACTCGGGATCCGACGACGAGGTCGCGGATTCCACGGATAGCTCTCAAAGCACATCTGAAACCGATACGGGAGAGACTACGGAGAGCACAGAGGAGTCCAGCGAGACCGGTGAGCCGGAACCCGTCGATTACCTGTCTCGCGGTGTGCATCCCGTTGGCAACATGGCTTTCGAACTAGCCGGTGAGGGAGACGCGCGCGACCTGAGCGTCGAGCTCTGGTACCCGGCGAGCGTCGACGCCAAGGCCGCGGCTGACATGGGCCAGGAGATCGCGTCCTTCGTGCCCGACGATCCGGACGCCGCGACCTTCGCCGGATTGCTCGCCGAGGCGCCTGCGGAGTGCGTGCGGAGCCAGACGATGAGCGCCCCCGCGCCCGCGAGCGCGCTCGTCGACATGGCCGAGCTCGGGGACTCGCTGCCGACGGTGGTGTTCTCCCACTGCCACGGGTGCACGCGCTTTTCGTCCTTCAGCCTCGCCGAGCACCTCGCCTCCCACGGCTTCTTGGTCGCGGCGGTCAACCACACCGGCAACACCCTGTTCGAGGCCCTCGACGAGACCCTGCTGCCCCTCGACGCCTCGACCCTGGACCTGCGCGCCGACGACGTCCGCCGGGTGATCGACGAGCTCCTGGACCCGGGCGCGGTCGAGCTCCCCGAGGCCCTCGTGGGCGTGGCCGACGAGCAGCGCCTGGGCGTGTTCGGGCACAGCTTCGGGGCGATCACCACGGGCAAGGTGCTCCAGGACGACGACCGGGCCATGGCCGGGGTAGCGATCGCGGCGCCCATCGAGAACCCGCTCTTGCCCGGGGTCACCATGGCGGCCATCGCCGAGCCCCTGGCGATGTTCGTGGCGATCGAGGACAACAGCATCACCGAGTTCGGCAACCAGGCGATCCGCACCAACTTCCAGATGGCGAACACGCCGGCGTGGAAGCTCGAGTTCGTCGACACCGGGCACTTCGCCTACTCCGACATGGCCGGGCTCTACGAGGGCTTCGCGGCGGGCTGCGGCGAGGGCGAGCGCCAGACCGACGGGACGCCCTTCACCTACCTCGACCCCTTCGTGGTCCGGGACCTGGCGGCGGGGCGGATCGCGGCCTTCTTCGCCATGCACCTGCTCGACGACGCGGACGCCCAGGCCCAGCTCGAGCAGGCCGATCCGCTGCTCGAGATCGAGGTCCGGCCCTGACAGGTTGCTAACCCGGCTCGCCGGCGAGCCAGCGCTCGACGGCCTCGGCCTGCGGCCCAAACTCGGCCTCGGCGTAGATCGCCCGAGCGCTCTGGGCGAGCTCGGTGGTCCGCGAGCTGGCGCCGTCGAGGCGGGTCAGGGTCCTGGCCAGGGCGAAGCGCAGCTCGGCCTCGTCGGGGCTCTGGGCCATGGACGCGGGCCAGTCGGCGAGGGCCGACTCGAGGGGCGCGCGGGCCTCGGAGAAGCGCTCGAGGGTGACGAGCATGCTGCCCACGCCCATGCGGGCCAGGACGCTCAGGGGCGCGCGGGGGCCCTTGGCGGCGCTGGTGAGGCGCTCGGCCTCGCGGTAGCTGGCCAGGGCCTCGCGCTCGCGGCCGTTGATCTGGTGATCGACCCCGAGGTTGAAGTGCAGCAGGCCGCGCATGGCCAGCTCGGCCTCGCCCTCGCGGTCGGCGAGCAGGCCCAGGGCCTCGCCGTAGTGCCGCGCCGCGGCCTCGGCCTCGCCGGCCTGGCTCTCGAGGTTGCCGAGGTTGAGCAGGTCGACGGCGAGCTGGCGCTCGGCCCCGCTGCCCTGGCTGAGCCGGGTGCGGCGCAGGGCGGCCGCGGCCTCGAGGGCCTCGCGGGCCTCGTCGGTGCGGCCCAGCTTCGTGAGCGCCTGGCCGCGGATGCCCAGGGGCGAGGCGGCGAGGGGGTGGCTGGGCCCGAGCTGGGCCTCGACGGTGCGCAGCGCTCGATCGGCGTGGCCCAAGGCCTGCTCGGGCTCGCCCCGTTCCAGGGCCACGCGCGCGGCCATGGCCAGGACCTGGGCGCGCGCGCTCTCGCGGCGGGGGTTGGCCTGGCTGTCGCCGAACTCGGCCTCGAGCTCGGTCAGCAGTTCGGCGGCGCGGTCGAGCTCGCCGGTGGCGCGGTAGGCCATGGCCAGGCTCGCGCGCTGTCGCAGGTGGCGGTGCCAGGGCGCGCCCACGCGCTCGACCAGGGCGCCCGCGTCCTCGAGGGTCTCGACGGCCTCGGGGGCGTGCCCGGGGAGCTCGCTGAGCACGTAGCCCAGGTCGATCTTGGCCCACGCGCGCAGGCCATCGGCGCCGATGCGCTCGGCGACCCGGGCCGCCTCGCGCAGCTGCGTCGCCGCCTCGGCGCCCTCGCCCACGAGCGAGTCGACCTCGGCGTCGACGATCAGCGCCTCGGCCAGCAGGGCCTTGGAGCTCGGGCGCTGGTCGAGCTGGTCGAGCTGCTCGGCGCCCGCGACCAGGTCGCGGGTCCGCGCGCGCAGGCTCGGGGAGCCGGCGGCGAGGGCTAGCCAGCGCAGCTGATCGAGCTCGGACACGAGGCCCCGGCTGCGCTCGTCCTGGGCCTGGCGGCTGAGCGCGACCTGGGCCGGGGCGTCGCCGAGGCAGGCGTCGGGATCGGGGAGCGCGACGAGGAAGTGCTCGGCCTCGAGCAAGGTGGGCGCGTCGGCCTCGCGCAGGACCTGGCCCAGGCCCTCGACGCGATCGAGCTGCTCCTCGAGGCAGGCGACGCGGGCCGTGTCCAGGGCCGTCTCGTGGCCGCCGTGGGCGTGGCGGAGCTCGCAGACCTCGGTCCGCGCCTCGACCCAGTCGCCCACCCAGATGCCGACGCCGCCCTCGACCTCGGCCCCGAGGGCCTTGGCCCAGGGCTGGCCGAGGCCGTCGAAGCGCGCGCGCAGCTCGGACCGGGCCTCGGCCCCGAGCTCGACCTGAGCCGGGTCGGCCACGTCGGCGCAGGGGTTGACCTGGCCCAGGCTCGGCACGGCGAAGCCGAGGGCCACGGCGCCGGCGACCAAGGTCGCGGCGGCGGCCGTCTGGGCCCGCCGGCGGCGTCGCGTGGGGTGGCGGTTGAGGGCGTCGAGGAGGGCGTCCATCGACGGGAAGCGATCGCGGGGGTCCGGGGACAGGCCGCGGAGGATGGCCCGCTTGAGCCAGCGGGGGACCGCGGCGGCGCTCTCCTTGGGGTACTCGATCTGCTTTTCGAACACCTTGTAGGCGAGCTGCTCCCGGGTCCGCGCCGGGAAGGGGTGGCGCCCGTAGACCGCCTCGAACAGGGCGACGCAGTAGGAGAACTGGTCGGACAGCTCGTCGGCGCTCTTGCGGTCGTGTGCTCCGGCGCCATGTAGCGCAGGGTGCCGATCAGCGAGCCGATTCGGTCAGCGGTCGTCCGTGGACAGGCCCAGGCCCTGAAGCTCTCGCTCAGGGGCGCCGAGGAGCAGGCGCCCTCGCCCTCGGCCTCTTCGGTCAGGCCGTCGCTGCTGACCGTGGGGTCCGGGTGGGCCCCCGAGATCCGCGCGATGCCGAAGTCGAGCACGCGCGCCTGCCCGTCCCAGCCGACGAGCACGTTCTCAGGCTTGAAGTCGCGGTGCACCACGCCCGCGACGTGGGCGGCGGCCAGGCCCCGGCCCGCGCCGATGAACACGGGCAAGGCCTCGCGCCAGGTCCGGTCGACGCGCAGCCACTCGCGCATGCTCTGGCCCTCGACGAGCTCCATGGCGATGTAGACCGCGCCGCGGTGCACGTCCGCCCCCCAGATCCGGACCACGCCGGGGTGGTCGAGGCGGGCGAGGGCCCGGGCCTCGCGGAGCAGCCGCTCGGACGCGCGCTTGCTCGGCGAGCGCAGCAGCTTGAGGGCGACCCGGCGCTCGAGGGTCGAGTCCCAGGCCTCGTAGACCACACCCATGGCCCCGCGCCCGAGCACGCTGCGGATCTGATAGCCGGCGAAGCGATCGCCGATGACGAAGCGCTTTTGCACCTCTTCCAGCTCGTCCCGGGTGACCGCCCCATCATCGGTGGCGGCCAGGGTCAGGCTGTTGCTGGCCGGGACGCTCGCGGCTTGAGCGCGACCGGTGGTCATGCTGTCGTCGAGCACGGCATCACGTTAGCAAAAAAAGGTGGCAGTGCGTGATTCACAACCTTCTCATATGCAGATTCATTGGTGCGTGCGCAAAGCGGCTCACGTGAGGCTTTTAACCCCTCCCAAATCACCCCGAGAGAGGCCTCTAGACCTCTAACGCAAGAATAACGGCCGGTCGGACGGTGTGCGATAACGCCCACCATGACCAATGAAAATGGCATTGTGCGCAGCAGCAGTGATTCCAAATAGGAACCCTGCGATGTGCGCAAACGTGGTTCTGAACGTGCGTTCGACGCACTGTTCTGCCCAATGTGTGAGCCAACTCGGTAGATCTTCGGTTGGGCTCCCTGGTGACCTCGACGTGACGTCAGCGTGATTCTCGTTTCAACCGGCCTGGGCGCTCGAAAGCCCCATCAGGCCGCGATCGTGACCGTTGAATGGAGTGAGAGGATAAACACCCCGAGATTTGGTCTTTTGTCCTTTGTGACAGTGGAGACACCAACAAGACACTGATGGGACACCACCCCAACCTATAAGCCGCCCCGGTGTTCGGCGGATTCGACCCGAGCGGCGACCCCAATGCGGGGTTCTTCGAGCGCAAGCGCTGGCAGTCAGCGCTGGGCGCGTTTCTCCTCGTCGGAGGGAGCCTGAGCTACGCCTTTTGGATGGCGAGCCTCGAGCCCGAGGTCGAGGAGCAAGAGGAGATCATCGACGCGGACCTCGCCGACATGCCGATGGAGGAGGAGCTCGAGGAGGAGGAGGAGCTCGAGGAAGAGCCCGAGCCCGAGCCTCCGCCGCCGGACCCGCCGCCGACCAACAAGCCGCAAAAGCGCAGCGCCGAGCCGACGCCTCAGCCGGAGATCGCCAACCCCGACTCCATGGATGACGCGCCGACCGAGGGCGAGGTCAACACCGAGGGCCCCGGCTACGGCGGCGGCGGCGGGGGCAACAACGCTGGCGGGGGCAAGGCCAAGGCGGCCGAAGAGCCCGAGGCGAAGCCCCCGGTTGAGAAGCCCAAGAAGACCAAGAAGAAAGAGCCGAAGATCAACCCGGACAAGCCGATCAAGCGGCCCGCCGACGCGACGGTGCCCAAGAAGATCGGGGGCAGCTCGCCCGTCTATCCGGCCGCGCTCAAGAAGCGCAACATCACCGGCAAGGTCAAGGTCAAGCTCGTCATCTACAAGGACGGCTCGGTCAAGGGCGCCAAGGTCCTGGCCAAGAGCAACTCCTTGCCCAAGGACGACCCCAACTTCGACAAGGCCAACAAGCTGTTCTTGAAGGCCGTCGCGGCGGCGGTCAAGACCTGGAAGTTCAAGCCTTCCACCTACAAGGGCAAGCCGATCACGGTCTACCTGACCATCACGGTGCCCTTCACCCTCAACTAGTTCGAAAGCCGAACCCCACCACACGCCCACTCGAGGAAGTCATGGAACTGGACCTTCTACACATCTGGGGAACGATGAGCATCCTGTCGAAGATCGTTGCGATCTCGCTGGTCGGGATGGCCGTCGGCAGCGTGTACGTCACCATCGAACGCATCTTCGTGCTGACCCGCGCGTTCAAGAGCTCCGCGACCTTCGCCAAGAAGAGCCGGCCGCTGCTCGAAGAGCTCGACCTCGGGAAGCTCGAGGAGCTGGCCAAGGGCAAGGAGTTCGAGAAGGCTCCCCTGGCCAAGCTGACCCGCATGGGACTCGCCGCCTACAACCGCCACGAGGGCGCCGAGGAGCGCCTCGAGTTCGCCCGCCGCGACCTCGAGCGTCGCCTCGACGAGGTCGGCTCCGAGGCCCGCAAGGGCATGGGCCTGCTGGCCTCCGTCGGCTCGACGGCCCCCTTCATCGGCCTGTTCGGCACGGTCATCGGCATCATCGTGGCCTTCACGGGCATCGCGGCGGCTGGCGGCGGCGGCATCGAGGCCGTCTCGGCCGGTATCGCCGAGGCGCTCATCGTGACCGCCATCGGCCTGGCCGTGGCCATCACCTCGGTGCTGATCTTCAACTACCTGTCCGCGCGCTTCGACAAGCTCGACATGGCGATGCAGCACGCCGCCGGTGAGCTCCTCGACCACCTGGAGGCTCACGATGGGCGTTCAGCTTGACGCCGGGGGCGGCGACAAAAAGGTCAAGCCCAACATCAACGTCACGCCGCTGGTCGACGTCGTCCTCGTCCTCCTGATCATCTTCATGTTGGTCATCCCCAACATGCAAGAGGGGGTGGCGGTGGAGCTGTTCAAGGCCAAGAACGCCGAGAAGGACGCCGACGACGCCGAGCCCGTCGTGGTCTCGGTGGCCCTGGGCGACGACCCGGACGAGGTCACCTATCACATCGGCGAGGACCAGGTGACCCGCGACGCGCTGGTGGCCACGCTCCAAGAGCTGCACGCCGCCGACCCGAGCCAGCACCTTTTGTTCCGCGGCGACTCGCGCATCCCCTACGGCAAGATCCGCGACGTGTTCCACGAGTGCCAGAACGTGGGCTTCGCCTACATCCAGCTGTCCGTGGGCGCCCAAAAAGAGAGCTGGGAGGAGGGCGCCTGATGGCCAAGAAGAAGAAAAAGGGCGGCGCGACCTTCCGCCGAAAGCCCAAAGCGGCGGTCAGCCCAGACATGAACGTCACGCCCCTCGTGGACGTGGTGCTCGTGCTGCTGATCATCTTCATGGTCATGGCGCCGGTGGTCAACGCCCACTACGTCGGGCGCCTGCCCCCGCCGGACGACAAGGACGAGGCCATCGCCGAGGCCAACCCCGACAACAAGCCGCTGGTGCTCCGCGTCGAGGGCGGGGCCAGCGAGGACGACCCCGTGGTGTTCAAGCTCGGCTCCGAGGTGCTGGCGTTCGAGGACGCCCCGACGCGCCTGGGCCGGATCATCTCCGGCCGCCCGGACAAGGTCGTCTACGTCGACTCCTCCGACGAGACCCCCTACGGCGAGGTCCTGCAGGCCATGAGCTTTGCGACCGACTCCGAGGACGTGGTCAACCAGCTCGTCGCCGAGAAGCTCGGCAAGCCCCAGGGCGAGCTCCCCCGCATCCGCGTGACCGCCGTGCTGGTCACCAAAGAGATCCCCGCCGACTAGCGCTCGCTAGCTCGTCCAACCCGACGCCGCCCTCCCGCTTCGCCCCACGAACCAGGAGATCGCGGCGCTTCGCTCATCCGCGCCTGGATGAGCCCGAAAACCGAGTGACACTCTCATGAAACGACATCGCAACTATGCGCGGTGGTGCTTCCTGCTGCCCGGATTGTTTGTCTGGGGCTCTGCGCCCGCGGTCCACGCGGCTCCGCCGGCCGACGACGACTTCGACTTCGAAGACGCGTCTGGCGAGGACGGTGGCGACGACGACTTCGACTTCTCGGACGAGTCCGAGGGCGGAGAGGACGGCGGCGACGAGCTGGAGATCGCGCCCGAGTCTGGCGAGGGCGAGGGCGACAGCATGGAGATCGCCGCCGACGGCGGGGACGCGCCAGCTGGTGAGGGGGGCGAGGACGACTGGGGGGACGAGGACGACTGGGGGGACGAGGGAGACGAGCTCAGCGAGGACTCGGAGTTCACCTTCGAGGACATCTCCGACGACGAGGAGGCCCTGGCCGAGGAGACCAAGGGCGACGAGGTCCAGGCCGAGGGCGTGACCGGCACCGTCACCGGCACGATCGCCAACGCCAAGGGCGAGCCCATGGACAGCGTGACCGTCAGCGCCGAGGGCACGGAGTTCCAGACGGGCTCGGGCATCGACGGCAGCTACGAGCTCAAGCTGCCGCCTGGCACCTACACCCTCGTCTTCACCAAGGACCTGTTCAAGACCGTCACGATCCCCGACGTGGTCGTGGTCGAGAGCGAGGCCGTGACCCAGCCCGTCGAGATCGTGCCCATGGCCGGCGTCATGGAGACCTTCGTGGTCGAGGACGACCTCAACCTCGAGGCCGAGGGCGCCCTCGACGAGGCCCGCAAGCAAAAGAGCACGGTCAACGACGGCATCGACGCCTCCGAAATCAGCAAGTCCGGCGGCGGCAAGGTCTCGAGCGTGGCGGTGCGCATCGTCGGCGCGACCGTGGTCGACGGCCGCTACCTGTTCGTCCGCGGTCTGGGCCACCGCTACGGCAACACCTTGCTCGACGGCGCCCGGGTGCCCAGCCCCGAGCCCGAGCTGCGCACGGTCCCGCTGGACGTGTTCCCCTCGGGGGCGCTGTCGGCCATCAACGTGCAAAAGACCTTCTCGCCCGACGTCCCCGGCGACTTCGCCGGCGGCTCGACGCAGTTCGTGACCCGCGAGGCGCCCTCGGAGGCGACGATCAGCCTGGGCGTCGCGGCGGGCGTGAACACCAACACGACCTTCCAGGAGATGGCCACGGACGCGGGCTACGGCCTGCAGGACTTCTTCGCCGCTGGCAACGGCCCTCGCGGCGTGCCGGGCAGCTTCCCGGGCACCGAGCCCGTCGGCAAGGGCGCGATCAACAGCGCGCTGACCCAGCGCTGGACCGACGCCGAGATCGAGGCCCAGGGCGAGGCCCTCGACACCCGGACCAAGATCATCCGCAGCGGCAACGCCCCGGCCAACATGAGCTTCAAGCTCAGCGGCGGCAACAGCTGGAGCTTCAACGACCGCGGCGGCAAGTTCGGCGTCCTGTTCGCGGGGGCCTACGGCAACAAGCACCAGACCAACCGCGAGCTCGTGCGCCAGTACGGCATCGACGGGGACGAGATCTCGCTGTCCCAGCCGCGCGTCGACCTCGACTCCTTCAAGACGGTCTACACGACCAACTACAACGGCCTGCTCAAGCTCCAGCTCGACGCCAACAGCGACAACCGCTTCGCGCTGACCACCCTCTACGCCCGCGAGGCCCGGGACGAGACCCGGGACATGTACGGCACGGCCTACAGCGTCGCCGGCCTCGACCCGCTCAACTACACGCGCCAGCGCTACACCATGAACGGGATCTTGTTCACCCAGCTCACGGGCAAGCACAAGATCCAGGGCGCGACCAACGTCGAGATCGACTACTTCGGCTCCTACTCCCAGGCTCGCCGCGACGACCCGTCCATGCGCGAGATGGTCTACCGCTACAACGCGGGCGGGGACTACTACGCCATCGACAACTCCCTGGGGCCCACGGGCAACCAGCTGTTCCTGGGCCTGACCGACAACAACGAGAACGCCGGGCTCAACTTCGCCTTCCCCTTCCGCCAGTGGAAGGGCCTGGACGGGCGCTTCGAGATGGGCGCGTGGGTCGACGCCAAGCAGCGGACCTTCACGGCCCAGCGCTTCGACTTCGCCTACGCCGGCGGCCTCGAGGGCTCGATCCCCACGGGCACGGACAACCCCATCAACCCCGACACCATCGGCGGGGGCACCTCGGCGGCCCTCGGGGGCACGCAGGTGTTCACGCTCTTCGATCGCCTGCGCGAGCAGGACAGCTACACGGCGTGGTCGCGCAACGTCGCCGGCTACGCCAGCTTGGACCTGCCCTTCGTCTCGTGGCTCAAGTTCACGGGCGGCGTCCGGCTCGAGTCCAACGTCATCTCCGTCGAGCCCTTCAACCTCTACGATCCCTCCGAGGACCTCGAGGAGAGCATCGGCATCGGCGGCGCGCGCCTGGTCGACCTCGACTGGCTCCCGGCGGCCGCGCTGATCTTCTCGCCGGCCATGCCCGAGGGCGCCGGCGACCTCAACATCCGCGTGGGCGGGAGCCGCACGGTGGCCCGCCCCGAGTTCCGCGAGCTCGCGCCCTTCCAGTTCCGCGACTACGTCGGCGGGTTCTCGAAGCAGGGCTTCACCGGGCTGCGCTCGACCAAGATCTGGAACGCCGACCTGCGCGTCGAGTGGTTCCCGCGCAAGTCCGAGGTCATCGCGCTCAGCGGCTTCTTCAAGCAGTTCAAGGACCCCATCGAGGAGGTCGTGGGCGCCAGCGACAACCCCTCGGCGTCCTTCGCCAACGCCGAGGGGGCGATCAACGGGGGCTTCGAGCTCGAGCTCCGCAAGTCCCTGGACTTCATGGCGCCCAAGGACAACGAGGCCGCGCGCGGGGTCCTCGAGGACCTGTCGATCGGGGCCAACTTCGCCTACATCTACTCCCGGGTCGAGCTGGGCGCGCCCTGCTACCTGCCGGGCACGCCCTCGACCATCGAGGGCGCGGTCCCCGACGAGAGCTGCCGACCCCAGTATCAGGTGTCCACGAGCCGCTCGCGCCCCCTCCAGGGCCAGTCGCCGTGGATCATCAATGCCTACCTCGACTACGACAATTCGGATAGCGGAACCAGCGCGCGTTTGATGTACAACGCCTTCGGTCCCTACATTGCGCAGGTCCAGGGCCTGGGCCTGCCGGACACCTACCAGCGCCCGATGCACCAGATCGACGTGACCGCGTCGCAGCGCCTATTCGCCTACAAGCGCAACGCGTGGGGCGATCTGCGCCACCAGCTGCTGCTCGATCTCGAGGTCCAGAACCTGATCAACACCCGCGAGCGGCGCACGCTCGGCCTCGGCGACGGTCCGGTGGTCTACGACACGCGGGACGGCGTGGGCATCAAGCTCGGCCTGACCTGGAAGTACTGAAGCGCTCCGCCTTCGAGGGGGCTGGACAGTCCCGGCGCCGAGCGATTCGGTGTCGGGACCGTTTCAATTTGCGCAGCAGGCGTTGTCGGCCGATCTCGTTATCGACACAGGCTTTGAGGGACGGCATGGGTCACTGTCCAAATTGGCGCTCGTAACACAAGCTTCGCTCGGCGTTGGGTTATTCGTCACACTCGAGGGATACCAACCGCGCGTACAGGAGCTTCCCCCCATGACGCGAGTTTTCCGGATTCTGACCATTCCTTCCCTCCTCTGCGCCCTGGTGGCGACCACCGGTTGCCCCTCGGACGACGGCGGTGAGGACGAGGCCGGCGAGACCGCTGGCGACGAGGTCGGCGGCGATCTCGTCGAGGTCAACGCCGACATCAACGAGGACACCACGTGGACCGCGGACAAGATCTACGTCCTGACCAGCGAGATCTACGTCAACGGCGCGACCTTGACCATCGAGCCTGGCACCCTGGTGCGCGGCGCCTCTGGCTCGGCGCTGATCATCGAGAAGGACGCGATGCTCGTGGCCGACGGCACCGCCGACGAGCCCATCGTGTTCACCTCGAACAACATCGGCAACAGCCCCACCTCGGGTGACTGGGGCGGCCTGGTGCTCCTGGGCACCGCCGGCATCAACCTCGCCGGCGGCATCGGCCAGGCCGAGGGCTTCACCAACCCCCCCGAGTACGGCGGCGGCGAGAGCCCCGACACCGCCCACAACTGCGGCACCCTCCGCTACGTGCGCGTCGAGTACGCGGGCTTCGCCATCTCCGAGGGCAACGAGCTCAACGGCATCACCTTCTTCGCCTGCGGCACCGACACCACCGTCAGCTACGTCCAGTCCCACATGGGCCTCGACGACGGCATCGAGATGTTCGGCGGTGGCTTTGACGCCGACCACATCGTCGTGACCGGCGCCAACGACGACTCCCTCGACATGGACCAGGGCTTCCAGGGCCGCGTCCAGCACGTGTTCATCCACCAAAACCCCGAGGTCGGCGACAACTGCTTCGAGGTCTCGAACCAGGGCACGGACTTCGCCGCGACCCCCAAGACCAACCCCGAGATCTGCAACGCGACCTGCGTGGGCTCCGGCTCCACCGGTGAGAAGAGCAAGGGCCTGACCATCAAGGAAGGCACCCACGGCAGCTGGTACGCCAGCATCTTCACCAACGCGACCAACGAGGCGACCAACCTCTCCGACGACGCCACCGCCGACGAGGCCGTCGCGGGCAACATCGCCATCGAGAACAACATCTTCGTCGCCAACCTCGGCGCGACCGAGCACGCCTCGGGCTCGGACACCGTGCCCGCCGCGGACTGGGCGGCCTGGATCGCCGATGCGGCCCGCGCCAACCTGACCGACGACCCCGGCCTGGCCAGCGCCGACTGGGGCGCCCCCAACCCGATGCCCGCCAACGACGTGACCGGCAACGGCATGGGCTGCGACGGCACCAGCTACATCGGCGCCGTCGACCCGGCGGGCGAGGACTGGACCGCCGCGAGCTGGATCAACTACGTCCCCTGAGTCCAACTCGGGCAGTAGCCAGCAGGGAGGGCGGAGCTTCGGCTCCGCCCTTTTTCTCTGGTTGGCGTTTATGATCGCCGCCCGTGCTCGAGGCGACTTTTCTGGGCCACCAAGGCTGGCTGTTTGCGACCGCCGAGACCCGCGTGCTGGTGGACCCGCTGCTCACGGAGGGCTTCGGCCACGGGGGCCTGCTCGGCCGGGTGTACCCGCCGCGGCGCGTGGACCTGGGCGCCGCCCCGGCCGTCGACGCCGTCGTCTTGACCCACGAGCACGACGATCACTTCGACCTGCCCTCCCTCGACCGCATCGCCCGCGAGGTGCCCGTCCACCTGGCGGCGCGGAGCTCGAGGGCGGCCTTCGAGATCCTCGACGCCATGGGCTTTTCGGTCACGCCGCTGCCGCCGGACTCGGAGCTGCGGATCGGCGATCTCACCCATCGCACCTACCGCGCGGACCATCGCCAGTCGGCCCAGGGAGACGAGTGGGAGGTGTCCCCCTACGCGCTGACCGACGCCGAGGGGCACTGCGTGTTCTCGACCGTCGACCTGCCCCTGCGCCCCGAGCTGATCGCGGCCGCGAGCGCGAGCGCGGGCCGGCCTCAGCTGTGGATCCACGCCAACAACCTGAGCCGCACGCCGATCCCCGGGGCGCAGGCGGAGGACGCGAGCGAGCGGAGCCTGTGCGCGGCCGAGCTGCTCCGCCGGCGGGCGAGCGTGACGGGGCTGTGGGCGGAGCCGCTGTTGACGGCGGTGGTGGGCGGCGGCTGGAGCTTCCCGGGGGCGCGGGCGTGGATGAACGCCGGGGCCTTCCCGGTCAGCTGCGAGCAGCTCGCGGGGGCGGTCGAGGGGGTCCACGGGCGAGCGGGGTCGCCCGCAGCCGTCGCGCCCACGCCGGGCTATCGCGTCCGCTTTGATCAGGGGCGCCTGGCCTCGCAGACCCGGGCGGGCTGGATCGCCGACGCTGCAACGAGCTGGCCCGCGCGGGAGGACGGACCTCCTCCGGATCCGGAAGCGCTCCTCCCCGGCGCGCTGCGGGACGCCGAAGCCGCGGGCGCCCCGGCGACCCGCCGCCTCGAGCGTGAGGCCCTGGCCGAGGCCCTGCTCGTCGAGCTCGACGACCTCGCGGCCTACCTCTACGGCGGCCCCGTGTTTCGGGCGATCTACTCCGCGCCGCTGACCGACGCCAAGGGCCGGCGGATGAGCTTTTGCTTCGCCCTGCGCGTCGACGAGGACGGGCCGCCCCTGGTCTTCGCCTACACCCCCCAAGCCTGCGCCTTCACCCGCGAGCGATCCCGCGAGGCCGAGTGGGGGACGCCGCGAGAGCGCTACGCCTCGGGCTTCGAATGCTGGGCCGAGGACCTGCTCGCGCTCTTGCGCGGCGACATCGGCCCGACGGCGCTGTGCTACGCCGGGCGCCTGCGCCACTGGAACCACGGGGCTGGCTCGAAGGTGGGCCTGCGCGTGGATCCGGCCATGCTGTGGACCTTTTGCAACCCCCTGCGTCGGCCGCTGGCGACGGCCCGGCTCTACGCCCGACTGCTCGCGCAGATCGAAGCGCGCGGACGCTCGGGGCCGCGCGTGCGCGCGCGTTCCTGACCGAGGGCCCCCTGTTGGGCCCCTGCTACCCTGGGACGATGGAGCCCCTGCTTCGTGTCGAAGATGGTGACGCCTGGATCGTCGTCGACACGCGCGAGCTGCCGCTGCTCTCGGTTCGCTGGGGCCGCGTGATGACCGTGCCCTTGGTCGAGCAATTCTTTGCGACGCAGCGGGCCTTGCTGACCGAGCTCGGCGAGCAGGGGCGGACGATCGTGGTCATCTCCGACGCGCTCGAGGCCGAGAACCCTCGCGGGGTCGTGCGCCGCCAGCTGTTGCGCGAGACCCTGCGCCTGCGCCCCTTCCTGCATCCGGTGTGCATCGCGGACGCCGTGGTCACGACCAACCCGCTCGTGCGCACGGTCGTCAACATGGCGCGGCGACTCGACCGCGAGTTTCACAGGGTGGAGACCTTCGAGAGCCTCGAGGAGGCCCGCGCGTGGGGGCTGGAGCAGGTGGCGCGCCATCGGAGCGCCACGAGCTCCTGACACAGACAGAGGCTGGGCTCAGAAGGCCCGGCGGCGGTACAGCGGCCGCGGCTCGTCCACGGCGCCCTGGTAGGTCACCGTGAACGCCTGGAGCGTGCGCAGGCCCGTGGCCAGGGACTTGCCCGCCTTGAGCTCGAAGCTCGTGTAGCCGCAGCGGCGCATGTAGAACAGCTGATCGGGCAGCACGTCGCCGAAGGCCCGGAGCTCGCCGGTGAAGCCCTCGCGCTCGCGCAGCAAGCGGGCCAGGCTGTAGTGGCGGCCGTCGGTGAACTTGGGCACCTCGATGGCGACGAGTTCGGGGTGGGCGTCGCCGAGCAGGCCCTCGGGCTCGGCGTCTCCGGGCACGCGCAGGCCCACGCGCAGGCCGGCCGCGCGGGCTTCGGCGTAGCGCCGGGGACCCACGATGACCGCGGGGGCCTCGTCGGGGCTGGGCAGGGCCTCGTCGTCGGCGACCGAGCGCCACTCGTCGAGGACGATGGCCGGGCGGCCGTCGAGGATGGCGAGCACGCAGGGCGCGTCGGCGCTGGGCAGGCGGAGGATCGAGTCGCTCATCGTGCGGCCTTGTCGGTGTTGGAGTAGAGCCGGGCCTTGAACGGCCCGAAGCCCGCCCGGCGGACGTAGTCGAGGAAGCGCTCGTCGGCGGACTCGCGCTCGTCGATGTAGGTCCGCAGCACCGTGTCCACCGCGTCGATGATCTCGCTGCTGGGGAAGGCCGGCCCGAGGATCTTGCCGAGCGAGGCGTCGTCCGAGGACGAGCCGCCGAGCATGAGCTGGTAGAACTCCTCGCCCTGCTTGTCGATGCCGAGGATGCCGATGTTGCCGACGTGGTGGTGGCCGCAGGCGTTGATGCAGCCCGAGATGTTGAGGCTGATCTCGCCCAGGTCGTGGAGGTAGTCGAGGTCCTCCATGTGCTCGGTGATCCGCGTGGCCACGGGGATCGAGCGGGCGTTGGCGAGGTTGCAGTAGTCGAGGCCGGGGCAGGCGATGATGTCGGTCACCTTGCCGACGTTGGCCTCGGCCAGGTCGAGGCCCGAGAGCTTGGCGTGGACCTCGGGCAGGCGCTCGAGCACCACGTCGGGCAGGACCAGGTTCTGGTCGTGGGTCACGACGATCCGGCCAAAGCCGAATTCGTCGGCCAGGTCGGCGATCAGCTCCATCTGCTCGCTGGTCGCGTCCCCGGGCGGCTTGCCCTTGGGCTTGAGCGAGACCGTGACGATGGCGTAGCCGGGGACCCGGTGCGGGGTGACGTTGCTGGCGACCCAGCGCCCGAGGGCGCGGTCGGGGCCCAGGCGCCACGCGGCCAGGCGCAGGTCGTCGTCGGCGAGGGTCCGGGGGCCGCCGTCTTTGCCGGTGAAGCGCTCGTAGTCCGGGGACGAGAAGAACACCGCGACGCGCTCGAACTCCTCGTCGGTCAGGCGCATCACGCCGTCGCGGATCTTCTCCCACTCCTCGTCGACCTGGCGGCGGAACTCCTCGATGCCCAGGGCGCCGACGAGGATCTTGATGCGCGCCTTGTACTTGTTGTCGCGCCGCCCGTGGCGGTTGTAGACGCGCAGGATCGCCTCGAGGTAGCTGAGCAGGTGCTCGCGGGGCAGGGCCTCGCGGCACACCTCGGCGATGCGCGGGGTCCGGCCCAGGCCGCCGCCGACGAGGATCTGGCAGGCCGTCGCGCCCGACTGTTCTGGGTCGGGGATGATGCGCACGCCGATGTCGTGGACCCGGACCGCGGCGCGGTCGGCCGTGGGCGCCCCGGTCACCGCGATCTTGAACTTGCGCGGCAAGAAGGCGAACTCGGGGTGGAAGGTCGACCACTGGCGGATCAGCTCGCAGTAGACCCGCGGGTCCTCGAGCTCGTCCCGCGAGACCCCGGCGAAGTGGTCGGAGGTCGTGTTGCGGATGCAGTTGCCGCTGCTCTGGATCGCGTGCATCTCGACGGACGCGAGCTCGTCGAGGATCGTCGGCACGTCGTGGAGGCGCGGCCAGTTGTATTGGATGTTCTGGCGCGTCGAGAAGTGGCCGTAGCCGCGGTCGTACTTCTCGGCGATCTCGGCGAGCTTGCGCAGCTGCTTGCTGGCGAGCAGGCCGTAGGGGATCGAGACCCGCAGCATGTAGGCGTGCAGCTGCATGTAGAGCCCGTTTTGCAGGCGCAGCGGCTTGAACTCGTCTTCGCTGATCTCCCCGCTGAGGCGGCGGGCGACCTGATCGCGGAACTGCGCCGCGCGCTGCTCGACGATGGCTTTGTCGTAGGCGTCGTACTGGTACATGACGAGCTCCGACTCAGGCGCTGCGCGCCGCGGGACCTTCGAGGCGGCTCCCGGGGCGGGGCCGGTCGGCGACCAGGGGGACCGTCGGCCCCTGGGCGCGGATGCGTTGCTTGAGGCTGCGCGGCCGCGGCTCACCGCCCGCGCCGCGCAGCACCTCGATGGGGTAGGGGTCGCAGACCTGACGCTCCCCCGAGCGGGCGAGGGCGAGGCGTTCGTCGCGACGCTCGTGGTCGTCGAGGACCTCCCCGTCGACCACGCGCCGGCTCCAACAGCCGTCGGCCTGGAGGTAGATGGGGGCGCCGTCGTCGGTCGAACTTCCAGTGATCATCCAAAGGCTCATGGGGGTCTCCGTCGTGCGCGGAGTGAAGCATGAGTTATTTTCTGTAATCCACGATGTTTTTAGATTTTATTTTCTCTGGGATCATGAATTCATGGAAAATTGTCCTCTTATCGGCACTCATGACGATCTCATATAATACTGTTTTAAATGTTGTTTTGTATTTCTGGACCACTCCAGAGAAGGCGGCGCAGGAAGCACCGCCCGTCACCCGGATTCGAATTGCGTGAAAAGCGCCGTACGGTAGTGGATCGACCGAAATGATCCTGAGTGCCTACCGCATCGGCGTCCACGCCCACTAGCAGGGCATCGGAGAAGTCATCGCGGCTCCTCGCGCCGTGGATTTTCGTCGAGATCGCGGAGCCAAAACGCCGCTGTGGTGGATCCCACCGCAAGTTTTGGCGACAAAGAGCTCGGCGAAAAGACCAAGCGAGGTGTCGTGAGGACTTCTCCGATGTCCTACCGAGAAAGGCAGCCGCCCACGGGTTCAACGCCAGCTGAGTCCGTGGACGATGCTTTCGTGGATCATGGGTCCCGGCGCGGCCGGGGTGGGCGACTGCTAGAGCTAGCGCTGGAGCCCGAGGGGGCGATGGCGGAGGGGGTCGCCGTCGCCCGCATCTTCACGGTCGTGGACGGTCGCATCGTCGAGGCCGTCGAGCTGACCCAGGCGCTCGCCCCGGAGACCGCGTCGGGCAACGGCATGTTCTCGCAGCTCGGGGGAGTCCGCCGGGCCCCAAGAGCCCTCGCGCAACCGCGGGGTGGCCGAGCGCGTGGTGACCGAGCGCCTCGCTGGCGACACCGCCCTGGGTGACGCGCAGCTGGTCGACTGGAAGCTCGTCCGGTCCGACAAAGTCGACGACTTCGCGCGGCAATGCTGCGAGACTCGCCGCGCATGGCCGAGGCCCCGCAGACGCCGAGCGTGCGCATGGCCGAGCTGCGCTGGCGCGAGAAGCTCGGCTACGGCTTCGGCGATCTCGGCTTCAACCTCTACTGGACGACCATCGCGTCCTTCCTGGCCGCGTTCTATACCGACTACTTTGGGCTGTCGGCCGCGGCCGCGGCGACGATGCTGTTCGTCACCAAGATCGTCGACGCGTGCACGGACCCGATGATGGGCGCCGTCGCGGACCGCACGCGCACGCGCTGGGGCAAGTTTCGGCCCTACCTACTGTTCGCCGGGCTGCCCATGGCGGCGGCCGCCGTGCTGACCTTCAGCACCCCGGAGCTCGGCGCGGGCGCCAAGCTCGTCTACGCCTACGTCACCTACACGCTGATGATGCTGCTCTACACCGTGCTGAGCACGCCCTACTCGGCGCTCTCGGGGGTGATGACGGCGAACTCGGGGGAGCGCACGACGCTGATCAGCGCGCGCTTCGTGTTCGCGTTCACGGGCGGGGCGCTGGTCAACAAGTACACGATGCCCTTGGTCGAGGCGCTGGGCCGCGGCGACGACTCCCTCGGCTGGCAGCGGACGATGATGATCTACGCCGCCGCGGCCACGCTGATCTTCGTGGTCACGGCCGCGAGCACGCGCGAGCGCATCCAGCCGCCCCCGGCCCAGGCGAGCAAGCCCCTCGAGGACCTGCGCGATCTGTCGCGCAACGGGCCGTGGCTGATCTTGTTCGTGCTGGCGATGGTCATCATGCTGACCATCACGCTGCGCGCCGGCTCGGCCTATTACTACTTCCACTACTACGTCGAGCGGCCGGACCTGCTCTCGAATTACTTGATGTGGCAGATGGTGGCCTACGGGGCCGGGGCCGTGCTGGCGCCGGTGATGACCCGCGCGCTCGACAAGGCCAAGCTCTTGATGGTGCTCATGGCCGTCGTCGCCGCGCTGTCCGTGGCCTTCTTCTTCGTGCCGCCGGACCGGATCGGGCTGATCTTCACCCTCAACGTGCTGATCAGCCTGGCGCTCGGGCCCAAGTCGCCGCTGACCTGGTCGATGTACGCGGACACGGCCGACTACAACGAGTGGAAGACCGGGCGGCGGGCGACGGCGATGACCTTCTCGGCCGCGACCTTCGCCCAGAAGCTGGGCGGGACCCTGGGCTCCTCGGGCATGCTGGCCGTGCTCGCGTCGATCGGCTACGTGGCCAAGGAGGCCCAAAGCGGCGCCTCGCTGGTCGGGATCGCGGCGCTGCAGACCGCGGTCCCGGGCCTGTTCGCCGCCCTTGCCGTGGGCGTGGCGGCGCTCTATTCCCTGACCGGGCCGCTGCTCGAGCAGGTGCAGCGGGATCTGGAGGCGCGAAGTGTCGATGCTGAGCCACAGCCGCAGCGGTGACCGGGTCACGCTGCACAGCCCGACGGCGATGCCCCAGGCCTGCGGCTTGTTGTGGAACCGCCGCATGCTGCTGCACGTGAACTGCCGCGGCTTCGTGACCGCGCAGCACATGCAGCCCGAGCCGGGCAAGTACGCCCACGCGCCCTTTTTGGAGGCGCGGACCTTCATGCAGCCGGAGCAGCCGCTCTACGCCCAGCACCCGGGGCGCTTTTTGTTCTTGCGCGACGAGGCGACGGGCCAGGCGTGGTCGCTGCCCCACGAGCCGATGCGCCGGCCGGTGGACAGCTTTCGCTTCGAGGTGGGTCAGGCCGCGATCGGCTGGGTGCTCGGCGTGGGCGAGCTGGAGGTGAGCTTGACGGTCAGCCTGCCCGTGGACGCGACGGCCGAGCTGTGGACCGCATCGCTGCGCAACGCGGGCGCCGCGGCGCGTCGGGTGTCGATCTACCCGTGCTTCAGCGTGGGCTACATGAGCTGGATGAACCAGTCCGCGGCCTGGGACGAGGGCCTCCTGGGCCTCGTGGCGCGCAGCGTCAGCCCCTACCAGCGCCTCGAGGACTACCCCCGCATCGCGCAGCTCAAGGACTGGACCGCGCTGCTCGCAGACCAGCGCCCTGACAGCTGGGAGGCGAGGCTGGAGGCCTTCGAGGGCGAGGGGGGCTGGGCCGATCCTTCCGCGCTGGCGCGCCCGCGCCTGGGCCGGGGGGAGGCGCACTACGAGACCCCGATCGCCGCGCTGCAGTACGCGCTCGAGCTCGGCGCGGGCGAGGCGAGGCAGTGGCGCTTTGTCTTCGCCCCCGCTCGAGACGCGGGCGAGCTCCAGCAGCTGCGCGCGCGCCTGCTCGCGCCGGGGGCCTTCGAGCGCGAGGCGCAGGCGAGCCGGGTTTACCTCGAGGGCGGCCGCGGGTGTCTACGCCAGCGCTCCCCCGACGCCGAGCTCGACGCCTTCGCCAACCACTGGCTCCCGCGCCAGGTCTGGTACCACGGCGACACCAACCGGCTCACGACCAACCCCCAGACCCGCAACTACCTGCAGGACGCCCTGGGCATGGTCTACGTCGAGCCCGCGCGCGCCAAGCAGGTGTTCCGCGCGGCCCTGAGCCAGCAGCACGAAGACGGGGGCATGCCCGACGGCGTGCTGCTCTCGCCCGAGGCCGAGCAGCAGTACATCAACCAGGTCCCGCACATGGACCACTGCGTGTGGCTGCCGGTGTGCGTCGCTCCCTACCTCGACGAGACCGGCGATTGGGCCTTCCTGCGCGAGGTGGTGACCGGGAGGGACGGGCAGGGAGCGACGGTGTTCGAGCGGGTGTGCGCGGCGATGCGTTGGCTGCTGCGCCATCGAGACGCGCGCGGCCTGAGCTTGATCGCCCAGGGAGACTGGTGCGACCCCATGAACATGGTGGGACCGGCGGGGCGGGGGGTCTCGGGCTGGCTGACCATCGCGGCGGCCCACGCCCTGCGGCTGTGGGTCGAGGTGGCGCGGGAGCTGGGCGAGGCGGGTGTCGTAGACGAGCTGGGTCGCGGCGCGGACGAGCTCGCCGCGTCCGCGCAGGCGCACCTGTGGGACGGCGACTGGTTCGCGCGGGGCATCTCCGACGCGGGCCGGCGCTTTGGCGTGGCCGCGGACGAAGAAGGGCGCATCTTCCTCAACCCGCAGAGCTGGGCCTTGCTGGCGGGCATCGCCGACGCGGATCAGCGCGAGCGGATCGTCCGGGCCGTGGACGCGCAGCTCGACTCCCCCTGGGGGGTGATGCTGCTCGCCCCCGCGTTCACGCGCATGCACGAGCACATCGGCCGGGTCACGCAGAAGTTCCCAGGCAGCGCCGAGAACGGCTCGATCTACAACCACGCCGCGGCCTTTTGGATCCACGCGCTGTACCGGGCGGGGGAGGGGGAGCGGGCCTGGACGCAGCTGCGCCGCATGCTGCCCGGGCCCGGCGCGGACGACCTGATCCGCCGGGGGCAGCTGCCCGTGTTCATCCCCAACTACTACCGCGGGGCGGTCCACCAATTCCCGCGCACGGCGGGGCGCTCGAGCCAGATGTTCAACACGGGCACGGCGAGCTGGATCTACCGCATCCTCGTCGAGGACCTGTTCGGCCTGCGCGGGAGCCCTCGGGGCCTGCGCGTCGACCCGGCCTTGCCGCGGAGCTGGTCGGAGGCTCGAGTCGAGCGGCGCTTTCGCGGCGCGAGCTTCTCCGTGACCTACCGGCGCGGCTCGGGCCCGCTCGCGGTGACCCTCGACGGGGTCGCTCTCGACGAGCCGCTGGTCCGGGATGTCGAAGCGGGGCGACGCTACGCCCTCGACGTGAAGCTGCCGGCCTAGGAGCGGCCGCGCTCGAGGGCCGCGAGCACCGGGCGGGCGAGGCTCGCAAAGCGCCGCTCGGCCTCTCGCAACAGCTCCACGCAGCCGTCATGGCCGAGGATGCGCAGGCGCAGCTCGGCCGAGGGCAGGTCGATCTCGATCTGGCTGCTGTCGGGGGTGGTCAGGACCGCCCGGCCGCGCTCCTCGTCCTCGCGCACGGCCCCGCCGTGGGTCTCGGCGAAGTCCTCGAGGCGATCGACGACGACGTCGAAGGTGGTCTCGCCGCGGTCGGCCTGGGCGGGCGCGCCGGTCCACGCGAAGGGGATCACCAGCTCGTCGCAGGGCGTGGGGAAGACGTGGTCGAAGGTGGCGGGCAGCTCGGTCAGGCCGACGAGCAGGACGATCTGGCGCCGCCACAGGGCGCAGCGAGGGTCGTCGCGGTCGACGGCCAGCTCGATGGCGAAGCGAAACTGCGGGGCGTCGACGTTGCCTCCGTCGTCGGCGATGGCCCGCTGGAGCTGGCGCCGGCGCAGGCGCAGGAGCTGCTTGCTGTTGTCGTAGACCGCCCGGACCTCCCCGGCGAGGTCCTCGGCGCCGAGCCGGCGGACGAAGGCGTCGCCGCCGGGGCCGGGGGTCACGGGCAGGCGGTGGCGGCCCCGCTCGAAGCCGGGCATGCGCTGCACGGCCACGGACTCGCGGCGGCACAAGAAGGCCCGCTCGGGACGAAGCTCGAGGTCGAGGCTCACGGAGCTTCGCTGGCGTCGTCGTCCGCGGGGGCCGGCTCGGACTCGGGCTTGGCGTCAGGCTTGGCGTCGGCTTTGGCGTTGGGCTGGGGGCTCAGGGGCTCCTTGCCCATGCGCACCAGCGCGAAGTCTCGGACCTTCTCCCACACCAGCCCGTAGACGAAGCCCGCGAGCAGGATGATCACCGGGTCGTAGGGCGAGCGGAAGCGGACGCCGCCGATCCAGATGCCGGCGATGACCATCAGCGCCCACAGGTTGAGGGCGACCAGGGCCTCCTTGCCGCGGCGCCGGGGCGCGAACACGAAGAACAGCCCGAGCAGCGCGGGGACCATCAGCACGTAGCGGTGGAACCGGGCCCAGTGCAGCTGCCGGGCCTTCCAGCCCTCCTCCTTGGCGACGGGTCGCGGCCGCGGGTTGGCGTCGTCGGGCCACATGCGGTTGTAGTTCCACAGCATCGCCCAGTGCGTGAGGGTGTAGTAGGCCTGCAGCTTCAGCCCGCCCCGCTCGATGCACTCCTTGACGATGGTCCGGTGGATGTCCCCGTCGCCGATGTAGCCGTTGTATTCGATCTCGCTGCCGGGCAGCTTGCAGCCCCGCTTGGCGCAGCCGATCCCGTCGATGGCGAAGCCCTCGACGTCCTCCATGGGCTCGGGGTGCTCGGCCCACACGGAGTGGGTGCGGAAGAAGTGGTCGGGGTGCTTGGCGCTGTGGATCTCGAACTGGATCAGCGGCGGCGGCGCGAAGCGGACCGTGCCGTGGCCGTTGCCGTCGGGGCGGGAGTAGATGCCCTTGTTGTGGCAGCGACCGAAGATCAGGTTGATGGTCGAGTTCTCCGAGACCAGGCCCTTGCGCCCGGTGTGGGCGTGGAAGCGGACCGCGGACATGCCCAGCAGCAGGACCAGGGGGATACCCACGCACACGATGTGCTTCCAGGTCAGCTTCTCGAAGGGCCGCGGCTCGATCAGCAAGGACGCGAGCCAGTAGAGGCCGACCAGGCCGACGGCGGCGATCATCTGCGAGCGGATCAGCGCGCCGCAGCCGAGCAGGAAGCCGAGCAGCAGGGCGTGGCGGTACTTGCCCTCTTCGACCACGCGCAGCAGCAGCAGGATCGAGCCCATCATGCAAAAGGAGAAGGGCAGCTCGCTGAGGATGTAGCCGCCGATCGAGACGATCGGGTAGTAGAACACCAGCAGGACGCCGACGGCCGGGGCCACCCAGCGCACGCGCTCGCCCATGACGCGGTCGGCGATGCCGTAGGCGAAGGCGACGATCGCCGCGCCGATCAGCGCATAGAAGATCGCGATGGCCTCGAAGTTCTCCGTGCCGAACACGTACTTGATGGCCGCGAGGACCCAGGCCGTGCCGAAGGGGAAGAAGGCGTCGTACTCCCGGGTGGACAAGGGGTCCCGGAGGATCGCGTCGGCGCGGCCGGAGTAGCCGGCCATGTCGGAGTAGAGGAACTGCCCCGGGGGGTGGACCTCGAGGTTCCAGCGCAGCCGGACGATCAGCGCGGCGACGAACAGGATGAGCATCCACCACCGGCGCTTGCGGTCGGCGGCGAACCACTCGATGGTCCCGCTGAGGGCGCGCACGAGGAAGGAGGGAGCGGGGGCGTCGTTGGCGGTGGCGTTTTTCACGGACGGGCCTTGGACGGGGAGGTGTGGGTCACGCCCAGGCGGGGGCGGCGGGGTCGTCGGCTTCCTTGGCGATGGCCTCGAGGGTCGGGAGGATCAGCTCCTCCCAGGCGTCGCGCTGGGCCAGGAGCTCTCCGCGGGGATCGAGGCGACCGAAGCGGGCCAAGAGCGCGGCGTCGGGGTCCTTCTCGGGGAGGGCCTCGGCCTCGACCTTGGCCTGGACGCGTTCGAGGCGGGCCTGAGCCGTCTCGCGCAACGCGGCGAGCACGGCGGGGCGGTGCTCGCCGCAGGCGCTCAGCGCCCAGCTGATGGTCCGCCAGGCCAGGCCGGCGTGGCGGCCCTCGTCGTCGGTGATCTGCTCGAGGGTGTGGAAGGTGGCCGGGTCCTCGCAGCGCCGCAGGCCCCGGCGGGCGATGAGCGCGGCGATGGTCTCGCCCACGCAGCCCTCGATGAAGGTGTCGACGCTCAGGCGGACCCAGTCGTCGCCGGAGCCGATGTCGCTGACCCGGGGCTCGAGGGTGGGCAGCACCCCGGGCTCGCGCTGGCGGCCGCTAAAGCGCGCGGCCAGGCCGAAGCAGCGCTGGGCGTGCTGGACCTCGTCCTGGGCGGCCTGCTGGACCTCGGCGAGGAGCTCGGAGGGGGCGGCCATGGCCATGAGCTCGAGGGTCACGCGCATGAACGCGGCGATCGAGGCGTGCTCGGCCCGGGCGTCTTCGATCCACAGCTCGCCCAGGCGGGCGCGCACGGCCGCGGGCAGGCGCTCGTCCGGGTGGTCGTCCGGGGCCGAGACCTCCTGGGCGTCGCAGGACCAGGTGTCGCCGTCTTGGAGCTCGGCGAGGATCGGCGTCTCGCCGTCGAGCAGCGGGCGCCCGGAGCAGTACTCGAACCAGTGGTAGCAGCAGGTGCTGGCGTCGGCTCCGGCCTCGCGCTCTTTGCGGGTCGTCGACACGACCAGCCGGCCCTGCATCATCGGGTGGAAGGAGAAGCCCTTCCAGCCCTGGGCGCCCTGGTCGATCTTGCCGGCCTCGTCGGCGTTGGCGACGATCTTGGCCGGGCAGCCCTCCTTGGTCTTGGTGCCCTTCATGGCGAACTTGGTCGCCTCGTCGACGGGCCCGCACCAGTCGCCGCTGGGGCAGCCCTCCTCCTCGGCGTGCTCGCCGAAGGGGTCGCGGGACGGCCCGAAGTAGTCGAACTCGCCCTCGGGGATGTCGTCGATGCTCGACGGGGGCACGTAGCCCGCGGACTTGGCGTTGGTGGTCGTCCGGGCAGCCGGGGTGTGGCCTTCGCGGGCGTCGTGGACCACGGCCTCGTTGGCCACGGTCGCGTCCTCGCTGGGCCTGGACGCCGGCGCGTCCTGGGCGTCGGCCGCCCGCTCGCCACCGCCGGACTCGCGGGTCGTGGTCTCCCCACCGTCGCACGCGCTCAGCAGGGCCGCCGTGGCCAGTGGGAGCCCGATCTGGGCCCAGAGCTGGCGTCGGAGCACCTCCGTGTCTCGCATGCGCGGAATGTAGCTGCTTTGACAAAAAGCAACCATGGCGCGCGGCCGCGCCGAGGCGCCGACCCTGGCCAGCTGAGCATCGACGCGCGAGCGGGGGCGTGAAGAAACACACCCTGGCACCGCCGGCCTAGCGAGGCGGCAGGGTGTCGGCGATGGTCTTGCGCTGGGGCCGGGGCGCCCGGCGACGGTCGGGACCGTTGGACGCGCCAATGACGACGACGGTGATGTTGTCCTCGCCGCCGCGCTCGAGCGACACCTCGGTGCAGACCCGGGGCAGGTCGGAGAGGAAGTGGTCGCGGGCCAGCTGCGCGAGCTCGTCGAGCTCGATGTAGTTGCACATGCCGTCGGAGCACAGCAGGAAGCTGTCGCCGGGGCTGACGTTGACCGAGAGCACGTCGGCCTGGACCTCGCGCTCGAAGCCGACCGAGCGCGTGATGATGTGCTTGAGGTCGCTCGCCGCGGCCTCCTCTTCCGTCAGCAGGCCGGCCTGGACCTGCTCGTTGAGCCACGAGTGGTCGTTGGTCAGCTGGCGGGCGATGCCCGAGCGGAACAGGTAGCAGCGGCTGTCGCCCACGTGGACGATGTGGGCGCGGTCTTGGTGGAAGAGCATGCCCGTCAGCGTGGTGCCCATGCCGTGGAGGGCGGGCTCGCGCTGGGCGTGATCGAAGATGCGGGCGCTGGCTTCGCTGGCGGCGGCGCCGAGCAAGTCGTTGACGGCGGCCGCGGCGATCTCTCGGGGCATGTCGGACAGGCCCTTGAGCCCGCGCTGCACAACCTTCGACACCACCTCTACGCAGGTCCGGCTCGCGTGGGCGCCACCGGCGTGTCCGCCCATGCCGTCGGCAACGAGGTAGAGACCAAGCTCGTCGTTGACGAGGTGGCTGTCTTCGTTGTGGCTGCGGACCCGACCCACGTCGGTGATCGGCCATGCGCTCAGACGCATCTCGCAGACCATATCACGCCCCGGGGCGAAGGGCCCCATGAGTGGCAAAAGCTCCCGAGGCCGGGGCTCCGAGGGTCCATCGCGTCACGGGCGCGCGGGAGGAGCACCTGGGTGCTGCGCGCACGCGCAGCGGCGGGGTCGTGCCTGGGGTCATGGCTCAGGGGACCGTGAATGAATTCACAGCCCCCTTTTCCATCTTGGCCGTCACGCCACGCCCTCCCTGCCCCACGTCCACGACTCAGCCGCCCAGGCGCGCGAGCCAGTAGTCGTTGCGCCCGCCCGTGGGGGGATCGTGGGTGCCGGCGAGGAACAGGCCGCCGGGCGCCGGGATCGCGCCGCCGCTGCGACCCTCGACGTCGAAGCGCTGGCCCCACGACAGCTGCCCCGCGTCGTCGAAGACCGCGAGGATGGGCCGAAAGTGGAGCTGGAAGTCGGTCTCGGAGTAGTAGCTCTCGCTGGTGAACACGGCGACGCCGCCGTCGGTCGTGGCGCTCAGGCCAGGGTCGCTGGGGAGGTCGCCGATCGGGAAGCTCCCCGTGGACAGCACGCTGCCTTCGGCGTCGTGGGTGCGGAGGGTGAGCTGGACGGAGCCCTCGAGCACCGTGGTCTCGACGGTCGCCCAGCCGTCGGCGTGGGCCATGGCCGAGGAGAACTGCTCGGAGCTGGGCTGGATCTCGGTGCTGACCTCGCCCGTGCTCGAGTCGATCAGCTTCAGGGTGCCGTTGAGCTGCGCGAGCTGGCCGTCGTTGTTGAGCAGGCGGACCTGAGCGAAGGCGAAGGGGTCGTCGGTGCGGACGAACTCGGCCTCGACGGCCTGGGTGGTCGGGTCCATGCGGCGCAGGGTCAGCGGGGTCTGGCCGAAGTCGTCGAAGTCGCCGCGCTGGAGCACCCAGACCCGGTCGCCGTCGGCGACGATGGCGGGGATGAGGTTGAAGGGGCCGACGACTCCGAGGGACAGCTGGGACAGCTGCTGGCCGGTGTCGGGGTCGAGGAAGAGCAGCTCGACGTCGGTGGTCCCGAAGCGATCGGCGACGACCAGGGGGCCGCCCTCGGGCAGCGCGATGTTGTGGGCGCCCAGCTGGGCAGCGACGGGCGCGTAGGTCCACACGCGCTCGCCGGAGGCGGTGTAGCGCGCGAGCTCGCCCCCGCCCGCGACCAGCAGGTCTTCGCCCACGGGCACGAGGGCCATGGTCGCGCTCGTGCCCTCGCCGTGGATCGTCGACCACTGCAGCGCGCGCGCCGTGACGGTCTCGGTCCAGCTGCCGACGCAGTCGCCCTCGGGGCTGCGGTCCGAGCTCGGGAACTCGGCGATGGGATCGCCGTAGCAGCTCCCGACCTCGTCCGCGCACGCGCCGAGGGCAGTGAGCGCGGCCACGCACGCGAGCAGGGGGGACAGGGCGAGCAGGCGCGAGGGGGAGGGGCCCATGTCATGACTGTGCCAGGGCTGCCGTGCGTCGATCACGACGGTCGCCCTTGGTCCCGCGGGCGGATCCCGTGAGCGAGCTAACGCATGGTGGACAACTCTGCGCGTTGTCCATCGCACTGCGACCACCCCTCCCGTGCGCCGGTTTTGGCCAGCGAAGATGGCAGACTGGCCCCGATGAAAGTCGGCATCGTCGGAGGGGGCCCCGCGGGGCTGTACAGCGCGATTCTCCTCAAGAAGGCCCGCCCCGAGGCCGAGGTCATTGTGGTCGAGAAGAACCCCGAGGGGGTGACCTGGGGCTGGGGCGTCGTGTTCTCCGAGGAGACCATGGGCCACTTCGCCGACGCCGACGCCGACAGCTTCGCCGCGATCCAGAGCTCGTTCGCGCGCTGGGAGGCCATCGACACCTACTTCAAGGGCGAGAAGATCGTCTCTCGGGGCCACGACTTCGCCGGCATCCGCCGGGTCAAGCTCTTGAACCTGCTGACCGCGCGGGCCCGGGAGCTCGGCGTCGAGGTCCGCTTCGACACCACCGTCGAGAAGCTCGAAGAGTTCGCCGACTGCGACCTGATCGTCGCCGCCGACGGCGTCCACTCCAAGACCCGCGGGCGCTTCGAGGCCCAGTTCGGCCCGAGCATCGAGTCCGGCAAGGCGCGCTTCATCTGGCTGGGCAGCGACAAGCTGTGGGACGCCTTCACCTTCATCATCCGCGAGAACGAGCACGGCCTGTTCCAGGTCCACGCCTACCGCTTCGACGTCGACACCAGCACCTTCATCGTCGAGTGTGACGAGCAGTCGTGGCGCAACGCCGGCCTCGACCAGGCCAGCGAGGCCGAGAGCATCGCCTACTGCGAGCGCCTGTTCGCGCCGGAGCTCGACGGCGCCAAGCTCATGGGCAACCGCTCGCGCTGGCTGTCCTTCCCGGCCCTAAAGTGCGAGCGCTGGTGCCACTTCGAGCCCGGCCTGCCGCCGATCGTGATCATCGGCGACGCCGCGCACACGGCCCACTTCTCGATCGGCTCGGGCACCAAGCTGGCGATGGAGGACGCGATCCACCTGGTCACGGCGCTGACCGAGGAGGGCGCCGAGGGGCGCAGCCCCGCCGACGCGATCCGCCTCTACGAGGAGCGCCGCCGCCTCGACGTCGCCAAGCTCCAGCGCGCGGCCGGGGTCAGCCAAAAGTGGTTCGAGGACATCTCGCGCTACAAGGGCTTCGACCCCGCGCAGATGGTGGTCAGCATGATGACCCGGTCCAAGCGGGTCACCCACGAGAACCTGCGCATGCGCGACGCGGGTTATGTCGAGGGCCTCGACCGGTGGTTCGCCGCCCACGTCGGCCAGCCCGTGGCCCCCGAGGAGCCCGTGCCCCCGCCGATGTTCCAGCCCTTCCAGCTGCGCGCGCTCGAGCTGAAAAACCGCGTCGTCGTCAGCCCGATGTGCCAGTACTCGGCGAGCGAGGGCGTGCCCACGGACTGGCACCTGGTCCACATCGGGAGTCGGGCGATCGGCGGCGCCGGCCTGGTCATGTGCGAGATGACCGACGTGTCCGCCGAGGCCCGGATCAGCCCCGGGTGCGCCGGGCTGTGGACCGAGGAGCAGGCCGAGGCGTGGAAGCGCGTGGTCGACTTTTGCCACCACAACAGCGACGCCAAGCTCGGCATCCAGCTCGGCCACGCCGGGCGCAAGGGCGCGACGGATCTGCTGTGGAGGGGCGCCGGCCCCCTGCCGCCCGATCAGGCCTGGGAGCTGGTCTCGCCCTCGCCGCTGGCCTGGGACGCGAACTCCCAGACCCCCCGGGCGCTGACCCGCGCCGACATGGACCAGATCCGCGAGGACTTCGTCCGCGCGGCTCGTCACGCCCTGCACGCGGGCTTTGACCTGCTCGAGCTCCACGCCGCCCACGGCTACCTGCTCGCCAGCTTCATCTCGCCGCTGACCAACCAGCGCAGCGACGAGTACGGCGGCTCCCTCGACAACCGCCTGCGCTACCCCCTGGAGATCTGGGACGCGCTGCGCGAGCTGTGGCCCAGCGACAAGCCGATGTCCGTGCGCATCTCGGCCACGGACTGGATGCCCGGGGGCATCACCGAGGACGACGCCGTCGAGATCGCCAGGGCCTTCCACAGCCGCGGCTGCGACCTCATCGACGTCAGCGCGGGCCAGACCCACCCCGAGGCCGAGCCCATCTACGGGCGCATGTTCCAGACCCCCTTTAGCGACCGCATCCGCAACGAGCTCGACGGGGTCGCGACCATGGCCGTGGGCAACATCCAGGGCTGGGACCACGTGAACACGATCGTGGTCTCGGGCCGGGCGGACCTGTGCGCCCTCGCCCGCCCGCACCTCTACGACCCCTACCTCACCCTGCACGCCGCCGCGGAGCAGGGCTGGCACGAGCACGTGCGCTGGCCTGATCAATATCGCTCGGGGATGTCCTCGGCCGCCCTCGTCGCGGCCAAGCACGACCGCTGAGTCGCGAGCGACACCATCCACACCGAGCGGTGTGCAAAATTGAAAAAGGGTCACCGCGGGGGATTCGCCCCTGCTTCGCGATCTATGCGTGATGGTCGCAAGAGGGATTCAGCCGTGCGAGAACGCTGTTTATTTGACCTCTCGGTCTTTCATGGACTCCCGCGGACAAAGCGCGCAAGATCACGACGTGTCTGCAGACAAGCCGAAGGTGCTCGTCGTCGACGACGAGCGATCGGTGCGCACCATCGCCGAGCGGGTGCTCAAGCGCCACGACATCGAGGTGGTCAGCGTCGCGGATGGCGACGAGGCCCTCGAGGTCCTGGCCGGGGACCCTGACATCGATCTGGTGCTGCTCGACTCGAGCATGCCGAACATGAGCGGCGAGCAGGTCCTCGCGCACATGCGCGACCGCGGCTACTCCCCGCAGGTTTTGCTGAGCAGCGGCTTCGGGGACGAGCTCGACCGCGAGCGCTATCCGAACCTCAAGGGCCAGCTGGCCAAGCCCTACTCGATCCGCCAGCTCGCCGCGCGCGTGCTCGAGCTCCTCGGCCGTAGCAGCTAAAGCCAAGCCGAACCGCTATTTGGAGCGCGGCGGGAGCAGGGCCTCGAGGGCGAGCAGGTAGGCGTCGAAGGCCGCCCGGCCCCGCTCGGTCATGGTGTAGGTCGTCCGCGGCTTGCGGCCGACGAAGCGCTTGTGGACCGCGACGTAGCCCGCCTTCTCGAGCTTGGCGAGGTGGCTCGACGGACTCGACGGGCACCAGCGCGGACAGGATCGCCAGCCGGACCGGTGCGTGGACGAGGGGATCGAGCTTGGGCTTGGCGGCCATGGGCGAGTCAGCGGAACTCGAACATGGCCCCACGCAGGATCGCCAGGCCGGGGAGGACGTAGCCCAGGAGCATGGCCAGTGCGAAGCCCAGGCGCTGGGCGACGTCCCCCATGAAGGCCGTGGCCACGGCGACGACGAAGAACACGATGGCCCCGGCGGTCAGCGGCCAGTAGCGGTAGAGGGCGCCGGAGACCGCCAGGGGCAGGGTGACCATGAGCCCGGTGACCGGGAACATCAGCGCTGGGGGTTCGCCGGCCTGGATCAGGCTGAGGATCACGTAGGTCCAGATGACCACGGAGGCGGTCAGCCAGGTGACGCCCTCGATGCGCGGCGCGTAGCTGAGCCGGGGCTGGCGCTCGGCCTGGCGGGGCCCGGCGACGGCGGAGTAGAGCCCCGCGAAGGCCCCGGCGATGGGCCAGCCCAGCCAGCTCCACGCCGGGTCCCACCACAGGTAGCCGATGCCGTCGACGAGGGCGGCGAGCAAGAAGGCGACGCCAGCCCCGAGGTAGATGTGCCCCGTCTGCGCCCGGACCTGCCGGGACTGGTCGACCATGCGCTGGATGAGCTCGATCTGATCGCGGATCGCCTCGACCTCGGGTCCGGGTTGGGTGTCGAAGGGCGAGGGCTCGTCCTCATCTGCGCGGTCGTTGCTGGGGCTCACCGGGATCCTTGGCCAATGGCACCCAAGTACACCATGAAGCCAGCCATCGCGCTGCCTCCGGCGTCGTCTTGGCGGAAGCGGTGCGCGGGTCCCTGGCCGCCGACCTCGAAGGTGAAGCTCATGCGGCTGGCGACCAGGAACTCCACGCCGAAGTAGCCGCCCCCGCTGAACCCGAGCTGCTCGCCCTCGACGGGGTTCGGGCGCACGCCGACCCAGGCCCCGCCGCCGCCGTAGACCCGAACCAGGCCGAGCCACACCGGCCCGCGGCCCCAAAAAGACAGGCCCGAGTGGACCACCGGATCGTAAAAGCCCCCGGTGCCAGCGGGCGGATGGATCAGCCGACCCTCGACGCGGACCCCCGCGAACTGGCCGACCTTGCGCCCGAAGGGCACGTCGACGCGCAGCGACTGGCCGAAGCTGCTGCCCCACAGGCCGTTGGCGTAGCCCAGGCCCACGCCGCGCCAGATTCGGTTGATGTGGGCGACGCGCTCGGGCGTGGGGAGGGCCGGGGCGACCACGGCTTGCTTGCCCTCGCCGACGGTGTCCTGAGCCCGCTCGGGGGCGAGCTCGGTGCTCGAGTCCGCCTCGGCCGGCGCGGGGCTCGCGGCAGCCTGCGCTTGTGGCGCGGGGGCCGGGGCCTCGCCCGAGGTGGCGGGAGCGAGAGTTGTGAGAAAGACGCCAAAGACCGGGTTGAGAAGCATTGGGCTTTGGACAATGAAAAGCACTTTGTGGTTCAAAGTTAAATTTCAGCCCACGCGTGAGGGATGCCCCGAGGGGATCTCTCCGCCAACCACCCGATCTCGAGCGCGTTTTTGCGCCGCTGAGCCGACCGAGTTGCAGGCGCGACCATCCCCAGACCTGCGCCCGGATTCCGGCCTCGGCGACGTGATGGGTGTGCGGATTCCAAATATGCTCCGTCGCGATGAGCTCTGCCGACGCGGGACGACGATCGAGCGCAGGCCAACGGCCGCGCGCCGTGATGAGCTGGAGCAGCGGAAAGGACAGCGCCTTCGCCCTCCACGAGGTGCTCCGCGCTGGCGAGCTCGAGGTCGTCGGCTTGCTGACCACGGTCAGCCAGGCCTACGCCCGCGTGGCCATGCACGGCGTCCGCCGGGCCCTGCTCGAGGCGCAGGCGCGGGCCCTGGGTCTGCCCCTGCAGGTCGTCGAGCTGCCCGCGCCCTGCACCAACGCCGAGTACGAAGCGCGCATGGGCGCGTGGGTCGAGTCGGCGCGGGCGCAGGGCATCACGCGGGTCGTGTTCGGCGACCTCTTCCTCGAGGACATCCGGGCCTACCGCGAGCGCCAGCTCGAGGGCACCGGGCTCGAGCCCGTGTTTCCGCTGTGGCAGCGACCCACGCCCGCGCTCGCCGAGGCCATGCTCGACGCGGGCGTCGAGGCGACGATCACCTGCATGGATCCGCGGGTCCTCGATCGCTCCTTCGCGGGTCGGAGCTGGGATCGAGCGCTGCTCGCCGCGCTGCCCGAGGGCGTCGATCCGTGCGGGGAAAACGGCGAGTTCCACACCTTCGTGCACGCGAGCCCGGACTTCGCCGCGCCCCTCGCCGTGCGCGGGGGCGAGGTCGTCGAGCGCGAGGGCTTCGTGTTCGCCGACTTGTCGCCGGCTTGAGGCTCACTCCACGAACAAGCTGGCCATGGTCGACAGGGCCGTGTCGTAGCCGTCGAAGTTGCAGGCCGAGTAGGCCCCCGCCGAGAGGCTGCCCTGGGCCTCGAGCATGCGCACCGGGGGCACGGCCTGGACGATCTCGGCGCCGCCCAGGGGCGAGGGCGCCGCGCAGCCCGGGCCGATGCCGAAGCTGTCTTGGAAGCTCGGGTCGGTGCTGGTGACGTCGGCGTAGTAGGGCTCGCCGTTGGTGTCGACCCCGGCGATCAGGCCCACGCGGACGGTGCCGCCTTGCTTGTCCGCGGCGAGGCCTTCGAGGAACTGGGTGTAGCGGGAGACGGGGTGGAGCACGGCCTGGCTGTCGCCGGTCGCGTTGCCGTCGACGTCCTTGTTGGCGGCGACGCAGTCGTCGTATTGGCTTGGGTCGCCGGTGCAGTCGACCCCGGCGTTCCAACACACGGCGCTGGTCGGGAAGGGGCTGTTGGGGTCGGACCAGAACACCTTGTTGCCGTCCGTGTCGAAGATCGCGGACCAGTCCTTGTTGTAGGAGCAGTCGGCCTCGTCGGTGACGAGGATGACCAACAAGCTGGCGTCTTGGCGCAGGAAGCCGAAGTTGTCCTCGCCCTGGGAGAACGAGCGGACCATGGCCAGGTACATGGACTCGAGGGGGGACTCGAAGCCGCAGCCGTTGATGCCCTGGGGCAGGAGGCAGCGCAGCGCCGCGCTCGGATCGTCGAGCTCGATGTTGAGGGCGCCGTTGCTGCGCTCGAGCCAGGGCACGCCGCCCTCGGTGGCCAGCTGGCCGTTCTCGGCCGTGCACAGGTCGAGGCAGGCGGGGTCGGACACGTCGGTGTCGGCCCCAAACACGAAGTCGGTCAGGCGGTTCGGGCACCCGCTGTAGACGAAGTTGCCGCCCTCGGGGGTGGTCTGGCCCGGCGAGCACCAGGGGTTGCCGTTGTCCGTGGTGGTCACGGCCACGCGCCAGTCGACGCCGGCGTCGTCGAGGGGGTTGATGAGCCCGTCGATGTTCTGGGCGAGGGCGGCCTGGAGCGGGCCCATGGTCCCGGAGTTGTCGACGACGAAGAGGATGTCGAGGGCGTCCGTGGCCATGCCGCCGGTGATCGTCGAGCCGCCCTCGGTGGTCGAGCCCGCTTCGGTGCTCGACTCCGACTCGGCGGTCCCGCCTTCGGTCGTGGTGCTCTCCTCGGAGCTCCCCGTCTCGGCCTCGTCGTCGCTCGAGACGAGCTCGGGTCCGCAGGCGAGGGGGCAGCCCAGAGCGAGGGTCAGGGCCAGGGGTAGACGACGCCGGTCAGTCAGTCTCATGGCGACCAGGGTAGTACCGCGGTCGAGGCTAGGGTGAACCGTCTTGATAGCGGCGGTCCCACAGGCCGTAGACCAGCGCCGAGCTGCCGACCAGCGCCGCCCCCACCCCGAAGGTCGCCGGATAATCGAGGACCTTGACCAGGGCGCCAAACATCGGCCCGCCGATGAGCACCCCGAGGTCGAAGAGCGCGGTGAACAGGGCGATGGCGCTGCCGCGCTCGTCGGGGCGGGCCCGGGCGACGACCAGGGCGGAGATGATCGGGAAGGCGAAGCCGTGGCCGACCCCGCACAGCGCCGCGGCCGTGATCAGGTGGACCGAGCTCGTGGCCAGGGCGAGCACGGCCAGCCCCGCCGCGCCGATGACGATCGAGGGCAAGAGCACGCGGATCAGCCCCAGGCGCTCGGGGACCCAGCCGAACAGCACGCGCAAGAGCACGGCCGAGATCGAGTAGGCCATGAAGAACTGGCTCATGCTGCCGAGGGCGGGGTTGGCCAGGAGGTAGGTCTTGAGGAACACGAAGTAGGCCGTCAGCCCGACCGCGAAGGCGGTGCCGACGAACCACAGCGGGCGCAGCTCGGGGGCGGCGGCGGTCGCCAGCACGCCGCGGGCCGGGGACTGACCCGCGCGGTGGGTCTCGGGCAGGAACAGCGAGGCGAGCAGGCCGACGACGGCGCAGGCGCCCGTGGTCAGGAACAGCCCGCGGTAGTCGTCGCCGACGATGACCCAGTCGCCCAGCAGGCCGCCGATGCCCAGGGGGATCAGCCCGGAGACGCCGTAGATGGCGATGCCCTCGGCGCGCCGCTGCGCCGGGACGATGTCCGCCGCGATCGTGAACAGCACGGAGAACAGCGCGGCGAGGCCGAGGCCGTGGACGACGCGGACGCAGGCGACCAGCAGCCACAAGCTCGGGCTCGGCTCGCTCAGGGTGCCGGCGTGGGCGTCGAGGGCCAGGTAGAGGCCCGAGCTGAGCACGTGGATCAGGCCGCCGACGAGGGTCACGATCCGGCGCCCGCGGGTGTCCATGACCTTGCCGACCACGGGCCGGGCGAAGATCGCGGCCACGAACATCACGGCCACGAGCACGCCGACGAGCAGGGTGTCGGCGCCCTGGACCTCGAGCCAGCCGGGGGCGTGCACGAAGGCGTGGAAGCCCGTGCTGTGCAGGAAGTTCACGGCCCACGCGAGCACGAAGGGCCCGGTCCACAGCGGGGTGGAGTCGCGCTCGCGGCTCACTGCAGCCCTTCCCGACGCATGCGAGCGCGCAGGAAGAGGGCGACCTTGAAGTTGATCAGCGCGACGAGGCCAGCGAGCAACATGGGCGCGCCCTCGTCGACGTGCTGGAACAGGGGGCCGGCGAGGGCCGGGCCGCACACCCGAGCCAGGGACGAGGCCGACTCCTTGAGGCCCATGTTCCAGCCCTGCTCCTCGGGGCTCGACACCCGGGACACCAGGGCGCTGAGGGTGGCGTTCGACAGGCCGTTGCCCCCGGACAAGAGCACGCCGCCGAGGGCCATGAACACCAGCGAGCTCGTGCTCGCCGCGCCCTCGGCGGTGGTCGGGTCGAGGCCCAGCCAGTGGGAGATGTGGTCGACGCCGCCGAGCAGGGGCAGGCCGATCGCAAGGCACAGCAGGCCCAGGGCGAGGGTCTTGGCCTCGCCCATGCGATCGACCGCGCGGCCCACGAGCAGGCCCTGGAAGATCACCATGTTCACGCCGATGAAGGTCATGAACACGCCGGTCTCGGGGGCGCCCCAGTCGAACAGGTGCTCGGTGAACAGCGCCATGGTCGACTCCATCCCCGCGAAGGAGATGTAAAAGCCGAACGCGATGGCGATCAGCCAGGCCATGTGGGTGCCGCGCAGCTTGCCCACGACCTCGCGCATGCCCTCGGGGCTGAGCAGCTTGTGGCGCGTCCGCAGCGAGATCTGACTGGCAGCGGGGGCGTGCCCGGTGTCCCGCTTGGCCTGGGGGAAGTGGGTCTCGGGCAGCCACTTCGCCGCCATCAGGAAGTTGACCGCCGACAGCCCCGCCGACACGAAAAAGGGCATGTGCGGGCTGTGCAGCGCCAGCATGCCGCCGATGCCCGGGCCAAATACGAAGCCCAGGCCCATGGCCGCGCCCATCATGCCCATGTACTTGGCGCGCTGCTCTTGGGGGACCAGGTCGGCGACGTAGGCGTGGGCCGTGGACACGTTGGCCTTGGACGAGCCGGCGACCAGGCGGGCGACGAACACGAGCCATAGGGCAGTAGCGAAGCCCAGGACCAGGGCCGCGAGGGCCGAGCCGGCGATCGACACCAGCATGATCGGGCGCCGGCCGTAGCGGTCGGAGATGCGCCCGAGCACCGGGGACATCACGAACTGCGCCGCCGAGAAGGTCGTCGACAGCAGGGCGACCATCGTCGCCGAGGCGTCCATGCTCTCGGCGTAGTAGGGGAGGATCGGGAGGATGATCCCGAAGCCCGCCAGGTCGAGGAAGAGCGTGAAGGCCACGGTCATGAGCGCGCGGCGCTTGTCCGCCTCGCTCATGGGCGGGGGGGCGGCGGAGGGCTCTTCGAGCGTGGGCACGGGCAACTCGGGGTCGGGCGGGCGAGAGGAGTCGAGGGGGTAGCACGTTGGGCGACGCTTCGATAGCGCGCGCCCACGCCGAATCTCGTCGACCTCGGTCGCGGAGGTCCCGTGCTCCGGCCCATTCGTCACGGCGACCTGGGGGGTTACGAGGAAGGCCGAGCGCATGGGGCGCTACACGCTCGCCGGTCGGGTATGATGGCGCCCCGTGGCCCTTCCGGACTTCGTCGTGGATCAGTTGAGTCACCCGCGGGGCCGGCTCGCGCCGGTCACGGCCGCGCTGCTCAACGGCATCAACTTTGGGACGATCCTGGCGGGGGTCGCCGCCCTCGGTCTGCTCCCTGGCCAGCGCGTGTTCGAGGTCGGCTTTGGCGGGGGCCTGTCGATCCCCCTGCTGCTGCGAGCCGTCGGCGAGCGCGGTCAGGTGTTCGCCCTCGACCCCTCGGAGGCGATGCTCCGCGGGGTTCGCAGGCGCCACATCGTCGCTCGACTCCAGGGTCGGCTGCGCCTCGAGCGTGCCTCGGTGGAGTCCCTGCCCCTGGGCGAGGGCTCCTTCGACGCGGCGCTGAGCCTCAACACCATCCCCTTTTGGACGGACGTCGAGGTCGGCATGCGGGAGCTCGCCCGAGCCCTGGGCCCCGGCGGGCGCCTGGTGCTCGGGGTGCCCGACCCGCGCGAGCTCCACGAGGGCGGCTTCGTGACCCGGGGCTTTCGCGTCGTCGAGCCTGAGCGCCTCGGGGCCAAGCTGCCCGCTTGGGGCTTCGAGGACATCCGCTACCAACGGACCAAGGACGGCACGACCTTGGTCGTGGCCGATCGCAGCGACGACGTCGACGACGGCTGGTGAGCGCCATGCTGGCCTCCCTGTTCTCGCTGCTGCCCCTCGCGCTGGGCGCCCAACAGTGCCCCGCGATGCTCGACCCCGCCGTCGATCCGGCCCTGGCCTGCTACGTCGACGACACCCCCGGCTGCCCGGAGGACCGCGCCCACTGCTTCGGCGTCCACCTCCACGTCGTCGTCACCGAGGGCGGCCCCGCCCAGACGCCGGCGTGGCTGCGCGCCGAGCTCGAGCACGCCTTTTGGTTGTTCGAGCCCGCGGACGTCGGCTTTCAGATCGTCGCCGTCGACCGCGTCGAGCCCAGCTTCGCCCACATGGCCACCCGGGAGCAGCGCGACGCGATCGGGAAGCAGCGCTTTACCCGGGGCGTCATCCACGTGTTCCTCGTCGAGCGCCTCGACGACGTGGACGTGCCCGGGGAGCAGATCCGGGGGGTGCATTGGCGCCAGCGCAGCAACACGGACAAGCGCTGGGTGATCCTGTCGAAGATCGGCTCGAAGATCGTCATGGGTCACGAGTTCGGCCACTTCTTTGGGCTGCCCCACTCCACCTACACGCGCAGCGTGATGAACAAGGCGCCGCGCAAGAGTCCGCCCTGGGAGCGCAGGGTGTTCGTCGACGAGGAGCTGAAGATCGTTCGCCAACGACGCGACGCGATGCGCGACTCCGCGATGCTCATCCCACAAAAACCACGTTCCTCCCCAAAGCGAGACGACCCCCGGGGATCCCCTCTGGGCGAGTGAGCGCGCACCCCCACGCTAGATTTGCCGGCCGTATTTTTCATTTTCATCTGAAAAGCACGTGCTAGCGTAAGGTCTGCTCCCTCGAACGGAGACCTCGGTGAACGACGACGAACTGCTGTTTTTGATCGGATTCGTGATCTACTTCGTGGCCATCCCCGCGCTGACCTACTTCATGGTCGAGCGCCAGGGTCGGGTCGGCTGGGTGCCCAAGGACGCCGAGGGCGAGGTCGAGGGCCGCGTACCCACCTTCGTCAAGGTGATGGCCATCGCGTCCTTCGTGCTCGGCCACATGTTCATCCCCGGCCTGTTCGCCGGGCTGTTCGGCCTCATCATCTATGGCCTCGGGTTGATCTCGATCCCCGGCCTCATCCTCGCCGCGCGGATCTACCGCAACGGCTACGCGATGCTCCGCGGGGAGGCCGGCGCGGCCACGGAGGCCCGCAAGCTCAAGCGCTTCGCGCTCATCCTCAACGCCGTCAGCGGCCTGGTCAGCGTGGCCTTCGTATTCGAGGCCCCGGAGTTCGGCGCCTTCCTGGGCACCTACACGATGATCTCGATCATCCACGCCTTCGGCCTCGGCCGCGTCGCCGACATCCTCGACGCCCACCACCGCGCCGCCGAGGAGCAGGTCGAGGTGCTCGAGACCCACGTCGAGATTCGCCCGCATTGACTTTGCCCCCACAGGGGGCGGGGGACTGGGGGCGCTTCGTCGCTGTCCGCTCCTCCGCTTTGGCTTGGTGGGCAATGGGGTTCGTGCCTGGGAGGGGGCATGTGGTCGCGGGGGCGTGGGTTTGTTCGTTGCGACGCTGGCTGGACGACGATGCGTGTGAGCAAGGTGTTCGGGCCCGACGTTCTCACCGCGTCCGGGTCGACCCATAAAGAGAAAGCCGCTCCAATCGGAGCGGCTTTTTCTTTGGGGGGGTTTGAAAAAGGTGGAGAGTGGGGGGTCGAGAGGGTCGTAAGCCGGGTTTTGTCCCTGGCGTCGTCTCCTCGACCAGGTGGCGATCATTCTTCTGCGCGGCACTACCTGAGCGCTGGGGCGGGCTACCCTGCTCCTCCTCGCCTCGCGGTTCGGATTCGCGGCTCTGTTTGGCCTTGCACCGAGTGGGGTTTACCGTGCGCTTCCTGTCACCAGGAAACCGGTGCGCTCTTACCGCACCCTTTCACCCTCTCCGGCCGTGAGCCGGTGGTTTGCTTTCTGTGGCACTTTCCTGCGAGTCGCCTCGACTTGCATTTCGCAAGCACCCTGCCCTGTGGAGCCCGGACTTTCCTCGATCTGCGGCCCAGTGGGCCCGACCGCGATCACCTCAGCCTCTCGACGCCCTCACCTCCGGTCGCAGGGGGTAGCACGGCCGGGCGACGGCGTCGAGCCGACCCGGCACAGAGCGTGGGTCACGCCCATGGCCGTTGAGACCTGCGGTCAAGCCGCGCCAGGTCGCCCGAGGGCCGTCAGGGTCGAGTGTAGCGAATCTCCCCAGTGGGAATTCCACCTGTCGCAATTGACTTTCGGCCAGCCGGATTGGCCCTACTGGCCTTTTGGCCACTCGCTCGCGGCGTTTCCATTTGGCCCATGCGAGAGCCCTCGTGTGCGCTTATTTCAGTGGTGTTGTAGTTTAACTATTGCCTTTGTTGTCCGCACGGATTGGTGTCACGACGAAGAGGTGAATGTTCGACTTCCCCCTGGACCGCGCGGGCGAGCCATCGCAACGGTGGCGGCGGCGCGGGACTACGTCGGCGCCCACGCGCGCTGGCGCCAGCGCTACGGCCCGGTCTACACCGTCCGCGACGTGACCGGCACGACGGTGATGATCGCCGACCCCGAGCTGACCCGGACGGTGTTCGCGACCGCGGACCCGGACGCCTTCGAGGCCGTCGCGCCCGCGACCTTCGACGTGCTCTTGGGGCGCCGCTCCTTGCTCTTGTTGTCCGGGCGCGCGCACAGACGCGAGCGCAAGCTGCTGCGGGCGCCCTTTTGCCCCCGGGCCCTCGGGGCGTGGTCCGAGTCCATGGCCCAGATCACCCGGGAGCAGTTTGGGGCCGGGGCCGTCGGCGAGCGCGTCGAGGTCGTCGCGCGCAGCCGCCGGGTGACCCTCGAGGTGATCGTGCGGGTCATCTTTGGCGCCGACGCGAGCCAGGTCGAGGCCTTCGTCGAGGTCGTCGAGGCGATGATGGGCGCGTTCAATCCAGCCTTTTTCATGGGCCCGGCGGGGCGGAGGCGGGTGCTGGGCTACGAGCGCTACCGCCTGGCCTCGGCCCACCTCGACATCTTGTTGATGGCCCAGATCCAGCGCGCGCGCGCGGAGGCGGGTACGGGCTCGGGGCGCGGGGACTTGCTCAGCCGGCTGATCGCCGCGGGCGCGGGGGAAGACGCGGAGCTTCAGGACGAGGCCATCCGCGACGAGCTGCGGACCTTGCTGATCGGCGGCCACGAGACGACCACGGTCAGCCTCGCCTGGGCGCTGCACTACCTCGGCCGCGACCCAGCGCTGCGCGAGCGCCTGCGGGCCGAGCTGCGCGAGCTCGGGGTCCGCCCGGGCAACCCGAGCAACCACGAGCTCGGGCCCAAGGCGCCCTTGATGCAGGCGGTGATCGCCGAGACCCTGCGCATCCGCCCGGCGGCGGGGCAGGTGTTTCGGACCCTCGCCAAGCCCATGGTGGTCGGGGATTGGGTCTTGCCCGCGGGGGTCGTGGTCTCGCCCTCGATCACCCTCATTCACCACGACCCGGCCCTCTACCCCGACCCGGAGCGCTTTGACCCCGAGCGCTTCCTCGGCGAGCGGCCAAAACCAGGGACTTACTTCCCCTTCGGCGGCGGGGCGCATCGTTGCCTCGGCGCCGAGTTCTCCCGCCTCGAGCTCGCCGTCGCGCTGACCACTCTGCTCACGGAATTCGAGCTCGAGCTCGAGCGCGGGAGCCCCATTCCGTGGCGCCGAACGGGGTTGACCCTCGGGCCCGCGAAGGGGATCTGGATGCGTCGACGCGACCGCTCAGACGTCGACCAGCTCGCGGCGGCCGAGTGACGTCGAGGGAAAGGGCGCGGATCACCGTCGATCCGCGAAACACGCTCGCGCGCGGCCTCGGTCGCTGGCGAGTCGCAGGCAGGTCTACGTCTGTCATCGTTCGTCGGCTGCTTTTGTCTCGCTTTTGTCTACGTGATCTCGTGGTGCCGCGGAGCCGGTGCGGAGCCTTCGTTCAGGCCGTGGCGGGGCTCGAGCTCAATTGAGTCAAAACCCGTGTTCACGGGAGGCTCGCCCCTCGGCTTGGCTGGGGCGAAGGGTGGACGCGGGTCGCTGGGTGGTCTCGGGGGAGCGACGCCGATCACTGCGCACCGCCATGCACGGACATGGCTCACGTGATGGCGGTGGTATCCAGCCGGCGCTTTGTCGCCGCAGGACTCGCCCATGGCCACGCCGTCGAGCCAACCCGCCAGCCGCTCCCTCGCCAAGCCCACCGTGGGCGGCGCCCTCGATCTGGCCGCCCTCGCGGACGTCCGCCGGCCGCTGACCCTGCCCTCGCCGGCCGGCGCGGGCCCGGCCCTGACCCTCCCGCCGCTCTACCCCGAGTGGCTCGGCGATCGGGCCTTCACCCAGACCCACGGCCTGCGCTTTCCTTATGTGGTCGGGGCCATGGCCAACGGCATCGCCAGCGTCGAGCTCGTCGAGGCCTCGGCGCGCGCGGGGCTGCTGGCCTTCTTTGGCGCCGGCGGGCTGGCCTATCCGCGGGTCGAGGCGGCCATCGATCGTCTGGTCGCGAGCCTGGGCGAGCGCGTGCCCTGGGGCGCCAACTTGATCCACTCGCCCAACGAGCCCGAGCTCGAGGCGCGGGTCGCCGATCTGTTCATCCGCAAGGGCGTGCATCGGGTCTCGGCGTCGGCCTTCATGGCCCTGACGCCCAACGTGGTCCGCTACGCCTGCGCCGGGCTCAGCGTGGGTCCGGACGGGGCCATCCGCCGCCGCCACCACGTGTTCGCCAAGGTCTCCCGCCCCGAGGTCGCCCGCCACTTCATGGCGCCCGCGCCCGAGGCGACGCTGCGCGAGCTCGTCGCGGCCAGGCTGCTGCGCGCCGACGAGGCCAAGCTCGCCGCGCACATCCCCCTCGCCGCCGACATCACCGCCGAGGCCGACTCGGGCGGGCACACGGACAACCGCCCGCTCTCGGCCCTGCTGCCCACGCTGCTGCGCCTGCGCGACGCCATGGAGGCTCAGCACGGCTACCGCGGGGCGGTCCGCGTGGGCGCGGCCGGGGGTCTGGGCACGCCGGGAGCCATCGCCTCGGCCTTCGCCCTGGGCGCGGCCTACGTGCTCACGGGCTCGGTCAACCAGGCCGCCGTCGAGTCGGGGCTCTCCCCCGTGGGTCGGCAGCTCCTCGCCAGCGCGAGCCTGTCCGACGTCGCCATGGCGGCGGCCGCCGACATGTTCGAGCAAGGCGTCAAGCTCCAGGTGCTCAGCCGCGGGACCATGTTCGCGGTCCGGGCCAACAAGCTCTACCGCCTCTACCGGGACTACCCCAGCCTCGACGCCATCCCGGCCACCGAGCGCGCCAGCCTCGAGCGCCAGATCTTCCGGGCGCCGATCGCCCAGGTGTGGGCGAACACCGAGGCGTTTTGGCGCGAGCGCGACCCCAGCCAGCTGCAGCGCGCGGCCGCCGAGCCCAAGCACCAGATGGCCCTGTTGTTCCGCTGGTACCTGGGCCTGTCGAGCCGCTGGGCGATCACCGGCGACGGCCAGCGCCGCGTCGACTATCAGATCTGGTGCGGCCCGGCCATGGGCGCCTTCAACGAGTGGGCGCGCGGCACCTTCCTCGAGGCGCCGGAGGCCCGGAGCGTCGATCAGATCGCGCTCAACCTGCTCGAGGGCGCCGCGGTGCTGACCCGGGCCCAGCAGGCGCGAAGCTTCGGCGTCGACGTGCCCGCGGCGGCCTTCGACTTCCGGCCCCGACCGCTCCAGGTCTGACCCTCTCCCCCTCTTCTTCTCTTCCGCCTCTCCTCGCCTCAATCGGAAACCGAGCCTCGCCATGTTCGACAACGTCAACGACCAGACGCAGCCCATGGACCCCATCGCCGTCGTCGGCATGGGCGCGCTGTTCCCCGAGTCGATGTCCCCCGGGGAGCTGTGGGCGAACATCGTCGCCGGCCGCGATCTGATCACGGACGTGCCCAAGACCCACTGGCTGGCCGAGGACTACTACGACCCGCAGCCGGGCACGGCCGACAAGGTCTACGCCGCGCGCGGGGGCTTCTTGCCGCCGGTGCCCTTCGCCCCCCTCGAGTTCGGCATGCCGCCGAACATCCTCCCGGCCACGGACACCTCGCAGCTGCTCGCGTTGGTCGTGGCCAAGCAGGTGCTCGAGGACGCCCTGGGCGATCGCCTGGGCGAGGCCTCGCGCGAGCGCATCAGCGTGATCTTGGGGGTCGCCTCGGCCACGGAGCTCGTCGGGCACATGGTCGGGCGCCTGCAAAAGCCGGTCTTCGCTCGGGCCATGCGCGCCGCGGGCTTTAGCGACGCCCACGTCGAGCGAGCCCTCGACAGCGTCGAGCGCTGCTACGTGCCCTGGCAAGAGAGCACCTTCCCCGGCGTGCTCGGCAACGTGGTCGCCGGCCGGGTCGCCAACCGCTTCGACCTGGGCGGGACCAACGTGGTCCTCGACGCCGCCTGCGCCAGCTCCCTCGCCGCCGTCGAGATGGCCGTGCTCGAGCTCCAGGCCGGCCGCGCGGACATGGTGATCAGCGGGGGCGTCGACGCCCTCAACGACATCTTCATGCACATGTGCTTCGGCCAGACCGGGGCCCTGTCGCTCAGCGGCGACTGCCGGCCCTTTTCCGACAAGGCCGACGGGACCCTGCTCGGCGAGGGCGTGGGCATGGTCGCCCTGCGCCGCCTCGAGGACGCCGAGCGCGACGGCGATCGCATCTACGCCGTGCTCAAGGGCATCGGCTCGAGCTCCGACGGTCGGGCCAAGAGCATCTACGCCCCGCGCCCGGCGGGCCAGGCCAAGGCCATGCGCCGGGCCTACCAGCAGGCCGGCTACGGGCCCGAGAGCGTCGAGCTCGTCGAGGCCCACGGCACGGGCACGGTGGCCGGCGACGCGGCCGAGTTCGAGTCGACCAGCGGCGTGTTCGCGGACGCCGAGGCGGCCCCGGGCAGCGTGGCCTTCGGGTCGATCAAGGCGCAGATCGGCCACACCAAGGCGGCCGCGGGTACGGCCGGCCTGATGAAGGTCGTGATGGCCCTGCACAACAAGGTGCTGCCGCCGACCATCAAGGTCGACGCGCCGAGCGAGGCCCTGGGCCTGGGCGAGAGCCCGCTCTACCTCAACACGCGCGCGCGTCCGTGGGTGCACCGCAGCGAGAGCCCGCGCCGGGGCAGCGTCAGCGCCTTCGGCTTCGGCGGGACCAACTTCCACGCGACCCTCGAGGAGTACCGCGGGCCCCAGCCCGAGGACGCGAAGGCCGAGCGCACGCGCCCGCCCAGCTCCGAGCTCGTGCTGCTGTTCGGCTCGACCTTCGCCGAGCTCCAGGCGCGCTGCGAGGCCCTGGCGGCGGCCGTCGAGTCCGGCGAGGAGCGCCGCAGCTTGCGGGCCATCGCCCGGGCCAGCCACCGCGAGTTCGACTACGCCGCCGCCGAGCGCCTGGCGATCATCGTCAACGGCAAGGGCGAGCTCGTCGAGCCCCTGCGCGCCCTGCTGCCGCGCGTCGCCAAGGGCGAGGGCAAGGCCCTCAACACGCCGCGGGGCGCGAGCTACCGCAGCGGCCCCACCCGCGACGCCGACGGGGCTTTGAGCCAGGCCGGCAAGATCGCCCTGCTGTTCCCCGGCCAGGGCAGCCAGCACCTCGACATGAGCGGCGCGGCGGCCATGGCCTTCGAGGCCGTGCGCGAGGTCTGGGACGAGAGCGAGGCCCTCGGCCTGGGTCTGCGCCAGCACGTGTTCCCGCCCCCCGCGTTCGACGAGGACGGCCAGGCGGCGCTCGAGCAGGCGCTCGCGGCCACGGAGATCACCCAGCCGGCCATCGCGGTGACCAGCCTGGCCATGGTCGAGGCCCTGCGCCTGATCGGGCTCGAGCCGGACTGCGTCGCCGGGCACAGCCTCGGCGAGGTCACGGCGCTGGCGGCCGCGGGCGCCCTGGCGCGCGGCGAGGGCATGCGCGTGGCCAAGCTGCGCGGCGAGCTGATGGCCGCGGCCGGCCGCGGCGAGACCGGCGAGGGCGACTCGGGCTCGATGATCGCCGTGCGCGGCGGCATCGAGAAGGTCGAGGCGGCCCTCGCCGAGCTGCCCGAGGGCGTCGGCGTGGGGGTGGTGGTCGCCAACCACAACAGCCCGCGCCAGGTCGTGCTCTCGGGCCCGACCAAGAGCATCCACGAGCTCGAGGGCTTCTTCGAAGAGCGCGGCATCGTGGCCCGAGCCCTGCGCGTGTCGGCGGCCTTCCACTCGCCCCTGGTCGAAGGCGCCGTCGAGCCCTTCGCCAAGGCCCTCGAGAGCTGCGAGTGGTCCACGCCCCGCTGCCCCGTCTACTCCAACGTCACGGCCGAGCCCTACGGGCCCGAGCCCGAAGGCATGCGCGCGCAGCTGGCCTCGGCCATCGCCAAGCCGGTGCGCTTCGTCGAGCAGATCCGGGCGATGTACGACGCCGGCGTGCGGACCTTCATCGAGGTCGGCCCCGACGCCATCCTCAGTCGCCTGGTCAAGGCCTGCCTCAAGGGCAAGCCCCACGTCAGCGTGGCCCTCGACGAGCGCAGCCGCGACGGCCTCGACGCCCTGTGGCGCTCGATCGGCCAGCTGGCGACCCTCGGCGTGCCCATGCAGCTCGACGCGCTGTGGGCCGACGAGTTCGAGGCGCCCGCGCCCGAGCCCAGCCGCGGCATGATCGTCGAGCTGCTCGGGGCCAACTACGGCAAGCCGGACCTGACCGCGCTGCCCCAGTCCGAGCCCGTCGAGGCCGCCGTGGCCCCCGCGGCCGCACCCCTCTCGACTCCCGTCGCGCCGAGCTTCGAGCCCGTCGCGGCCCCCCTGCCTTCCCCCGTCTTCGACCCCGCGCCGACCTCCGTCGTCGCGGAGTCCAGCGTCCAACCCCCAACCTCGCCTGCCTTCGAGGCGGCCCACGCACCCATGCCTGCCGATTCACCTCCCCACCAACCCGCCGTGGTGACGGTGGCGCATCAGCCCTCGTTGATCGCCGCGCACCTCGAATTCCAGCGCATGATGCTGGCCAACCACGAGACCTTCCTGCGTCTCATGACCGGCGCCCAGGCGCCCGCGCAGCTCGCTGCGTCGACGCCCGTCGCCCTGGCGCCCGCCCCCGTGGCCGCGGCTGCGGCTCCCGTCACAGCCACGCCCGCGCCGGCTCCGATGCCCGCGCCCGCGCCGGTCGTGGGCCGCTCCGGCTCCGGCGCCCGCGCCCGCTCCGATGGCCGTCGCGCCAGCTCCGGTCGCTCCGGCTCCGGGCTCCGGCTCCCGATCGCAGCCGCGCCCGGCGGCTGGTGCCGTAGATCTGATCGCCCGAGATGCTCGAGGTCGTGGACGAGAAGACTGGCTACCCGACCGACATGCTCGAGCTGAGCATGGAGATCGAGGCGGACATGGGCATCGACTCGATCAAGCGAGTCGAGATCCTGTCGACGATGCGCCAGCGCGTCCCTGGGCTGCCCGAGGCGGACCCGGCCAAGCTCGCGTCCATGCGCACGCTGGCTGAGATCGCCGAGGCCCTCGGCGCGCCCGCGGGCGGTGCCCCTGCCGCGGCTGCAGCTGCGGCTCCGGTCGCGGCTGCTGCCCCCGCGCCCGCTGCTGCTCCGGCGGCCGGCGCCAACGGCGTCGACCTCGTCGCCGAGATGCTCGAGGTCGTGGCCGAGAAGACCGGCTACCCCGCCGACATGCTCGAGCTGGGCATGGAGATCGAGGCGGACCTGGGCATCGACTCGATCAAGCGGGTCGAGATCCTGTCGACGATGCGCCAGCGCGTCCCGGGCCTGCCCGAGGCGGATCCGGCCAAGCTCGCGTCCATGCGGACGCTGGCCGAGATCGTGGAGGCACTTCACGTAAACCCTGAGATGGGCGCGGCCGAGCCTTCGCTCGTGACCGCGCCCGCCTCCATCTCCGACATCTCCAGCCTGGCCCGCTTCGTGGTGCGACCCCGCGTCGTGCCGGCGCCTGGCTTCGCCAGCGCGCTGTTCGAGGCGCGCACCATCGTCGTCCTCCCCGAGGGCGGCGACCCCTCGGCTCCCCTCGCCGCCGGCCTCGTCGAGCGCCTGCGCGGGGCGGGCCTGCCCGCGCGCGTGGCGACGGATCTCGACGGCGTCCGCGATGCCGACGCGGTCATCGACCTGCGCGCCCTCGTCCCCGAGACCTCGGCCGACGCCTGGGCCAAGGCCAACTTCGACGCCTTCTCCCTCGCTCGGGCTCTGGCCCCGCGCTTTGGCGAATTCGGCGGGACCCTCGTGTTCGTCCAGGACACGGGCGGCGATCTGGGCATCTCGGGCTCGGCCCCGGGCCGGGAGGGCTACGCCGGCATCGCCGGGCTGGCCAAGACGGCGGCCCTCGAGTGGCCGACGGCCGAGGTCCGGACCATCGACCTGAGCTACCTGTCCGCCGCGCGCACGGCCGACGACGCCGCCGCGGCGCTGTTCACCGAGCTCGAGCGCGGCGGCCTCGAGCGCGAGGTCGGGCTCGCGGCCGACGGCACCCGCGTGACCCTCGAGGGCGCGCTCGAGACCGTGCCCGGGCCCACCGTCCCGGTCACCGAGGGCGGCGTGTTCGTGGTCTCCGGGGGCGCCCGCGGGGTCACGGCCTCGGCCCTCATCGAGCTCGCGCGCACGGCCCCCGGGCGCTGCAAGTTCCTCATCCTCGGGCGCACGGCGCTGGCCGAGGAGGACCCGAGCCTGGCCAGCGCGAGCACGGACGCCGAGCTCAAGCGGGCCCTGATGCTCGCGGCGCGCAGCCGCGGCGAGGCCGTCTCGCCCCGGGAGCTGGGCAGCCAGGCCCGGCGCATCCTCGCCAACCGCGAGGTCCGGGCGAACTTCGCCGCCCTGCGCGGGTACGGCTCCGAGGTCGAGTACGCCGCCGTCGACGTGCGCAGCGTCGAGCAGGTGCGCGACGCGGTGGCTTCGGTGCGGACCCGCTGGGGTCGCGTCGACGGCCTGATCCACGGCGCCGGCGTGCTCGCCGACGCCTCCTTGCAAGACAAGACCGACGAGGGCTTCCTGCGCGTGTTCGAGACCAAGGTCGCGGGCCTGCGCGCGCTCTTGGACGCGACCGCGAGCGACGACCTGCGCTGGCTGTGCCTGTTCAGCTCCGTGGCCGCGCGCGGGGGCAACCCCGGGCAGTCCGACTACGCCATGGCCAACGAGATCCTCAACAAGGCCGCGGCCGCCGAGGCGGCCCGGCGCGGCCCGAGCTGCGCCGTGTCGAGCATCGGCTGGGGGCCGTGGGCGGGCGGCATGGTCACGCCGACCCTGGCCGCGATGTTCGAGGCGCGCGGCGTCGGGCTGATCCCGCTGGACGAGGGCTGCCAGGCCTTCGTCGCCGAGCTCGGCGCGGGCGGCCCCTCCGAGGTGGTCATCGGCGCGGGCCTCGAGCTCGCTCCCGGCGAGGCTCAGGGCTACGCCGGCCTGGCCCGGGTGCACCGCGGCAGCGCGCCGCAGCTCGACGATCACCGCGTCCGCGGCGAGGTCGTGCTGCCCATCGCCATGGTCCTCGAGTGGTTCGTGCAGCTGGCCCAGGTCGAGCTGCCGAGCGCGCCCAGCTGGGTGTTCGAGGACTTCCGCGTGCTCCGGGGCGTGGTCGTGTCCGACTACGACGCCGCGCCCACGACCCTGCGCGTGGTCTCCCAGTCCGCCGGCGAAGGCCTCGGCGTCGAGCTGACCACGGTCGACGGCGACGGCGGCCGACGCCACGGCGCGCGGCTGCGGGCGGGCGAGGGTCGGCTGAGCGCGGTCGAGGCCGCGAGCTTGCCCGCGAGCCCCTGGGCCGTGTCCGAGGTCTACGCCCCCGGCCGGCTGTTCCACGGCCCGGCCTTCCAGGCCATCACCAGCCTCGAGGGCCTGTCCGAGCAGGGCGCCAGCGCGCTCTTGCAAGGCTACGCGACGAGCGGGGTCCAGTGGTCCCCGCGCCGCCGCCCCCTCGACCCCGTGGCCCTCGACGGCATGCTGCAGCTGGGCCTGTTGTGCGGGCTCGCCCGCTTCGGCGAGCCGAGCCTGCCCCTGGCCATCGAGCGCTGCGAGATCCTGCGCGCCGAGCTCGACGCGACCGAGGGCCCCTACCGCTGCGAGCTGCGGGTGCGCGAGGCCTCCAACCAGCACACGCGCTGCGACGCCGCGCTCATCGCCGCCGACGGGCGCGTCGTGATTCGCATCGAGGGCCTGCAGATGTTCGCCCTCCCGCGGGCTCAGTCCGCGGCCGCCGAGTGAGCTCGGCGTCGACCCCGACTCAACCGCCTCCGAGAGGAGGCGCGATCGTTGTCATGTCCAAGCAAGAGTTTAGTCCTGCCTTCGTCCCCGTCGCGATCGTCGGTCGGGGCTGCATTCTTCCCGGCGCCCTGAACCCGGCCCAGCTGTGGGCTCAGGTCCAGTCGGGGCGCTGCGTCATCGAGGACGCCGAGGTCGGCGCGGACTGGCGCGTGGGGCCCTGGGTCGGGGCGCAGGCTCTGGCTCAGGCCACGCGGACCCGCGCCGCCGGGCTCGTTCGGGGCTTTTCGCCCGCTCCCGCCGACGTCGCGGCCGTCGACGCCGTGCTGCCCTGCGAGGGGCGCTCGGGCGCGACCCTGTCGCCGATGGTCCACTGGCTCGTGGCCGCGGGGCGCCAGGCGCTGGCGGAGGCGACGACCAATCTGGACGAGGCCGCGCAGGCGCGGGCCGGGCTCATCCTCGGCAACCTCAGCTACCCCACGGAGTCGCTCTCGGACTTCGCCCACGGCGTGTGGCTGGACGACGAATCGGCCAAGGCCGACCCGCGCAACCGCTTCATGTCGGGCCTCCCGGCTCAGCTGGCCGCGCGGGTCCTGGGCCTCGGCGCCGGCGGCTACTGCCTCGACGCGGCTTGTGCCTCCTCGCTCTACGCCATGGAGCTGGCTTGCCGCCGCCTGGCCCGGGGCGAGGTCGACCTGATGCTCGCCGGCGGGGTCAACCACGCCGACGATCTCTTCTTGCACCTGGGCTTCCGGGCGCTGCAGGCCTCGAGCCCCACGGGCCAGAGCCGCCCCTTCCACCGCGACGCCGACGGCCTGGTCCCGGCCCACGGCGCGGCCGTGGTCGCCCTGCGTCGCCTGGACGACGCCCTGGCCCGAGGCGAGCGCGTGCTCGGGGTGATCCGCGGCGTGGGCCTGAGCAACGACGGCAAGGCCGGCAACATGATGGCGCCGCGTGAGGACGGGCAGACCCGGGCGATGCGGGCGGCCTACGCCATGAGCGGGCTGCGGCCCGAGCAGGTGTCCTACGTCGAGTGTCACGCGACCGGGACGCCCGTGGGCGACCAGGTCGAGCTGCGCAGCATGCAGCAGGTCTACGGCCCGGCCCGGGCCGAGGCCGGGGCGAGCGAGCCCCTGGCGGTCGGTTCGCTCAAGGCCAACATGGGTCACCTGATCACGGCTAGCGGCGCGGCCTCGGTGCTCAAGGTGCTCGCGGCCATGGAGGCGGGGGAGTTCCCGGTCACGCCGGGCTTGGACGGCGCGCCGCTGAACCCCGAGCTGGCCAGCTTCCGCGTGGTCCACCGCACCGAGCGGTGGACCGTCGAGAGCAGTCGCACCCGTGTCGCGGCGATCAGCAACTTCGGCTTTGGAGGCAACAACGCCCACCTGATCGTCGAGCAGTGGACGGAAGGCAGCGCGGAGCCCAAGCCGGTCGCCACGCGCGAGGCCGTCGCCGTGGTCGCCCAGGCCGTGGTCGCCTCGGGGCTCGCGGACGAGTCGGCCTTTGCCGCGCGGGTCCTGCCCGAGGGTCCCAAGGAGGGCGCGCCCGTGCCCACGCAGGTCACCGAGCACCCGGACCTGGCCGCCGTCGAGCTGGCCCTGGGCGAGGTCCGCACGCCGCCCATCGACCTCGACCAGACCCTCCCGCAGCAGCTGAGCCTGCTGCGCCTGGCCCTCGACCTGGGGCCGACCATCGACGCGCTGCCCAAGGCGCGCACGGGGATCTTCGCGGGCATGCAGTGCGACGCCGAGATCGCCCGGACGGCCCTGCGCTACCGCCACGACCTGAGCCACCTCGGCGACGACTTGCCCCGCGGGGCGGGGGACATCCCGGCGGCGCTGGTCCTGGGCTGCATGCCCAACGTCGTCGCCAACCGGATCAGCGCGCACTTCGACCTGCGCGGCCCGTGCTTTTCGATCTCCGCCGAGCAGGCCTCGGGCACGGTGGCCTTCGACGTCGCGGTGGACAAGCTGGCGACGGGGGAGCTCGACGCGGCCCTGGTCGCCGCCGTCGATCTGTCCCGCGAGCCCGCGCACGCGGCCGCTGCCGAGGCGCTACTGCCCGAGACCCAGCAACGCCCTGCGGACGGGGCCGTGCTCTTGGTGCTCGAGCGCCTCGCCGACGCCCACGCCCGGGGGGCGGAGATCCTCGCGGTGATTCCTGGGGATGAGGAGGTCGGCGAGGTCGAGGAGGTCGAGCCGCACCGCGAGCTGAGCGGGGAGTCCGGCGCGAGCCCGCTGCTCGGGCACAGCCACGCGGCCTCGGGCCTGCTCCACCTCGCCGCGCAGATCAGCGCCTGTCGCCGCCGGGCCCTGCCGCCCGTGGTCGGCCAACCGGCGGTCCCGTGGCTCCCGCACCGCAGCCGTCGACGGGTCCGCGTGGCCGTGGAGTCCCTGGGGGGCCTGCGCACGGAGATGACCGTGGCGGCCGATCGCCACGCGGCCGTGACCCCCGTGCCGAGCCTCGAGCGCCCGCGCCTTTTGACCTTCGCGGCCTCGGACATGGCCGGCCTCGCCCGCGCCGTCGCGGCCGGTGAGCGCGGCGGCTCGGGGCCCCTGCGCCTGGCCGTGGTCGGGCGCAACGAGGCGAACCTGCGCGAGCGCCTGGCCAAGGCCCGGGCCGTGCTCGCCCGCCCGCAGCCGGGTCCGGCCAAGCTCGCGGCGCTGGCGAAGCTCGCGGCCTCCGCCGAGGGCGGGGTCTACTTCCGCGAGGCGCCCGTCGAGGGCGAGCTCGCCTTCGTATTCACCGGACCGGCCGCGGCCTACCCCAACATGGGGCGCGAGCTCGGCCTGCTCATGCCCGAGCTCGTCGACCAGATCGGCGACGAGTTCGCCTCGCTGCACGAGTACGTCGGGTGGATCTACGACGCCGCCTACAGCCCCACCCAAAATCGAGGTGGGGGCAAGTCCATGCGCCTGCCGACCCCGGCGCAGAAGCTGTGGGCCTCGTCCTACCTCATCCAGCTCCACGCCCGGCTGACCCGCCAGGTCCTCGGCATGCGCCCCGAGGCCGCCATCGGCTACTGCGCGGGCGAGTCCAACGCCCTGTTCGCGATGGGCGCGTGGCAGGACTTCGAGAGCCTCGCCGTCGACATCCACCGCTGCGAGCTCTACGAGCGCGAGCTCGGCGGGCGCATGAACGCGGCCCGGCGGGCGTGGCAGCTCGACGACGCCCAGCTCAACGGCCACGGGGTCGAGTGGGCGACCATGCGGGTGCTCGCGCCGCTCGGCGCGGTCCGGGACGCCCTCGCCAGCGAGCCGCGAGCCCACCTGACCATCGTCAACGCCAGCCACGACGTCGTCATCGCCGGCGAGGCCGGAGCCTGCGCTCGGGTCATCGCCAAGGTCGGCGCGCACCGGGCCCGCTCGATCGGCTACGACTTCATCATGCACTGCCCGGAGGCCCGGGAGTTCGAGGCGGGCTGGCACGCCCTGCACCACCGCCCGACCACGGCCGTCCCCGGCGTCCGCTTCTACACCCACGCGACCTGCACCAGCTACGCGCTCAGCGACGAGGCCGTCGCCGACGCGCTCACCGGCCAGGCCATGGGCGTGGTCGACTTCCCCAAGCTCATCGAGCGGGCCTACGCCGACGGCGTGCGCGTGTTCGTCGAGCACGGGCCGCTGTCGGGGTGCAGCAAGTGGATCGGCGCCGCGCTGCGCGGGCGAGAGCACCTCTCCGTGCCCCTCGATCGCTACCGCGAGAGCTCCCTCGTGCAGATCTGCGACGCCGCGGCCCAGCTCTACGTCGCGGGCGTCGAGCTCGAGCTCGGCGCGCTCACGTCCCGGCTCGAGGCCGAGGCGCCCCAGCCCCCCGCCGAGCCGAGCCGCGCGCCCGGCAAGCGCCCCCGCAAGACCTTCACCTACCCCAGCCACTGGGCGCGCGTGTCCGTGCCCCGCCCGAGCCCCGAGTCCGCCATGCAACGCATGCTCCCCGCCCCCGCGCTCCCGCCCGTGACCCGCGGCACCGTCTACCTCCGCGGCGCGACCCCGACCGCGACGAAGGTCGCCCCCGCGCGCCCCCAGCCCGTCGTGAAGGCAGCTGCGAAGGCGGTGGCCAAGCCGGCAGCGAAGGCCGCCAAGCCCGCGACCGCGACCGCGAAGCCGCGCCGCTCCCTGCCGCAGAACACCAAGCCGGCGCCCGCCCCCGTGGGCCCGAGCTTCGACCGCGAGCAGCTCATCGTCCACGCCCGAGGCAAGATCTCGACGCTCTTCGGCGAGGCCTTCACGCCCCAGGACCGCCACGCCCGCCAGGTCCGCATGCCCTGCCCGCCGCTGCTCCTGGCCGATCGGGTCACGGGCATCACCGGCGACCCCATCGACCTGGCCAACAAGCAGATGGGCCTGGGCACCTGCTGGACCGAGACCGACGTGAAGTCGGACTCGTGGTACCTCCACGACGGCCGCATGCCCGCGGGCATCTTCGTGGAGTCGGGGCAGGCCGACCTGTTTTTGATCTCCTGGCTCGGCGCCGACCTGCTCAACCAGGGCGAGCGGGTCTATCGCCTGCTCGGCTGCGAGCTGACCAGCTACGGGCCGCTGCCCAAGCCCGGCGACGTGCTCCAGTACGACATCTACGTCGACGGCCACGCGGCCCACGGCGACGTGCGCCTGTTCTTCTTCCACTACGACTGCCGGATCAACGGCGAGGTGCGCATGAGCGTCCGCCACGGGCAGGCGGGCTTTTTCACCTACGACGAGCTCGACAACTCGGCCGGCGTGCTGTGGGAGCCCTCCGAGGGCCCGCCGACGGCGAGCGAGGCCGGCCCGCGCATGGACGCGCCGGCCGCGGTCAGCCCCAAGTCGAGCTTCTCCCCCGAGGACATCGTGGCCTTCGCCGATCGCCGCCCCGTCGACGCCTTCGGCCCCGCCTTCGCGCGCACGCACACGCACACCCGGACCCCGGCGATCGCCGCGGATCGCATGCGCCTGGTCGAGCGGGTCACCCACTTCGAGCCCCCCGGGCGCTCGGCGAGCGCCGGTCGGCCCGCGGGCGGTCCGTGGGGTCGCGGCTACATGCGCGCCACCTTGCCCCTCGAGCGCGACAGCTGGTTCTACGAGGGCCACTTCCACGAGGACTCGTGCATGCCCGGGACCTTGATGTTCGAGGGCGGGCTGCAGGCCATGGCGATCTACATGACCGCGCTGGGCTGCACCCTCGAGCGCGACGGCTGGCGCTTCGAGCCGGTCGCCGGGGAGACCTGGAAGCTCTCGTGCCGCGGCCAGGCCGTGCCCGGGGCCAAGGAGATGGTCTACGAGCTGTTCATCGACGAGTTCATCGCCGGGCCGCAGCCGACTCTATTCGCCACCATGCTCGGCAGCGTGGACGGGCGCAAGGCCTTCCACTGCCCGCGCATCGGCCTGCGCCTGGTCCCGGACTGGCCGCTCGAGGCCATGGCTCCCGTCATCGACGCCGCGAGCGAGCCGGCCGTCGCCGTGACCCCCGACGGCTTCCGCTTTGGCTACGACTCCATGCTCGCCTGCGCCTGGGGCAAGCCCTCGCGGGCCTTCGGCTCGCTCTACGCCCCCTTCGACGGCGGCCGCAAGGTCCCGCGCCTGCCGGGGCCGCCCTACCACTTCATGACCCGCATCCTCGAGGTCGAGGGCGCGATCGGCAAGATGGAGGTCGGCTCGCGGGTGCGCGCGGCCTACGAGGTGCCCCGCGACTCGTGGTACTTCGGCGACAGCGGCACGGGGGCCATGGCCTTTAGCGTGCTGCTCGAGGTCGCGCTCCAGCCGTGCGGGTGGCTGGCCAGCTACTGCGGCTTCGCGGCGGCCCACGACGACGAGCTCTACTTCCGCAACCTCGACGGCAAGAACGCGGTGATCCACGCCGAGGTCGGCCCGGACATCGGCACGCTGGTCACCGAGTCCAAGCTGGTCTCGGCCTCGAGCCTCGGCGCGATGACCATCGTCGCCTTCGAGGTCGCGGTGCGGACCAGCGGGGGCGAGGCGCTCTACACCCTGTCGACGGTGTTCGGCTTCTTCCCGGCGGAGGCCCTGGCCAACCAAGCCGGGCTGCCGACGAGCGAGGCCCAGCGCGCGGCCTTGACCGAGGCCGGCCCCGCGCCCAAGCAGGTGCCGGCGACCATCGCCGCCCACCCGGACGCGGGCTTGCTCGCGGGCAAGCTCGGCGTCGACAAGCTCGCGACCCTCGATCGCATCTCCGGGCTGTGGCCCGCGGGCGGCGAGGCCAAGCTCGGGCGGATCCGGGCCGAGCGGTCCATCGACCCCTCGCACTGGTACTTCCAGGCCCACTTCTTCCAGGACCCGGTCCAGCCCGGCTCGATCGGCATGGACGCGATGCTCCAGGCCCTGCGCCTGCTCGCCCTCGAGCTCGGCGTGGGCGTGGAGAAGGGGCAGCGCTTCGAGGTCGCCGCGACCGAGGTGCCGATGCTGTGGCGCTACCGCGGCCAGGTCGTGCCGGAGAACCGCCTCGTGGTCGTGGACCTCGAGCTCACCGAGCGCTCCGAGCAGCGCCTGGTGGCCAAGGCCTCGCTGTGGGTCGACGGCAAGCGCATCTACGAGGCCGAGGGGCTGAGCCTCGCCGTGCGCTGAGCGGGGACCGACGCCTATACTCCGGGGGTGTTCGAGCCGCCCACGATCGCCGACGCCCCCTCGCAGCGGGGGCAGGTCGAGGTGCTCGCGGATCAGCTCATGGCCGCGGGCGACCGCCGGGGCGAGCTGCTCGCGCTCGAGCTCGCGGCGGCGCTCAGCCCCGACGCCGCGGAGTCCCGCCGGCTCACGCGCGAGGCCCAGCGGTGGCGCAGCCTTCACCCATCCCTGGCCTGGCCGCCGGCCCTCGCCGACCACTCGGTGACGCTCCGGGGCGGGCTGCCGATCAGCGTCGACCAGCGCGCGTTCGCCACCGAGGTGGAGCCCGGGTTGCTCGGCCACGTCCGGATGGTCGAAGCCCGGATCGAATTCGACGCGATCGCGGGCTTCATCGAGGGCGTCGCCACCCACGCGGCGGGGCTCGAGGTCCTCGACCTGCACCAGCTCGAGACCGGGGGGCGCCCCCTCGACCTCGACCCGCTCGCCCGCCTGAGCGGGCTGTCCGAGCTGCGCGTCCGCAACGGCCTGTCTCGCGGCGGCGAGGCGCTGGCTCAGCTCGAGCGGCTCGAGCGCTTCGAGCTCGCGGTCCATGACGCCGGGACCGACGGGGTCCTCGCCCACGTGGCGGGGCTCCCCTTGCGGGAGCTGTCGTTGATCTCCAGGGGCGCGGTCGAGCTCGAGGCCCTCGCCGCGCTCGGTCCGAGCCTCGAGCGGCTCGAGCTCCTGGGGGGGATGCCGGAGTTCGGCGGCGTGTCTTGGGCCAAGCTCCGCGAGCTCTCGCTGATGCGCGACGAGCCGGGGACAGGCCTGCTCCCGCTGCCGGTCACCCTCGAGTCCCTCGACCTGTTCTATCTCGACGAGGACGAGCTCGATGCGCTGCACGCATCCTCGGTCGCCGCCCTGACCCTGTGGGACGCCGAGCACCTCGATGGCGGGGCGCTCCGGGTCCCTCCTGGCCTGCGCGAGCTGGTCCTGCACACCGAGCTGCCTGGGCTCACGCTCGGCGGCGCCCCGCAGCTGCGACGCCTCGAGATCCGCGACTTCATCACGGGCAGCGTGGCGGTCCCCTCGAGCGTCGAGGACCTCAGCCTCCACGCGGACGTGGCCCTCGAGCTCGACCTCGGGCTCAGGCTGAAAGCTCTCGGCTGCGACAGCGCTGGCGTCGAGAAATTCGCCAACGCCAGGCTCGAGGAGGTCGAGACCTTGACCTTGGACCTGTCCCCGGTCGCGGTCTACGAGAATATCTGCGCCGGCCTCGCCCCGCGCTGCACCTCGCTGCGCCGCGTCGTCGTTCGTGTCGACGAGTCCCTGCCCAAGCTCGACAGCGAGCTCGACGGGCTGCTCGCCGAGCTCGCCACGCTCACCAGCTTGCGCGAGTGTCGATTCGTCGGCCGCGTACCGCTCTCGTGGCTGGCGAGGCTCGACGAGCGCTTGCCCGGGGTCGCCTGCCTCGCAGGACCCGGCTCGATGCGCAACGCGGGCAGCTGGCCGCGCTACCAGAGCTCGAGGCCCGGGTAGACCAAGCAGACCAAGCATCAGGGGGAGCGCCTCGTTGGGCTATCATCCCCGCGATGCGTCGCCCGCCGCTGCCCCCCCGGCTGTCCACCTTCGCCCTCTGCCTCGGTCTGAGCCTCTCCGCCCTGAGCCTCTCTGCTTGCGAAAAGGGGGGCAGCGCCACCCCCGAGGACGCCCAGGACCCCATCGACGGCCTGGCCCTGGCGCTCCTCGACGCCCTCGAGGACAGCGATCGGGACGCCCTCGCGGACCTGTGCGCGGCGAAGCTCGCTGGCGAGCTGGGCGAGCGAGACCTCTCGGTCTTCGCCCGCACCCTGCATTGGCTCGGGCGGCCGACGCTGAGCGCTGAGGACGAGGAGGCGGTCGTCGGGGGCGTGAACCGGCGCTACACCGTCGCCTTCGAGCACGGCGAGGTCGGCCTGGAGCTGACCGTGGTCGACGGCAAGGTCGAGGGCTTCAGCCTCGAGGAGGCGCGCTGGGAGGCCCTGGTCGAGCGGGCCCTCGAGGTCGACACGGGCTCGCTGCGCATGGCCAGCTTTCACTTCGTGGGCGCGGAGGGCGAGCCCCTCGAGGCCCCCACGGACCCGGGCCAGATCGCCTACTCGCTGTCCCTCGAGGGCCTCGACTCGCAGCTGCGCGAGCACCACGTGACCATCGACAAGTCCGTGGTCGATGCCGAGGGCCGCGAGGTCTACCGCCAGCGCGAGCCCGACGAGATCCGCTTCCCCCAGGCCGAGTCCGGGAGCGCGGGGGGGCGGATCACGGGAGAGCTCGGCGTGCCTGGGCCGGGGAGCTACACGCTGAAGTTGAAGATCGTCGACCTCGTCGCGGGCCAGGACATGACCCACGAGGTGGCCTTCGAGATCGGGGCCGGCGCGCCCTAGGGAGCACGCGCCAGCCCGCGTGCGGGTCAGTCCGCGGGGGCCGGCTCGGACTCGTCGAACACTGCCTCGACGGTCTCGGCCGTCAGGATGCGGGTGATGTAGCGGCGCAAGCGGGCTTCGTTTGCGGACCGGATGCGCTCGGCATGCTCGAGCTCGCGGAGGTCGAACTTCGCGCTCAGGAGGTCGATGAGCGTCTCTTGCAAGGTCTCGATGCGGCTCTGCTCGCGGCCTTCTTCGCGGCCCTTGGCGAGACCCTTCGCCATCCCCTCTTCCATCAGCTCTTCGTAGTACGTCTTCATGACCTCCCTCGTCTGAGGTACGTGCTCATCGAGCTTGGCATGGAATTCCTGGACCTGCACCCGCTGCGCGATGCATGCGATGTAGTGGAAGATCTTCGTCATCGCCTGAACGCCGTCGGGGGCCTCGAACACTTCGCGGAACATGTCGCGCCACGTGGAGACGCCGTCGATGAGCTCGGGGATCTCGTGCCGAGTGCGGAGTATCCACAGCACGAGGGTGGCGAAGCCTCGCATCGACCATTCGCGGAGTTGTTGATCGCTGAGGTGGGTGAGGTCGTTGATGACCAGCTCGAAGCGGGGGATGTGCGGGGTGAGCTCGGGAAGATCCGTCGGGCCGGGTCGGACGAGGGACTCGAAGGTCACGGGCGCGGTCCAGCCGCCGGGGGCGTGGCTGACCACGACCGGGAGGATGGGCGGGAGGTCCCTGCCGGGGTGGGCGCTGCGATGGCGCAGCCACACGCGGGTCAGGTAGACGAGCATGCGCAGCGGCATGTCGCGGTCGACGGTGCTCTGGTGCTCGATGAGCAGGTAGACGTAGGCGTCCTCGCCACCGATGGACGCGGAGAAGAGCAGGTCGCTGTGGCGCTCGGCGAGGGTCTCGTCGATGTAGCTCCCGGGTTCGGGGCGAAGCGTCGACCAATCGATGGCGTGGGCGATGGGCTCGTCGAGGACGTTCTGGAGCAGCTTGGCGGCGTCTTTCGGGTCTTTGAAGGCGGACTTGAACAGGGCGTCGTGGGGGCTTGGGCTGGTGCCGTGCATGCGCGTCCCCTAGCGCGGCGCGAGAGGGGCCTCGCGCACGCTTTGGGGGGGTCTGAGGGGGAACTGGGCCGTCAGCGCCCGTCCTTCGCCGAAGCCCTCGAAGGCTGGCCCGTAGTCTGGCCGGCCGTCAGAGCATCGCCCCGTCGGCGATCCACTCGCGGACCAGGGCGATGGCCTCGTCGTTGAGCAAAAAGGGCGAGTTGAGGGGCATGTGCGAGGCCACGCCGCCGCCGCTCTTCTCGGGCTCGCACTCGGACAGCACCTGGTACAGCCAGGAGTTCTCCGGCGAGCCCGGCTCGACCAGGGACGCGCCGGGGTTGCCGAGGACCTCGTGGTCGAGGAGGCGGTTGCCGAGGTTGGGGGACACCAGATCGAGGCCGGCCGCGGCCGTGGCCGCGCCGTGGCAGGCGTTGAAGCTGCAGGACTGCTCGAAGATGACCCCGGCGATGTTGTCGAGGGTGGGCTCGACGCTCGGCGCGACGCCCTCGTCGTGGTCGACGCACTCGGGCACGGCCGGGATCTCGGCGCTGCCCGAGGGCGGGATGTAGAGCTCACCCTCGCGCTCTTGGTCCGTGGGCAGGCCCTGGTCTTCCTTCTTGGGGATCACCAGGTAGCTGCACGCGCCCTCGAACTGAACCACGCCGTCCTGCTCGCCCACGGCCGTGGACCCGGCGATGACGGACATGTCGGTGATGCCCTCGGACTCGGCGAGGGCCAGCATCACGCACATCTCCTGATCGCCGATGCCCCAGCCCACGGACACGTCGCGCCAGTTGTCGTAGCCGCAGGTGAAGTCGAGGCCGGTGGTGCCGCTGAGGTCCAGGGGCGGGTCGAAGGTCTTGCCGTTGGCCTCGCCGTTGAAGCCGTCGATCTCGTAGACCGTCTGCCCGTCGTGCTCGCCGCCCATGAAGCTGAGCTGAAAGTAGTTGCCGAGGTAGTGGTAGTGGGGGACGACGTAGTGCAGCTTGTGGTCGACGGGCAGCCCGAGCTGGCCCTGGTAGTTGTCCCCGAACTTGTCGCACACGCCGGTGAAGTGGCTCTGGGTCAGGGGCGGGATGTCGAGGTCGGTGTAGCTCAGGCGAAAGGGCGTGAGCACGGACAGCACGTCCTTGGGGTGGATGAGCTCGAGGCCCATGAACAGCTCGGTCTCGACGGCGGCCGGGCCGACGTTGAGCATGTGGGTGCTGCCGATGACCTTGTAGCCCGCGGGGATCTTGATCACGGCTCCGTCGCCGGTGCGCTGGGTCTCCGTGAAGCTCTGGGTCGACTGGGCCGTGAGCACGGTGCCGACCATGGCGGCGGCGAACTCGGTGTAGCCCCGATCGCCGCAGTGGAAAAAGCCGTCCTCGCCGGCGAATTCGTCCTCGGGGACCACGAACCAATTGGAGTGGTGGAAGTAGCCGAGGTTGCTGAGGGTCACGGCCTGGACGTAGACCGGCGCCTCGTTGTCGAGGGTCCACTGGGCGCAGGGCTCGATCTCCTCGAAGGGGGTGAGGGCGTAGGTGCCGAAGCTGTGGTTGAGGGGGGTCGTCTCGAGGGGGTCCTCGCCGCCGGTGTCGGTGTCCGTATCGGTGTCTGCGTCGGTGTCGGCGTCGGCGTCGGCGGCCTCGTCGTCGCCGCCCCCGTCCTCGCTCGGGCTCTCGCAGCCGAGCGGAGCCCCGAGCGCGAGGCAGGTGAGCCCAACCCGGGCGTGTCGACTCCGAGGACGCATCCAGACCAGCATTCGACCATTGTAGACCTCGGCGCGGGGGTCATGGGAGGGGTGTTTCGGAGAGCCCGGTCTCGGCAAGCTCGGCGGCCTCGATGTGGAGGGCGCGGGCGACGAAGCGCCGGTGGTGAAGGGCCTCGTCCTGGGCTGCGACTTCTCGTTCAGCGAGGGGGTCGCTGGCAACGCTCGCGTCGCTCGGCCGGGGCGGCAGCTCCGGCGAGGCCGCGGGGCCCAGGACCATCAGGAGCAGCAATTGCGGCGACGAGGGCAACACGGCGCTGCCAACGGCTCTCGACGCCCGAGGATTTGCAGAGCACGGACAACGCGCAAAGAGCACGGTAGACTGCCCGCGGTCACCACCATGGACATGATCAGCGTCGAGTGCCCCAGCTGCGGGGCGGACCTCCCTCCTCAGCAACCTTGCGGCTCGTACCAGTGCGACTACTGCGGTAGCCGCTTTCAGCTCGATCAGGCGCGCAAGGCCAAGACCCAGGCGGGCGCGGCCGTCGATCCCAAGGCGATCGCCCAGGCCATCCTCGCCGCGCAGCAAGAGCAGGCCCGCGCGCGCCAGGCTCAGGCGCAGGCCGACCTGGCCCAGGCGCAGGCCGACGCCGCGCGGGCCCAGGCTCGGGCGGCCAAGCAAGCCTCGCGCAGCGGCCGTGGGCTGGGCTGCCTGATCACCAGCATCGTGCTGTTCACCGTGATCGGCAGCCTCGTGCCCGTGTTCTTCGTGGTCATCGACAGCCTCGAGGACGCCGGCTTCGACGTGGGCGGCGACAAGCTCCGCGAGGGCCTCAACGCCATCGGCGGAGACGTCGGGAGCGCGCTGACCGGGGAGCGGATCTTGTGGGACGACGTCGCCGGGCCGCCGGTCGCCGCGACCATCGACGGCCAGACCGTGGTCGTCGGGCGCACCCGCGCCGTGGGCACGGGCGACTCGCTGTACTGCTCGGTGCACGACGTCGACGGCAGCCTGCGCTGGCGCACGGAGTCCCTGGGCGACTACTCGAGCGCCTACCAGTCGTCCTTTTGCGGCGTGCTCGGGGACGCGATGATCGTCACCGACGGCGTCGGGACCTTGCGGGTGTTCGCCCTCGCCTCGGGGGAGCAGCTGCACCAGCACTCGCTCACCGACGTCGTCGACTACCTGTGCGTCCCGCCCAAGTCCGTCGTCGAGGCCCCCGTCTCGGGCGAGCCGGCCCAGGTCTGGGTCCACCAGATCGACGAGCGCGCGAGCTTCCTCGACCCCGAGACCGGCGAGCTGACCGAGGCCAAGGACCGGCCGCAGTGGTGCTTCCGCTCGCGCCACGACGCGTTCACGGCGGCCTCGGGCGGCGGCGACTGGTCCGACGCCATCCGCGAGGGGCGGCGCGACCCTCGGAACCCGCGCAAGAAGCTGGAGAGCCCCTTCCCCGAGGTCGAGGGCGCCAAGCTCGAGTTCCTGGCCGTCGAGGGGGACCAGGCCGTCGCGCTGGGCCACAAGGCCCCGGGCACCAAGGTCCCCTACGCCGTCGCCTTCGACCCGAACACCAAGGCGATCCGCTGGCAGGCCGCGACCCCCTCGGTGCCCAAGACCACGGTCCGTGATGAGGAAAAATTCGGCGTCATCGCCAACGGGCGCTACGTGACGACCTACGGCGCGGGCAACGAGGACTGGCGGATCACCGCCTTCGATCTGCAGGGGGGCGAGCGCGTGTGGGAGACGACCCTGCGCCCGATCTTCGCCGTGGACTCCCTCAACGGCCTGGTCTCCGGGGGCACGCACGTATTCCTGGTCCGGACCAGCTCGCTCGAGATCTTCGACGTCGCCACCGGTCAGCTGACGGGCACGGTCGGCGTCGAGACCTACGACTGAGTTTTGTTTTGCCCCCACAGCCACCTCGGACCGGGGACGCTTCGTCGCTCCGCTCCTCCTCTTTGGCTTGGTGGGCAATGAAGTTCGTGCCTTGGAGAAGGCTCGTGGTCGCCCCCGCTCGCGGGGGCGTGGATTGGTTCGCGGTCGTCGTGGAGGCGGGTGAGGGCTAGGGCCCCCCAGCTGGGGGAGCCCGGGGCCGCGCGGGCCGACTTCACACTTCTTCATGGTGGCGGGTCTTGGGCCAACACACTCGAGGGTCAAGCTGGTGACCAACGAGGAGACACCACCATGTTCGGATTCATCATCGGAGTTGCAGCCAGCTTTGGGGCCTACGCCTACTTTCGCCGCCACCGCGGCCACTACCGCGACCACGGTCGCTACGGTCACCGCGGCCGTCACGGCTGCGGACGCCACGGCCGAGGCCGCCGGGGCTGGGGCGGGCGCTGGGTCGAGCGCATCGCCGACCTGATCGACGCGAGCCCGGAGCAGGAGCGGGTCATCTCCGACGCCGCCCGCGAGCTGCGTCGGGACCTCGAGGGCATGCGCGACGAGGGCAAGGCCTCGCGTCGGGACCTGGCCGACGCCTTTGGCCCGGAGCGCCTCGACGAGGAGCGCCTCGGCGAGCTCTTCGCCCGCCACGACGAGCGCTTGACCGAGGCGCGCAAGAGCGTGGTCGGGGCGCTGGCCAAGGTCCACGACGCCCTCGACCCGGACCAGCGCCAGCGACTGGCCCGGTGGCTCGCTCGGCGCGGGCCGATGGCGGGTCCCTACCGCTGAACCGCCAGGGAGCCGGCGGGCGCCCCTTTCGGGCGCGCCCGCCTTACCATGGAGACCGCCCATGGCCATCCGCGCGCTGCTGATCGACGACGACGCCCGGCTCTTCGAGCTGCTCTCGGGCTACCTCGGCCAAAACGGGGTCGAGCTCGAGCACGCCGTCGACGGAGCCGCGGGCCTGCGGGTGCTCGCCAACGAGTCCCACGACGTGGTCTTGCTCGACGGGATGATGCCGGGGATGGACGGCCTCGAGGTGCTCCGGCGCCTGCGAGCGCGCAGCGCCATCCCGGTCTTGATGCTCACCGCCCGCGGGGACGAGGCCGATCGCGTGGTCGGCCTCGAGCTCGGCGCGGACGACTACATCGCCAAGCCCTTCTCGTCCCGGGAGCTGCTCGCGCGGCTGCGGGCCGTGCTCCGGCGCATGCACCCCGAGGTCGGGCGCGAGCGCCTGTCAGCCAACGGCGTGGTCGCGCTGATCGGGACCCGGGAGGTCCGGGTCGAGGGCGAGGCCGCCTCGCTGACTGGGCTCGAGTTCGACCTGCTCGTGGCCTTGCTGCGCCGGGCGGGCAGGGTCGTGACCCGAGCGGCGCTCTTGCACGAGGCCGGGCGCGACGACACCGTGGTCAGCGAGCGGACCGTCGACGTGCACATCTCGAAGCTGCGCAAGAAGCTCGGCGGCGACAAGATCAAGACCGTGCGCGGGGTCGGCTACGTGTTCGGGCGGGGTGAGGGGTGAAGCCGCGCTGGCGCCGGCCCCCGGCCTTCGTGTGGTGGTTTCAGGCCAGCCTCAAGCGCCGCCTGTTCACGGCGCTGGGCATGGCCGTGGCCGTGGGCGGGGGGCTCGGCTACGCCCTCCACGCCTGGCTCGCGCCGAGCGCTGTGGCGCTGCCGGTGGCCCTGCTGTGCGCCACGGCGGTGCTGTGGATGGCCGCGGGGGTGATGGCTTGGGGGGTGACGCGGCCGCTGATGGAGCTCGCCTCCGTGGCCCGGGACCTGGGCGAGGGCAAGCTCGACCGGCGCATGAAGCTGAGCCGCTTTGGGGCCGAGAGCCGCCGCGAGCGTGGGCGGCACGGGCATCGCGGATCTGGACCTGGACATGGGCACCGGTGGCACGGGCGCAGGCATCACCACGGCGAACACCCGAACGAGCTGACGATCCTCGCCAACGTCGTCAACGACATGGCCGAGCGCATCGAGGCCCAGGTCGAGGGCCAGCGCGAGCTGCTGGCGAGCGTCTCCCACGAGCTGCGCACGCCGCTGGGGCACATGCGCGTGCTCATCGACACGGCTCGAGACGGGGAGGGGGCGCCGGGCCCGGTGTTCGACGAGCTCGAGCGCGAGGTCGTCGAGCTCGACGATCTCGTCGACCAGCTCCTGGCCCACTCGCGCCTGGAGTTCGAGCGGGTCGAGAGCCGCCGCCTCGATCCCGTGTCTGTGGCGCTTCGGGCCCTCGAGCGGGTGGGCGCCGACGCGAGCAAGCTCGAGCTCGAGTGGCGAGAGGGCCGGGACGAGGGCGCCGCGCTGCCGACGATCGAGGGCGACCCGACCTTGCTGGGCCGCGCCCTCGCAAACTTGCTGGCCAACGCGCGCAGCCACGGACACGGGCTCACGGCACTGCGCGTCTACGAAGCCAGCCTCGACGGCGGCCCGGCGCTGGCCTTTGGCGTCGAGGACCGCGGGCCCGGCTTCGCCGAGGGCGAGCTCGAGGGCGTGTTCGAGTCCTTCGTCCAGGGGCGCGCCCGCGAGGGCGGCTCCCTGGGTCTGGGCCTGTCCCTCGTCGCCCGGATCGCGCGGGTCCACGGGGGCGAGGCGCGGGCCAGCAACCGCGAAGGCGGGGGCGCGCGGGTCAGCTTGCTGCTGCCGCTGCGCTAGCGCGGCCCCGGAGCGCGGCGACGCAGGGCTCGAGCACCGTGTCCAGGGCGCGCGTCCGCAGCTGCGCGCGCAGCTCGTCGTCGAGCACCCCATGGCGGCGGAGCGAGGCCGGCAGGCCGCGGGCGGACTCGGACCGGCGCGCCTCGTCGATGGCCTGGTCGAGGCGCGCGAGGGCGAAGGCTCGCAGGTTGGGGCCGTCCGCGTCGATCATCCACCGGAGCGCTCGCCAGCCCAGCTGGGCGTGGCGCAGCTCGTCCTTGGCGATGCGCTCGAGGGCCGCGGCGATCTCGGGGTCCTCGGCGTGGCTCGCCGCCTCCGCGGCCTCGAGGGCCGAGAGGGTCTCCTCGACGCAGGCTTCCCGGATCAGCGCGTCGACGATCGCAAAGCGATCGAGCTCGGCATCGAGGGCGCCGTGGATCGGCAAGGGCCCCGGGCCGACCGGCCTTCCGAGGTAGGCGCTCGCCAGGCCAAAGGCGAGGCGCGCGTGCTCGATCTCGTCGCTGGTCGCCCGCCGGGCCTCGGCGAGCAGCTGCGGTGGCGCGCCGAGGGCCATCAGCTGCAGGGCGAAGCGGGCGAAGGAGGCGACCGAGGCGTGCTCGAACAGGCCGACCTCGGTCCAGTAGTCCGCGAGGGTCCGACGCAGCGCCGTCGGCTCGGGCGCGCTCTGGACGCTCCAGTCCGTGCGCGCGGCGACCGAGGCGACGCGGGCGTGGCCCTCGACCAGCAAGGGGCGGCCGCACGCGCCCTGGCACCACTCGGGCGCCTCGCAGGTGCCCACGTTGCACTCCCACGGCTCGGTGGCTCCCCCGTTGTCGCAGGCCCCAGGCTCGCAGTCCTCGTCGAGGTGACACTCGGCGTTCGGGGCGACGCAGCCGACGTGGTAGGCCGTCCCTCCGCAGATGCCGGGGGCGTCGCTCAGGCCACACAGCCCGTCGCCGCAGGAGTCCGAGTTCGCGCACTCGCTCGGCTTGCAGTACGAGCGCTCGCCCGTGACCCCCGCGCACACGCAGATGGCGTCGGGTCCACAGTCGGCATCGGCGGCGCAGCCGTAGTTGCAGCTGCAGCCTTCGGTGGCGGAGAAGTCGTCGAACCAGTAGTTGCAGCTGCCGTAGGGCGCCTCCTCGCAGTCTGCTGCGGTCATGCAATTGGAGACGAACTGCCCGCCCTCCGTCTCGCCCTCGGTCTCACCGCCCGTCTCACCGCCCGAGAGGCACTGGGCATCGTCGGTCTGGGCAGGCACCACGCACTCGACCGCCTCGGCGCGATGCACGAAGCCGTCGGCGCACTCGACCCACCCGCTCGGGACGTCGCCGGTCTGCATGAGCGGCACTGGGTCCGCGCAGGCGTAGGTCTCTCCATTGCCGTCCGAGCCCTGCTCGTTGCTCGACTCGTCGTCGCTGCCCGGCGTCGCGCTGCAGCCGAGCGCGAAGAGGATGCTCAGGTAGGCCGCGTGCAGCTTCGTCGTCATCGCCTCGATCCTACGCAAGGGGGCGCCCGCGAGGCTCGGAATTTCTTGCACGCGCCGTGGCCCGGAGTGCCGCTCAAAACGCCCGCTCGACCGCCTGGGCGACGCTGTCGACCCCGACGATCGCGAGCCCCTCTTGGGGGCTCCCCGCGGGCACGGACTTGCTCGGCACGATCGCCCGGCGAAAGCCGAGCCGCCGCGCCTCGGCCAGGCGCTCTTCCATGCGCGGCACCCGACGCAGCTCACCGGTCAGCCCGACCTCGCCGATGGCGATCGTGCCCCGGGGGATCGGCTTGCGCAGGTGCGAGCTGGCCACGGCCAAGAGCGCGGCCAGGTCCGCCGCGGGTTCGCTCAGGCGCAGCCCGCCGGCGACGTTCACGAACACGTCCTGGTCGACGACGAACAAGCCGGCGTGGCGATCGAGCACGGCCAAGAGCATGGCCAGGCGCGAGGGATCGGCCCCGACGCAGGTGCGCCGCGGCGAGCCCCCGGGGCTCGGGCCGAGCAGGGCCTGGATCTCGAGCAGGAGCGGGCGCGAGCCCTCGAGGGAAGCCGTGACCGCCGAGCCGATCGCCTCTTCGGGGTGATCGGCGAGGAAGACCTCGCTGGGGTTGGGGATCTCGCGTAGGCCCTGGCTGGTCATCTCGAACACGCCGAGCTCGGCGGTGCTGCCGAAGCGGTTCTTGCTCGCGCGGAGCATGCGGGTGGCTCGCTCCTCGTCGCCCTCGAAGGCGAGCACGGTGTCGACCATGTGCTCGAGCAGGCGCGGGCCCGCGAGCTGGCCGTCCTTGGTCACGTGGCCGACGATGATCACCGGGATGGCCCGGCTCTTGGCCCAGCTCAGCAGGTGCCCGGTGACGCTGCGGATCTGCCCGATGTTCCCGGGCAGCCCGTCCTGGGCGTCGCTGTAGACCGTCTGGATGGAGTCGACCACGAGGGCCTTGGGCTTGCGCGCCGTGGCGGCGTCGAGGATGGCCTCGATGCGGGTCTCGGCCAGGAGCAGCAGGCGCTCGTCCGCGGCCGTGAAGCTGCCCCCGCGCAGGCGCTTGGCCCGGCCGGCGACCTGGGCGATGGACTCCTCGCCGCTGGCGTAGAGCACCGGGCGCTCGTGGGCGTGATCGTCGTTCACGCCCACGAGCCCGGCGCAGGCCTGGAGGATCAGCGTGGACTTGCCGATGCCCGGCGCCCCGCCCAGGAGCACGAGGCTGCCCGGGACGAGCCCGCCGCCGAGCACCCGGTCGAGCTCGGCGATGCCCGTGCTCAGGCGCTGGGCGTCCGCGAGCTGCTCCTGAGCGGCCGTCACTGGAACGACGGCGCCCTCGCTGCTCGCCCCGGGCGTTGCGAGCACCACTCGCTCTCCGGCCGCGGGGCGCTCGACCTGCTCTTCGATGGTGTTCCACTCGTGACAGCTCGGACACTGGCCAAACCAGCCGCGCGTGGTCGCGCCGCAGGCCGTGCACTGCCAGATCGTCTTGGGCTTTTTCGTCTTGCGTGCCATCGGGTCCTCGGGGGCAGGGGCGGGAGTCTACGCGGTCCCTGAACCAGGCTCGCGCACGGGTGTGGTGCAGATCGCGCGACACTCCCGTGATAGCGTGCGCGCGATGGGCCAGTCGATCCGCGATCTCGATGAGCCGTCCGCGGGCCCCAAGGCGGCCTCCGGAATCAGCTTCCTCAAGCGCGTGCTCGAGCCGCCCTCTTACGGCTGGGAGCAGCGCCCGAGCAACGCGCAGATGTGGCGGGAGCTCGCGTCGCGGGTGAACATCTTCGCCTCGCGCAAGAACTGGCTGGGCTTCACCAACTGGTTTTGGACCCTGGCCCTCGCGCCCTTCATCGTCCTGTTCTTCGCCTACTACTTCAGCTGGTGGGGCCTGGTCGTGGGCTTCCTCTACAGCATGGTCGGCATGGGCACCTACGGGACCATCTGGCTGCACCGCTACGGCACCCACAAGGCCTTCACCTTCAGCCACCCGGTGTGGCGCTTTGTGACCCGCAACCTGGTCATCAAGGTCGTCCCCGAGGAGATCTACATCATCTCCCACCTGGTCCATCACGCCGTGCCCGAAAAGCCCGGCGACCCCTACAACGCGACCTTCGGCGGGCTCTACTGCTTCCTGGCCGACTCCCTCCACCAGCCCATCGCGCAGGACCTGTCGCGGGAGGAGTACGCCCGGGCCGTCGGCTTCGTCGAGCACACCGGGATCATCGTCAACAGCTACGAGCAGTATCAGCGCTGGGGCTCCATCGCCCACCCGGTGTGGATGACGGCCGCCTTCGCCTTCAACTGGCTGTTTTGGTACGCCGCCTTCTACCTCATCGGCGGCCACGCCCTCGCCGTGACCATCTTCGGCTCCGCGCACATCTGGGCCGTCGGCATCCGGACCTTCAACTTCGCGGGCCACGGCGGCGGCGAGGACAAGCGGGTCGAGGGCGTCGACTTCAACCGCCGGGACCTGTCGATCAACCAGTACTGGCCGGGCTACGTCGCTGGCGAGTGGCACAACAACCACCACCTCTACCCCAACAGCGCCCGGGCGGGCTTTTTGTGGTGGCAGTTCGACCTGGCCTGGGTCTACATCAAGACCCTCTCGCGCCTGGGCATGGTGTCGAGCTACCACGACCACCGGCCGCGCTTTTTGGCCCGCCACTGGCAGCCCTACGTCGAGGCCAAGAAGGCCGCGGCGTCCAGCGCCGAGTGAGCCTCACCAGGGGATGAAGCCGCAGCTCGGCTCATTGCCCGCGCCGTTGAAGTTCGTGCTCGCGCTGCCGAGGTTGGGGATGCCTGCGACGATGGCGTCGACCTGCGCCTGAGGCAGCAGGGGGTTGGCCTCGATGTCCAGGTCGCCGACGGTCTCGAGCTTGGCCAGGGCGCTGATGTCCGTGAGCGCGAGGTTGCCCCAGATGTCGAGGTTGGCGACCTCGGTGAGCTGCTCGAGCCCGGCGAGGCTCTGGATGTGGGCGAGGTTCTGGGGGTCGTAGCCGTCGGGGTCGACCTCCGTGGGCCCCTGGCAGTAGCCGATCGTCAGCTCCGCGCTGACGCGCTCGAGGTTGTCGAGGCCGCTCAAGTCGACGTAGTCACCGGCGAGGCCGAGGATCCACAGGTAGCGGGCGTGGACGAGGGCCTCGAGGCCCTCGACGCTGTCGATGGGCGAGTTTTGCAGGCTCAGCCCGAGGGTGTCGTCGGGCAGGGCGGCGAAGGCCGACAGCCCGGTGAGGTCGCCGCCGAGGACCTCGTTGTTGAGCAGCACCACCCGAACCGGGAGCTCGGAGCTGACGCTGGTGATCCCGCCGAGCCCGTCGACGCTGGTCAGCGCGTCGTTGCCGGCGACGAAGATCGTCGACTGGATGCCGCCGCCCCAGGCGTGCAGCTCCCACTCGCCCTGCACGCCCTCGAGGCTGAGCAGGTCGGGGTTGTTGCTGACCGTGAGCCCGTGCAAGCGCCGCAGGCCGCCCAAGCCCGCGAGGGACTCCAGGCCGGCGTTGCCCGAGACCTGGACACGGTCGCGGACCTCCTCGAGGGCGTCGAGGCCCGAGAGGGTGGTGAGCCCGGTGTTGTGGATGATCGTCAGGCGCTGGCCCACGCGCTCGAGGGAGGCGAAGGCGTCGAGCTCGGTCAGCTCCGTGCCTTCGATGTGGAGATCGCCGGTGATCTCGACCAGGCAGCTCGCCGCCTCGAGCTGAGCTGCGCTCACGCTGCCGCTCAGGGTGAAGTTCCCGTCGTGGATCTCGGGGCAGGGCGGCGGCCCGGTGTCCGTGGACTCGCTGCCTTCGTCGGTGGACTCGGTGGTCTCGCTATCGGTGGACTCGGTGGACTCGCCATCGGTCGACTCCGTATCGGTCGAGCCGGAGCCCGTCTCGGTGCCGACCTCGTCGGCCCCTTCGTCTTGGCCGGGGTCGATCGCCGGCCGCCCACAGGCCGCGAGCGTGATGGCGACGGACGCGAAGACGCTCGGGCGCAGGTGCATCCTCGAATGCTAGCACCGCCCATGCGCCCCCGAGCTTGTCAGCCCATCCGGGACACGCCCGGGCGCGAGGTCTTCGCTGGCGCGCCCCGACGGGCCGTGGATCATCATCTCCGGGACCCAGCTCGAGCTCTACCCGCACCTCGCGGACGCGCGCGCGAAGCTCGAGCGAAGCTAGCCCCTCAGTCGCCCGCACCCTCGAGCGCCTCGCAGGCCAGCTCGATGTGTCCCGCGCACCCAGCCTCGAGCCACCCGCGCCAGTCCTCGTTCGGGTCCCCCTCCCACCACAAGCCCAGGGCCGTGCACGCGCTCGGGTTCCCTCCCTCGCAGGCGAGCCCGAGGTAGTAGAGGCCAAAGGCGATGTCGTGGACGGCTCCGTCGCCGATGAAATGCTTCCACCCGACCCGCCAGCAGCTCATCGCGGGGTTGGCCAAGCACGCGTGCAGGTAGACAAAGGCCGCGGCCTCGTAGTCCCCACCTTCGCGGTAGCCGTCCGCTCGGCTCAGGCACCGCCCGGGCCGCCGCTCGCACTGCCTCGCGGCTTGCCGAACCTCTCGCGGCGCCGCGTAGCCTGGGACCGCCGAGAGTTCGAGCGGGGCGCACCCCGAGCCCACGCAAATCAGGAGCGGAGCGAGAGCCAGACCGAGACGCCGCACGACTTCGAGTACGCGCGAGCTCGAGCCCCGATCCACGGGCGATGGCAGCGGGGTTGTGGACGAGCGGCCGGGCCTCCTAGGATCCACGCCGATGGACAGCCTGCGCGTGCTCTCAGACATCCCCGACGCCCCCGGGCGATTGCCTGGCGTCGGCCACCTCGTCGCGATGTCCCGCGCCTGGCCGAAGCTGCTGCGCGAGGTCGCGGGGGGCGGCGAGCCGCTCGTACGTCTGCGCATGCCCTTTGGATCCGACATCTACCTGTGGCCTCGTCCCGAGGCCCACGCCTTGCTGCTCGACCGTGAGCTGAGCTCGGTCGGGAGCGCGGAGCTCGGCGCGATCATCATCGGGCACACCTCGATGCTCAGCTCCGACGGGGCCGATCATCGCCGACGGCGGGCGTCCTCGAGCGCGCCCTTCACCCCCAAGGGCCTGTCGATGACCGGCGTCAGCGCGGTCATCGCCGAGGTCGTGGGTCGGCGGATCCCGGCGATGATCGAGCGGGGTCAGGTGCGCGTACTCGACGAGACCCAGGCCCTGAGCCTCGAGGTCCTATTTCGTGTCCTGGGTGTGCCCGGGGACGAGCTCGACGAGTGGGTGTCGCGCTACGCCATCATGGTCCGCGGGGTCCTGACCCCGGAGTGGAACATCCCTGGCATGCCCTACCGCCGCGCGATGAAGGCCCGGGCGTGGGTCGACGAGCGCCTCGCCCAGCACATCGACGCGGCCCGCCGAGACTCCGAGTCGACGGGCTTGATCGCCGAGCTCGTCCGGGGGCGCGATGAGGACGGGGCCGGGCTCGACACGACCGAGCTGTTCGACAACCTCCGCTTGCTGGTCCTCGCCGGGCACGAGACCACGGCCTCGATCATGGCCTGGATGGTCGCCTACCTCGTCGAGCACCCCGCGCTCCACCGACGCCTGCTCGACGAGGCTCGCGCGAGCGAAGGCCTGCCGCTCACGCCCAAAGCGCTGCGCGCCTACCCCCTCGCCGAGGCCTTGTTCCGCGAGTGCCTGCGCCTGCACCCGCCCATCTCCTTCGTCACCCGTACGACCCTCGCACCGACGACGGCCGCGGGCTACGCGATCCCTGCAGACGTCGTGCTCGGCGTGCCGCTGTGGCTGTTCGCTCGAGACGGCGAGGCCTTCGCAGACCCCGAGCGCTTCGATCCCGATCGCTGGATTCGAGACCAGCGCAAGTTGACGCCCGTCGAGCTCAGCGCCTTCGGTGGTGGATCGCACTTTTGCCTCGGCTACAACATGGCCCTCGTCGAGGGCGTGCAGTTCATCGTCGCCCTCGTTCGCCAACTCGAAGCCGCTGGCGTTCGCCCGCAGATGGACGGCTTCCCGCGCGAGACCTACCTGCCGATGGTCCGCCCCCGCGCCGCCGACACGGTCTGCCGCTTCGCCCGATCTCCGACTCGGTGACCACGGGCGGGCAGGAGGGCGAGACCTCGCCGGGCACGAAGACGAGACCTCGGCGTACGCGGGACGAAGTCGAGACCTCGGCAAGCACGAAGACGATCGTCACCCCCGCCAGACGACGCCCCCCTCGGGGGGCGACCACAGGCGGACTAGAAGGCACGAACCCCATTGCCCACCGGCCCAAGCGGAGGAGCGGACAGCGACGAAGCGTCCCCGGTGCAGGAGCGCCTGCGGGGGTAAGGCTAAAACCGGATGCCGATTTGGCCCTGGACGGTCTGGGCCGCCTTCGCGTCCAGAATCTGCACCGACGGCCCGTTGACCGTCTCCAGCGTCACCTCGGGCTCGAAGGCCCCGAAGGGGAACATCGCGCCGTACTGGACCTGGACGAAGATCGGGTCGTCGTTGTCGTGGTAGCGCAGCGCGCCGGCGAGCTCGAGGCCCCACAGCGACTTGTTGCCCGCGAGCGTCCCGGCGTTGTTCATGGCGCCGGCGAACTCGATGTCGAGGCGGGCGCTGAAGTTTTTCTGGAAGAAGTAGAACGCGGCCCAGGGCTTGACGTAGCCGGCGTTGGACACGGTCCCGAGCAGCTCCTTGAACAGCAGCATGTCCTGGACGTAGGCCGGGTTGAAGCGGAACGCGGTCAGGCTGGAGCCGCCGCCGAGCCCGTCGTTGGTGCCCGGGAAGGCGTCGGCGTAGTTGGTCGCGTTGGGCGGGGTGCTGTCGCCCGAGGCGATGCCGTGGTCGAGGCCGATGTGGAAGCGGTCGTCGAACAGCCCGTACTTGAACTCGAGGGCGTAGCCGAACTGGAGGATGCGGGTGTCGTCGACGCCCGTCGCCGTGGCCAGCGCGTCGTCGAGGTCGGCGGGCGCGGTGTCTTCCTGCTCGGCGTGGCGGAAGCGGCCGGCGACCATGGCCCCCTCCATCTCGATCCGCAGCGTCCGCCAGTTGATGCGCAGCCACAGGTCGGGGGTCACGGTCCAGGCCCGGCGGTGGACCAGGGCCGCGGAGTAGCTGGTGTCCTGGTCGAACTGGCCGAGCTGGCCGGGGGTGTAGCCGAGGGCGGCGTCGAGGGTCTGCCAGCGCAGCCAGCTCTTGAGGCCGTAGTTGACCACGGGCACGCCGGCGCTGAGCTTGCGGCGGAGCATGCTGGGGTCGTCGCGGCGGGCGATCCACGCGCTGACCTGGTGGACGTTGTCGTACTTCTCGGCCGAGAAGGTCTGGGCGACGAGGTTGCCCGACTCCCACTGCGGCCCGAACAGCTGCGCGGTGGTCGGGCCGCTCGCGGCCCAGTCGTAGCTCAGGCCGACCTGGATGGCGTTGCGCTTGTCCGCGCCGAAGTCGAAGGAGGCGCGCACGGAGTCGACGGAGTCGCCGTAGTCCGTGTCGACCATGCGGGTGATGTCGGCCACCTCGCCGCGGTCGTAGCCGTTGCCGTCGTTGTAGACCAGGCCCATGCCCCAGTGGTTGGGCATGCGGCCGACCTCGAGGGTGAGGCCGAAGCCGAAGCGGACCTCGCCCCAGGCCCGCTTGACGACGATCGAGTCGTTGAGCGAGTCCGTGCCCTGGACCGGCGGGAGCTGGGTCCGGGTGAACAGGTCGATGGGCGCCCACGGGTTCGCGCCGTAGTAGGCGTCGGGGGTGCTGCCGAGCACCAGGTTGTCGAGCATGTCGACCTGGGCGTGGACCTTGACCGTGTCGGTCACGTGGATGGTCGGCTCGAGGCGCAGGCGCAGGTTGGCCCCGCCCGTGCCCCGGCGCCGGGCGCAGCGGTTGCCGATGCGCTGGGCCGACACGCCGTTGGCCAGCAGCTGGTTGGTGCAGTTGGCGTCGTTGGGCAGGGTCGCGCCGGGCTCGGTCGAGCTCAGGTCAGGCTCGGGGGTCTCGGCCGGGGGCAGGAAGAACTTGTTGGTGTCTTGCTGCAGGCCCTCGGGGGTGATGTTGAGGTCCAGGCGGTGGAAGTAGTCGGCCCGGGTCCGGAAGTAGCCGTGCAGCTCGAAGAGCTGAGCCCGGCGGCGCCCCTCGGGCTGGGCCGGGACCGGGACCACGGGCGCGAGGGCGCCCTTGTCCTTGGGCGCGGCCTCGGCGGGGCCGTCCTTGTCATCGCTCGGGCCAGCAGGCGCGCCGGGGCCCGCCGGCCCGGCACCTGGCATGCCGCCCACACCGGGGGGCGGCTGGTTTGCGAGTACCGTCGCGGGCAGCCCCCAGACGAGGGCGGCGGCAGCAAGGCTCATGAGTCGCCGAGAGGTGGGCATGAAAGGCGGGGCACGATAGCGGCCCCCCCGGGCACCGTCAACACGCCCAGAAACGCCGATAGCAACCAAACTGGGCCAAATTGGCCGCTGTGGAAGGATCCGCGTGGCTCGCGTGGGGGAGGGCTCACGTCCCAAAGAGGCGCGCTGAAAGCCCTGCCTCACTCCCGCGTTGAGGTGGCTTCCCTGCTCCTGTGCGACTGAGGCCCTTCGGCCTCGGCCTTCTCCAACCCGAGGCCTCTCGGCCTCGGCCCTCTCCAACCGAGGCCCCAAAAACACCCCGAGCCTCGCGGGCGAGCGAGGGCCAAATAGTGGAGTCCATCGAATTTTGAGCGCCTCTTGGCGCTCAAAATTCGATGGATTCCAGAATTTTGATCGTGTCCTCTTCGTCTTCCTGGCCACCCACGAGGGTGTGGAAGTTCTGCGAGCGGTTGGTCAGGCCCGCCGCGACGCGCATCAGCTTCTGCTCTTGCTTGGACTCGAAGCCCACGGCCGTGCGCCCGGCCTCGCTGACCTCCGGTGGCATGTAGCTGGGCAGGGCCATGGACCGGGCCATGTCCGCGCGCATCAGCAGCTGGTGCGAGTACATGGCCATGGTCCGCTCGGTGTCCTCGGGCCGCTTCATCGCGCGGTCGATGGCCCACGAGGCCAGGTTGGCCGTGTAGAAGGCGAGCACGATGCCCTGGGAGAACACCGGGTCGATGAAGGTCGCGGCGTCGCCGATCATCAGGTAGCCGGGGCCGGCGGCCTGCTTGACGCGGTAAGAGAAGTCGCGGATGGCCGAGAACTCGCCCTCGTAGGTGGCGTCCTCGAGCAGCTGGTTGATGATCGGCGTGGTCGAGCAGGTCTCGCGGTAGTAGGCCTCGAGGGACTCGTAGTTGGCCTTGGCGCGGGCGAGCTCCTCGCGCGAGATGACCAGGCCGACGCTGGTGTTCTCGCGCATGGTGATGTGCCACAGCCAGCTCCACGCCCCGTCGCCGTCCTTGAGCGCGGTCACGAAGGTCGTGGGCTTGATCTCCCGGGACTTCTCGAAGGGGTGGGCCTTGCCGTCGAGGGCGACGTACTTGGCCCCCTTGAAGTAGCCCCACAGGCTGACGAAGCGGAAGTCCTCGTCGATCTCCCAGATGTCGAGCTGGCGCCCGAGCACCGAGGCCTGGCCGCTCGCGTCGACGACGAACTCGCACTCGATCTCGCCGTCGGTGGCGGCGTCGATGTCTCGCCAGACCACGGTCTGCTTCCCGCCCGCCTCCTCGGCGAAGCGCACGGACTTGACCATGACCCGCTCGAAGGTCTTGGCCCCGTTCTCCTGGCAGTGCTGGAACAGGATGTGGTCGAAGCGAGCGCGCTCGACGTGCAGGGCCCGGCGGTCGTAGGCGAAGTCGGAGAAGGAGACCTGCTGGATGCGGCCGTTCCAGACCACGGTCCCGCCGGTCTTCTCCTGGAAGCCCTCGGCGAGGATCTTCTCGCTGACGCCGAGCTCGTCGGTGTAGCGCCAAAAGTGAGGGATCAGGCTCTCGCCGACGTGCTCGCGGGGGTGCTTGGCCTTCTCGAACAGGACCACGTCGTAGCCCTTCTTGGCCAGCTGAGTGGCGGCGCTGGTGCCCGCTGGGCCTCCGCCGATGATGACCACGTCACACGCGCTGGGAATCTGCATCTGTCCGTTCACTCGTCGTTGTTGGGGGGGCCAGGCTGCCCTAGGCCGGGGTGTCGCTGGGGATCCAGGGGTCGACCTGCTCCTTGCGCCAGCGCTCATGGTTCTCGGGGACCCCGAGGAAGAGGTCGTGCACGTCCGGCGTGCGCATGGCCCACTCGACGCCGTCGAACTCGGGCTCGGGGCGCAGGCGGACCTCGAAGTCGTAGTCCTCGATCAGCTTCCAGAGCTGCTTGGCGCACGCGTCGGCGTCGATGGTGCCGTCGGCGTAGGCGCTGATGCTCGCGTAGCCGGCCTCGATCAGCGCCTTGTAGCCCTGGGGCTCGTACTCGCTGGTGATGTAGTCCTCGACGAGCTCGTACTTGGAGTACTTGCCCATCATCAGGTGGCTGGCGAAGATCGACTCGAGGGCGTGGAGGCCGATGGCCCACAGCCGGACCCAGGCGTTCCACAGGTTGTAGTTGGACCACGACTTGTACGAGCCGTAGATCAGCATGTCGGCGTAGCGCAGCCGGCGGACCATGGCCTTCTCGACGTCGAGGAAGTCCTCGCGGGCGAACTCGTCGGTCTCGAGGGCCTTGCACAGCGGGTCGACCAGCTTCGAGACCGCGGTCACCGTCATGATCAGGCCGATCGAGTAGAGCGGGTCGACGAAACCGTAGGAGTGGGCCATCAGGCAGTAGCGATCGCCCACGCACTGCCGGCTCGAGTGCTGGATCTTGGGCGCGCGGATCCACGGGCGCACGGCCCGGGCGTCCTCGAACTGCCGGGCGATGCTCGGGTACTTCCCGACGAACTCCGCGAACTCCTCCTCGGGGCTCACGTCGTCCCGGGGCGGGTAGCGGTCGGCGTCGAGGGTCAGGCCGACGCTGGCGACCTTGTTGGTCGCGCCCTCCCAGTTGTCGAAGGCGATGACCCAAAACCACCCGCCGTCGAACACGTGGTGGTTGGTGCCCGTCGACCACGGCTGGCTGAAGGGGTTGTCGACGCAGTCGTCGTAGCTCTTCACGTCGGTCATGTGCGTGAAGATGGTGCGGGTGTTGGTGCGCAGCGAGGTCGGGCGCTCGGCGAGCTCGTGCTGCTTGATGAAGGGGCTGCGCGGGCCGGAGCCGTCGATGAGGTAGCGGGCGCGGAAGCGCTGGCCCTTGACCGTGGACACGGTGACCCCGTCGTCGTCCAGCTCGACCGAGGACACCCGGGTGTTCTCGAGGGCATCGGCGCCGTAGCGCAGCGCGGCCCGGAAGATGTAGGTGTCGACGTCCTGGCGGTAGAGGTGGTTCTCGTCGCGCCACACGTTGCCGAACAGGTTGTTCTCTTCGGGCCGGTTCTCCTCGCCCTCGCGGTGGTAGAGGAAGCAAAAGGCGCGCTTGATGCCGCAGGTGGTGCCGATCTTCTCGCGGATGCCCTGGGGCCCGCGGGCGAGGGTCAGCAGCTCGGGGATGCCCGTCTGCGCCGCGAGGTGCTCGAAGGTCTGTGAGGTCAGCGGAACGGTGGACTCACCGATGGCGAACTTTGGATGGGCAGCGCCATCAATGATCAGGACACTATGGCCTTTGTGGGCCAGGATCGTCGCAGCCATCGATCCCGAGATGCCAGAACCGATTACGATCACGTCGTATTTGTCTTTGATGTCCGAAGTACGCACTTTTTGGGTCTCCCTCGCCGTGGCTCACCGCGACCGATGCAGGCGCAGCTTAACACGTTGACGATCCTTGTCTCGCTCTGGGGCCGGTCTCTCGCTCTGGAATGACTGTACTCCTGGCCTCGTGGCGTGCCAACTGTTGCTCCGAATCGCTAGCCGACGGCGTCGAGCCAATGCATTGTCTCGCGCCGCCGGCTCCGGGCAATTGTCAACCCTGGCGCGTGCGCACCAGGGCGGCGATCGACGAGATGGTCGCCATGTTCTGAGGCCGGAGATCCGTGGGCTCGATCTTGATGGAGTACTTGGTCTCCATGAAGTCGACCAGGCTGAGGATCTGCAGGGAGTTGAGGATGCCCCACTCGAGCAGCGGCGACTCGGCCGTCAAGTTCCCGTCGTCCTGGTTGTCGAGGATGTTCGAGATGATGTACTCGCGGATGTCGGCTTCGATGGTGTTCGCTTCGGTCATGTCGGACTCAACTTGGGTCGGGCGAGGGCCCAGGGGAAAACGGAGAGCAGGGGCAGCTCACGTCGGCGGGAGCGGACGCGGCGGGCTTGGAGCGCGAGACGAGCGAGGCCGCGCACCACCCGAGGGTGCCGCGCACGCAGGGCCGCTGGCCATGGCAACCACCATCGAGTTCGCCCCCCACGGGGACGAGTGAGCAGCACTGCTCGCGATCGTGTGTGAAGCCTCCATGGCGTGCATCGACCAGTTCCTGATTCGTGCCAGCTTGGCACTCGCCCTTTCGCTGCGGACCAAGTCTTGATCACCAGCCCGCGCGTGTCTAGCGAGACCTCCAGGCTGGAGGCGCTCGCGGATCGGTTCTGCGCGCAGTGAGGCGAGACAATCGCGCTAGTTTCGCAACGCCTGCCCGGGGCTTCGTCGACCCCGGATGCGCGAGCCTGCGCCTTGGTCGCCCACGGCAGGGCCCCGAGCTTCGGCCCGATGCAGGCCGCCCCATGGGCGGTTGGGGCGTGAGTTGCGCCAAACGCGGCCTGTAGGCCTCGCCGCGGAGTCGCCGGGGTACCCTGCGCCCGTGAGCAGCAAGTGGCATCCTGGCCAGCTCTTGTTCGTGGGCTTTCACGGCCTCGAGATCCCGCCCGATTTGCGCGAGCGCGTGCGTGAGGGCCGGGTCGGCGGCGTGATCCTGTTCAAGCGCAACATCGGGGACCCCGCCCAGGTGCGCCGCGTCGTCGCCGAGCTCCACGCCCTCGCCCCCGCCGACGCGCCCTTGACCGTGGCCCTCGACCAAGAGGGCGGTCGGGTCCAGCGTCTGCGCGACCCGTGGACCGAGTGGCCGCCGATGCGCACCCTGGGGGCTCGCGCGCCCGAGGACACGGCTCGCTTCGCCCGGGCCCTCGCCCTCGAGCTGCTCGACTGCGGCTTCGACCTGGACTTCGCGCCCGTCGTCGACGTCGACAGCAACCCGGACAACCCCGTCATCGGAGACCGGAGCTTCGCCCGCGACCCGGCCACGGTCGGGGCCCACGGGGCGGCCTTCATCCGCGCCATGCAGGCGGCCGGCGTGGCGGCCTGCGCCAAGCACTTCCCCGGCCACGGCGACACGGACCTCGACAGCCACCTGGCCCTGCCGCGCCTGGACCTGGACCTCGAGCGCCTCGAGCGGGTCGAGCTCCCGCCCTTTAGCGCCGTCATCGAGGCCGAGGTGGCGACGATCATGACCGCCCACGTGCTCTTCCCCAAGCTCGACGCCAGCGCCCGGCGACCCTCTCCCCCGAGGTCATGGGCTTGCTGCGCGACCAGCTCGGCTACGACGGCCTGGTGCTCAGCGACGACATCGAGATGCGCGCGGTCGCGGATCACTTCTCGGTCGAAGCGCGCAGCGTCGGCGCCCTGCGAGCCGGCGTCGACGTAGTCTTGGCTTGCTCGGCGGCCGACCTGCGCGAGGAGTGCCTGGCGAAGCTCGAGCGTGCGCCGGACGGCGTGGTCGAGGACGCCCTGCGCCGCCTGATCGCGTTCAAGGAGCGCTTCGCGGCGCCGAAGGTCGTGGCCCTGACCGAGCCGGGGCCGCCCTTTGCGAGCCACCGCGCGCTGGCGTCGGCGCTGCGCGAGGGGCAAGAGCTCGAGGGCGTCGCCGGGCCGAGCTTCGACCCGACCGAGCGGGCCTGAGCGAAGCCGCGAGCGCTCTCGCGTGGGAGCTCAGGGCAGCACGGCCTCGAGCACGCGGGTGAGGATCTCGTCGCGGCTGACCCCGCGGCTCTCGGCGGCGAAGCTGGGCACGAGGCGGTGGCGGAACACGGGCCGGACGAGGGCTCGGACGTCGCCGATCGACACGCTCTCGCTCCCGCGCAGGGCCGCCCGGGCCTGGGCCGCGAGCACGAGCTGCTGACCCGCCCGCGGCCCGGCGCCCCAGCGCAGCAGCTCGCGCAGGCCGGCGGGGCAGCGCTCCTCCGTGGGTCGGGTCGCGCGCAGCAGGGCGACGACGTGGTCGACGACCGAGGGCGGGACGGGGACCCGGCGGACCAGCTCCTGGAGGCGGGTGAGCTCGGCGGGGGTGAGCACGGGGGTGATCGCGGCGCGCTGGTCCACGGCCGCGCTCGAGGCCATGGCGACGATGCGCCGCTCGGCGTCCTCGTCGGGGTAGTCGACGAGGATCTCGAGCATGAAGCGGTCGAGCTGGGCCTCGGGCAGGGGGTAGGTGCCCTCTTGCTCGATGGGGTTTTGGGTCGCGAACACGTGGAAGGGCGGCGGCAGCGGGTGGGTCTTTCCGCCCGCGCTGACCCGCGCCTCCTGCATGGCCTGGAGCAGGGCCGCCTGGGTCTTGGGCGGGGTCCGGTTGATCTCGTCGGCGAGCAGCAGGTTGCAAAACACCGGCCCGGCGATGAAGCGGAAGCTCCGGCGGCCGCTGCCGTCCTCCTCGAGCACCTCCGAGCCGGTGATGTCGCTGGGCATCAGGTCGGGGGTGAACTGGATGCGCGAGAAGTCGAGCTCGAGGGCCTCGGCGAGGCTCGAGACCAGCAGGGTCTTGGCCAGGCCGGGCACGCCGACGAACAGGGCGTGGCCCCCGGCGAACAGGGCGATGAGCAGGAGCTCGACGACCTCGCGCTGGCCGACGACGCGGCGCTCGATCTGCTCGATCAGTCGGTCGTGGGTGCGCGCGACCTGGGCCAGGGTGTCGAGGTCCGAGGGCGCACCAGCGGAGGTTGTGGAAGGCTCGGGGGCGGTCACGGGCAGCGCTGGGTATACCGCCTGGGACCAGGCCTGCAAACAGCCGATGGGGCAGGGTCCGTGGAGGTCTAGAGCGGGGGCGCGACGCGGATGGGGTCGAGGCTCAGCGCGTCTGTGCCGAGCTCGCGGGTCGCCAGCTCGCGCCACCACGGCGCCGTGCACTCGACCCGCGAGGGCTCGATCGGCGCGCCGATCTTGGGCATCAGCAGCTGCACGCCCCGGCTGGGGGCCAGCTCGAACAGGCGCTCGGCGGGCTGGTCCCAGTCGTGGATGGCGAGGTTGAAGGTGCCCCAGTGCACGGGCAGGAAGGCCCCGCCGCCGAGGAGCGCGAGGGCCTCGAGGGCGTTGTCGGGGCCGAGGTGGATCTGGCCCCAGGCCGGGTGAAAGGCGCCGACCTCGAGCATGACCAGGTCGAAGGGCCCCAGGCGCGCGGCGATCTCGGCGAACTCCGGGGTCAGGCCGGTGTCGCCGGAGAAGAACACGCGGTGGCGCTCGCTGGTCAGCACGAAGCTCGACCACGCGGTGGCGTTGCGATCGTTGAGCCCGCGCCCGGAGAAGTGCTGGCTGGGCGCGGCGCTGATCTGGAGCTCGCGGCGACCGTCCCGGGACACGAGCCGGGCCGACTCCCACCAGTCGAGCTCGTGGATGTTCTGGGCGGGCACGCCGAGGAGCTCGAGGCGCAGGCCGACGCCGAGGGAGGTGTAGATCGGCACGCCGCTGCGCCCGAGCTCGGCGATCGCGGCGGCGTCGAGGTGGTCGTAGTGGTCGTGGGACAGGACCACCGCGTCGAGCTCGGGCAGCTGGGCGACGGTCACGGGCACGGGCTGGAAGCGCTTGGGGCCCATGAGCTGCGAGGGCGAGGCGCGCTTGCACCACACCGGATCGGTCAGCACGCGCAGGCCGTCGATCTCCACGAGCACCGTGGAGTGCCCCAGCCAGGTCGCCCGCAGCCCGGTGTCCGGGGCCTGCGCCCAGCCCGGGCGGGGGTCGAGGGTCGGCAGGGGCTCGCTGGGCATCCGCCGCGCGCGGCTGAAGAAGAACTCGCGCATCACCCCCCGGCTGCTGCCCTCTTGGAGCCCCGGGCCGACCGGCGCGGTGTTGCAAAACTCGCCGTCGACGAAGCGCGGGCAAGCCTCGACGCGCTCACGCCGGGCGCCGGCGTAGAGGCTCACGGGGGAGTGGAGCAGGCCCATGGCTCCACCTTCGACCAGGACACGGGGGCGTTTCAAGCTCCGCCGCGAGAAGCAAAATTGTCTGCGCCGAGACCTGGAAAAAACACGCGCATGGAGCATCCTAGAATCCGTGCAAAGCGACGCAAAGGGGCCCGCAGGTAAGCGAATTACAGCCAATTGGGTTGGCAGCGCCTGGCCTGCCAAGTTCGTTGGCGGCGTGCTCTCGCCGATGATGTTCGCGCTGTCCGCGGTGGTCTTTGGGCTCGCCTGCGCCGAGCCGGGGAGCATCGAGGTCGACCCGGTCAGCGACACCGACAACCCCTTCGAGGTCGGCGCGTCCTATGCCGGCTGTCAGGACGGGACCGACTGCGAGAGCGATTGGTGCCTGCGCCCCGCCGACGAACCCGGCTTTTGCACCGAGCCGTGCAGCCTCGGCGACGCCAGCAGCTGTGAGAAGCCAGCTCACGGCGGGGCCCCGGCCGTGTGCGTGGCTGTAAGCGGTGACGCGGCCTGTGCCCTCGATTGTTCCGCGGCCGAATGTCCGAGTGGAATGCGTTGCGAGGCGGTCGACGTGGGGGGCGAGCCGCGTTCGCTGTGTTTTTGAGCTCGCTACAAATACGCCGAGCGATCGTCTTGGTAGCTCCGAGGGCGGCGCGAGGGTGCGTTAGAGCGCCTCCGCGGGCCCTCGGAGGTCCAGCGGTGTGAGTGAGCGGAAACATTCAACGCATTTTTTCCAGTCCGAGGGGAGGTCTCTCTCTCGGGAAGCGGTTGCGATTCGTGCGTGGGTATGCGCGAATACCGGCATGCGAGCCAAGCTCTTCTCCACCGCGACCGTCGGCGTCGCCCTCAGCCTGGGCATGCTGCTCACGGCTTGCGGGCCGATCGCGTTCAACGACTCGATCCGCTACGCCTCTGCCCCCACTGCTGAGCCCGCGCCCGAGCCCGAGCCCCCCCAGACCGGGCACGCCAAGCTCGAGGGTGATCACATCATCATCGACGGCAAGATCCACTTCGCCCACGACTCGGCCGAGATCCTCGAGGACTCCTTCGAGATCCTCGACGACGTCGCCGAGGTCATGAACGCTCACCCCGAGCTGCCCATGCTCGACATCATCGGGCACACCAGCACCGAAGGCAGCGACAAGCACAACATGGAGCTGTCGACGGCGCGGGCCAAGGCTGTCGCCGACTACCTCGCGGGCCACGGCGTCGACGCCTCGCGCGTGACCTCCGAGGGCAAGGGCGAGACCGAACCGATCGCCGACGAGTCGACGGAGGAGGGTAAGCGACAAAACCGCCGCGTCGAGTTCAAGATCATCAAGCCCGAAGAAGCCCCCGCCCGCGGGAACTGAGCCGTCGAGGAGTCCATCATGAACACGAAATCGACCATCATCCGCGCCAGCCTCTGCCTGGGCCTCGCCGCCCTGACCACCGCCTGCATCGCCCGCGGGCCCGAGGACTACCGCAAGGTCACCCGCTCGGCCGTCGACACCAAGAACGCCGAGATCGAGGGCTGCTTCAACGGCGAGCCTGGCAAGGTCGTCGTCAACTTCACCGTCCAAAAGAAGACCGGCACCGTCGCCGACGCCACCGTCGACGAGAAGGCCAGCACCGCGAGCGCCGAGGTCGGAGCCTGCGTGGCCAAGGCCATCACCGGCGTCGCCATCGAGCGTGGCGACATGCGCGACGGCTCGGCGACCTTCACCTGGGAGAAGTCCTGAGCACCGGCGCTGCCTGAGGCGGCGCCAGCAAAAAACGCGCCCCGCGCAGCGGAAGGCGCTCGTGAGCCGCTTCAGGACTGCCTGGAGCGGCTCTTTGCATGGTTGTCGCAAAAGCCGGGGGCGGAGGGACTACCATCCCGGGTCACGATGTCCGGCACCAGCGAACAGCCTGGGATGTGGGCCGAGCTCGAGCGCGAGTTCCTGGCCTGCCACCGCGACCCGACCAACGTCGCCCTGCACCTCCTGACCACGCCGCTGGGCCTGTTCGGCGCCTTTGGGCTGGCGGCCCTGGTCCACCCCATGGCCGCGGCCGGCCTGGCGCTGGTCTACGCGCTGAGCCTCGTCTCCGTGGCGCCCCGCGGCCTGTGGCTGGCGTCGACGGTCCTGCTCGGGGGCATCGCCGCCGCGGCCATGCAGGCGACCCAGGTCCTCGACGCGCCGTGGTGGGCCTACGCGGCGGCCCTCGCCGCGGGCTACCTGCTGCAGGACGCCGCGCACGGGATCTCGGGGGAGAAGACCTTCCAGAGCACCTACCAGGGCGACGAAGACGGGAAGTTCCAGCGCCTGGCGTTGCGCGATCTGGGCATCCACACCTGGCTGCTCGTGCCCCTGGTGTTCGCCGCCGTCGTGCCCCACCTGTCGCGGCTGCGCGTGTTCCTGCCCCGGGTGCGCATCGTCGACACGACCCTCCACGACGCGGTCGCCCTCGCCGACATCGAGCTCGTGCGCCGCTGGGTCGCCGAGCAAGAGCCGAGCGAGGATCACACGACGCACTGGTGGTTCCACGATCCGCCCGCGGACATCCAGGCCGCGCTCCAGCGCCTGGCCGAGAGCGAGGAGCTGCGCGCCGCCTTCGAGCGCGTGCACCCGGGCTGGGCCGTGGAGATCGTGCCGGAGATGAACGAGATCTACGTCGCGGCCGCCAACGCCCAGCGCAGCAGCGACACGGTCTTTTACATGCCGCACGTCGACGGGCCCTTCGCCGTGTGGCCGTTCGCGACGGTCTACCGCGGCCTGTTGGCGGTGACCGAGAACTCCCGGGTCCAGACCCGCTTCATCCACCCCACGGTCCACAACGAGCCCCTGTCCTACGTGCTGACCAAGGCCGACTTCCTGGCCTTCGACTTCAACCGCGAGCCCCACTACATCTGCGACCTGCCGGGTCGCCAGGACCCCGAGCAGCGCTGCGTGCTCAAGCTCCACTACGTCGTCTACCCCAAGTTCCTGCGCACCTGGGGCGAGCTCCTGGCCCGAGCCACGGGCTACTACGACGACCGCGCCCGGGCGCTCTTCGTGGCCACGCTGACCCCCAAGAACCTCATCCAGCGGGCGGCGACCAACCTGGTGCTGGGGACGACCAAGACCTTCAACTTCCTCGGCCTGCACGCGGGGCTGACCAACCTGGCCTACATCGCGGCCCTGGGCATCGCCAGCGCGGCCAGCCAGTCCATGCTGCCCCTGCTGATCGGGGCCAGCTTCGTCCACTACCTGCTCTACATCGCGGTCTTCCACCTGCGCGAGTCGATCAGCTTCGGCGAGTTCAAGCGGGACGCGCTGCTGTTCCGGACCGTCGCGCACGCGATGCTCCTGGGCCTCTACGTCTCGACCATCGCCAGCCACGGGATCAACTGGTTGTCCCTGGGCCTGATCCTCGGGGGCTACGGCCTGGCCAGCGCGGCGACCTACGCCCTGGGCCTCGACCAGACCTACTTCGGCGTCGAGCTGGGCCAGGTGCAGCCGCGCCGGGTCACCAGCTTCCCCTACAACGTCGTGCCGCACCCGATGATCGTCGGCACCCTCGTGGCCCTCGTCGGCTACTACGTCCACGGGCCCATGCGCGAGCTGGCGCCGTGGCTCGTCCCCATGCACATCGCCTTTTACCTGGTCCACCTCGGGCAGGAGATGCTCGACACGCGCCGGGCGGAGGCGGAGGCCGAGTCGGGCACGGGGGACACCTGAGCAGGGGCTGGGCCTACCTGTCGCTGGGTCGTCGCCGGCTGCGGCGACCCCGGCCCAAGAGCACCAGCAGGCCGAGCCCCCAGGGCCCGCGGCCGCCCGCGTCCGCCCGACAGGCGCAGCCCTCGGCCTCGCCGTCGGCAGCGGCATCATCGTCGCCGGTCCCGTCGCCTTCGTCGCCGGCCTCGTCGTCGTTGCCGGTGCCGGTGTCTGTGTCGGTGTCTTCGTTCTCCACCCCGACGTAGACGACGACGGGCGCCGACGTTCGGGTCACCCCGTCCTCGCCGAGGGCGACGGCGGCCAGGGTGTAGCTGCCCTCGGGGAAGGACACGCCGTCAAAGCCGTAGGGCCAGCTCGAGTCCGTGGCGCTCTGGACCTGGCCGTCGACCTCGATGGCGACCTCGACGACGGGGTGGTCGACGTGGACGGCGATCTCGAGCTCCTCGCCGAGGGCGAACTCGGCCCCGTCCTCGGGGTCGGCGATCTCGACCGAGGGCTCGCCTGGCTCGACGCCCGCCGCGGGCCCGCAGGTCTCGCTGAAGGGGAGCGTGGGCAGGTTCGGGCACCACTGCGACCACGAGCCGCCGCCGCCGTCGGGGCCGGCCATGGACAGCTCTGAGCAGATCGAGGTCGGATTCCAGGTGCCGTCGGCGTCGTGGCAGGGGGTCACGTCGACCCCGAGGGTCGCCTCGATCCACGGGACGTACATGTCGAGGCGCAGGTAGTTGGTCGTGCCCTCGCAGTCGACGGTGTCGATGGCCATGCCCGCGAGGTGCCAGGTGCCGTCGGGGTACTCGACGTAGAGCGGGCTGCCGACGTCGAGCTGCTGGCAGCCGACCGCGCCCTGGTCGGAGACCATCACGCTGCCGTCGTTGAAGGTCTGGATCGTGTTCTCGCCCCAGTGCTTGTAGAGCGTCGAGCTCTCGCCGAAGACCGTGGGCCCAAAGCCCGCCATGGCCACGGGGCGGCCGACCTCGAACACCCCCGTCTCGCAGCCGTAGACGATCGGGTTGATGGCCACGTCGACGGGCTCGGGCAGCACGCACACGCCAAAGGGCGCGCTGGGGTGGACGGTGCAGTACTGGTCGATGTCGAAGGCCGAGCCCTCGGTCTCCTGGAAGCTGCCCTCTTCGGGCCCGTCGCCGAAGCGCGCGCCGGTGAAGCCGAGCGCGCCCTCGATGCACTGGTCGAGGGTGACGATGACCTGGGGGTGGATCAAGGTCGCGCCGCAGCGAAAGCCGGTGAGGCCGGCACCAAAGCCCGCCGTCGCGGCCGTCGGCCAGGCGCAAGGTTCGGCTTGTTCACCGCCGAGCAGGCCCGAGCTCCCCGGCTCTGCCGCGAGCGCTGGGGCCGACAGTAAGGTGAGCACGGCCGCGATTGGGGCGGCATGCAGACGTGGACAGCGCATACTCGATCATTGTCATTGACCCCGGCGACGATGACAATGATCGGGTGATGCTGCGTCGAGCCCTGGTCCCGGTCGCCTCGTGTCTGCTCACCGTTGCGCTGGCGGGCTGTTCGCCGCCCAGTTCCGAGGATGAGGGGGTCGGCGACGAGCTGGCCGAGACCGAGGGCGAGTCGTCGGGGGGCGAGGGCGGCTCGAGCAGCGAGGGCTCCTCGTCTTCGAACGACGAAGCGGGCCCCGACGACGACGGTTGGGGGCTGACGGGGGTCGAAGAGTCCACGGAGGCGTCCGCGGAGTCCGAGGAAGAGACCGAGACCGGGCCGCCCATCGAGCTGCCGACCGAGGCCTGCGAGGCCCTCGTGGCCGCCTGGGAGACCTGCGAGATCGACGGGCCGGGCGACCTCGACTACTGCATGTTCGTCGTCGAGGACCACCCGGCGACGGGCGAGTTCCTCGACTGTGCCGACGCGATGTTCGCCCGCTTTAGTTGCTACGCCGCGCTGGACTGCGAGGCCATGGCCGAGTGCAGCTTGTGGGGGTGCCTGGGCGAGGATCCCTGCCCCGTCGAGGCGGCGGCCGTCGAGGCGGCGTGCGTGCGCACGGGCTGCGAGCAGTACTTCGACACGGGCATCGCCTGCGGGGAGCCGCTGCCGTCGGTGACCGAGCCGGGCTATTGCAACTACCTGGCAGCTCTCGATGCGCTGGTCGCCGACGACCCGGACGTGTGCATGGACGCCTTCGACGCCCGGGCCGGCTGCTACGCGGCGCAGGACTGCGCGACCTTCGAGCAGTGCTTCTTTGGCGACAGCTGCAACGGCGGGTTGAACCCTTGCCCGGACGAGCAGGCGGCGCTCGTGCAGGGCTGCGGCTAGCAGTCGCCCACCCCGGCCGCGCCGGGACCCATGATCCACGAAAGCATCGTCCACGGACTCAGCTGGCGCTGAACCCGTGGGCGGCTGCCTTTCTCGGTAGGACATCGGAGAAGTCCTCACGACACCTCGCTTGGTCTTTTCGCCGAGTTGATGGAGGGGCTCGAGTTCCGAGCGCTGGCTCCGACTCGAGGCGCGAGGTCGTGCCTGGGCGCGCGCGGCTAGTCCAGCTCGAGCCAGGCTTCGACGTCGGCCAGGAATTTCTCGGGCGCGTCGGCGCTGATGGCATGGGAGGCGGTGTAGCGCGGGGCGGTGATCGTGCGCAGGTCCAGCTCGGGGCGCTGGGGCAGGGCGCCGGGGCTGTAGCTTACGTGCCAGCGGGCGTCGCCTTCGGGGCCCTCTTCGACCTCGACCTCGCTGACCATGGCGTAGGTCTCGAAGGCCGCGGGCAGGGCCGGGGTGTAGACGACCAGGTCGTGGGGCGTTTGGGTGATCAGCGTGTCGACCCACGCGAGGTTGGTCAAAAAGCGCTCGCCGAAGTGCTCGTCGATGGGGTCGATGTCCAGGGCCGCGGCGGCGGAGCTGTCGAACTCGTTGAACACCTCGTGGTGGAAGGTGACGAAGTAGCGGTCCCAGGGCTGGAGCTCGCCGCCGAGCTCGGGCCAGTCGCCGGCTTGGGCGTCGGGGGTGAAGGCGGTGGTGCTGACCGAGCGCCACGCGGGGCCGCGCTCGGCCGCGCTCATCTGCGGCAGGGCGTCGAGCAAGGGGAGGTCCAGGCCGAGCAGGGCGTCGACGTCGGCGGTGGCGTTGAGCCGGAGCGCGACCAGGTCGAGGATGTCGACGAGCCAGCTCGCCGGCGAGCGGGTGTCGTAGGGGCTGCGGTCGTGGGTGGTCGCGTAGGTGTGCGCGTGGCCGTAGGGGTTGCACGCGCCCCCGAGCTCGGCGCAGGTCTGGTAGGGCACGCCGAGCTCCTCGGCCAGCTCGAGGAGCGGCGAGTCGGGGCCCTCGAAGGCCTCGCCGGCGGTGATGCGCTGGACCACGCCGGTCAGCGCGGGCTGAATCAACACCTGGCGCCCGAACTGCTCGGCGGCGAGCTCGGGGCTCACGGCCGCGGCCTCGCCCTCGAGCTCGGGGTGGACGGCGAGGTGGTGGGCGAGGACGGCCTCGGCGAGGGCCGGATCGACGAGGGGGCGCGAGCCCTCGGCGTAGGCCTGGGGCTGCAAGAGCATGTCGAGCATGAGCTGGGCCCGGGTCCCGCCGTAGCTCTCGGCGACCAGGACCACGGGGTTGTCGGCCAGGCTGGGGTGCTGCTCGAACAGCTCGAGCAGCACGCGCACGAAGTCGGCCGCGTCGACGTAGGCGTTGAAGCTCGACAGGTCCATGGCCGCGCTGCGCTGGGCGGCGTCGGTGACGTCGGCGGGGGGCGGGAGCAGGCCGTGGGAGAAGCCGGTGTGGCGGGCGTCGATCCACACCAAGGTCCCGAGCGCGGTCCAGCTGTTTGGGTTGCGCGCGACCGTCTCGTCAGGTCCGGTCTCGAGGGGGGCGAAGGTCTGCTGCCCGATGTTGAGGCCCAGGAGCATTCCGCTCGAGACGCCGGGGCCGCCGTTGAAGAACACGAACACCGGGCGGTCATCGGCGCCGAACTCCGCCGCCTGCATGGCCCAGAACATGCGCGCGGGCGCGGTGGTCGAGTCCTGGGTGGGGCCCGATCCGTCGGCGGGGCCGAGGGCGTGATCTCGCGGCGGGAGCTCGACGAAGCCCGCGTCGTTGCCCAGCCCCGCGCAGTTGCACAGCCACTGCTCGTCGACGCACACGCAGGCCTCGCAGGGGGGCTCGCCGCACTCGTGCGCGGGGAGGTCGGGGACGCCCGCGGTGGTCGAGGCCTCGTCGTCGCCCGTGACCGTGTCCTCACCAGTTTCCGAGGTGTCCGCGGAGTCGCCGAGCTCGAGCGCACCGACCTCGCCGTCACCTCTTTGCGCGCACGCGCCGAGCAGCGAGAGGGCGAGGACGCCCATCGAACCGGCGGGCGCGCGTCGTCGAGAAGTCACGATCTGAATGCTATCGTAGATGCACCGAATGGGTTCTCGCATCGACAAGGACGGCCCGAGCGCGTCGACCTCGGCGAGCATCAGCTCGGTCACCGACGACGTGCAGCAGGTCAAGGGGCTGACCTTTGACACCGCGCGCATGCACTTTTGCGAGCAGTACGGCGACGAGGCCTGGGACCTGCTCATGGAGAGCCTGCCCCGGCACACGCGCAAGATCTTCGACGAGGCCGACTTCAACGAGTGGTACCCCGAAGGCGAGATGCGCCGCTTCATGCACGCGGTCCACGAGCAGCTCGCCCACGGCGACGATCAGCGCTTCATGGAGATCGTCCGCGGGCTGGCGCTCGCGGGGATCAGCCGCTTCTTTCGCATGCTCTTGGGCCTGGCCTCGGCCCGCTTCGTGCTGCGCAAGGTGCCGGTGGTGTGGAAGCGGCTGCGCCGCGGGCCGGCCGAGCTGAGCACCGAGCTCACCGACGACGGGCGCGTGCTGATCCACTACGAGGACTTCCGCTACTGCCGGGATCCGATCTACCGCCAGCTGTCGATGGCCAACTGCCAGGCCCTGGTCCAGGCCGCGACGGGCAAGGTGCCGCGGGCCAAGGTGCTGGTCTGGGACCGCACCTCGATGACCCTGGCCTTCGAAGTCGACAGCTGACGGGGCTACTCGGCCGCGCTGTGGGCTTGGGCGAGGGCCTCGTGGTGGAGGTCGCGCATGACCTGATCCGCCGGCGGGCCGTCGTTTTGGAACACCCCCGGCGAGGCGTAGTCCGGCGGCGTCGCCGGTGAGATCTTGCGCAGGCGCTCCCAGTTGGGCTCGCCGAAGTCGAGCATGGGCAAGACGAAGGGCAGGGACACGACCATGCGGAACAGGTCCGAGACCATGTAGAGCCCGAGCACCGCGAGCCCTGCGACGAGCGCGACCCACAGCGGCAAGGAGGTGGCGAGGGCCAAGGTCGCGCCGACCCCAGCGCTGAGCAAGAAGGGGTAGGCGAAGCGGATCAGGACCATCGCCGTGATCATCTTGCCCATGGTCCCGGACCAGTTCTTGGTGATGCGCTTGGCGTAGCGCTCGCGGGCGTCGGGGAGGGCCCCGGGGCCGCGCATGCGAAAGCGCAGCGGCATGGGCGAGCCGAACCAGTAGGCGCGCAGCTGGGCGATGGAGCCGAGGTGATCGCGGGCCCGGGGGCGGCAGCCGACGAGCTCGGCGACCTCCTCCATCCACTGGTCGAAGAAGTACACGTGGGGCACGCGGGCGAGCATGGTCGGGCACTCGGTCACGTGGGCCTTGGCCTCGCGCTCGATCAACGCGCGCAGGGCCTCGCGCTCGGGCAGCTGCACGCCGCCGGTGAACACCTGGGCGACCAGGCGGGACTGCATCTCGGCCATGGCCGTGAGCGAGCCGATGGTCGGGCGGACCAGGCCGACGAAGGCGACGTTGGGCAGGTCGGGGTGGAAGCAGCCCTTGTAGAGGTCGAGGTGGCGGTACTGCCAGCCGTCGGGGAAGTCGATCTTCAGCAGCGTGGGCGTGAAGCCGGCGTTGACGATGACCGCGTCGAGCTCGACGGCGCTGCCGTCGGTGAAGTGGGCGGTGCTGCCCTCGAAGCGCTCGACCCGGCCCTTGGGCACGACCTGACCGGAGTGGGCCAGCCACAGCACGTCGTCGGGGGGCGAGCCGGGCCGGGTCATGTTGCCGGTGTCCTGGGCGTTGTCCGTGGCCGGCTTGGGGAAGAACTTGGCGTGCCAGCGATAGGGGAAGATGTCCTTGGGCCGCCACTGCTCGGGGTAGACTTCAAGATGGGGGGGCGCTTGGCGAAAGGCCGGGCGCCACGCCTCGGGCAGCCGGAAGTACCAGCTCATCTCCGCCGTCGCGACCTCCTGGTAGTCCTTCATGTACTCGCCCAGGGGCCAAAACTGCATCTGGTCCGCGGCCAGCATGGTGTAGGGGAACACCCGGGTCGCCCCGGTGAAGCCCGTCGACGACACGTAGGTCTTCGCGGCGACGCCGTGGACCTCGCTGCACACGGCGACGCCGCTCTCGCCCAGGCCGATGCTCAGCACCCGCTTGTCGCGGAAGGGCTCGGGGTCTGTGTAGGTGCTGCCGTGGATCGCCGTGCCCTCGAACTCGTCGAGGCCGGGGATGTCCATGCCGGTGGGCTCGCCGTGCAGGCCCGTGCTGACCACGACGAAGTCAAAGCCGGGCAGCTCGCCCTCGGAGGTCGCCAGGGCGTAGCGGCCGTCCTCGCCCCGCTCGACCCCGAGCACCTCGACGCCGCAGCGGATCCGCGGGCCGAGCTCGAAGCGCTCGACGAAGGAGCGGACGTAGGCCAGCATCTGCTGGATGGTCAGGAAGTCCGGGTAGTCCCCCGGCATCGGGTGGGTCGAGAACTCCGTGATCCACTTGGACGAGGTCAGGATCGTCCGGCTGCGGATGAAGCGAGACCACACGCCCCCGAGCTCCGGGGCCTTCTCGAGGATGACGACCTCACCGACGCCGGCGTCGATCAGCTCCTTGGCCGCGAGCAGCCCCGAGATCCCCGCGCCAATTACGGCACATCGTTTACGATCATTCATGGTGTCCTTGAGTGCCCTTTCCCTCCGTGGAGACGGGCGCGACGAAGTTGCCTGAGTATACGGATTGCAATGTGGGCGTGAATCCTGACGCGGCCTCGTGAGCGCGTTCGCACGCGCAGTTCGTGCGTGATCGCCGGCTTCGCTCGATTCCTTCATGGAACGGAGTTATGTGGGTCTCTACAGTGAGCGCAATCGATACTCGTGAGTTCGTGGGTGTCGATTTAGATACAGTCTGAATGGTGGCACTCACCGGCAGCGCCCGCGGGACGCCGGTCATGTTCGATCGCGCCTGCGTGCGCAACCTCTAGACCGGAGCCTTTCCCAGGCCGCGGATGGGTTGGGCAGGTGGGCCCGCGGCCCGACCCGCTGGGGCCTCAATCGGCGGCGCTCGAGGGCTCGCCAGCGTCGGCCTCAGGCCCGGCGATCGGCAGCTCGATGATGAAGGTCGCGCCTTCGCCCGGGCGGTTGACCAGGCGCAGCTCGCCGCCGTGGTCGCTGATGATCCCGTGGCTGACGGACAGGCCCAGCCCGGTGCCGCGGTCGCGGCCCTTGGTCGTGAAGAAGGGGTCGAAGATCCGCAGCGAGACGTCCTGGGGGACGCCGCCGCCGCTGTCGGCGACGCTCAGGCGCAGCCAGGGCTGGCCCTCGCGGGTGAAGGGCTCGCCGGAGATCAGCATGCGCTTGTCGTCGTGGAAGCCGGTGAAGCGGCCGTTGAGGGCGTCGCGGGCGTTGGTCACCAGGTTCATGACGACCTGCTGGATCTGCTGGGCGCGGCAGCGGACCTTGGGCAGGTCCTCGGCGATCTCGAGGTCGATCTGGATCTGGTCGCGGCGGATCAGCGCGCGGATCAGCGACAGCGGGGCGTCGACGACGGACTTGGGCGTGACCTCGGTGAACGCGGCGTCCTGGTCCTCGCGGGCGAAGGCCAGCAGGTTGCGGACGATGGTCGCGACCCGCTGGGTCTCGTGGTCGATCTCCTGGGCGAACTCGCGGATCAGCTCGTCGGCCGCGGACGAGCCGGCGATCAGCTCGGCGTAGTTCATGATGCCCTGGACCGGGTTGTTGATCTCGTGGGCGACGCCCCCGGCGAGGGTGCCGATGGACTCGAGGCGCTGCTGCTGGCGAAGCTGGGCCTCGAGGTGCTCGCGCTGGGCCTCGGCCCGCTTGCGCTCGGTGACCTCGGTGGCCACGAGCAGGGCCCGCTCGATCTGCCCGTCGACGCTCAGCGGGGCCACGCGCACGTCGAGCCAGCGGCGCTCGCCCTCGTTGGTGGTGATCGCCTGCTCGAAGGTCTGCTCGCCGAGGCCGTCGAGGACCGCGGACAGGGGGTGCTGGGGGTCCTCGCGCCCGGCCTTGACCAGCTTGCGCAGGGCCCGGTTGATGGGCAGCTGCTCGGGGTTGCGGCCGGGGTTGACGAGGTCGACGCGGCCCTCGCGTCCGGCCATCACGACGTAGTCGGGGAGCTGCTCGACGAGGGAGCGCCAGCGGATCTCGCTGGCCCGCAGGTCGTCGTAGAGCCGCGCGTTCTCGAGGGCGGCCGCGGCCTGGCTGGCGAGCACGCGCATGGTCTCGAGGCGATCGCGGGTGAAGGCGTCGGTGTGCAGGCGGTTCTCGAGGTAGAGCAGGCCCACGAGGTTGCCCTGCTTGAGCAGGGGCGTGCACAGCACGGCGCGCGAGCCCCGGTTGTGCAGGTAGGGGTCGGAGGCGAAGCGCGAGTCGCTGGTGATGTCGGCGAACACGGTCGCCTCGTTGGTCCGCTCGACCCAGCGCAGCAAGCTGGCCGGGAGGCGCTCGGCGGCCGCGCTCAGGGACAGGGGCGCCTCGACGTGGGACACGACCTGGCCGTCGCCGTGGGCCTCGGCGACCACGTGCAGCTCGCTGGCCTCGGACAGGATCAGCGCGCCGCGCTCGGCCCCGGCGTTCTCGATCGCGAGGCCGAGGATGCGCTCGACGACCTCGGCCAGGCGGATGTCCTCGCTCAGCGCCCGGGAGGCCTCGAGCAAGGTCGCGGCGTCGAGGGAGGAGTGGCTGGTCAGCCCGCTGCTGGTGCTGATGGAAGCCGAGGCGATGGTCCGGATGCGGCCGCTGCTGGTCGAGTCGAGGCCGCGCTCGGTCGCGGCCGGGGACTCGCGCAGGGCCGGGCGGCGGCTGTCGAGCTCCTCGACCTTGGCGAAGGCGCCCCAGTGGAGGTAGCGCTCGCGGGCGCGCTCGAGCGGGCCGTCGGAGAAGGCCGGGATGTCGAGGAGCTCGCCGAGCTTGGCCGTGCGCTCGTGGGTCAGCGCCTCGAGCATCGGGTTGCGCTGCTTGCGGGCGATGGTCGCGGCCTGCAGGTAGAGCGGCCCAGCCTCGGACAGGCGGCCGTCGAGGCAGGCGAGCTGGCCCTCGAGCAGGAGCAGGAGCATCTCGAAGTTTCCGCCCTGCGCGACGACGCGGCGCAGCCGCTTGACGTTCTGGCGGGTCACGCGGACGAGCTCGCGGCGGTAGGCGACCTTGGACGCGTGCAGCTCGAGGGCCAGGGAGGAGGCGGCCAGGCCCTGGAAGAAGGCCGCGAACACGCCGTGCCAGGTCCCTGGGATGGTGCGGATGAGCTCCGCGGGGACGTCCTCGAGCAGGATGAGGACCTCGCGCCAGCGCTCGAACACCGAGTAGACCAGGCTCTCGACCAGGGCGTCGGCTCCGTGCACGAGGGTGGTCTGGACCACGGCGTGCTCGGGGCGCTCGAGGCCCCGGGACTCGTCGAGGCTCGGCGGGGGCCCCTTGGTCAGGCGCACGCAGGCGGTCTGGACGATGGTCGAGCCGCTCGGCGCGAGCAGGCCCCAGCGGTCGAGCCAGCGCTGGCGGGTCTCGAAGCGGCGCTGGACGACCTCGAGGTGGATGCCGGCGTAGAAGCCGAGCTCGACGGCGAAGGAGCTCGAGTAGGCCGCGCTGCGCACGTCGCCCGCCGCCAGCCCGAGCTCGAAGAGCTCGAGGGCCTGGTCCGAGAGGCGGTGCAGGGGCAGCTTCCACAGCTGCAGGAAGTGCTCGAGCTGCAGGATGTTGTGCACGCCCTTGGGCACGGCCCGGGCCTCGATGATCTGCCGGGCCTGGACGACGAGCTCGCGGGCCCGCTCGCGCTTGTTGAACGCGTTGCCGTGGACCATGGCCATGAGCGCGAAGATGTTGGGCGCGAGCTCGTGGTCGCCGTGGCGGAGGATCAGCGAGCCCGCGCGCTCGACGGCCAGGCTGAAGGTCACGGGCGCGGCGGCGTAGGAGGTCCAGGTCGTGGCGAACAGGATGTCGATCGCCACGTTGATCGCCGGGTCCGTGCACGGGGCCATGTTGCGCCAGCGGACGACGGAGGCCTCGCGCAGGTTCCAGGCGATGCGCGGGAGGGCCAAGAGCATGTGGGTCGGGCTCGGCTCCCGGGGGAACTTGACGCCCAGGCGGCGCACGACGTCGAGGGCCTGCTCGAGGGAGCGCTCGGGCTGACCGGCCATGTTGAGCACCCAGGCGCGCTCGATGGCGATCTCGCCGTACTCGGCCAGCTCGAGCGCGCGCTGGCTCAGGGCCTCGAACAGCTCGTCGGCGCGCTGCAGCTTGCCGACCAGGGCCTCGACCTGAGCCGAGCGCAGCTCGATCTCGTAGCTCAGGGCGTGGTTGGCCTCGCCCGGGCCGGGGAAGTCGGGGGACAGCAAGGTGGCCAGGGAGCGGGCGACGTCGAGGTAGGCCGAGGCCGAGCCCGGGGCGCCGGTCAGCAGGGCCCGGCGGCCAGCGGCGAGGTTGATGCTGGCCAGGCGCTCGAGCTTGATGTCGTCGAGCAGGGGCAGCACCTGGCTGTCCGCGGTCACGGTCCCGGTCAGGGCGTAGCCGCGGTTGAGGTGGTCGGCGACCTCGAAGATCCGCCGGTTGAGCGCCTCCTCGTCGAGGTTGAGTTGGAGGTCGCGGCCCACGGCCAGGTGCAGGGAGCGGGCCTTGTCCGGGCTCAGGCAGCGGTAGGCGGCCTCGCGCACGCGGGGGTGGGAGAAGGCGTAGCCGTGGCCGCCCAGGGCCGAGAGCAGGCCCTCGTCGGTGAGCCGGTGGAGCTCGACCTCGACCCGCTCGGAGGCCGCCACGCGCTCGAGGGCGGTGGCCTCGAACTCGGTCCCGAACACGCTGGCTACGGACAACAGCTCGCGCAGCTCGGGGTCTTGCTCGCCGATGCGCTCGAGCTTGGCCGTGAGCATGCCGAGGAAGTCGTCGGGCAGGCTCGCCCGCGCGATGGCCTCGGCCTGCCACCGCCAGCCCTGGGCGCTGTGGGTCAGCAGGTCCTGCTCGCTGAGGTGGACGAGGAACTGCTGGACGAAGTGGGGGTTGCCGCCGGTCTTGCGCAGCACCAGCCCGGTCAGCTCGCCGAGCTCGGCGACGGGGCGGGACAGCAGATCGCTGAGCATGCGCTCGAGCTCGGGTCGCTCGAGGGGGGCGAGCTCGATGAGCGCCGGCTCGAGCTCGGCGCTGCGCAGCTTGGCCAGGAGCCCGAGGGTCGGGTGCCCGTCCTCGAGCGCCTCGGGCCGGGCGGTGGTCGCGACCAGGAGCGCCAGCTGATCCTCGCCGAAGATGCTGTGCAGCAGGTTGAGGCTGCCCGGGTCGCTCCACTGCAGGTTCTCGAGCACGAGCACGAGGGGGTGCTCGGGCCGGGCGAAGCAGGCGATCAGCCGGGCGCAGGCGACCTCGATGCGGTTGCGCGCCTCGGCCGGGGCCAGCTCCGGGGCGACCTGGTTGGGGACCCACTCGAGGGTCCGCTGGATCGTGTCCTCGCCCGAGCCGCTGACGCTGATCATCCCGAGCTGCTCGCGCTCGAAGTCGTAGTCGAGCAGCGGGCGAAAGCGCGGCGCGAACTCGAGGATGATCGGCACGTAGCCGATCAGCGCCGAGGCCAGCTTCTTGCGCCAGCGCTCGAGGGCCTCCTCGGGCAGGGTCAGCAGCTGGTCGGCGAGGTCCTCGAGGGCGCCGACGAAGGCCGAGAAGGGGTGCTGGTCCAGGCCGTCGTCGAAGCGGCCGCGGGTCATGAACCCGCGCACGGCGTGGACGGTCTCGGTCAGCTCGCCGCACAGCGCCGACTTGCCGACCCCGGACTCGCCGACGATCACCGCCAGGCGCGGGCTGGCCTCGCGGCGGACGTGCTCGAACTCGGCCGCGAGCGCGGCCCGCTGGGTCTCGCGGCCGTAGAGCACCTGCGACAGCTGCAGGGTCAGGGGCACGTCGGCGTGGCCGAGGCGGAGGTCCTCGAAGTTCTGGCCGCGGCCGAGGCGGGCGCGGATCTCGAGCAGGTCGGCGAGCAAGCCCGCGGCCGACTGGTAGCGGCGCTCGGGGGCCTTCTCGAGCAGCTTCATGACCAGGTCCGAGAGGATCCGGGGCAGGTCGGGGCGGGCGCGCAGCGGCGGCGAGGGCTTGCGCGCGAGGTGGGCGTGGATGAGCTCGAGGGCCGAGTCCGCGGGGAAGGGGCGGCGGCCGGCGAGGAGCTCGTAGAGCGTGACCCCGAGGGCGTAGAGATCGCTGCGGTAGTCGACGGAGCGGCCGGTGCGGCCGGTCTGCTCCGGCGCCATGTAGGGCAGCGTGCCCTCGACCACCAGCATGTCGTGGAGCTGCCGGCGCTCGTTTTGAAGCAGCACCGAGATGCCGAAGTCGGCGAGGGCGACCTCGCCGGTGCTGGGGTCGATCAGCACGTTGGTCGGCTTGATGTCGCGGTGGAGCACGCCCCGGCGGTGGACCGCGTCGAGGATCGTGGTCAGCTGGATGGCGATCTCCAGACACTCGGACACGGGCAGGACCCGCTCGCCGCGGTGCTCCGAGAGGTTCACGCCCTGGTGGGCCGCGAGCACGAGGACCATCTCGTGGCCGCTGCGCTCGAGCGAGAGGGCGCGGACGACCCCCGGCACGTCGAGGTGCGTGAGCTGCTCGAACTCGTGCTCGACCCGCGCCTCGACCCCGGGCTGACCCTCGAGGCTGAACACCTTGGCGACGACCTCGAGGCCGTCCGCTTCGCGCTCGGCGGACCAGACCTGGGTGTGTGCCGTACTGCTCAGGAGCTTGAGCGGTCGGAGGCCGTCGATGTTCAGAGCCATGGTGGGGAGCCAGCGCCCCTGAGCCGGGCACCGCCGCGGCGTGAGCCGCAGGCACTTTAGCGAAGCGCGCAGGAATCGGCCACGGCTTCGCGGACGGAGCCGGCAGCCTGGACGATCCCGCTCGCGCGTCCCGACCCTGGGATCAGGATCGAGACAGGAGGTGCCTGTTCGCTCGCGTCGAAGGTTCGGGTCTGCCCCGTGGCCTCAGCGCCGCGCGAGCTCGACGTCGACGTACCCGCCGTCCTTGCTGAGCCCGCCGGACAGAGTGTGGGGGTCGATCGACAGGCGCTCGCGGAGCTCGCGGACACCGTCGCGGCTCTTCAGCTCGCCCGGCAGGGGCCCCGAGGGGAGCGCGACCTGCCAGTCATTGAAGTCGCCCTCGATGCTGCCGGGGTTGGCCGCTTCGATGGCCAGGAGCACCTTGGGCAGGCCCGTGAGCCCGGCGAAGAGCAGCCGCTCCGTCGCCGTCCCGCGCAGCTGGAACAGCCCCCCCGCGCGACCTCGCGCGGCCACGAAGCGGGGGATGACGTCGGGCTCACCGAGGTCGGCGAGGGTCTCGACGAGCGGGGCCCCGGCGGCGAACTCCGTCCACTTGCGCCCCTCCTTGGTCAGCCGATAGCGCGCGCGCAAGGTGGTGCCCTCGGTCCCAAAGGGGACCTGGAGGGTGACGCGATCGGTCAGCAGCGGCGGCAGCACGCGCTGCTCTCGGGCCGGGTCGTAGTTGCGGGCGACGAAATTGGTCGAGATCTCTGCGGCGCGATCGACCCGCTCGAGGGCGTCGCGGTCGACCTCGATGAGGTAGCCGTCGCGGGGCTCGAGCTGGAGCGCGCGGGCGCTCGTCGGCGCGTCGAGGGCCGCCCGGTAGCGCTCGATCTGCGCGTCCTCCATCATCGTGAGCAGGATGTACTCGTCGGCGCGCGCGTGGCCGCCCCAGTCCGGGTGCGAGAAGTGATCGAGGACCAGCAGGCTGCCGATCTCGCGGACGACGAGCAGGCCCTGGCCGCTGTCTTGGCTGACCACGGCGACGACGTGGTCCTCGCTGAGCATCGCGGCGATCAGCTTGGCGCCGTAGCGCGGGGGCAGGGGGTTGCCGGGGACGTAGACCTCGGAGCCGCCGGGGTGGCGGGCGATCAGCTCGTCCCTTCGGGCGGCGAAGCGGCCCAGGCGATCGCTGCGCCCGACCATGCGCCAGTGGATCCGCGGGACCTCGGTGGTCTCGAGCTTGGCGCGCAGCGGGGCGAGGGCCTCCTGCAAGGCCTCGACCTGCTCGGCCTCCGGCTCGCAAGATTCGTCGGTCGGCGTGTCGCGGCAGCCGGAGATCAGCCCCTTGGCGTCGATGGCCTCGGCGTAGGTGCAGCGGCAGCGGCCGAGGTTGCGGACGGTGGGCTTGATGGTCTTGCGCAGCTCGCTGAGCTCCTCGATGGCCGCGCTCGCCCGCTCCAACTCCTCGGCGCTCGGGGTCTGCATGGTCGCGCACACGATCCGGTCGCGCTCGTAGCCGAGCTCGTCGAGGGCGATGGGGTCCATCTTGCGGGCGAGCAGCCCCGTGGGCGGCAGGGGCGTGGCCAGCTCGTCGACGAGGTGGGGGAGCTGGAGGTTGGGCCCGGACACGGTGCAGCGCACGACCGCCGCGTCGTCGGGGATCCACTGGGCCTCGGCTTTGCGTCCGCAGCCCGTCGTGGCGAGGGCCAGGCTCGAGCCCAGGACCAGACCGGCGACCGACCCCGGACGCGGGGCGCGAGCGGGGTGTTGGGCGAGGAGCGGGCCGAAGACGTGCGCGAAGAGCACCAGCGGCAGCATAGCAGGGCCGTGTTCGATGGGGGGCAGCCTTGTTAAGCTCCACCCGTGCTCCTGCGCAGCCTCGCCATCGTCTCGGCTCTGGTCATCCCCGCGTTGATGGCCGTGTCCGCCGTGTCGGGGGTGCTGAGCTCCGCGGGCTTGGGCTGGCTCGGCCCCGCGCTCGCGGCCGCGTGCGCGATCCCAATCCTTTATCACGCGGTGGACAACCGCTCGCAGGCCGTGATCGGGGCCGCGCTCGCGGCCATGGCCGCTGGCTCGAGCCCCGGCGTGCCCGACATGCTGGCGATGACCGGCGATCCCGAGTCGCTCCCGATCCACGACCTGCGCGAGCGAGCCCTGCCCATGAGCCGTCTGGGCAGCCGGGACTACGTGGCGCTGCGCGGCTACCTGCGCGACGCCTGGGTCGTCGACGAGTACGCGGTGAACTCGGGCGAGCGCCCCGATCAGGACGACCGAGCGAAGGCCGTGCTGTTGCCGCTGCTCGGCTCCGAGGACGAGGTCATCGCCGAGGACGGCCTGCTGGTCGTCGCCCGCGTCTCGCCCGAGCGCCTCGACGGACCCAGCCTCCAGACCCTGCGCGGGCGCCTGGGCCCCGTCGACGTCGACATCGCGGACTCGCTGTTCACCGTGCAGGGCGCGTCCATGGCCGGCCTCGAGCAGCCCCCCGTGGTCCTCCTCGACACCCTCGATCAGCCCAACCGCGGCCAGGCCCTGACCCGCGCCGCGCTGGCGATCGGCGCGGCCTTGCTGGCCCTGGTCCTGCTGATGACCGCCATCCCCGGGGTCGGCCCCGGCAACCCCGGGGCCTCCAAGGGCGAGGGCGCCTAGCTAGAACTTGTAGGAAAAGCCCATGCCGCCGCGGTAGGAGAAGCCCGCGCGGATGTCATCGATGTCGTCGCTGCGGTGGTGGGTGTTGAGGTTCCACCCGCCGCAGCCCGGCTCGACGTACACGACCCAGTGCTGGTTGATGTACAGCCGGACCACGGGGCCAAAGGTCTGCACGAAGCGAAAGCGGTTGGGCCCGAAGTGGAAGTCGTTGTGCAGGACCGGCGAGATGGTCAGGGCGAGGTTCGACCAGGGGTCGATCTCGTAGCCGATCTCGAAGCCCGTGTGCCCCCAGACGCCGCCGCGGCCGGGGCGGTCGAGGTCGAGATCGACGTCGCCCAGACGAATGGTCGGGCCCGCGTCGAGGCCGATCCACAGCCCGCTGAGCTGGCCGATCTTGCCCGTCGAGGGGAAGTGCATGCGCCAGTGACCCGACGGAAACAGCGCATCGGGCCCAAACCCGCCATTGACGCTCGCGCCGAGCTCGTGCGGCGTCTTGGTCTGGCCGGGGCGCAGGGCCGCCGGCGGGTTGCTGGCCGTAGCCTGGCCTGCGTGGGCCTCCTCGGGGGGCAGGAGCAGGAAAAGACCCAGACACAGGCCCAGGACTCCAAGACGGCGGCGCATGTCAGCGAGACGCATCTTTCGCAGTCTCGCGCATCGGGGGCGCTCGTGACCAGGCCAAAACTTGATCTTTTGGCCAAGAGTTCGTCTTGCAGCGGAGCCCACTCGCATTTCGCCGTGGCGGCTCTCGCCCGTCGGTGGGTGGGGTGTTCCGGCCATGGGTCCGGTGGTGTGTCGAATGCGCTCGGTCTGCGCAATCTTGGTGATGGGGCGAACTCGACCCGAGTCAAGCGCTCACGAATGCCGTACACTTCGGAGGAGGAAGAGGCTCAAGGTGACGGAAAAGCGAGTTCTAGTTGTCGACGACGATCTCGACATCCTGCGGTCCTTCAAGCGGCTGCTCGGCGACTACGCCGAGGTCCAGATTGCCCTTGGAGCCGAGGCTGCCTTCGAGCACATGGAGAAGGTCCAAAAGGAGAGCGGGGCGCTCTACGACGTGGTCATCGTGGACTTCAACATGAACGGGCCCAACGGCGCCTGGCTGCTGAAGAAGGTCCGCGATCAGTTCCCCGACTGCGAGCGGATCCTGCTCTCGGGCAGCTCCTACATGGATCTGGCCAACTACCTCGATCCAGGCCTGGTCAACCGCTTCCTCGAGAAGCCGGTCGACATGGAAGATCTCATCGAGGCCGTCTCGCCCGACGAGTGAGCGGCGCGGGCCGAGCCGGCCGAGCAAATTAAAAGCGAGAGGCCCCGACGAGCGGGGCCTCTCTTGTTTGGCGGCGCGGGTCGAGCTCAGCCGGGCAGGATGCACAGGCCGACGTTCTCGAGGCCGGGAGGGGCCGAGGCCTCCTCGAAGAAGGCCACGCACTCCGTATCGGGGATCGTGCAGCTCGGGTCGTCGAGGTCGCAAAAGCCCGAGCAGCAGGACGAGCCGGCGCAGGCCGGGAGCGCGGCCGCGTCGGCGCAGTAGTTGCCCGCGGCGCAGTCGTTGATGAAGCCGCACACCTCGCCCTCCATCAGGTCGCCGGCGGGGTCGCAGTTGAACAGCGTGCCGTCGTAGAAGCAGCCGGAGCCGTCGACCTCGCAGTCCTGGATGAGCGGGTTGCAGCCGTAGAGGCACAGCAGCAGCGAGCCCGAGTTGGACATCGAGCAGTTGAAGCCGTCGTCGCAGACCGGGTTGTCCGGGGAGCCGGTGCACTGCGCCACGCAGATGCCCACGGCCTCCTCGTTGGTGTAGTAGCACATGTGCCCCTTGGAGCAGTCGTCGGTGCCGAGCACGGCCCCGTTGTAGACGCACTCGTCCCCGACGACGCCGTCGCCCATGACCTCGACGCACTTGGTCGCGTCCCAGGTGTTGCCCACGGCGTAGGCGGCACACTTCTCGCCCTCGGGGCAGTCTTGCAGCCACGGGTCGCAGGTGTTCGCGTTGGGGATGTCGTCGGCCGGGATGAAGCCCGCGTCGGTGTTTCCGTCGTCGCCCTTTTCGTCTCCGCCCTCGTCGGTCTCGTCCGAGGCCTCGTCGCCGCCGGTGGTGTCACCGGGCTCTTCGTTCTTGGGGCACGCCGTCAGCAAGAAGGCGCTGGCGGCAACTAGGACAGAAACGCTTTGAAACCGAAGCATAGGGGGTACCTCTCATTCCCAACGTAACAAACTTCGCATGGCCTCGGCGTGCGCGTGTTGCTATTTCCCCAAAAAACTCTGGGTGATTCTGGAGTGTCGAATCGAGTATCGAATCGCGATTGGTGGTATCGAAAGCCATGCTTCGCCTCCCCTCCACTGCGATCTGCACACTGTTTTGCCTGGCCACCCTCGCCGCCTCGGGCTGCAAGAAGGAGCCGACCACCAGCCCCGACGAGGGCGCGGACGCGGCCACGGACGACGCCGACGGCTCGATGGACGACGGCGCCGAGGTGGACGCCCCCGCCGAGCCCGAGGAGGAGGCCCCGAGCGTGCTGTCCAAGGACAGCTTCGACTCGACCATCAACGACAACATGGACGCCGTGCTCGAGTGCTACATGAGCGCGCTCGAGGGCAACGCCGAGCTGGCCGGCGAGCTCGAGGCCGTGTTCACCTTTGGCGCGGACGGATCGGTGAGCGTCGCCGCCGCCGAGGGCAGCACCCTGTCCGACGAGGGCCTGACCGCGTGCATCGCCGAGGCCGCGGCCGGCTGGGGCTTCGACGCGCCCAGCAAAGACGGGATGACGATGGAGTACCCCTTCAACCTCGCGCCGGCCGAGTGATCGCGTAGCTGGACTTCCTCCCGGAAGCCCAGCTGAGCGAGCCTCAGCCTCTAGATTTGAT
>NZ_ABCS01000023.1 GCF_000170895.1 Plesiocystis pacifica SIR-1 | reverse complement strand
AGCCAGCCGAACTCGTCGAGGTCCGCCGGCTCGCGGATTTGCTTGCGAAACAGACCCCACAAGCCGGTGCTGTCTCAAAGTTGGACTAGCCCTCACTAGGCTCGACGTGTGCACCGAGCTCCTCATCAATGAGTCCTGAAGCGACGGGACTCCACTCCTGCAGGTCTGACGATGGCGTTGGTCGTGAATAGGCCGAGTGCGCGAGGTCTTCTGAGAGAGCAAACTTCACCTGCCCGGGTTCACCGTAGCTGGTCGCCACTCCTTCGGGAGCAAGGATGCAATGGAAGAGGTGGTCCATCAGGGCCCGAGCAAGAGAGTACATGGTTGAGTTGGGGGCATCCCCGCTCTCTAGGGCGGGATGCAGGTCTAGGTGCAGGTCCTCTCCAAGGAAGAGTGCAGGTTGAGCTCCATTGCTCCCCATGCGTACCCACCTCACGAGGCCCTGCTCAAGGACGCCGACAACATGGACCATCTCTAGTCGGCGCAGCATCTGATTTGTCTGTGAAAAACGCCAAACGACATCATCCATGCTGAGATCCGGCGCTAGTTGACCCGCGACGACGAACGAAAATAGTGGGTTCGAGATGCTGTGCCTATACTCATCCTGAGTCCGGTTTTCAGATAATCGGCTACCGTAGACCGGAGGGCGGTGAAGGCGGTGGGCGATGACTAGCTTTTTCATGGCATCGTCCAGAGTTCTAAGCGAGAGTGTTTGTTTGACTTCACCCACAGCGTACACCCCCTCGATGGGGAAGTGGGCTCGCCGAGAACGCCCTGTCGCGGGGGCCTTGATCGAGGGGAACCAGTCTTCGTTGAAGACTACGATATCGTAGTCACCTCCGGTTGCCCCTGTGCGGTCGTTGATGACCCCACACCGGACTGCATATCGTGAGGGCAAAAGACGGCCAAGCTCTTCCCTGAACATGTCTTCGATGCCTGGACCTGAGTCGAAGTTGTCTATGTTGAGCGACTTCTCCTGACGGGCCCGGAGTAACAACTGTTCCTCGATGGCCCGACACCGCGTCCGAAACACGGTCGACAGCCGGGTCGCGGCGTCGGTACGGGGAACCCAGTCGGACACATCTGGTGGCGGAGGGGCTGTCATGCCGACATCCTACGGCATCGACGCCTTGGCACGACAGAAGTCATATGCCTGTCCAAGAGCTCATCGCCGCAGCCCGCCGCGCCCTCGCCCGGCCCCCGCGCTACCACGTCGAGCTCTGGTACCTCTTCCACGACCGCGTCCCCGAGCCTGACCTCGCCGTCCGCTGCCCCTGCTGCGGCTCGCACCGCGCCCACATCGTCGAGTCGCGCCTCCTTGACCGCTTCTTGATCACGGCCAGCGGCGCCCACAAGGCCCGCTCCCAGGTCCGCGACGTCGAGCGCTTCGACGCCCTCGCGGCCTCGGCCCCGACGCTGCGCATCCAGCTGCAGGTCCCGGTCTGGCGTGACGACGAGGGCATGCGGCCCCTCGACGTGCTCGAGGACCTCGAGACGCCGATCGGGATGCGCGGCGGGGGCGGGTGCTGCGGGAAGACGCACTGGAACAGCATCGTGCTCACGCACCGGTGGCTGTACCGCGGCGCGCCCGAGGCCGAGTTCGCGGCGATCGCCCCGGCCGCGGGCGCTCGGGCTCGGCGCTGAAGCTCGTCTGGAAGCCGGCCATGGGCCAGGGCGCGGACGAGATCCGCGTCGAGGTCGACCGCACGCCGACCCACTCGCGCACCGACACGATCGGCCGGGTCTGGTTCTCGGTCATGCTCCGCGATCAGGACCGCATCGCCCAGGTCGTCACCGCCGCCGCCTGAACCCCCCAAGACGAAAGCCAGCCATGCCTGCCCGTATCAAGCTCGAGTGCCGCGGTCGCCTCCGCTCCGTGGTCGTGTCCTCCCGCCGCCCCGACGGCCGCGTGAAGCGGGAGCGCGCCAACCCGATCACGCCGATCGTCGACATGACCAGCGGCCACGTCCACTACGTCCGCCTGGGCCCCGCCGTGCGCCACGCGGCCGGGCGCACGCTGGCCTACTTCCACGAGGGTCAGATCCACATCCGGCCCGAGTACGCCGAGAACCTCATGTTCTACGAGGAGCTGTGCCGCCTCGGCGACCCCACCCGGGGCGTCGAGCCCTCGCAGAAGTCCTGGGCCAAGTTCGAGGCCCTGCGCGAGGTGCTCTACAAGGGCGTGCAGCCCGAGAACATGCCGAAGGACTTCTACCACCCCCACGTGGTCGAGCTGCGCAAGCGTGGGAACTCGGTGCCCCTGGCCGACATGGCCGAGGTCCTCGACAGGTTCGGATCCAGCGCCTGGTGGGGCTGGGAGATGTCGCCCAGGCCGACGTCGCCGCGCTCGTGCGCAACGCGGCCCACAACGGGGAGGCGCCCGGGAACTTGGGGAAGGCCGAGTTCCTCGAGCTGGCCAAGGCTGCGTGGTCGCAGGCCTGGCATGACCTCGTGGTGGGCGGGAAGGGCCTCGACGTGGTCGAGGAGGGCCGTAGGAGCCTCGAGCCCAAGGTGGGCATCACACACAAGCCCGTCGCCGGCGTGAACGGCCTCGAGGGCGTGCAGGGCTACGTGGGCGACGGCTGGGGCGAGAGCGGCGTGTCGTTCTCGACCTACCACTCGAAGGCGTGGCGCCAGGAGTTCGTGGGGCGGGTGCGGAAGCACCTGCTGCTGCAGGTGGGCATCGCGTCAGAGCGGGCGATCGGGATGTACTGGCCGAACCTGAGCTATCGGGAAGACCCGGGGCGTGGAGTGCAGACAGACCTCACGGCGAGCCGGCTGATCTTTCGGGGGCACGAGCGTGAGACGGGCTCGGAGCGTGGCAACTCTAGCATGATCGTGCTCTTGGCAAACTAGAGATCGACGAGGTCCTCAACTCCCAATTTTTTGAGAGCGACCTTCGCTAGTTTGCGCGCAGCCGCCTGCTGTACAGTACGCACCTGGACGAGGTCTTTGGCGGTCAAGTAGTCAGCTGCCTGGTCTTCCAGCATCTCTGTGATGCCAGCGGCTCGGGCCCAGACCTCAACCTTTTCAAACCTCGCGCGAAGGTCATTTATACTGTCCACTAAGCTTTGTTTTCCGGACCAGACTTGGTCGCAGAATGCCGATACAAGGCTGTCCGCCTCTTCCAGAGTGCACCCCGTGATTCGAATGACGGAGCCACGGCCAGGAAGCTCGCGGTAGTCGGCAACCCTGCACCGCCGGTTGAAGGGAAGGGTGCGAGCTGTCACAACATCCACGATAAGCCTGTCAGCTGCAGATAGAGGACTCACAAAGTAGATGAGCAGGCCCTCTCCGACACCCGCGTCGAGTAGTTTCTTGAAGTGCAAGCGAAGCCTGCATAGCGTTACATCCGCGACTCCCATTGCGTTGGCGAGTGCCTTTCGACTTCCCCGTGATGCGACAGCGTCGTCGAATTCTCTTAGGGCTCGCTCCCTACCGACAATTCCAGCCCACTGTCGTAGATAGTTGAGCCTCCGGCCTCTTACGTCTAGCCCAGAACCGATCCAAAACTCGTAGGTCACATTCCAAGTCTCCAGCAAGCTCCAGTCCGGGCTAATGGGCAGAACTTTCCCTCGAGGCACGCTGATAAATACCATGGCCCTCCCCACCATCCACAACCCCACCACCCCCATCATCTTCATCGCCCGCGACGACACCGCCTGGGACCGCGACCGCATCAACTACGAACTCGAGGTCATCGAGGGCGAGCGCGAGCCCGACCAGGACCGCCCCGTGGCCTGGGACGCCGTCGAGGACCACCCCATGGTCCGCTACCAGCTCGGCGAGACTCGCTACGACCTGACCACGGTCGAGCAGTACCTCGACCAAGCCGAGGGGCCGGTCCGCTTCCACCTTCGGCGCCTCACCCGCAATCAGCGCAACAACCTCCTCGCGCTCCAGCAGGGCGGGCAGCTCTACGCCGCCTACGAGGCCGCCTTCCGCCTGGGCGTGGAGACCATCGACGGCGTCCCCAACCTCGAGCTGCAGGCCCGCTTCAAGAAGTCGAAGACCCTCGGCGAGAAGGACATGGGGCGCATCGAGCAGCTCCTCGGCCGCGACATCTTCCACGAGGTCGGCGAGGCGGTCCTGCGCGCGAGCCAGGATCTGACGCGGGCCGAAAAAAAGCCCTCCGCCTCTGGGCCTGGCAGTTCGCCCTAGACCGGGGGACCCCGGCCGGGCCATGCGGCTGTTCGACTGCGACCGCGAGTGCCGGGACGGCCACGGCGAGCTCCTCGACGAGCAACGGGCCCGGCGCGGGTGCACGCGCCTCGACCTCGAGGCGGTCCACTGGCTCATCGAGCCGCGCCTCCTCCTGCGCTACCTCGGCCGCGCCCCCAACCCGGGCCTCGAGGGCGAACGCGTGTCGGGCTACCCCGTCGACTGGAAGCGCCCCTGGGAGGACGTCACCGACGGCTGCCCGCGCGGGTGGATCGACAACCCCTTCACCCTCGCCCTGCGCCCCTTCATCCCCCGGCGCACGAGCACGGGCGCCCGCGACACGAACTACCGCCTCGAGCGCTGCGACGACTGGCTGATCCTCGACGCGGTCGACACCTTCATCCACGAACAAGAGCGCTGCCTCGCCGAGATCGACGAGCAGCGGCACGACTTGGCCACGCAGCGCGATCGCTGACGCTCACGGCATGAAGGTCACCAAGCACAGGCCCCTCGAAGTGGCGTCGTAGGTCGCGTGAAGGACCGGGCCGTCGACGTCAAAGCTCCGTCTCCAGCATCTCTCCAGAGACGCTCTGGAACGAGCTGGGACCAGACTCCACGAGCCTCCCCTAAATTCCCTCAAACCCAGGCGCCAGCCGGTCCTACCGAAGATCCACGCCCGCGTCGTTTGCCGAACAGCTGAAAACGCCGGGCCAGGCGCCTGTGGGGGCAAAACAGAACTCAGCCGAAGGCGTCGGCGCGGATCCGGCGGGCGGACAGGCCGGCGAGGAAGAGCGAGCGGCGCAGGCGGTGGACCACCGAGGCGTCGCCGCACAGCAGCGCCAGCCAGTCCCCGGGGCGGCGCTCCCGATCGTCCCGGACCAGGCGGGGCGCGAGGGCGTCGACGGCCCCGACCTCGAGGGGCGTGGACGACTCGCCCTCGCTCGGCTCCTCGAGCACGCAGCGGCGAAGATCCAAGCCAGGGTGCGCCGCTGACAGGGCGTCGAGCTCGTCCCCGAGGTACAGGCTGTCGAGGGTGCGCCCCGCCTGCACGAGGGTGATCGGGGCGCGGTGGCCCGCCTCGAAGGCGGCCCGGACGATGCCCCAGATCGGCCCCAGCCCCGTGCCCACGCCGACGAGCAGCATGGGCGAGTCGAGGTACGCCGCGTCGGGCTGAGCGGGGTAGCGGCAGGTCCCGAGCGGCGGCGACACGGCCACGCGCGCGCCGACCTCGGCCTCGTCGAACAGCCAGCCGCTCATGCGCCCGTTGGGGACGCGGCGGACGTGGAACTCGAGGCAGTCCTCCCCCGGCAAGCTGGCGATGGAGTAGCTCCGGGTCACCCCGTCGGCGCGGCGCAGGGCGACGTACTGCCCGGCCTCGAAGGCGAAGGCTGCGTCGGGGCGCACGCGCACGCGCATCACCGAGGGGCTGAGGCGCTCGAGGCCCTCGAGGGTCGCCGGGACGTGGGGCTGCTCCTCGGGGTCGCGCTGGACGTGCAGGACCTTGGGCGCGGCGGACTCGGGGCCCGGCTCCGCGGGCGCGCGGCACTGGCAAGCCAGGAACATGCCGGCGGCCCGCTGCTCGGGCTCGAGGGCCGCCGCGGCCTCGGGCGGGAGCTCCCCCTCGGAGCACACCATGGTGCAGGCTCGACACACCCCGCTGCGGCAACCATGGGGGAGGTCGCGGCCAGAGCGGAGCAAGCCGTCGAGCACGGACTCCCCGGGCTCGAGGGTCACCTGGGTGTCTTCATAGCGAATCTGCAAGAGTGTCATGGCGGCTCGTTCTCCTGGGCCTGGGCGACGTCAGCGGGGTCTCAACGGCCGAGCACGTCGGCGCGGGTGCTCTCGGCGACGGCGGCGATTTGCTCGATGAGCTCCGCCGCCACGCCCAGCTCGGCGAGGGTCGCCCCGAGGTGCTGCACGACGTGGTCGAAGTGCGCGTCTCCGATGCCGCGCTCGACCAGCTTGGCGTGCGCCGTCCGCATGTCGCGGCCCGTGTATTCGTTGGGCCCGCCGGTGACCATGGTCAGGAAGGCGGCCTGCTTGCCCAGCTGCTTGTCCATGTCGATGTCGTCGAAATAGGGGGCCAGGAGCTCGTCGGAGAGGACCTTTCGGTAGAAGACCTCGACGGCTGCGGTGATCGCCGGGGCGCCACCAATCTGTTCGTAGATGCTGCTCATCTGGGCCTCTGGAGGGGCGCGACTAAAAACATGCAAACGATTTACATGTTTAAAAACGACGCGGCAAGGCCAAAACCAAACGCGAACGCGCGCAGCATTTGCCGCGCGCGTTCGTTCTCCCTCGATGAATCGCCTAGGAGCCCGTGGTCTCAGAGCCAGCGGTCTCGGCAGGATCGACCGCGCCGTCGCTCCCGACCTCCGTACCGGCGGTCTCACCGGCCTCGGCGCTGGCCTTGGGTGCAGCCGAGAGCGCCGTCTCGGCGGCGCCACGATCGGCGAACGCGGTCGCGGTCGCGGTCGCGGCGGCCGGGTCCATCCACACCCCCGCGCCCGCAGGCTCGAGGCGCAGGTCGTCGATGACCAGGGCCTCACCGTCGCGGCGGCAGTCCACGTCGGTCGCGTCCCAGACCCCGAGCATCTGGGAGTAGCGCTTGCAGCCCTCGCCCTCGAACACGTACGCGCGGTTGCCCGAGCACGCGAGCACCGGGCGCAGGGGCGAGGCCGCGTCCGCCGAGGCCGTGGCCGCGCTGCCTTCGATGGCCACGGCGCCGCCAGGGCTCAGGTGCAGCTTGCCTTCGCCGACCCACAGGGCGCGCGGGCGAGAGCGCCCGTACTCGTTGGTCACCTGCACCGCGCAGGGGCTCTGGAGGGTGACGCCGTGGACCTGCTCGCGGCCCCGACGATCGACGACGACGACCTTGGCCACCCGGGCGCCCTCGACCTTGGGGGCGGGCTGGGGGGCCTCGGCGAGCCACAGCTCGCGCTGGCCCTCGACCTCGCTGGGGACGAGCCAGGTCCCCTCGATGGTCTGGAGATCGGGGACGGGGAAGGGGGCGAAGGCCTCGGGAAAGCTGGGGCCCGCGCGGAGCCAGCGGGGCGGCCCGGCCTTGGCCTTGGCCTTGGCCTTGGCCGCCTTCTCTTTCTCCGCGTCGGCGCGCATCGCCTCGCGCTCCGCATCGGACACGCGGTTGGCCTGCTCCGGCTTCGCGGCGGGACCACACGCGACCAGCCAGACACACGCGGCGAGAGCCGCGCTCGAGGTGCGCGCGATCGAGAAGCTCATCCGTTCCCGGAACATCGGCGGGAGCATACCGGCCGCAGCCAGCGCTTGCGAGGGTGACGCCGACCCGCTGAGCCTCAGCCGCGGTTGCCCCGGCCCAAGAAAAGGTTGCGCCCGAGCCCGGACCGGCCGGCCTGGGCGACGGCACCCGCCGCGGCCCAGGCCGCCGTGAACTCGCCCTCGAGGCCCAGGCCCGGGTAGGTCAAGCGCGACGCGAAGTGCAGGTTCTTGACGCCGGAGGAGTGCGGCAGCAGGCCCACGCCGAGGCTGGGAACGGCCCCGTCCACGGCGTAGAGCGGGTCCATGGGCAGGGACAGGGCCGTGTCCGAGCCGAGGCTGGCCAGCGCTCGGCCCTCGCCGTCCGTGGCCCCGCGGCCGTCGTGGGGCGAGTGCATCAGGCGAATCCAGGGGCGCGCGAAGGGCAGGACGCCGCGGACCTCGAGATCGTCGAGGACGCGCTCGCGCAGCTCGCTCGGGTCCTCGGACGGCCCGACCACGCGCACGATCGCCACCGGGCGCAGCTCGGAGCGCCCGGACTCCCCGACCCGGACGTAGGTCGTGCCCACGCCCGCCTTGGCCGCGTAGTCGCCCGCGCTCGCCGGCAGGCACACCGTCAGCCCCTCGAGGCCCGGGCCCAGGCCGCGCGCGTCGAGGTCGAGGTGCAGCAGGTAGCGGTAGGCCGCGCCGTGGATCGCCGCCAGGCTGACCAGCAGGGGCTTGGGCAGGGTCTCGGGCACGAGCGCACCGTCGAGCAAGCGCCGCGGATCGCAGGCGATGAGCATGTGATCGCAGCCGTAGCGGTCGCGCTTGCCGAGCAAGCTGACGCCCGTGACCCGGCCGCGCTTGATGAGCACCTCGGCCACGCGCAGCTTGGGCTTGACCTCGCCGGACTTGAGCTGAATGCGCTGGATGAGCTGCTCGCGCAGGCTGGCCACGCCGCCGGGGCGATCGAGGGGTCCGCCGGGGCGCCCCCACAACCCGGCGATGCGCAGGCTCGCGGCCTTGCCCAGCTGCGCGGGGGCGAGGTGCTGCACCCAGGGCTCGAGGGCGCGGGCCTGCGCGCGCAAGGGGTGCGCCGCGGGCAGGGGCTCGAGCTCGTCGAGGTTGTCCGGCGGGAGCTGGCTGGCGACGCGGCCGAGGAAGCGCCGGGCCCAAAAACCGTCGGCGACCAGGGCGTTGTCCGAGGCCAGGAGCTCGTCGAAGAGGGCGTCGGTGGCGTCGGACCACTGCCGGCGGAGGGCCCACGCGGACGCGGCGGGCACCCCGGGCCACTCGCGCGCGGCCTCGTCCGCGAGGCTCTCGGTCCACGCCCGCGGGCCGTCGGCGCCCTCCACCGCGGACGCCACGCCCGCGCCCGCTGTCGAAGCCAGGACCTCGTCGAGGCGCGCCCCCGCCAGGGCCCAGTGCATCATGCCCGCCATCGGCCGGAGCTCTCGGCGGCTCTGCGTCCACAAGCCCAGCTCCTCGAACACCCGCCGGACCGCGGGGCAGGACGCGTGGAGCACCGGCGCGGGGTCGAGGGCGAAGGGGCGACGGTTGAGGCGGTAGTGGCCGTCGATGGGCCCCTGGGGGATGACCAGGACTCGCTTCCCCCGACGCGCGACCAGGGCCGCCGCGACCAGCCCCGCGACGTGGTCCCCGAGCACGATGAGGTCGTAGTGGTTGGTCGTCGCCAAGCCCCCGTAGCTTAGCAGGCCGAGCGCGGCCTCCGACGAGCGCCACCATGGCGCGGGCCGTGCGAGGGTCCCGCAGCTTCGACACGGGTTCCTGGGAGCTCCCGGAGGAACAGGCTACCTTTGCCCCGATGGGCGACGGACTCGCAGGCGACGACACGGTGATCGGCCTCGCCGATGCGCTCGAGTCCGTCGAGTCCTCCGCGGAGTCCGCGGCCTCCGAGCCCCGAGGCCCGCGCCTCGGCCCCGACGAGCCGCGCTCGCGCCTCGGGGCCTACACCTTGCTGCGTCGCCTCGGGTCGGGCGGCATGGGCGAGGTGTTCGCGGCGCGCCACGAGCCCAGCGGAGACGAGGTCGCGCTCAAGCTCCTGTCCGAGGCCGCGGCGACCCGGCTGTATCGCTTCAAGCGAGAGTTCCGAACGCTCGCCGACGTCAGCCACCCCAACCTCGTCGAGCTCCGCGAGCTCGTCGTGCGCGCCGACTTGCCGGCCTTCTTCACCATGGAGCTCATCGACGGCGAGCCCTTCGTGGCCCGCCTGCGCCCGGATCTTTCGGTCGGCGAGCTCCCGGACCTCGACCGGCTCCGCGCCGCCCTCGGCCAGCTCCTCGACGCCGTCGCCTTCCTCCACGCCCGCGGCTACGTCCACCGCGACCTCAAGCCCGCCAACGTCCTGCTGAGCGCGGAGGGGAGGGCGGTGGTCCTCGACTTTGGCCTGGTCGCGGCCTCCGAGGAGGTCGAGGTCGGGGTCGGGGTCACCCGAGACGGCCAGCTGCTCGGCACGCCCCGCTACATGGCGCCGGAGCAGGCCATGGGGCGCGGGGTTGGCCCCGCCGCCGACCTCTACGCCGTCGGCGTGATGCTCTACGAGAGCCTGCGGGGCGAGCCTCCCTTTGTGGGGACGGCCATGCAGCTGCTGCTCGACAAGCAGACCGCGCCCGCGCCCGATCCCGGGCCCGAGGTGCCCGAGGAGCTGCGCGCGCTGTGTCGCGCGTTGCTGGCCCGCGAGCCCGAGGCCCGACCCAGCGCCGCCGCAGCCCGGGCTCGGCTGAGCGTCGAGCTGCGCGAGGTGTTGCGACCCCCCGGGGACCCCAGCCGCGCCCCCTTCGTCGGCCGCACCCGCGAGCTCGAGGCCCTCGCCGAAGCCTTCAACGAAGCGAGCAGAGGCGGCCCCGAGCCGACCATCGTCCACGTGCACGGGCCCAGCGGGCACGGCAAGTCCCGGCTGATCCTCCACGCCTGCGCGCGCATGCGCGACGCGGGGGGCGTGGTCCTGCGCGGGCGCTGTCGCCAGCGCGAGGTCGTCCCCTACAAGGGCCTGGACGCCGTCGTCGACGCGCTCTCGGCCTACCTGCGTCAGCTCCCGGTCGAGCGCCGCGACCCCCTCGAGCCCCGGGACGCCGACGTGCTCGCGCGCATGTTCCCCGTGCTCGACGAGCTGTGGCCGCCCCGGGCCGCGCGGACCCTCGAGCCCCCCGAGCAGCGCCGCCTCGGCGCCGCGTCCCTGGCCCAGCTGCTGCGCACCCTCGCCGCCGCCAACGAAGCGCCGCTGGTGGTCCACGTCGACGACCTGCAGTGGGCCGACCACGACACCATCGCGCTGCTCGAGGTGCTCGCGGCGCCCAGCGAAGACGCCCAGGCGAGCGGGCTCGTCATGCTCCTGTCCTACCGCAGCGAGGGCAAGGGCGGGCTGGCGCCGACCCCAGCCCTGGCCGAGCTCAGCCAGTCCTCGCGCCTGTCGGGCCCGGCGGCGCGCCACGTCGCGCTCGAGCGCCTGTCCTTCGCGGCCGCCCGCGAGCTCGCCGAGCACCTGCTCGAGCCCGAGGAGACCGGCGCGAGGCCCAGTGCGGGAGCAGGAGCAGGAGGGGACACGGCGCGCCCGAAGGAGGCCGCCGCCCAGGCCGAGGCCATCGCCATGCGGGCCCAGGGCATTCCCTTTTACATCACCCAGCTCGCGCACCGCCGCGAGGTCTCGACCCACGACTCCGAGGAGGACCTCGACATCATCGTCGCCCGCCGGCTGTTCGAGCTGAGCAAGCCCGAGCGGGCCTTGCTCGAGCTCATCGCCGTGTACGGCGGGCCCATGGAGAGCGCCCTCGCCCTCGCCCTGAACCCGGAGGTCGACGCGACCGTGATCGAGCGCCTGGCGGAGCAGGGCTTGCTCCTCCGCGCGGAGCTCGAGGGCACGACGCAGGTCGAGCTGGCCCACGATCGGGTCCGCGAGGTCGCCATCGCCCGCCTCGACGCGCAGACCCGCGGGGCGCTGCACTGGCGCCTGGGTCAGGCCCTGCGCGAGCGCCTCGAGCGAGTCGAAGGCGGCGACGGAGAGCCTGGCTTCGCCTACTCGCCGACGCTCTTCCTGGCCGCCGATCACCTCGCCGCCGCCCTCGAGTTCGACGCCCCCGAGCTCGACGAGGACGCCCGCCGGGCCCTGGTCCGGCTCGAGCACCAGGCAGGTCGGCACAGCCTCGAGACCGGGGCCTGGCACGCCGCGCGCCGCTACCTTCGCTGCGCCCACGAGTCGAGCGCGGACTGGCTCGAGGCGGCCGCCCGGGGCCGAGACCCGGACAGCGCCGCGCTGCTCTTCGACCTCGCCCAGGCCGAGTTCGCCCTCGATCCCGACCGCGCCATGGCGCTGTGCCGGGAGCTGATGTCCTGGGAGCTCGACGCCGTGACCCTCAGCGAGGTCCTCGACTGGCACAACTCCCGCCTGATGCTGATCGGTGCGTGGGAGCAGGGCGTCGAGCCGGCCATCGCCGCGGCCCGGCGCCTCGGCTTTCGGGTCCCGCGGATGACCCTGCTGCGCTCGCTGTCGAGCTACGCCCTGGGCTGGCGGGCCCTGCGACGCTCCGGGATGCTCGAGGCCAGCGAGCTCGTCCTGGCCAGCCCGGCGGGACTCTCCAGTAGCCGCAGCCAAGCCCTCACCGAGACGGATGCGACGGACGCGACGACCAAGGACGCCAGCGAGCAGGCCCGGGTGCTGCTCAACGTCGTCGGCACCCTCGCCCAGACCCCGGTGTTCATCGATCCCAAGCTGAGCATCTGGGCCTACGGGCAGTACGGGCGGCTGCTCGCCCGCCACGGCGCGCACGAGAGCATGGGCACGGTGCTGGTCCGCTGGGCCCTCAGCGCCACGGTCATCGGGCGCGTCGAGCAGGCCCGGGCCATGGCCGAGCTCGTGCGTCGCTCGCTCTCGAACCCGCAGCTGCGGGTGCCCGTGAGCCACGGCCTCGAGGGCTGGCTGTCGCTGCTCCTGGCGATCTTGTACCCGCTGCGCGAGGTCGGGCCGCAGATCCTGACCAGCTTCGACGAGCTGCGTCGGGCCGCGCCGCAGCCCCTGGTCGAGGTCGCCGCCGGGACTTCGAGCGTCGGGTTGTTCCCGGCGACCCCGCTGCCCAAGCTCCTGGCCCTGGTCGAGTCGGCCCGGGGCGCCTCGGGGCAGTGGGAGGTGACCCTGGCCCGGGGCTTCCTCCAGCCCTTCGCGGCCATGCTCGAGGCCGCCATCGACCCCTCGAAGCCCCGGCCCACCGTGGACTTCGAGCACCCCGACATCAACGAGCTGTCCCGCGGGCTGCTGGCCGCCATCGAGGCCATCTTCGCCGTCGCCCGGGGCGACCTCGTGGCCGGGCGCGCCGCCATGGCCCGGGTCCCGCCCAACTACGGCCGCGCCTTCGGGCCCATGCCCACGGCGCCGATGTTCGCCTGCGTCGCCGTCATCATGCTGTCCAGCGGCGCCCAGGGGGCCTCGGCCCGGGTCCGGACCCACCGCCGCGTCGCTCGCAAGTGGGCCCGCCTGTGCCCCGAGACCTACGGCGCCGTCGAGATCATGATCGACGCCGAGCGGACCGCCGCGCGCGGGCGCCCCCGGGACGCCATCGAGCTCTACGAGCAGGCCATCGACCACGCCCAGCGCCACGGGGTCCTGTTCCTGCGCGCGCTGGCGTCCCACCGCCTCGGCAAGCTGGCTCTGGCCCGCGGCAACGCCGTGCTCGCCCGCGGGGCCCTCGACGGGGCCAAGGAGGCGCACCAGCAGTGGGGGCACGGCGCGGGCGTGGCCGCCATCGAAGCCGAAGAGGCCTCCGTCGGCTACGGCCGGACCTCGCGCTGAAGCTCCTGCACCCCGGCGAGTTGCATGCTCAGCGTGGGCTTTGGGATGATCTCGGCCTGCACGTCGCCCTCGCCGCCCAAAGACGCGAGGCGCTCGTGGCAAGCGTCGAGGACCGCCAGTTCGCGGACGGGCCCGGCGACGCAGCGCTCGAGCTCGCGGACGGCCAGCTCGGTCCACGGCTCGTCGGGCGGGTGCGTCCACGACCGCGCCCAACGACCCGTCCGAGCCCTGGACTCGGCGTCCTCGCGCTCGAGCCTCCGGTGCTCCCGGGTGCTCGACGGGAACGCGAGCTCGACGAGGTGGAGCAGCAGCCGCGCGCGACGGAGCGCGACCACGGCGGACAGCTCCGGACCGTTCTCGAGCGCCCGTGTATCCCGCTCGGCCACGCTCTCGGAGCACGCGAAGGCGCTGCTCACGGTGGCGCGGAGGAGGCTACGATGGACCTCACCGCGCTCGCGCTGTCGGAGGTAGAGCGCCTCCCACTCCGGGACGCCAGAGTCGGCGCGCCACTCCTCGACCTCCCAGGCCAGCTCTTCCGGCATCCTCGCCGCGAGCAGAGCTTCGTAGTCGGGCGTCGCGGCTGCCAGCTCGAGCGCTGCCGACAGCGGGCCCGGGTCATCCAGCGTCCTCGCCAGCTCGGTCCACGCCCGCGCACGCTCGACGGCCACGGGGTCTCGGCGCAGCGGGAGGCCGTCCGCGGTGGCGCAGCTGCGATCGGGGCCGAGCGTCCGCGCGGGGCAAGAGCGCCTCCACAGCTCGAGGGCGACGGCCCGCGCGAGCAGGGCCCGGGCCGAAGGGGAGGCCGCGGGCTCGGTTCGCTCCCAGGTGTCGAGGAGGGCGTCGAGGCGTCCAGGCCTCCCCGAGCTCGACCGCCACCACCATGAAAACGCCGCGGGTTCGAGGGCCTCCGCGCTCAGGGCGAGGACGAGCTGCGCGTGGGCGCGATTGGCCAGACCGAGGCTGTCCGCGAGCGCCCAACCGAGCCAGTGCGCGGCGCTCGCCCGGACCTCTGGAGACTCGACGCGCCCGTCCATGTGCGCCTCGAACAGCGCCTCCCAGGCAGCCTCGCGCCCCTGGGTCATGAATTCGGTCGGGAGCGGCAGCGGGAAGGCTTCGCGCTCGGGCAGCTCCGCCGGAGACTCGGGAGTCGCCCAGAACCACGAAGGGCCGGCGATGAAGGCGTCCTCGGCCGGCGGCTCGAGGCTACTCGGCGGACAGGCGAGGACGGCGAACAGCGCGGCGTGGGCGAGCACGCGCGAGCATACGGGCGCCGGCCTGGCTCGATCTGGGTGAAGTCAGCCCTGGCCGAGACCGCCGCGGATCCGAACGGCGTCGCCGCTGGCGCTGTCCCGCGCGACCACCTGGCCCAGGCGCGCGACCGGCTGCCCGGCGCCCTCGCAGGCCGTCGAGACCTCGTCGACGCGCTCGGGGTCGACGAACAAGAGCATGCCGACGCCGCAGTTGAAGGTCTTGAGCAGCTCGTTGCGGGCGACCCCGACCTCGGCGATGGCCCGGAGCACCGCCGGCACCTCGACCGCGCTCAGGTCGATCTCGGCGCACAGCTGCTCGCCGTAGGCCCGGGGGGGGTTCTCGATGAGCCCGCCGCCGGTGATGTGCGCCGCCGACCGAACCGCCGCGCCTTCGAGGGCGCGCAGGGCCGCGAAGGCCGGCTCGTAGATGCGCGTGGGCTCGAGCAGGGCCTCGCCCACGCTGCCGCCGCTGCCGGGCAGGGGGTCGTCGAGCGTCATGGCCCCGTGCTCGGGGCTGAGCAGGGCCTTGCGGGCCAGGGAGTAGCCGTTGCTGTGCAGCCCCGAGGACGCGAGACCCAGGATCACGTCGCCGGCCTGGGTGCGGCTCGGCGCCCAGATGGAGGCCTTGTCGACGACGCCCACGGCCGTCGCCGCCAGGTCGTAGTGGCCGTCGGCGTACATGCCCGGGAGCTCGGCGGTCTCCCCCCCGATCAGCGCGCAGTTCGACTGGCGACAGCCCGCGACCACGCCCGCGACGATCTGCTCGATCTTGCCGGGCTCGAGGCGCCCCGTGGCCACGTAGTCGAGCACGAAGAGCGGGCGCCCGCCGGTGCACAGCAGGTCGTTGACGTTCATGGCGACCAGGTCGATGCCGACGGTCGCGTGGCGGTCCATGGCGATGGCGACGAGGATCTTGGTGCCGACGCCGTCGGTGCACGAGACGAGCACCGGCTCGGCCAAGCCGCCTGGCAGGGCCATGAGCCCCGCGAAGCCGCCCAGACCGTCGAGCTGTTCGGGCTGGCGCGTGGTCTCGACCATCGCCTTGATCCGCCGCACGGCCTCGTTGCCGGCCTCGATGTCGACGCCTGCGCTCGCGTAGGTCAGCTGGTCCTCGCTCATGACCGGCGGCCAATACCAGGGCGGGGGAGGGGCCGCAAGCGCTCGGAGACGCGTCTCGAGGCTCTTCTCAGCCGAACAAACGCTCGAGCACGGCGAGCATGAAGCGGCGCTTCTCGACGCGGTCCGCGGTCCGCAGCCAGGTCTCGAATTCGTCCATCAACGTCAGCGTGATCGCCGGCCGATCGACGAGCTCGTCGGAGATGACCGCGCCCCCCGCTGCGAGCTTGGCCTCGAGGGTGGGGCGCAGGCGCTCGGCGTACTCCTCGAGCAGCGCCATGTACTCGCGCTTGAGGGGGCCGACGAGCTGCGGCCGCGCCCACGAAGCGGTCGAGTGCAGCGCGCGATCGATGAGCACGTCCATGCCCGCCCCCGGGACCTGCATGTAGATCGAGCTCGGCAACATCGCGAAACCCTGCATCAACAAGCTCGCCAGCTCGAGTGCGTTGCGGTCTTCACTGCGCATCACCGGCCACACGGTTCGCTCACGCATGACCACCTCGGCGACGTAGAGGCCGTCGACGCCGTGCTCGTCCGCCTCGCCGACCACGCGCCGCATGGCCTTGCCGCTGTAGCGCTCGAGGATGTTCTGGAAGGCCCGGGCGATCGACGCAAAGGCCGTTGGCGGCACCTCCGTCGAGCCTGGGATGACCTCGACGGAAGACGAGAAGGGATCCGCGGAGAAGCCGCTCGACCCCGAGGGCGACCAGCTCAGGTCTCCGCCGTCCAGCGGTCCGTAGGGATCGCTCGGTGACTTGGTCGCCGGGTTCACAGCTCGGTCCTCGTCGTTCACGGTGCGCGCAGAATCGTTGCCGCTCCATCATGTGAGCGCGCGCGGGGTCATCGTCGGGGCTAGGGTCGCCCCCAAGTGCTTGCGGAAGGCAGGGGCCGTGTGGATCATAGCCCCGCCCGGGGGAACCGGGACGAGAATTACAGACCATGGCGTGGTGGCGACGCAAAAAAGAGGCCCTCGAGCGACCCGAGTCCGGGGGCAAAATCTCGGTCCCCCCAGGCTTGTGGACCAAGTGCGACTCCTGTGGAGAAATCACCTACACTGAGGAGCTCGTCCAAAACCTGCGAGTGTGTCCAGTCTGTGGCCATCACCATGTGATGCCGACCAGCGAGCGCATCGCGGCGATGATCGACGAGGGCACCTGGGTCGAGCACGACGTCGACCTGACCTCCGGCGACCCCCTGGGCTTCACCGACAGCAAGCGCTACGTCGACCGGATCACCGCCGCGCAGAAAAAGAGCGGCCGCCTCGACGCCTTCGTCAGCGGCACCGGCAAGCTCGACGGCATCGACGTGTCCGCGGGCTTCTTCGCCTTCGAATTCATGGGCGGATCCATGGGCTCGGTCGTGGGTGAGAAGTGCACCCGCGTGTTCGAGCGCGCCCTCGAAAAGCAGTGCCCGGCGCTGGTGTTCTCGGCCTCGGGCGGCGCCCGCATGCAAGAGGGCATCCTCTCGCTGATGCAGATGGCCAAGACCTCGGCGGCGCGGGCCAAGCTGCGCGAGGCCGGGCTGCCCTACATCTCCGTGCTGCTGCACCCGACCACCGGCGGCGTGGCGGCGAGCTTCGCCTTCCTCGGCGACCTCATCGTCGCCGAGCCCAAGGCCCTGATCGGCTTCGCCGGTCCGCGCGTCATCCAGCAGACCATCGGCCAGGAGCTCCCCGAGGGCTTCCAGCGCAGCGAGTTCCTCATCGACCACGGCATGGTCGACCGCATCGTCAGCCGCCTCGAGCTGCGCGAGCACCTGGGCCAGCTGCTGCGCCTGCTGGGCTCGGGCGAGGCCGCCTGAGCGCGGTGGACTCGAGCGAAGACTTCGACTGGCGCCGGGCGCTGTTCGAGCGCCGGCGTCTGGGCGTGCGCCTGGGCGTGGAGCCCCTGGTCGCGCTGCTCGAGGCGCGCCACGGCCCGCTGTGCGAGCGCCCGCCCTTCGTGGTCACGCAGGTCGTCGGGACCAACGGCAAGGGCTCGACCTCGGCGATGCTCGCCCACGCGCTGCGCGAGCTCGGCCAGGGTCCGGTGGGGCTGTTCACGAGCCCGCACCTGCACCGGGTGGGGGAGCGCGTGCAGGTCGACGGGGTCGCCGTCGAGGACGCGCACGTCCGCGAGGAATTCGCCGCCATCGCCCGTTGCGAGGCGGACATGGGCCTCGAGCGCCTGAGCTTCTTCGAGGTCCTCACCGCCATCGCCCTCGGCCACTTCGTCGCTCGCGGCTGCCGTCACGTCGTGCTCGAGGCTGGGCTCGGGGGGCGCTACGACGCGACGACCGCCGTCCACGCCCAGCTCACCGTGATCACGCGCATCGGCATGGACCACCAGGCGGTGCTCGGCGACACCCTCGACGCCATCGCGGGGGAAAAGGCGGCGGTGATTCGGCCCGGGGTGCCATCCGTAACGTGCGCGCAGGAGGCGCTCGCGGCCGAAGTCATCCGCGCCGTCGCGGCGGACAAAGACGCGCCGCTCCTGCTCGCGCCCCCGACCGCTCGTGCGCCGCTGGGCCTGCCTGGCGACCATCAACGCCACAACGCTGGCATGGCGCTCGCGGCCCTCGACGCGCTGGGCCTGCCCGGCGTTGGGGTCGATGCCCTCGACGCCGTCGCCTGGCCCGGACGCCTCGAGTTCATCGACGGCCTGTGCTTCGACGTCGCCCACAACGTCGACGCCGTCGCGGCCGTGCTCGCGGCCCTGCGCGCCCGCGGTCAGGCCGTGCGCGCCGTGGTGTTCGGCTGCCGCCCCGACAAAGACGGCGCGGGCATGCTCGCGCTCTTGCAGGCCGAAGGCGCGCCGGTGTGGCGGGTGGCCCTCGAGGGAGCGGGGGAGGGCGACTACCCCTCGGCCACGGACCCCAGGCTGCTCGAGGCGCTGACTCGGGCGCGGGGGGAGGCGGGCTGCGTGCTCGTGTGTGGCTCCCACGCCCTCGTCGCGCCGCTTCGCGCGTGGGCCCTCGGCCTCGCCCAACCCGGGGACGGTCCGCGCCTCGACGATCCCCGCGTGGACGCGGAGCCTCCCCAGCGCCGCTGAACGCCCGACAACCTGCGCGCGTGTACCTTCGGGCCGTCCGCGATTTTTGGCTTTTCCTCGCCAGGCTCGCTAGGATCTCCAAGATGGACCGTCGTCGACGTCTCGTGGTGACCACCGGCAGTGTCGCGCTCATGCTGGTCGTGGCGCAGGCCGAAGCCCTCGCAGGGCCGCCCCCGCCGCCTCCTCCCTCGTCCGATGACGGCTCGGGGGCAGCCCCGGCTCCGCTCGATGGGGCCTCCGACACGAACCCGCGCAGCCGTCGGACCAACGCGCCGCCGCCTCCGAGCGGCGGCGGCGGGAGCATCGACAGCGGGGGCGTCAGCGACCCCCTGAACATCGACCAGCGCACCCCCGACACCGACCTCACCGGGACCTGGAGCTTCAGCCGCACGGCGCGGCCCCGGCCCAACTACATCTCCTCCGCCGAGGAGGACCCCTTCTTCCAGATCAACCCCATCGGCTACTACCAGGGGGTCACCGTCGCCGGGGGCAACACGCCTCCCTTCGCGCCCCGAGAGGTCGGCGGCGAGACGGCCGTGCTGACCTGGACGGGCTTCGAGCGCGGCGACGGCAGCTCGCGGGTGTTCTTCCAGCTCAGCACCGCCGTGACCCCGGACGTCGGCGCCGAGGGCATGACCATCACGGTGACCCTGCCGAGCACGGCGATCACCGTCCGCAACAACCGGCGCAAGCTGATCACCAAGTTCTTCAACACGCCCGTCAACGACGTGGTGCTCAGGCGCAAGGGCAAGGACGTGGTCGTGACCATGAACCTGCGCTGGGAGTCGGAGGTCAGCTGGAAGCTCGAGGACGGGGCCAACGGCTACCAGCTGCTCGTGTTCGAGTTCCCCGACTACGCCAGCGAGGACGACGCGAACACGCCGCCTCCGCCTCCGAGCCCACCGCCGACCCCGAGCGACGATGGGGACTCGGGCGACGCCGAGGGCGGCCCCTTCCTCCCGACCGACTGAGGCCGGGAGGCGCGTCTTTGGTTCAACCCTGCGGCAGGGCAGGGGGCGGCGCGCCGCGAGACAGCTCGACGGCCGCCATCGCCCCGCTCGCCGCGGCGAGCAGGTACAGGCCCACGCCCAGCACGGGCGCGAGCACGCCAAACAGGGCCGCACCGACGAGCCACTTGTAGCGCATGGCTCGGTCGATGCGGGCGTGGGTGCCGAGGGTCCGCAGCACCGCCGCCAGCTGAGCCTCGTCTTCGGGCGTCAGCGGCTCGGCCTGGGCCCGCGCCGGCAAGAATCGATGGTTTCGCCACAGCAGCTGGGTGGCCAGCTGGTGCAGGCGCGCGAGCTCTCGATCGATGTCGCGCTCGCTGTTGGTCACCACGGTGACCGCGTAAGTACGCACGCCGGGGACGAACACCCGCGCGCGCGCCAGACCCTGGACCGCCTCGACGAGCAGCCGGCGAGCGCTGGCCGCCCGGGACTGCTTGGCCTCGTGATCCTCGTCGGCCGAACCGTCGAGGGTCAGCTGGGCCATGTGCAGCGCATCCGCGGCGAGCCCCAGGGACTTGCCCGCCCGTTCATCGAGCTCCACGGCCTCCTCACGGTAGTGGGGAAAAAAGGCCAGGGTGGTCGTCGTCATGGGGCGGCTCCTGTTCGAAAACGGGGGTAGAGGAGATGGTTTTGCGGGGCGATGGCGGCGCTGTTCGTGAGTGCAAGGGGGAGGCCAAGGTGTGAGAAGATCCCACTTGGTTCGGCTTCGCCCCCTCGGGCGAGACGGCCGCGTCTCGGGTGTGGTGATTAACGCCGCGGCGGAGCATCGGTTGCACCGCGGCCCAGCCCCAGGCGGGCTGGGGCAAAGCGCGACATGACGCCGGTGTCAGGGCGCGCCGCCCGACCTGGCGAGCGCCTTAGCCAGGATCCTTGGGCCGGAGCCCGTCCCGAGGGGCAGGTGCTCTCAGACCGGATCAGCGCTCGAGCGTCTTGGCTTCGTCCCAAAAGGCGTCGAGCTGCTCGAGGCCCGCCGTGGTCGGGTCGATGCCCTGCTCGTGGCAGCGGCGCATGACGTGGCCGAAGCGGCGCTCGAACTTCAGGTTCGTCGCGCGCAGGGCCGACTCCGCCTCGACGCCGAGCTTTTGGCCCATGCGCACGAGCACGAACAGCAAGTCGCCGAACTCCTCGGCGATGGCCTGCTGGTCCCCCGAGGCGATGGCCTCCTCGAGCTCGGCCCACTCCTCGCGGGCCTTGTCTCGAGGGCCGTCGAGGTCGGGCCAGTCAAAGCCCACGCCCGCGGCCTTGTTCTGCAAGCGCCACGATCGCTGCAGGCTCGGCAGCGACTTGGGCACGCCCGCGAGGGGGTCGAGGGCCCCGTCGCCCGTGCTCGATCCGGCGTCTGGCTCAGCCTCGCCCTTGGACCGCCGCCGGGCCCGACGCTCGGCCTCTTTGATCTGCCCCCACTTGGCCTCGACCTCCTCGGGGGTGAAGCGCGGCGGCTCCCCGTTGGGCCCGAACACGTGGGGGTGGCGGCGGATCATCTTGGAGCGAATCGCCTCGACGACGCCGTCGAGATCGAAGGCGCCCTCGCGCTCGCGCAGGGCGGCGTGGAAGACGATCTGAAACAGCAGGTCGCCGAGCTCGCGGCGGTGCTCCTCGGGGTCGCCCCCGTCGATCGCCTCGAGCACCTCGTGGGCCTCCTCGACGGCGTAGGGCCGCAGGCTCTCCAGGGTCTGGGCGCGGTCCCAGGGGCAGCCGGCCTCGCCCAGGAGCCGGTCCATCAGGTCGCGCATGCCGTCCAACCCGTCGCGCAGGCCGTGCACGCGGTGGTCGATGACCTCGTCGGGGTGGTGGCTCAGGGGGAGGTCGTTGCTGGCGTCCTTGGTCACGTTGCCCTCGGCTCGAGCCGTGGTAGCTTGGCGTCCGGTGTGCAATACCACGCTCCCAGCCGGCGCCATCGCGCTCCTGGGCCGCGTGGGTTCATTTGTCTGGGACTCGTGATGTCGGCGCCGGGAGGATCTCTCCCTTTCGGCTGTCGAATCGTCCACGAGTCTTTTAGGCTCGACCCCAGCCCGGCGCCCGGCGTCCGGTGTCCTCCCAAAGACCCACCGTGAGTACTTCATCCGAAAAGCTCGTGTTCAACGACCAGCGCGCGCTGCAGCTCGTATTTGGCAGCCCCAGCGCGTCCAAGCGCGTCATCGCCGAGCTCGAGCGTGGCACCGGCGTCCGCCTGCACATTCGCGGGACCGAGATCGCGCTCGAGGGCAATTCCGACAACTTCGCCCTGGTCGAGCGCCTGCTCCACCAGATGGTCGCCCTCGCCCGCACGGGCCGGCCGATGGTGCCCACGGACATCGGCCGCGGCCTCGAGATCCTCATGGAGGACCCGGAGACCAAGCTGACCAAGGTGTTCGACGACGTCGTCGTCAACAAGGCCAACGGCAAGCCCATCGCGCCGCGCAGCCTGGCCCAAAAGCGCTACGTCGACGCCATGCGCCGCAACAACCTGGTGTTCGGCGTGGGCCCGGCGGGCACGGGCAAGACCTTCCTCGCCGTCGCCATGGCCGTCCGCCGGCTCATCGACAAGCAGGTCCGGCGCATCATCCTCAGCCGCCCGGCCATCGAGGCCGGCGAGAACCTGGGCTTTTTGCCGGGCACCCTCGAAGAGAAGGTCAGCCCCTACATGCGCCCGCTCTACGACGGGCTCTACGACATGCTCGACGGCGTGAAGGTGCAGCGGCTGATGGAGCAGGGGGTCATCGAGGTCGCGCCCTTGGCCTACATGCGCGGCCGGACCCTCAACGACGCCTTCGTGATCCTCGACGAGGCCCAGAACACGACCCGCGAGCAGATGAAGATGATGCTCACCCGCCTGGGCATGGGCACCTTCGCGGTGGTGACCGGCGATCCCTCGCAAAAGGACCTCCACGGCCGCGAAAAGAGCGGGCTCAACCACGCCCTGCGCGTGCTCTCGGGCATCCCCTCCGTGTCCGTGTGCAAGTTCACGGGTAACGACGTCATGCGCCACCCGCTGGTCCAGGACATCGTCCGGGCCTACGAGCACGACGAGCGCGAGCGGGCCGAGCGACGCGAAGAGCGGCGCGCGGCCGAGCGCAACGCCAACCGGGGTTAGCCGCCTCCACGGGCGGGTGCTCCCCTTGCGGGGCGCCGGGGAGCCGTCCATGCTTCCCGGCCCCATGCCCGCGCCTGCCAAATCCGACGCGCTGCTCGAGGCCATGCGCGCCGAGCTCGAGCGCTCGCTCGCGGGGCTGCGCGTGCCCGGTAGCCCGCGGCCCTACTACCTGCTCTACAGCCTGCGGCGGACCGAGGAGCTGGTGCTGCAGGCGGCCCACGGCTCGCTGCTGCGTCGGCGCCACCGGACCCGCAACCACCTGGGCGCGGACGTGCGCGTCGGCAGCCACGCCTTCGACAACGTCATGGACGGCGGCCTCGACGACGAGGCCGAGGAGCGCGAGAGCGCCGACTGGCTCGTCGCCCCCGACGACCTCGAGCCCATGGCCCTGCGCTGCGCGCTGTGGAAGCTGACCCAGCTCAAGTTCGACGAGGCCATCGCCGACTACTACGACCACCGCAAGGCCATGGTCGCCGAGTACCTGCGCGACGAGGTCGCCTCGTTCACCCGCGAGGCCCCGACCCGGCACCTCGAGGCCCTCGACACCGCGCCCTTGCCGATCGAGCGCTGGGCCGCGGAGCTCGTCGAGCTGTCCAAGGTGTTCCTCGACCACCCCGAGGTCTACGACCCCGAGCTGAGCATCCGCGCCGATCGCATCCACCGCTGGCAGACCGACACCGAGGGCGCCCGCGTCCGGACCTGCGACCTGTGGCTCGAGTTCGAGGTCCGCGGCTGGGTGCTGACCGAAGACGGCGTCTACGTCGAGGCCGCTCGCTCCGTGCCCACGCGCAGCGTCGAGGCGCTGCCTGGGCCCGAGGGCATGCGCGCCGAGCTCGACGCGGTCTTGGCCGAGCTGGCCGAGCTGCGCGACCACAGCTCGAGCCCCGGGGCCTTCATCGGACCCGCGCTCGTGTCGGGGCAGGCCGCGAGCACCATCTTCCACGAGGCCCTCGGCCACCGCCTCGAGGGCAACCGCCTCGTCGCCCGGGGAGAGACCCGGACCTTCGCCCACAAGATCGGCGAGCGCGTGCTCCCCGAGGGCCTGTCGGTGTTCGACGATCCGACCCTCGAGCGCCACGGCGACCAGGCGCTGTGGGGCAGCTACCGCGTCGACGACGAGGCCGTCCCGGCCCAGCGCGCGCAGCTCATCGACGACGGGGTCCTGGTCGGCTTTTTGCGCAGCCGAACGCCGCTGCCGGCCCACGCCCTGCGCCCGACGGACTCCCAAAAAAGGGAGCAGCCGCGCTCCAACGGCCACGGGCGCACGGCGGGGACCCAGCGCGCCATGGCCCGCATGGGCAACCTGATCGTCGAAGGGGACCCGGCGCGGGCCAAGACCCAGGCCGAGCTCGAGGCCGAGCTCGTCGCTCTGGCCAAGGCCCAGGGCCGGCGCCACGCCCTGGTCATCCACCGCATCCGCGCCGGCGAGACCTCTACCGACAGCTACGACTTCCAGGTGTTCAAGGGCGAGCTGGCCCACGTCGAGCGCCTGGACGTCGAGACCGGCGCCCGCGAGCGGGTGCGAGATCTCGAGCTCATCGGGACGCCGCTGTCTGCGCTACACAAGATCGTCGGCTTCGGCGGAGTCCCAGGCATCGACCACGGCTATTGCTGGGCCGAGAGCGGCTCGGTCCCCGTCGGCGGCGTTTCCCCTGCGCTCTTGCTCAGCGAGGTCGAGCTGCAACAGGCGAGCCGCACCGGCTTCCACGAGCCGCTGCTCCCGCCGCCCTTCGCCGACGACGGCTCTCGCGGTCGCCGCGGAGGACTGCGCGAGCGAGGCCGTCGCAAGCGACGCTGAGCCCGTCTATACTCGCGCCTCCTCGTGATCGAGACCTTCGACGGCGTCACGGCTCGAACGGCCGCCCTCTACGAGTTCGAAGAGGCCCTGATCCGGCAGCTCTCCAAGGACGCGCAGCTCGTTCACCGGCGCGGCGCGGAGCTGGCCCTGCTGCGCGCCGGGGCCCAGTTGCCGGCGGAGCTCGGGGCCCACTTCGACGTCGCCCTGGTCGTCATCCCGGCCATGGAGTTCGACCTGCGCCCGGGCAAGACCGAGCGCCTGAGCCAGGCCCTCGAGGGGCTGTACATGAACCGGGTCCAGCTGCTCGCGCTGCCGGCCCCGCCGCTGATCGTCGATCAGGCCCTGCGCGCGGCCCTGAGCGCGGCCAGCCAGCGCCGGCGAGCGCGGATGGTCGACAAGCTGCTCGAGGTCGGGACCGCGCTGGTCGACACCCGCGACCCCAGCAAGCTGCTCGAGCTCATCCTCGGGCAGGCCCGGGACATGGCGGGCGCCGACGCGGGCTCGATCTGGGTGGTCGAGGGGCCCAACAACGCGCCCCTGGCCGAAAAGCGCCTGCGCGTCCGCTTTGCCCGCAACGCCTCGCGCCCCGAGGCCTTGGCCGAGAACGTCGAGAGCGTGTCCCTGGCCATCAACGAGCGCTCCGTCGTGGGCACCTGCGCGCTCGCGGGCCAGGCCGTCAACCTCCGCGACCTCTACAGCGAGAGCCCCAAGGACCGCAGCCACCTCGGCCGGGAGTTCGAGCACGACCGCCGCTTCGACCAGACCCTGGGCTACCAGACGCGCTCGATGCTGACCGTGCCCATGCGGCCTCCGGACGGCGAGACCCTCGGCGTCATCCAGCTCATCAACGCCCGCCGCGACCCCCTGGACCCGCGCCCGCTGAGGACCCCGCGCGACTTCGACGAGCACGTCGTCGGCTTCGACACCGAGGCCGAGCGGCTGTGCGCCGCGTTCGCGGCCCAGGCCGCCGTGGCCCTCGAGAACACCCAGCTCTACGCCGAGATCGAGGCCCTGTTCGAGGGCTTCGTGCGCGCGAGCGTCAAGGCCATCGAGCAGCGCGATCCGACCACCAGCGGCCACAGCGAGCGCGTCGCCACGCTCACCGTGGGGCTCGCCAAGCAGGTCGACGGCATCGATCGCGGGTCGTTGGCCAGCCACCGCTTCGGCCGCGACGACCTGCGCGAGCTCGAGTACGCGGGCCTGCTCCACGACTTCGGCAAGGTCGGCGTGCGCGAGGACGTGCTGATCAAGGCCGAGAAGCTCCACCCGGTCCAGCGCGCCCGGGTCATGGCCCGCTTCGACCACATGCGCACGGCCCTGCGGCTGACGGCCATCGAGCAGCGCCTGCGCGGGGAGGGGGCCGACACCCAGGAGCTCGCCGCCGAGCTCGGCCGCGACGTCGCGCGGATCCGCCGGGAGGTCGACGAGCTGCTCGACCTGGTCCACGCCGCCAACCGGCCCACGGTGCTGAGCGAGGACTGCTCCGCCGGCATCCGGGCCCTCGAGAACTACAGCTTCCAAGACGGCGAGGGCCAGGAGCTCAGGCTGCTCGAGAGCGAGGACGTGGAGTCCCTGCTGATCACCCGCGGCAGCCTGACGCCGGCCGAGCGCAAGGAGATCCAGGACCACGTCGTCTACACCCGCAACTTCCTCGAGCAGATCCCGTGGGGGCGGACGCTCTCGCGGGTCCCCGAGATCGCCGGCAAGCACCACGAGTACCTCGACGGCACGGGCTACCCCGACGGCGTCGAGGCCCCGCAGATCCCCATCCAGACCCGGATGATGACCATCGCCGACATCTTCGACGCGCTCACGGCCTCGGACCGGCCCTACAAAAAGGCCGTGCCCCTCGAGCGCGCCCTCACCATCCTCGACATGGAGGTCCGCGGCGGCAAGCTCGACCGCGACCTCTACGAGGTGTTCGTGGGCGCCAGGGTCTACGAGCTGCTCGACGACCTGTGACCACCATGCACGCGAGCCCAACCTTCTCCATCGCCCCCAGCGTCCGCGCCCGCGTGGCCCCGGCCATGCTGCGCGCCCTCAGCCGCCGGCTTCGGCGGGCCGCCCGGCGCCTGCACATCCCCCCCGAAGAGCTCGCCGTGCTCGGCGTGCGGATCACCGACGACGAGGAGATGAGCGCGCTGCACCTGCGCTACATGGGCGAAGAGGGGCCCACGGACGTGCTCTCGTTCACCGGCGACGGGCCCGGGGACCTCGGCGACCTGGTCCTCGACTGGCAAGCGATCGAGCGCCAGGCCGCCGCGCCCACGGACGCGGCCCGCCTCGACGAGGCCACGGTGCTGATGGTCCACGGGCTCGCGCACCTGACCGGCCACGACCACCGCGACCGGGTCGAGGGCCGACGCATGCACCTCGACGAGCGCCGGGTGCTCCGCTCCCTCGGCGTGGCCAGCCCGCCCCGGCCCTACGCGCCGCGCTTGCTTCGACGAGAGCCATGAGCGCGCTGATCTTGGTGCACGGCGGGGCGGGGACCCTCGCCGATGATCTGCACGACTCCGCCGTGGCGGGGGCCCAGCGCGCGGCCGAGGCCGGGCTGGCTCGCCTGCGCGCGGCCGAAGCCAGCGACGAGCCCGACGCTTGCGTGGAAGCAGCCATCGCCGCCGTGCGCGTGCTCGAGGACGATCCGAGCTTCAACAGCGCCCACGGAGCCTGCATGACCGCCGAGGGCGAGTTCGAGGTCGACGCGGGCATCATGCGCTCCCGCGACCTGGCCACCGGAGCCATCGCCTCGGTCCGCGACCTCGCCGACGCCTGCGTCGTCGCCCGGGCGGTCATGGACCACAGCCGCCACGCGCTCTTGGTCGGCGAGGGGGCCCGCCGCTTCGCCCTCGCCCAGGGGGTGGGCCGCTTTGGACGCAACCTGGTGTGGACGGCCAAGGCCCAGGATCGCTGGGAGCGGGTGCGCGCCGGCATCCTCGACGGCGACAACCGGGCCGACACCGTCGGCGCGGTCGTCCGAGATCACCGCGGGGAGCTGTGCGCCCTCGGATCGACCGGCGGCGTGTTGCTCAAGCTCCCGGGCCGCGTCGGCGACACCCCGATCATCGGCGCGGGTTTTTACGCCCACCCCGAGCTCGGCGCGGCCGTGGCCACGGGGGTGGGGGAGGCCCTGATGCAACGCGTCGCCTGCCACGAGCTGCTCCGCCGCGTCGCCGCCGGACAGCCGGCCCAGGCCGCCGCGGAGGCCCTGTGCGCCGAGATCCACGGGTCGAGCGGGGCCGCCGTGGGCCTGCTGGCGATCGACCCCGAGGGGCGCCCGGCGATCGCCCACGCGAGCGAGCACATGGCCTGGGCGATCGCCGGACCCGAGCGGGCCGTCCACGCCCAGCTCTCGGGCTCCCTCGTGGTATGAAGCGGGCGTGACGCCCCTCGCCCTCGCGTTCTTGCTCGGCTTTGCTCCGCCCAGCGGCGGAGAGCTGCCCGAGCAGGCCGAGAGCGCCGAAGCCAGCGACGCGCCTGCGGAAGCGGAGGAGCCCGCGCCCGCGGCGACGCCCGAGCTGCGCACGCCCATCGCCGTCACCTTGCAGCCCGCCGAAGCGGCGCGCTACGTGATCCGCGACGGGGCCGACGTCACCGTCTACGAGGGCGCCCTGGGCCCCGACCGCGCCGAATCGATCCAGCTCGCGCCGGGCCTCTACTCGGTGTGGTCCGACGCTGGCGTGGTCACGACCCTCGCCGTACAGGCCGAGTCCGAGACCAACGGCCCCCTGGTCTGGGACGGCGAGCGGACCATGACCCTCGAACGGGCCCAGCGCCTCGAGGCCGAGCGCTTGGAGCTGCTCGCGCGCGCGCGGCAGGCCCAGGCCCAGGCTGAAGCCGCGAACCGGGAAGACCCCGACGCCGCGCGCCAGGCCAAGGTCGCCGCTCGCAAGCGCTGGGCCGCGCCCCTGGCCTCGACCCTCATCCCCGGCGCCGGCCAGTTCGTCAACGGCCAGGGCGGGAAGGGGACCGGCCTGCTGTTCGGCACCGTCGGCAGCCTCGCCGGCGCCATCTTGCTCTACAACACCCCCACGGACGGCACGCGCCCCGTGGGCCTCGAGTACCTGCGCCTGGGCGGCTTCGGCTTGTTGTCCTCGACCGCCGCGATCCTGTGGATTTACGCCATCGCCGACGCCTACGAGGTCGCCACGGACGCGACCGTCGAGCCGGTCCTCGACCACAAGCTGCGCGTTGGCGTGAGCCACGGCATGAGCGTGGGCTTCCGCGCCGACGTCAACCGCCCGGCCTTCTACGACGAGTGGACGATCTCGTTCATGGGCCAGGCGACCCGGCGGCTGAGCGTCGGCGTGTCCGATCTGGGCGTCAAGTTCGGCACCGTCGGCGACCCGCGGGTGTGGCAGTTCGGCGCGCGCTTGGACTACCGCGTGTTCGACGAGCGCCGGCTGTGGATCGACCTGGGCCTCGGGGTGGCCATGCAGGTGGTCTCGAGCGACCCGGTCGCGCCCCTGGATCCAAACGAAGCCGTCGCCGCGGGCCCCGAGCGGCGCTTCGGCGCGACCCCCTACGGCGTCCTCGACCTGCGCTACTTCGTCCTCGATCACCTGTCCCTCGACTTCAGCCCGCGCTTGAGCGTGCCGGCGACGACCCGCTACTACTCCGCCAACCGATCCGTGCCCGCGCTCGCCCCCATGCTCGAGATGGGCGTGGGCAGCTCGCTCTACTTTTGACGCCATGCCGCGCCCTCGACGAAGCAGCACCCCGCCATCACGCCGCGCCCTCTCGTGGGGCGGCGGCGCGCTCGCGTGCGCGCTCGGGCTGAGCTGCGTATTTGGCTTCCGCGGCCAGCTCGGCTTCGCCGATCGCCAGCCCCTCGACGGCGTCGAGACGGTGCAGCTGCACCTGCCGCCGACGCAGCTGTCGATCATCGGCGACGGCTCGCGCACGGACATCGACTGGTCGGGGATCTGGAGCACCCTCGGCGGCAACTCGAACAGCGCGCTGGCCAACGTCGAGCGCGCCGAGCTCGTGTGGGAGACCTTCGAGGGCATCGGCCGGCTGCGCGCCGAGCTGCCCGTCGACATCCGCGACATGACCGTCCTCGACGAGCTCGAGGTCGAGAGCGCCAGCTACCTCGCCCACGAGGTCCGCGGGGCCGGGGACGTGTTCGTGTCCGGGGTCGACGCCTACCTCGACATCGACCTCGAGGGCGGGAGCGTGGAGGTCCTCGGCGGCCTCGACGAGGTCCGCGTGGACACCGTGCGCGGCAACATCGAGGTGACCACCGGCGCGGCCGCGGACCTGCGCACGGGCGCGGGCTCCGTGACCCTGCGCTCCGAGCTGCCCGCCGCGATCACCGTCGACTGCGCGGGGACCGTGCTCATCGAGCTCGCCAGCGACAGCAACCTCGCCCTCGACGTCGGCGAGGCCGGGCCCATCGAGGTCGACCTCGACAACGCCCGGCACCTCGGCGGGGGCAGCTACGTCCGCACCCTCGGGCAGGGGAGCGTCCCGGTCCACGTCCGCGCGGGCGGGGGCGCCGTGACCGTGCGGATGATCGTCGAGCCCGAGCCCGAGACCGAGACCGAGACGGACACCGGCGACACCACGGACACCGAGACCGACACGACCGACGGCGACACCACCGACGACGGCGATGCGACCGACACCGGCGGCACCACGGGTCCCTGAGCCAGCTCCGGCTTGCCAGGATCCAGCCGGCGTGTTAGCTCTCCTGTCCCCCGAGCTCGTGCCAGAGTGGCGAAATCGGTAGACGCAGCGGACTCAAAATCCGCCGGGGGAGACTCTGTGCCGGTTCGAGTCCGGCCTCTGGTACTCGAAAGGCCCCCATCGGCGACGATGGGGGCCTTTCGATTGGGCCCGAGCGGCTCAGCTTCGCGGGTAGCTCAGCTGCAGGGTGAAGCCCGCCACGCCGACCTGATCGTTGGGCTCCACGGGCGCCCGAGCGTTCACGGGCGCGCCGTTGCGCATCACCTTGCGCGCGCCCATGGTCCGGACCTCGGCAAAGCCCGCGCCGCGCCACTCGACCAGCGCCCACACGTCGTCCTCGCCCTCGGAGCGCAGGCGGATGTCGAGGCCGCGACCAAAGCCGACGCGGTGGCTGCCGGGCGGGACCATGCGGTAGGCGACGTGGCCGCGCGGATCGGTGACGCGCATGGTCGCCACGGGCACGGAGCTCAGCTCGTGGTGGAGGATCCAGCCCAGGGAGTTGGCGAGCACGCCGGCGTTGGCCGGGCGCTCCTCGGGCTTCTTGGCCAGGCAGGTCTCGATGAGCGAGGCCAGGTCCGCGGGCATCCCCGCCGTCGCCGCGTGCTCGCTCAGGGCCACCGGCGCCTTCTTGGCGTGGGCGTTCATCCACTCCACGGGGTCGTCGCCGATCGCCTCGACGATCTTGCTGCGCGAGCGGTCGGCCCAAAAGGGGCAGTGGCCCGTGAGCAGCTCGTAGAGGATGACGCCGAGGGAGTAGACGTCCGAGGCCGGGGTCAGGGTCGAGCTGTAGATCTGCTCGGGCGGCGCGTACTGGGGCGTCCCCACGAGCACGTGCTGGGTCGTGACGTTGTCGCCAGCCAGCGCCGTCTCGCCAAAGCCTCGGGCCGAGGCGAAGTTGATGATCTTGAGGTTGCCGCTCGGCTCGACCCACAGGTTCGGGGGCTTGAGGTCGCGGTGGACCACGCCGCGGTTGTGGACCTCGGCCAGGCCCAGGCAGGCCTGGTGGATGAGGCCGACGGCCTGGGCCACGGACATGGGTCGGTCGAAGTCGTGCCAGTGGTCGAGGCGCGCGCCGTCGAGGGCCTCGAGGACCATGTACCAGTGGTCGTCGGCGCCCATGCCCGAGTCCGACATGTGGATCACGTGGGCGTTGGTCAGCTCGCCGAGCACCGCGAGCTCGCGCAACGCTCGGCGGGCCGTCGCCTCGTCCTGAACTGGGTCCAGGGAGATCCGCAGGCCGATCTCCTGGTCGCTGCCCGCGGCCTTGGCCCGGTACACCCAAGACGCGTCGTACTTGTGCAGGACGGACAGAATCTGGAAGTTCTCGTAGCTGTCGCCGGGGTTGAGCTGCAGAGCCATCGGCCGCACGCTATCGCGGCGGCCCGGGGTGAACAAGCGCGGCGCGAGAGCCCCCCTCGGCCCCCTCCAACGCGCTCGGAGGCCCTCGATGCCCGAGCGCACCGGCCCCGCCCCCGGCGTTGCGCCCGTGACCTCCGCAACGCGCTCGGCGGGACCCGCAATCGGGAAGAATGCTCCGGCGCGCGCTCCCGTCCACGAGTTGACCCAGGCCGCGCGGCGTCGAGATACTGCGCGGGTCCTTCTCTGGCGCCCATCCAAGGCCCCCCGCGGGCCGGCGCCTGACACCGCGAGCAAACGAGACCCGTGGCCGACTCGCCGCAACTCCACCCCGACCTTCAGGCCCTCGTGGGCCAGTCCCTCGACGAACGCTATCGCGTCGACGCCGTGCTCGGGGCAGGGGGCATGGGCGCCGTGTTCAGAGGCCACCACTCCGGGCTCAAGCGCGACGTGGCCATCAAGGTCCTGCACCCCGAGATCAGCCAGGGTCGGGACGCCTCCATGACCAAGCGCTTCGAGCGGGAGGCCCACAGCGCCTCGCGCCTCGACCACCCCAACTGCGTGCGCGTGACCGACTTCGGCACGACCGGCGACGGGACCAAGTACCTGGTCATGGAGCTGCTCACCGGGGGCGAGCTGGCCGACCGCCTCGACGCCGCCTGGGACCCGAGCGAGGCGACCGCGGTCATGCGCCAGATCTTCGCCGGCCTCGAGCACGCCCACCACTTCGGCGTGGTCCACCGCGACCTCAAGCCCGAGAACGTGTTCATGACCCAGGACTACCGCGGGCGCGAGGTGGTCAAGATCGTCGACTTTGGCATCGCCAAGCTGCTCGACGCGGGGGAGGGCGAGGGCGGCCACGAGAAGCTCACCCGCCAGGGCGTCGTGTTTGGCACCCCGCGCTTCATGGCCCCCGAGCAAGCCGCCGGCGGCAAGATCGACGAGCGCACGGACCTCTACGCGGCCGGGTTGATCTTTTACGAGCTGCTCGCCGGGCGTCCGCCCTTCGTGGCCGACGACGCCGCCGCGCTGCTGCGCATGCAGATCATGGCCCCGCCGCCGGCGCTGCCCGAGAGCGTGCCTGCGGGGCTCCGGGCCGTCGTCGAGAAGCTGCTCGAGAAGTCGCGGATGGATCGCTACGCCAACGCCCGGGCCGTGCTCGACGCCCTCGACGACTACGAGGGCGCAGCAGGGCTCGCCGCCCCTTCGGGATCGGGCGCAGGCGCGGCCGCCTCGGGATCCGCCGCCGCCGCGATGATCGCCGCCGCCAGCTCCTCGGGCCTCGGCGCGTCGAGCAAAGCCAAGGCCCCAGACCCGGCCTCGACCGTCCCCGACGCGCCCATCCCCGAGCCGACCCACTCTGGGGCCCGCTGGGAGCCCGCCAACTCCGGGACAAACTCCGGGATCGCGCCGCAGGGCCAAGCTCCGAGCGCGCTCCCGGGCGCGACCTCGGGCTGGCAGCCCGCCCCGAGCACGGACGTGTTCGCGGCGGGGGCAGACCCCAACGCGGAGACCCGCGCGGACATGGCCGCGACCGCCTCGGGCTCGGGCTACGACCCCTTCACCGCCAGCTCCGACACCGTGCCCATGCCCCCCATGGTCGCGGGCCCGAAACAAGGCGACGACGACGAGGGCAAGATGGCGCTGCCGATCATCCTCGCCGCCCTCGTGTTCACCTTCTTGCTCCTCGGCGTGCTCGGCTGGCTAGCCTTTGGGCGGGGAGACGGGGACGGGGCCGACGCGGGCGAGACCGCGAGCGTCGAGGGCAGGAGCGTCCGCGGCTCGGGCATGTCGAACGCCGCGGGCAAGCCCGAGGGCGCCGACGCCGGGCTCCCCGACGCCGGCGACACCCCGCCCGGATCGGCAGACTCGGGAGCTGCCCCTTCGGAGGGCTCCCTGGAGGGGGAGGGCGCGTCTGCGTCTGCCGACTCGGCCGAAGCCAAGCCCAACTCCCGCGCCAAGTCCAAGACCAAGGTCGAGCCCGACTCCAGCTCGGACGAGTCCAGCAACAAGGACGCGGCCGGCGGCCCGATCCCCGGCAACATCGACACAGACGCCGCCGAAAAGGCTGCCCAGGCCGAGCGGGAACGTCGTGAGCGGGAGCTCGAGCGCCTCGAAGAAGAGGAGCGCCGCCGCAAGGAGGCCGCCGACGACGACGACGACGACGACGACGACGAAAAAGAAGACAAGAAGTCGAAGAAGAAGAAGAAAAAAAAGAAGAAGAAGTGAACGGGCCCACGCCCGTTCTGCGCGCAGATCGGACCCGCATGCCCCGCTGCCCAGGATGCGCTACGCTGGCCAAATGAGCGTCTCCCACGAGCGCACCGGCCTCGCCTGCCACTTGTTGTGCGCGGTGCCGCAGCTGCTGGACCCCAACTTCAAGCGGTCCGTGGTGCTGATGCTGGAGCACGACGAGCGCGGCGCCCTCGGGCTCGTCATCAATCGCACCATGAACACGAGCTTGAGCGAGGTCGCCGAGGCCCTCGACCTGGAGTGGTGCGGCGACCCCGACGCCCAGGTCCGAATCGGCGGCCCCGTCGAGCCCGTGCGCGGGTGGTTCCTCCACGACCAGGGCGCCTGGGACCCGGACGCGAGCTCCCTCGTCGACGGGCTGTGGGTGACGACCAGCCTCGAAGGTGTGGGCGCCGCGGGCAGCGTCCGCTTTGGATCCGAGGAGAGCAATTTTTTGTTCCTGCTCGGCTACGCGGGCTGGTCTGGCGGTCAGCTCGAAGGGGAGATCGCCGCGGGCAGCTGGGTCCTCGTCCCGCTCGTCGACGACGACGATCCCCGCGTCGGCGTCGACCCGACTTTCTTGTTCGATACGCCGCCCGAGCATATGTGGAGCCTCGCGCTGCAGTCGATCGGCGTCGATCCCCAGCGCCTCGTCGGTCTGCAGGGCACCCAAACCCTGCACTGACCGGCGGGTGGCCTCGGGGCTACTCGACGCCCGCGCAGAGGTTGAGCTCCGCGCTCTGCAAGTCGTTGAGATAAGCCCGGGGCAGCGCGGCACAGCAAGCGTCCTCGGCCCGCGGCGCCTCCTTGCCCTCGCCGCCGAGCACGACCTGGGTGATCAGGTCGGCCGGCAGACCAAAGCAGCAGCTGGTCCGCCCCGCCCGCGCGCCCTCGAAGTCGACGCTGCCCACGTCGGCGCTGCACGAAGGCAGCGCGACGCAGCTGTCCCCGGGGTCGAGGCAGCGCACGCGCACGCCAGGGCTGGAGCTCGCCTCGGTGAAGTCGAGCACGGTCTCCGTGTCCTCGAGCAAGGCCCCGCCGATGAGCCCGTCGGGCTGCGCCCCCTCGGGGGTAATCTCGCGGCGTAGGGCGATGACGGGGGCCGCGGTCGCGGACACGACCAGGGTGTCGAGCCAGCGATCGGGCGCGCCGGTGGTCTGGCCCTCGACCCAGCTGACCTCACCGAGGACGACCCCGGCCTCGGCGATCGACTCGCCCGACTCGACGTTGGGGCGCACCGGCTGACCCTCGGCCAAAAAGCCCTCGCATTGTTGATGCAGGCCCTCCAGGCGCGCTCGGAGGCGCTCGCAGGGCGCCGCGCCGGAGGCTTGGTCGAGGCCGCGGACGAGACCGAGGGCGCGCACGCGGATGCGCTGGAGCCCGTCCAGGGGCGCCCAGCCCGGAAGATAGAGGCTGCCCGTCTCGCCCGTCGTGCACGCGCGAGCGTCGGGGGAGAGCTCGGGATCCGAGCAGTCGGGCAAGGCCGACGGGGCGCCCACGAGGGACTCGGCGCTGTCGCTGAACAGGACCAGCCCCGGCACCCCGGTGGCGACCACCAAGGTCGCGCTCGCGCCACGATCCTCGGCGCACGCCGCCTCCTGGCCGTCACCAGGCGCGAGCCGACAGCCCATGTCGCCGGGCTCCCACTCGACCGCGCAGGGCGGGGGCGCGACGCAGGCGTCGACCAACGCGCGGGTGCTCTCGAACAAGAGCTCCTGGTCCGACGCGCTCAGGCCCGTGGCCAGGGTGCAGTCCTCGACCCCCGAGCCCAAGTCGCACTCGTCGTTGAGCAAGCGCCCGAGCAGTCGACCCGGGTACTGCAGGCGCACGTAGGCGAGGCCCTGATCGGCCAGCGCCTCCTCGTCGCCGGGGAATTCCGAGTAAAAGGCGATGCTCGGGGTCTCGGCGGTCCGCGGGTGGCGGAACTCGACGGCGAAGTCGCGGAGCACGTTGCCCCCGAGCACGCCGCCGACCGTCGCCGACTCGAGGTCGTCCCCGACCTGCCAGTCCCAGCCCCCGACGGGCCCGCGGGGCGCTCGGAGGATGGGCGCGTCGAACAGGCGAAAGGCCGCCGTGGTCTGGGCGAGGGTGTCCGCGCCGACCTCGTCGAGCAGGCCCTCGGCCGCGCGCACCTCGATGCACTCTCGACCCACGCTCGTGCCCCCGGAGCCCGGCAAGATCGAAATCGGCGTCCCGCTGTCGATGAGCAGCGGCATGCACGAGCCCTCGGGGCAAGACTCTGGCGGACCCTCGCAGTAGCTGGTGCAGCCCCCGGCCATCCCGGGGCAGGCGTCCCCGTCGTGCCAGGCCAGGCGGGGCAGGGGAGCCTCGGACCGCGACGCCAGCGGGATGGGCCGGCCGAACTCACCCTGGCCGGTGACCTGGGTCTCCGTGCACCCGAAGGCGAGGCCGATCCCCAAGCACGGCAGGGCCGCAACCACGAACGAAGCGACCCCCGAGCGCAGGCTAGACGGGGTCGCTTCTCCGGTGGATTTGAGGCCCGACACGAGCCCCAGCATAATCCGTTCAGCCCTTGGCTTCGAGCTTGGCGAGCTTGCCCTGCAGCTTCGAGATGATCCCCTCGATGCCTTCCTTCTTGGCGATCTTGTTGAACTCGTAGCTGTAGGTGCGCGCGAGGCTGACGTCGTCGGTGATGATGTCGCGCACCTTCCAGCCGCCGCTGGTCTGGTGCATGACGTAGTCGACGGTCACGGTCTGCTCGCGGCCGTTCTTCTCGACCTTGATGCGCGTGGAGACCTTGTAGATGCCGTTGCGGCCCTCGACCTGGCCCAGGTACTCGACGGGGTGCTTCTCGGCCTTGCGGATCATCCGCAGGTAGTTCTCGCGGATGAGCCGGGTGAGCAGGTCCTCGAACTCGTCGCAGTGCTCGCCGCAGACCTTGGCGTAGTTCTTGGGGCCACCGAGGGCCGCGGTCGCCAGCCAGTCGTAGTCGAGGAGGCCGTCGACCTTGGCCTGGATCTCGGCGTCGCTCGCCCCGGCCTTGACCTGCTTGACCACCGCCTCGTGCTTGGCCTTGAACGCGTCGATTGCGCTATCGGCCGCGCTCGCGGGCGCCGGGCTCAGCGCGATCGGGGCCGCCACGAGCACGGGGAGGCCAGTCAGAGTCAGGGTGAGCAAGCGGGCACGAAGTCCAGTCATGGCGTGTCTCGGATGACGGTCACGAAGCGAGATGCGAAGCGTCGCGTCGCGGTTCGGCAGACGGGGCGATGCCTACCAGTATTCAGTCGTCGGAGCCAGGCGCAGACCTCTCACCTGTGACGAGCGCGTTCGCTTGGCCACCAAGCCTTCAGGTCAGGCTTTCACCCCACACCAAAAAGCCCTTTGACTCCGAAGACTTAGACCGAACCCGCAAGGGCCACCCGCAGCGCCACGACGAGCGTGAGAATCACCGCCGGAGCCGCAAAGAGCAAAGCTGCAGACCGCCCGCGGCCCTGGCGAGGTCCCGCCGGCAAGGGCAGCGAACCCGCCAGCCGCGCCCGCGCGTGACGTTGACGGAGCATCGGGCCGAGGGGAGCAGCCCAGATCCCCACGGCCACGGCGGCCAGGGCCACCCCGACCACGCCTGGTGGATCTCCGCGCAGCGCGAACACCACGGCCAACCCGAGGACTGCGCCCAGACGCAGGCCGGGGAGGGGAGCGAGGCGCCAAAACTGGGTGGCCATCAACCGACTCCACGGCGACATCCGGGGGCCGAGGATCCGCAGCCAGGCCGGCTCGTGCTCGGGCGTCGGCGGGCCGGCCAGGGTGACGGTCGCCTCGGCCAGGCGCGGGACGGCCTCCCACAGGCCCTGCGCGTACGCCCAGCCCGCGGCCAAGCGCAGCCCGACGCCGATCGCCACGGGGACCAGACTCAGGGCGACGTGCTGCGCCTCGAGGGCCTTGCCGTCGACCCAGCGCTCCCAAGTCAGCTGCCCGGGCAAGGCCAACAACGCCGCCAGGCCCAGGCCCAGCGCAGGGGCATAGAGATGGACGACGGCCTCCGGTGTCGTCCATCCACCGCCCGCGCTGCGCTGGATATCCGCGAGAGACGAGCCGTCCTCAAAGCGCCGACCGAGCAGCGCCGCCGCCCCGGCGATGGCCGGCTCGACGAGCGCCGCCATGACCACGAAGCCGGCGAACTCCACCGCCAGCGCCCCCGCCGAGTCCCCGCCCGAGAGCCCCACCGCCGCGCACCCGAGCACCCCCGACCACAGCAGCCCCGGGCCGTGCTCCCGGGTCGCGCTGCGCCAGTGCGCGCGCGCGCGGAGGGGGAGGGGGAGCAGGCGCATGCGCTCGGGGGCGTGGAGAAAGCCAAACAGCCGGGCGTGCAGCCCCGCGAGCAGGATCAGCGGCCCGCTGGCGAACACCAGCCCGCGGCGCATCGCCAGGCTCTCCTCGGCGGCCGCGAACGAGAAGATCCCCCAGGTAATCACGGCCGCGAGCGCCGGCGCGAGCGTGGCCGCGAAGCCGCGCGAGGCCCGGGGCAAGGCCCGAGGCGAGGGAGGTGGAGCGCCGGCCACGGCCGCAATCTACTTTTTGTCGGCGACTTGCGTCGAGCCAAAGGGCCGTCCACACTCCGGGGCGCGCGCTCGTAGCTCAGCCGGAAGAGCGCAGGATTCCTAATCCTGAGGCCGCAGGTTCGAACCCTGCCGGGCGCAAGCTCAAACTTCGAAGGACGAGCCCGTCGGCGGAAGCTGGCGGGCTCTCGTCGTTGTTGGCGACACTCGGGGGCACTCGCGCCATCACATCTGGCTCACACCCGAACGCGGGATCGAGCGTGAACACGAGCGGTGGCGGGGTCCGAGCTGTGTACAGAGGTCCGAGTCTCCTTCGCGGGCACCATCACCCAGGTCACCCAGCTGCGCCCGGGCCAGAGCTTCACCCTCGGCGAGGCGCCCACGGCCGATCTGACCTACGCGACGCCGGATCTCCACCGGCTGGTGATGGCGACCGCAGACGGGGCCGTGCTCGCTCGGCCCGGCACTGGGGCGCTCGTCGCCATGGGGAGGGGCGAGCGGACTTGCATCGAGCTCGGGGCGCTGACCATCGAGGTCGGCTGCGAGGCTCGGCCCGAGCTCGAGTTCGGGCGCCGGCCCCTCGATCTCGGGTGGTGGCTGAGCTTTTCCAGCTCCGCGCTGCTCGTGGTGACCTTCCTGTTTCTCACCGGACGGATCGCCGAGACCCAGCTCCCTCCGCTCGAGGCAGAGGTCGCGCCCTACCTCGCCTACATCGTGCGTGACGAGCCTCGACCCGAGGAGACTAGGCGAGTGCAGACCGCACCTTCGCCGCCGCGCGCGGCCGTGCAGCCCTCGTCCGAGCCGCGGCGAGCTCCCCCAAAGCCCGTCCGCCCCGCTCAACCGGACGACTTGGCCGCCGTGGACCCCGATCTCCGAACGGGTCGGGTCCGCCAGAGGAAGAACGCGCCAGCGCTCCGACGCGACAAAGACCCCGTCGAGGCAGCCCGCGAAGCGGGCGTGTTGGGGGTCATGCCCGAAGCCGAAGAGGCCTTCGAGGCCTCCCAAGTCCTCGTCGCGGCGAACTTCGACCCGGACGTCGACGATGGCGCGCTGTGGGCCTCGATGACCGGCGGCTCGATCGACGACGCCCCCGTCGCGGGCCTCGGCCTGGTCGGCAGCGGACGGGGAGGGGGCGTCGCCAGCGAGGCGATTCGATCTGGTGCTCCGCTGCGACCTCGACCGGAGGCGTCCGAGGAGCCTCAAATCCGAGTGGTCTCGACGCGCGTGGAGGGCGGAATCGACGCGAACTTCGCGCAACGCGTGGCCAACTCGCGGCGCAACGCCTGGGCGAAGTGTCTCCACGGCGAGAAGGCGCGCTCCTTCGAGCTCGACTACAGCGTGCTCGAGGACGGCCGGGTCGTTCGCGCCAAGGTCTCCGGCGCCCAGCTGTCCGCCAAGTCCAAGCGCTGCATCGCCGCCGCCACCGAGACGCGCAAGGCCGCCGCGGCGAAAGCCGGGCGGCCAGGAAAGGTGGCCCAACGCGTCGAGCTCACCGGCGGGTAGGGGGCATCACAGCCGACGCGGACCGTCGGGATCGGGCGCAAACTCGAGCTTGGACGCGTCCGGATCCGCCGGAACATCAGGATCCACGGGCGCGGCGATCTTGCCCATTCGCACGTGGTCCTTCTCCGGCTTGGGCTCGGGCGGATCGGGCTCGTAAGCCACGTCGCCCATCATCTCGATCTCGCCCTGAACCGCCGGAACCTCAGGATCCTCGGGCTTGTCGCTCGAGTCACAGGGCTCCTCGGTAGGCGCCTCACCCATGACGGGCTCGGGATCGGGCTCGGTCGGCTCCGGGTCGACCGCGATCTTGCCCATGACCTCCTCGGGCACGGCGACGTCGCCCATCATCTCGAGCTCCTCGGCCGCGGGGCAGGTGCCTTGACCGCGGGCGAGCTCGAAGCTCAGCGGGCCGCGCTCGTAGACGCACTTGTCATCGAGGATCTCCGAAGGCTCGACATCCGCGCAGCCGGTCAGCATGACCAGGGCCATGGACGCGGCCGCCAAGGTGGCCTGCCACAGCGAGGGCGCCGCGGTGGTCTCGGTCCGGAACAGGATCCCGCCGTCGCGCTGCGTCCGGTAGCGGACGCAGACCCGGCCCTTGGCGCTCTCGACCTTCAAGACCTTCCGGGCTTGGCGCTCGGTCATCGACGACAGGTCGTGGACCTCCTTGGTGCACACGTCGCAAAAGCGCCGAGCGTCGCTCTCGCGGTCCATCGCGTCCCAGTTCTCGTGGCAAGGCTCGTGGATCGGCAGGTGAAGTCGGTGCATGGCGTCCTGGCGGGGCAAACGGGGAGGTCTGCCCATTAGCTTACAGCGGAACTGCCGCACCGCGTCCTCCGACTTCATCGACATCCTACTTTACATAATCTACCTTATCGGTCTTTTATCTGGAACGCCCCAGGGGCCTCGGTACGGCGCAAAACCGCCGTAGAGCCCGTCAGACGCCCGCTGACGACGATCCAGCGCTCACGGACGGCGCCCGCTCAGTCGATCGGCGTCCAGAACCGACTCGTCGGCCACCAGATGACCTCGGCCCGCCCCTTCACGTTTCCGCGCGGCACGAAGGGCCTGGGCTTGCTGACGCCCTTTTGCAGGAAGTTGTCCGTGTCGAGGCCCTTGTCGTAGGCCCGCTCGGCGAACTTCCGCGCCGTGTCCCGATCGGGACACAGCCCGGTGCGGCACCGCAGCGACACGACCAGCTCGGTCTCCGCGATGACGAAGACGTAGCCGTGGCCGTTGGGCCCGTGGGCGTACCACGCGCTCGGGCCCAAGCCGTCGACGGGCTCCGGCGCCTCGTCGGAGTTCGACCCGAGCGTCGACACGAACTCCTGGGCGGCGGCCTCGAGGCCTTGCTCGGGCCTGCGCAGCACGGACAGCGCGATGGAGTGGCTGTCGGCCAACACGGCGCCGCGGAACGCCAGGTGATCCCAGTAGTACGGATGCCCCACCTCCGCGCCAGACTCGCTGGCGTGCTTGCCCGGCACCGGCACCTCCGGCAGCCCGCCAACGTCGGCGCGGGTCAGCAGCTCTGGCAGGCGCTCGGCCTCCGTGAGCACCGTCTGAACGCGGCCAGCGATGGTCGTGGCCAGCTCGACGGCCTGGGCCTCCTCGCCGCACCGAATCGTCCCGCACTCGAGGGCGAACAGCACGCCCCGATCGGCGTCGGCGTGGACCAACGTCCACCCGCCGCTGGGCGCCGGGATCGACCAGGTCTGCGCCTCGGGACCCTCGGCACCCACGCCGCTGACGGCCCGGGCCTGAACGGGCGGCTCGCTCTCGAGGCCCATGGCCTCGGCGACCGGTCCAGCGCCGAACTCGGCCAGCACGGCGTCGCGCAGGACCTCCACGCCCTCGTGAGGCTTTCGCCACGCGCGCAGGCGCACGCCCTTCCCCACCTTGCCGCCCGTGCCAAAGCGCCGCTCGAGGTAGCGCTCGTCGGCCTTGCCGCGGCCCGGGAAGGTCGTCGGCCGGCCCGGCTCGCGCACGAGCAGCTCGCGGGAGTCGTAGTCGGGGTTGGCCTCGTAGGCCTCGACGATCCGCGCGATGCGGTCGGCGACCTCGGAGCGTCGCTCGCAACGCTTGACCCCGCAGTGCAGCCGGAACATCGCGTCCTCGACCCCCGGCGGGCGGAACACGGCCTCGTAGACCGCCCCGTTCTTGCCAAAGCGAAACTCGCCCAGCTCCTCGCTGAGGGCCTCGAGGCGCTCGCGCTCCCGATCGGTCAGCCGGGCGTTCTCGATGAGCGCGCTGAGCTCGACGCGCTCGTTGGCGCCGTAGTGGTGGGCCAAGCTGGCGAAGGTCGCGGCCGGATCCACGGGCGGCGCGCGCCAGGCCTCCAGCGCCAGGCCGTGGGCCTCCGAGGGCCGCTCGGCGACGTAGCGCGCTTGATCCTGGTTGGCGTCGTCGTTGGCGACGATGAACTTGTCCTCGTCGCGCAGCTCGATGCGCCCCTCCTGGTGGTCCTTGGCCAGGTCGCGGATGTCGATGCGCGAGATCAGGCCCTTGGCCGTGACCGAGTCGGCGACCACGGTCCAGGCGACGGAGTCGTGGGACGCGTTGCGGTTGTCGCCCATGACCAGCAGGTGGCCCTCGGGCACCACGAAGGTCCGGGTGCTGGCGTCCATGGACCGCTGATCGTCGCGGTAGCGCACCTGGTAGCTGCGCCCGTCGAGGGTCTCGCGGAACACCGAGCAGTTGTCCATGGGCTCCGTCGAGCCCTCCTCGAGGCAGCGGACGTCGTCGAGGCGCTCGCGCTCGATGGCCGCGAACTCCTCCTCCCCTGCCCGCTTGAGCTCGATGCGTCGGCGGTCGGTGTTGACCCGGATCGTGTCCCCGGGCAGGCCGATGACCCGCTTGATGAAGTCCTGGGACTCGTCGAGGGGGTAGCGGAACACGATGACCTCGCCGCGCGCGACCCCGGCGAGCAGGTCCTCGCCGACGATGGTCGTGGTCAGCGGGACCTGGACGCCGTAGCGGAACTTGTTGACGAAGATGTGATCGCCCGCCCGCAGCGTGGGCATCATCGATCCGCTGGGGATCTGGAAGGGCTCGTAGACCGCCGAGCGCACGGCCAGGGCCACGCCGATGGCGATCACGATGTTCTCGAGGGAGTCCCGCAGCGCGCTCTTGCGGGCGAAGGAGGCGTGCTGGTGGAGCAGCTCGTCGAGGTGCTCGGCCTTGTACTCGAGCTCGACGAGGTCTTCGTTGGGCTTTTGCTCGCGCAGCGCCTCGATGGCCGTGACCGTCGCCTCGATCTCCTCGACGACCTTCTCGGGGATGCGCTCGCGGTGCTTGCGGAGGATCTTGTTGGCCTCCTTGATCAACATGCGCGCGCCCGAGCGCACGTGCCCTGCCGAGCGAACGGGCGCCGAGCGGGACGCCGCCGGATCGGCCTCAGCGGTCTCGTCGACGTCGCGCTTGCGGTTTGCGCGCGCGGCGCTGCCCTTCATGTTGGCCTCTGGCTCGCCGCTTTCGTTCATCACTGATCCAACTTGAGAATGGCATGGAACGCGCCTTGGGGGATCTCGACGTTTCCGACGGCCTTGAGACGCTTCTTACCCTTCTTTTGTTTCTCGAGCAGCTTGCGTTTGCGCGACGCGTCGCCGCCGTAGCACTTGGCCAGGACGTTCTTGCGCAAGGCCTTGACCGTGGTCCGGGCGATGATCCGGCTGCCGACGGCGGCCTGGATGGCGACCTCGAACTGCTGCCGGGGAATCTCTTCCTTCATCTTCACGCACAGGTCGCGGCCGCGGAAGAAGCTGTTGTCCTTGTGGGTGATCAGCGAAAGCGCGTCGACCTTCTCACCATTGACCATCAGGTCCAGGCGCACGAGGTTGGCCCGCCGGTACTCGCCGTGGTCGTAGTCCAAGCTGGCGTAGCCCCGGGAGCAGGACTTGAGCTGGTCGTAGAACCCAAACACGACCTCGGCCAGGGGCAGCTCGTAGGTCAGCTGGACCCGGGTGGTCGTCATGTAGGTCAGGTCTTGCTGGATGCCGCGCCGCTCCTGGCACAGCTTGATGACCGGGCCGAGGTAGTCCTCGGGCAGCTGGATGCGGCCGATGATCATCGGCTCCTCGATCATCTGGATGTCGCCGGTGTCGGGGAAGCGGGCCGGGTTGTCGACGATCTCGACGGTGCCGTCGTTGTGCGTGATCCGGAACTTCACCGAGGGCGCGGTGGTGATCAGATCGAGGTTGTACTCCCGCTCGAGCCGCTCTTGGATGATCTCCATGTGCAGCAGGCCGAGGAAGCCCAGGCGAAAGCCGAAGCCGAGGGCGTCGGAGGTCTCCGGCTCCCAGGTCACGCTGGCGTCGTTGAGGGTCAGCTTGCCCAGGGCGTCGCGCAGGTCCGCGTACTGGTTGCTGTCCGTGGGGAACACGCCCGCGAACACCATCTGCTGGACCTCCTGGAAGCCCGGCAGCGGGTCGCTCTCGCCGTCGCTGGCGAGCACGATGGTGTCGCCGACCTTCGAGTCGACGACGTCCTTGATGTTGCAGATCAAAAAGCCGACCTCGCCGGCCTCGAGCTTGTCGAGCTTGCGCGGCTCGGGGGCGAAGACACCGGTCTCGAGGATGTCGTAGCGCTTGTCCGTGGCCATGAAGCGGACCTCTTGCTTGGCCCGCATGGTCCCGGACATGACCCGGACCAGGGAGATGACGCCGCGGTAGTTGTCCCACCACGAGTCGATGATCAGCGCCTTGACCGGGCCCTCGGGGTCGGCCTTGGGCGCCGGCAGGTAGGTCACGATGGCCTCGAGCAGCTCGTCGATGCCCTGCCCGGTCTTGGCGCTGACGCAGATGGCCTGGCTCGCGTCGAGGCCGACCATCTCTTCAATCTCGGCCTTGGCGTTGTCGACGTCGGCGCTCGGGAGGTCGATCTTGTTGATCACCGGGATGATCTCGAGGTCGGCGTCGAGGGCCAGGTAGACGTTGGCGAGGGTCTGGGCCTCGACACCCTGGGCCGCGTCGACGACGAGCAGGACCCCGTCACAGGCGGCCAGCGAGCGCGACACCTCGTAGTTGAAGTCGACGTGTCCGGGGGTGTCGATGAGATCGAGCTGGTAGACGGTGCCGTCGTCCGCCTCGTAGTTCATGCGCACGGCCTGCGCCTTGATCGTGATGCCGCGCTCGCGCTCGATGTCCATGCGATCGAGGTACTGCGCGGTCTTGTCGCGCTCGCCGAGCAGGCCCGTGTGCTCCATCAGGCGGTCGGCGAGGGTGCTCTTGCCGTGGTCGATGTGGGCGATGATGCAGAAGCTGCGGATGTGCTCGCGGACGGGCAGCTTCGAGGACTCGGCGTCAGTGCTCATGGCGGGGGGCTCGGGCGGGCCTACTACCACATCGCTGGGGCCTTGCCGAACCGGGCGTTCAGGTCTGCGCGGGCAGGTGTTCAGCCGCGCCTGCCTCCAGATCCTCCGCCGACCCCGCCCGCGAGCGCCGGGCCCGCGAGACCGCCGGGTCGAGTGCATGGCCAGACCACCGGGCGGCCTTCACGGAGGCACAAAGTTCGGCTCAGGCCACTCCAGTTGCGGCTAAACGGGCGAATTCCTGTCTTGCTCCCCCACCGAGGCCGGCCTACCCTTCCCACTCGGTGCCCATGCTCAACGCCCATCGCCGCGCCCCCGCTCTGGTCGCCCTGCTCGCCGCCTCGACCCTCCTCCTGGGTGGGGGCTGCAAGAACAAGGGCAACAAGGGCGACACCGACTCCCCCGGCGACAGCGCCGACGCTGGCAAGGGCGGCTCAAAAAAGAGCGGCAAGGGCAACAAGGGAGGCGGCTCCGGGGGAGCGGACGACGGCCCCGGCGAGGCGGGCGAGGCCGAGCCCGACACCACCCGCGGGCGCAACCGCGACGCGCGGGATCTCGTCTACCTGACCGTCGACGGCGAGCGCTGCGACGCGACCAACAAGCGCAAGCACCAGGTCGACGTCAACCAGGACGGCTACGCCGATCTCGTGACCCTCTACGGCAGCGACGCGGGCGGCGAGAAGATCACCTGCAAGCAGGCCGACCTCAACTTCGACGGCCGCCTCGACGCCTTCATCCACTACACCCCTGGCGGGGACGTCGAGCGCGAGCAGTACGACCAGGACTTCGACGGCCGCATCGACATGGGCCGCTACTACGAGCAGGGCAAGCTCGTGCGCGACGAGATGGACCTCAACCAGGACGGCTTCGCCGACTCGTGGCGCATCTACGACGACGGCCGCCTGGTCCGGGTCGAGACCGACCGCGACGCCGACGGCCGGGCCGACATGTTCACCTACTACCTGGGTAAGCAGATCGACCGCATCGGCTACGACATCAACGGCGACGGCAAGGTCGACACCTGGGACCACGACGCGGCCCGCCGGGCTCGCATCGCCCAGAAAAAGCGCAGCTCCATCGCCGACGAGCCGGCCAAGGACGACTCGGCCTACGTCGACGAGGCGCCCGAGGACGAGGGTAAAAAAGACGCGAAGAAGCCCGCCCAGTCTCCGACGAAGAAGAAGTCCTCGAAGAAGAAGTCACAAAAGCCCAAGAAGTCGAACTGAGTCGTGGACGTGGGGCAGGGAGGGCGTGGCGTCGTCCACGACGGCTAAAGAAGACAGAGACTGTGAACCATTCACAGTCTCTGAGCCCCGGCCTTCGCCTTCGCCGGACGACGCGGTAGAGTGTCGGTCTCATGCGAAAGGACGAGGCCGAGCAGGATCCCGTGGACGCGACCGAGGGCCCCGGCGACGAAGTCAGCGATGACTTTGGCCCGCCCTTCGAGGCTCGGTCCTTCGGCGGCGAGTTCGTGTGGGCCGACAGCGAGCGCTACACCTGCAAGATCCTGCGGGTCCGCGCTGGCGAGAAGGTGCGCGTGTCGACCCGCGGCCGCGCGGACATGGTCGTGATGCTGACCGGAGGCCGGGCCGTGCTCGAGATCCTCGAGGGCGACGACGCCGAGCGCGTCGAGATGCTCCCGGCCACGCCGGTCCGCGTGCTGCCCGAGCGTGACCATCGGCTCATCGCCATGACGGAGGTCGAGATGTTCACCTCCTACGCGAAATTGTAGGGTTCAGGCCGATTTGGCGTCGAGGACCTCGCGCAGCCGGGCCGCGAGCTCGCGGACGGAGAAGGGCTTGGACAGCACCCGGCGCGGGTCGACCTCGGCCAGGTCTATGGCGTCGCCAGCGTAGCCCGACATCAGCAGCCACTCGAGCTTCGGTTGCTCGGCGACGAGGCGGCGCACGAGCTCGGGCCCGCTGATCCCCGGCATGATCACGTCGCTGAGCACCAGGTCGAAGCTCTCGCTGGCGAAGCGTTCGAGGGCCCGCTCGCCATCTTCGGCCGCGGCCACGACGTAGCCCAGCCGCGTCAGGACCATGATGGTCAGGGTGCGCAGCTGGTCGTCGTCCTCGACGAGCAGGACCTGCTCGTGGCCCCCGAGCACGGCGCCCTCGCGCGCGGCCTCGGCCTCGGCCTCGGCCAGCGCGTCGGCGCAGCGAGGTAGGTAGACGCTCACCCGGGTCCCCTCCCCCGCCGCGCTGTCGACCTCGAGGGTGCCCTCGTGCTGGCGAACCAGGCCCAGGACCGTCGACATGCCCAGGCCCGTGCCCTGCTCTTTGGTGGTGAAGAAGGGCTCGAACAGCCGGCGGCGGGTCTCCTTGTCCATGCCCACGCCGGTGTCGGACACCGTGAACATCACGTACTCACCGGCGGGGATCGGCTCCCAGGCCTCGTTGAGGTCGTCCTCGAGGGTCACGTTGCGGGCCCGGACCTCGATCCGGCCGCCCTCCGGCATGGCGTCGCGGGCGTTGACCAGCAGGTTCATCACGACCTGCTCGAGCTGCCCGCGATCGGCCTGCACGCTGCCCAGCTCCGGGGCGTAGTCAAAGCGCAGCTCGATGTCTTCCCGGAGCACGCGCGCGAGCATGGTCCGCATCCCGTCGAGGACCGCGCGCAGGCGCAGGCGCGCGCGCTGCTGGATCTGTCGCCGGCTGAACGAGAGCAGCTGGCCGACGAGGGTCTTGGCCCGCTCGGCCGCCTCGAGCATCGCGTCGAGGTCCTCGCGCAGCTGCGGCTGGCCGTCGAGGGCGTCGGCCATGAGCTCGCCGTAGCCGATGATGACCGCGAGGATGTTGTTGAAGTCGTGGGCGATGCCCCCGGCGATGCGGTTGATCGCCTCCATCTTCTGGGCGTGGACGACGTGGGCCTCGAGCTGCTTTTGCTCGGTGATGTCGAAGATCAGCCCGACCAAAAAGCCTGGCTTGCCGTCGGCGTCGCGCTTGGCCATGCCGCGGTTGTGCAGCCAGACCGTGCGCCCGTCCTTGTGGATCATCCGGTACTCGATGGACCCGAAGCCGTCGAGGTTGGCCGTGTCGTGGAAGGCCTGGAGCTCGAGCACCCGCTGGCGGTCCTCGGGGTGCAAGCGCTCGACGAAGAGCTCGCGGCTGCCCATGAACTCCTCGGCCTTGAAGCCGATCATGTCCTCGACCTGCGGGCTCATGAAGGTCGGCGCGCCGGGCTTGTCGAACTCGCGGTAGTAGACGATGGCCGGCATCTGCTCGACGAGGGCCTGGTACATGAGCTCGGAGTCCTGGCGCTGGCGCTCGGCGTGCAAGGTCGCGGCGAGGCTCAGCAGGTGACGGAGGATCAACCGCGCGGGGCGAACCGGGCTCGCGTCGAGGGGCCCGTCGGCCTCGGAGACGGCGACGCGCCCCAGCCAGCAGCGCATCGCCTGGCCGTGTCCCGCCTCGAGGACAAAGCTGGCGACTTCGGCCAGCGGTGGACCATCCGCGAGGCCCAGCTCCCGGCGCGCGAGCAAGGCCACAGTGGCTGCGCTCGCGTCGGGCTGACGCAGCCCCTCCGCGATGTACGCAGGCAGCGGCGCTGCGCTGCGTCGCCCGGCCGTCCCCGAGCTCAGGCTCGAATCTCTGTCGAGCCCGTCGAGCCCGATCCAGCTCGGCGGCTCCCCGTCCCCACCTGCCGCAGTCAGCACGACCATCACGGCGACCCCCTCGACAGCCCCAAGGCTGCGCGCGGCCAGGTCACACAGCTCGGAGATGTCCCGCAGCGCAGCGGCCTCGACCATGAAGTCCTCGACCGCCGCGAGCGGATCCCGACCTCGTCCTCGACCTCCCGCGCTCACCATTGTCGATGGTAGGCGATGCTCGGGGCCCGCCGCGGGTCCAAAGACGCCCTCCCCCACGTCCACGAATCAAAGACGAAGCACGAATCCACGCCCCCGCGAGCGGGGACGACCCCATGCCCTCTCCAAGGCACGAACCCCCCGCGGGGGCATGACAACAACTCAGCCCGGAGTCGGGTAGGCGATGTGACCGAGCAGGCAGGGCTTGCTCGCGCCCGTCACCGAGGGCAGCGAGCTCGGCAGGCCCGCCTGCGTCCGCGCGGCGATCAAGGCGATCGCCGCGGGCTCATGGTGGGAAGCCGCGAACACCCCCGCGTCCGCGCGCGAAACGGGCAGCGGGATGAACTCCTTGACCAGGCGCACGAGCGTGGGGTTCTTCGCGCCCCCGCCGGTGAGCAGCACCGAGCCCACGCCCTCGAGCTCGGCCAGAGCCGCCCGCGCGATGCAGCGCGCGGTCACGGCCATCACCGAAGTCAGTAGATCCCGGGCGCTGAGCTCGGCGAAGCGCTCGAGCAAGCGCGAGGCGTAGTCGATGCCGAAGTCCTCGCGCCCCGTCGAGCGCGGCGGCGCCTTGGCGAAGAAGGGGTGGGCCATGATCGACTCGACGACGCCGGGGTCGACCTTGCCGCCGCAGCTGAGCACGCCGTCCTTGTCGTACTCGTAGTCGCCCCCGCTGAGCCGCCGCGTGCAGTAGTCGGCGATCATCATCCCCGGGCCGATGTCGTAGCCGCGGACCTCGCCCAGGCGCGCGGTCACGTGGGTGATGTTGGCGATACCGCCGACGTTGACCACCAGGCGGCCGGCCTCCTCGGCGGGGGTGAAGAACCAGTGGGCGAAGGGCACGATCGGCGCCCCCTCTCCGCCGTGGAACATGTCCGCGGCTCTCAGATCGCCGACCACGGGGCGCCCGAGGGCCTCGGCGAGGATCGCCGTGCTGCCGATCTGCAGGGTGTTGGGGACGCGGTGGCCCAAGCTGGCCTGGGCCGAGGGCGGGCTGTGCCACACCGTCTGGCCGTGCATGCCGACGACCTTGCAGTGGGACCAGCCGTCGATGGCCCGGACGGCCTCGGCGTAGCGGCGCGGGAGCTCGGCGTGGAGCTCGGAGAGTCGGGGCAAGGTCAGCGCCGTCGGGTTGGTCAGCTCGGCGCGCAGCTCGGCCGGGAAGGCCACGAAGGCGTGGTCGAGGACCCGGGGCTCGTGGCGCTCGCGGACGGAGTCGAGCTCGATGAGGATGGCGTCCACGCCGTCGCCCGACGTCCCGCTCATGATCCCGATGGCCAGGGTCTTGCTCACGCCTGGGACTCCACGAGCTTGGGGTGCTCGGCGGCGATCATCCGCAGCTCCAGCTCCTCCATGGTCCGCTGGCCGCCGCCCGCGTCGAGGACCAGGCGCGCGACCTCCCGGGCCCGGGGGTGCGCGTCGGCGACGGCGACCCCGACCCCGACGTGCTCGAACACCGCGGCGTCGTCGGGGCCGTCGCCGATGTGCAGCACGCGCTCGATGGCGACCCCGCCGTGGCGCGCCGCGATGGCCTCGACCGCGGCGATCTTGTCTTTGACCCCGAGCCAGTCGAGCTCCCGGCGCAGGTGCTCCATGCGCCGCCGGGCCGCCTCGGTGCCGTTGCGCGACAGCGGGACCACGGGCAGCCCCGCGCGAGCCAGGCGCAGGATCGCCTCGCCGTCGCGGACGCTGTAGCGCTGGACCCAGCCGGCGCCCTCCCCCACCCACCAGGTGGTCGCGTCGGTCAGGGTGCCGTCGATGTCGAAGGTGATCAGCTCGACGCTGGCCAGTCTCTGCGCCAGCGAGGGGGCTTTGGCGGGGTCGGCGGAGGCGCTCACTCTAGAGCGCCTTCTCGACCTTGGACAGCAGCTCGTCGAGCTGGAAGGGCTTGGTGACGTAGTACTTGGCGCCGACGTTGATGCCCTCGACCACGCTGCGCGGGTCGTTCTTGGCGGTCAAGAAGATGACCGGCACCGAGCGCGTCCCGGCGTTGCGCTTGATCGCCTTGACGAAGGTCATGCCGTCGAGGCGCGGCATCATGATGTCCGCGATGATCAGGTCGGGCTGCTCCTCCTCGAGGGCCGTCAGCCCGGCGAGGCCGTCCTGGGCCTGGGTCACGCGGTAGCCCTGAGCGGTCAGGGCCTTGCCGAGCAGAGTCTGCACGGAGGGGTCGTCTTCGACGATGAGGATGTGCTCGCCTGCCACAGCCCGACGCTATCAGAGCCAGACGGGTTCGGGCCAGCTTTCCGCACGGATCGACAGTCTTTGGGCGACGGACGTCGAGCCCCATCGCGGATGCGCCAGGCCCAAACTGGGACCCAGGCTCACTCGGCCGCTGCACCGGCGGCGGGGTCCAGCAGCGCCGCGCTGGTGGTCCCCGGGCGGGCGCAGGGCTCCCCCTCGAGCCCCGCGCTGGCGTCCAGGCTCATGGTCTCGAGCACCGTCACCCCACCATTTCGCCACCGGCGCAGCTCGACGTGATCCAAGATCCCCTGGGCGCCGCGGCGGACCACGAGGTGCGATCCGTCGAGCCAGCTCCCCGAATTTCCATAGATCACCGGCCCCCGCCGCTCGAGGCTGCCGTGGTGGCTGTGGCCCATGAGCACGACGTTGGTCCCGGTCAGCTCGCCGACGCTGGACGAGACCTCGAGCATGTCTTGGGCGATGTTCCGCGGGTTTCGGCGGCGCTGCACCGCCAACACCATGAAGCCCGCGACGAAGGCCCCGACGCACAACCCGGCCAGCATGGACTTGCCAAAAGCCAGGGCCAGGGCTGGCCCGAGCACGATCGGGACCGTGGCGCTGAGGATGAGATCGAGGGCCGTCACCGAGAGCACCCCGCCGACGCTGGCCGAGGTCGGCGGCGGGACCATGTTCTGGAGCGCGACCAGTGCGCTGATCTGCAAGCCGGCGTTCTTGGCCACCCGCGCGAGGCGCTCTTCGTGGGCCTGGCGTCCGGCTCGATCCACGCGTCCGCCCCGGGCCCACAGCGCCAACATCCCGCCGACCATGCGCAGGTAAAAGAACAGCACGCGGACCATGAACAGCCACCCGCGGGCCATGGCCCACTTCACGTAGTCTTTGGCCGTGAAGTGCTCGTGGGCGTCGTAGGCCATCTCGGGCATGCGGTTGGTGAAGCGCCGGGTGGCGACCTCGGCGACGCTCTTGACCAGCCGCCCCCCCCGGGTCGGCGAGAGCTGGGCGTGGGTCGAGCAAGCCGGGTCGAACACGTGGCCGTGCTCGATCCACGCGCCGCCGTCGCGGACGAACCAGGGCACGAAGCGGACCTTGCCGGCGTCGACCTGGTCCAAGGTTGCGACCCCCGTGGCGGTGATCGAGTGGCCCGCCAGGCCCTGGTCGCCCCCCGTCACCGCCCCCTCGAGGCGCTCGGCGAAGGCCCGGCACACGTCGCCATAGAGGAACTCAGCGTCATGGTTGCCGGCCACGAACACGATCGAGTTGCCGGCCTCGAGGAAGGACACCAGCGCGTCCTCGACCCCGGGGTACGCGTCGATGACCGCGTGCAGGCGCTCGACCGCGACCGCCTCGGGCTCGCCGTTGGGATCGCCGATCTCGACGTTCCAAAAGTCGATGAAGTCCCCGTTGACCACGAGCTGCCACGTCCCGTCGCGGGCGTAGTGGTCGAGGAACTGAGGCAGCGACTCGTCCACGCGCGCGGCGAGGTGCACCCACTCCCCCCGCGTCCTCGCCTTGAGGTGCGATCCGAGGTGGAGATCGCTGATGAGCAGCAGGTCGCGCACGGGACTCGGGGCTTCGGCACGGGGCGCCCGCGACGCGGAGTCGTCGAGAGCGCCGTTTCCTGGCAAACTGCCGCGGATCGCGGGGGATCGCTCCCGACCACGCCGGGCTGACCCGTCAAGCGGGCGCCAGGTGGGAACAGGCTAGCAGGATGGGCGCGCAATGGCGCGCTTTTGTGGAGGCTGGCGATGAAACGCTGCGGGGGTCCTCGACCGTGGGATCTCCGTGGGCCCGTGCCCTACGAGTCCGCCCCGGCCGGGGTCGCGCGCAAGGCCTTGAACGCTGTGGTATAGCGCGCGCGAACGGGTAGAGACCGGATCCGGCACACGGCTGTCCCCCCCGGCCAGCGCGCCGCTCGACCCATCCACCAACCCACGAGCCCAGACATGTTCAAGCTCCTCGCCTTCGTCGTCGTCGTCGCCATCGCCCTCGGCCTGTTCGTCAAGAACCTCTCGAAGTTCGTCAAGATCGCGGCCCTTGGTCGCCCCGCCGGCCTCGAGGAGACCTGGGGGGAGCGCATCGCCAGCTTGATGACCTTCTTCTTCGGCCAGCGAAAGGTCGTCGAGGAGAAGCGCAGCTGGCACCACCTGGCGCTCTACTGGGGCTTTTTGATCCTCCAGGTCGGCCTCGTCGACATGGGCATCACCGGCCTGTTCGGCGAGTTCGGCCTGACCCTGGGCACGATCCTCGGTGACACCGGCCACGCCTGGCTCAAGTTCTTCGTCGACTGGGGCAACTTCGTCGTCGGCATGGCGCTCCTGTACGCCTTCACCCGGCGCCTGGTCATCAAGCCGACCTTCGTCCCGGTCAGCCTCGACGCCATGCTGATCCTCGGCGCCATCTCGATCATCGTGGTCACCCACTTCGGCCACCACGTGTTCGAGATGGCCCACAGCGGCATGATGGAGGACGGCGCGATGGTCTCCTACGCCATCGCCTCGGGCCTCGGCGTCGTGTCGGGGCCCGAGTGGGCCACCTCGGCCCCGGGCGGCGGATCCGTGCTCTTGAACAACGTCCGCATGGACTCGGACACGGCGCACCTGCTCGGCGAGGTCCACTGGTGGGCGCACATGGGCGTGGTCCTGTCCTTCCTCAACTACCTACCCTTCTCCAAGCACATCCACGTCCTCGGCTCGGGCCCGAACATCCTCCTGCGTCGCCAGGGGCAGCGCGGGATCATGCCCAAGCTCGTGCTCATGCCGCCCGAGCCCACCGACGAGGAGCTCGAGGCCATGGAGGAGTCGGACGAGGAGATGGAGGAGCCCCCGATCCCCTGGGAGAACTGGGGCGTCGGGCGCATCGAGGACTTCGACTGGAAGTCGCTCATCGACAACTACGCCTGCACCGAGTGCGCGCGCTGCACGACCTACTGCCCGGCCTTTGCCACGCAAAAGCCGCTCTCGCCCATGCACCTCATCCACGACCTCAAGGATGAGATGAAGGACCGCGGCGGCCTGCTGGTCGCGCTCGAGGAGGCCGGCGGCCAGCGGCCCATGTACGAGCCGGACACCGGCGAAGAGGGCTTCCCGGAGGACTTCGACGAGGAGTCGCCCGCCTACAAGGCGCTCGGGGCCGAGGCCCAGACCGACAAGATCACCGAGATCAAGAAGATGCTCGGCGAGCTCCCGCCGCTCATCGGCGGGCGCATCAAGGACGAGACCCTGTGGAGTTGCACGACCTGCGGCGCCTGCCAGGAGGTCTGCCCCGTCTTCATCGAGCACCCCCTCAAGATCCTGCAGATGCGCACGCGCATCGTGCTCAACGACGAAGAGGGCCGCACCCCCGGCGACATCACCCGCGTCATCGGCAACATCGCCGACGGCCAGGGCAACCCCTGGAACGACAACACGGACCGCATGGCCTGGGCCGAGGGCCTGAACGTCCCGACGGTGGACGACAAGCCCAACGCCGAGTGGCTGCTCTTCGTCGGCTGCGCGGGCGCCCTCGACGACGGGGCCAAGAAGACCTCCCGCGCCCTGGTCCGCATCCTCCACGCCGCCGGGGTCGACTTCGCCGTGCTCGGCAAGCAAGAAAAGTGCACCGGCGACACGCTGCGCCGCCTGGGCGCCGAGGACAAGTTCCAGGAGCTCGCCGCCGAGCAGGTCGAGCTCATGAACGAGCACCAGGTCACCAAGGTGATCGCGACCTGCCCGCACTGCTTCCACGTGATCAAGAACGAGTACCCGCAGTTCGGCGGGGACTACGAGGTCGTCCACCACGCCGACCTCATCGCGCGCTTGCTCGAGGACGGGAAGCTCAAGGTCGAGAACCCCTACGACAAGAAGTTCACCTACCACGACAGCTGCTACCTCGGCCGCTGGAACTCGGTCTACGAGGGCCCGCGCACGGCCATCGCCAAGAGCCTCGGGGCCAAGGGCCAGTTCGTCGAGCTCGGCCGCAACAAGGAGCACGGCTTTTGCTGCGGCGCCGGCGGTGGCCGGATGTGGGTCGAGGAGGAGACCCACAAGCGGGTCAACGTCAACCGCAGCGAGGAGATCGTCGAGGCCAAGGTCGACGCCGTCGCCGTCGGCTGCCCCTTTTGCAAGACGATGATCTCCGACGGCATGAAGCACTTCGACAAGGACGAGGACATCGAGGTCCTCGACATCGCCCAGGTCGTCGCCGCCACCTTGCCGCCCGAGACCACAGCCGACGCCGCGGGCGAGTCGGCCGCCCAGTGAGCAAGACGCCATGAGCGGGCCGGTCCAGGACTCGATCCACGACGCCCTCGTGGCCGCGCTCGCGCCCACGGTGCTCGAGGTCATCAACGAGTCGGGCAACCACAACGTGCCGCCCGGCTCCGAGACCCACTTCAAGGTCATCGTCGTGAGCCCTGCCTTCGAGGGCAAGACCCTCGTCGCGCGCCACCGGGCCGTGAACTCGGCCCTCGCCGAGCAGCTCGCGGGCCCCGTGCACGCCCTCTCGATTCAGGCCTTCACGGCCCCGCAGTGGGCCGAGCGCGGCGGCGTCGTGCCCGACTCGCCGCCTTGTCTGGGCGGCTCGAAGCGCTGAACACCCGAGCGCCCGGCCGCCGTACACTCTCGGGTATGCGGCATGGCTGGAGCGTCCTTGGGCTGATCCTCGCGGTGGGCTGCGGGCCCGACTCGGTCGACGCCGACACCGACTCAGGCTCGGGCGCCGACGAGCTCGGCGACGCCGGCTGCGACTACGAGGACTTCGAGGTCCCTCCCCTCGACGAGCCCGACGCCTGCGCGTCCTACTTTGGCGACCCGCCGCTGGCCTTCGATCCGCGCGACATCCCGCTGGAGATCGTCAACGCGCGCGACGAGGCCGTGCTGATCTACGAGCAGGGCTCGGGCTGCCAGCACGCCCCGCGGTGGTTCTCGCTGACGGGGAGCTACGCCGGGCGCGAGGTGTGGCTGCCCTTGACCAACTGCGAGACGCAGTGGCCCTCGTGCGCGACCTACAGCGAGGACCCCCCGACTTGCCTGCTGTGCCAGACCTTCCACGCGCCGATCTACATCGAGCCGGGCGGGCGCTTCTCGACGACCTGGCGGGCTGCGGCGGCCCTCGATCTCGAGCTGCCCGCGAGCTGCAACGTCGCCGGGGAGGCCACGAGCTGCTGGGCGCCGACCCCCCTGCCGCCGGAGACCTACAGCCTCGAGGCCCTCGGCCAGCCCGCGAGCGAGTGCGATCTGGTCAACTGCTCGTGCACCCCCGACGCCGACGGGAGCTGCCCGGTCGATCTGGGGCTGGACGGGGACTACGCCGTCGTGTTCGACGAGCTGAGCCTGTCGGCGTCGCTGGAGTGGTCGAGCACCTGTAATTCGATTTCACTGCGCTTCGAGTGAGTTCTGTTTTGCCCCCACAGCCGCCTGGGACCGGGGACGCTTCGTCGCCCCGCTCCTCCTCTTTGGCTTGGTGGGCAATGGAGTTCGTGCCTTGGAGAAGGCTCGTGGTCGCCCCCGCCCGCGCGGGCGTGGATTCGTTGACAGTCTCCGAGTCGTGGACGTGGGGCAGGGAGGGCGTGGCGTCGTCCACGACGGCTCAAATACTCAGGCGCGAACGAGTCATCACACGCGCTTTGCCTGAATGAGAATCGCTCGCCCCATGACTCCCCTCTCGGACCCCGGCCCCGAGACGAGTCATGCCAGTCGCCCAGCAAGCCCGCGAGCCCGAGACCTTCGCCCTCACCCCCGGCCAGCGCCTGCTGTGGGACGATCTGGCGCCCAGCGGCGCTCAGCTCAACATCGGCAGCCTCGTCCTCGTCCCGGGTGACCTCGACGTCGACGCCTTCTACCGCGCCCTGGCCCAGTCCCTCGCCGAGCACGACGCCTTCTCGATCCGCCTCGTCGCCGATCCGACCGGAGGCGTCCCCCGCCAGCGCGTCGAGCCCACCAAGCCCCTGCTCCAGCTCGTCGACCTGTCCGCCGCCCTCGACCCCACCGCGGCCGCCCACGCCCGCGCCCGCCAGCTCATGGCCGCGCCCCTCGACAGCTTCGGCCCGGTCCTCTACCGCTCCCAGCTCCTCGACCTCGGCGCGGACGGCTGCGCCTGGCTGTTCGTCGCCAACCACCTCGCCGCCGACGGCTGGAGCCTCGCGCTGTTCGTCGATCACGTCCTGCGCCGCTACGCCGCCGACATCGAGGGGGAGCCCTGCGAGCCCAAGATCGCCTCCTTCGTCGAATGGGCTCGGGAGGGCAAGGCCACAAACGCAGCGCGCCTCGCCGACAAGGCCGCCTACTGGGACGCCCGCCTCGACGCCAACTCCGAGGCTCTGCTCCCGCCGCCCGCCGTCCCCAGCCCGACCGCCCGCAGCCTCACCACGCCGATCCCCAGCCCGCTCCACGCGCGCATGGCCGCCTACTGCACCGAGCACCGCGCCAGCCCCCAGGTGCTCATCCAGGCCGCCCTCGGCGTCGCCCTGAGCCAGGCCCAGGCGCGCACCGGCTGGACCCTCCTGCTCACCTCAAGCAACCGCCGCGGCGCCAAGCTTCGGCGCATGTCCGGTCAACACGCCGGCGTGCACCCCTTTCGCTGGGACTTCGACGCCGACCAGACCATGGCCGAGCTCCTCACCCAGGTCCGCCAGGCCATGCTCCAGGACTACCGCCAGCTCCCCTTCCAGCCCAACGCCGGCGATCGCAGCGCCGCCGTCGAGTTCGGCGTCCGCTTCAACAGCTACCCCTTCGAATTCCTCCTCTCCGAGCTCGAGGGCCGCCCGCTCACCATCCTCCCCCTGCGCAGCGAGGCCCCCATCGGCCCCCTCGAGGTCATCTACGTCGACCTCGGCCCCGCCCGCGAGCGCACCGTCAGCTTCAACTACGACCCCCGGGCCCTCAGCGGTGCCGAGGTCGAAGCCATCCAGACCGCCATCTTCCAGCTCATCGAGGCCGTCCTGGACTCCCCCGAGCACCCCATCCCCCAGCTCGACGTCACCTATCCCCGGGCCCTCGGCCAGGCTCAGCAGCTCGCCCTGGCCGCGGACTGACGAACGAGCACCCAAGCAGAGCGCACCCAAGCGCACCGCTCACCTCTCCCCGCTCCGAAACCCCAGCATCCTGCTCGCCAACCGAGAGCAGGCCGCTCGGTGGGAGGGGACCTGCGACGAGCACCGAGCCGCCTGCAGCCCCTGGAAGAGCTGAAGCTGCGGCTCGGCTCGAGCGCAGGAGTGGGGAGGGCTCCCGCCGAATAGGCCGCGGAGCACCGCCGGAGCCTCGAGAGCACCGCGGTGCCGTACGCACCGCAGCACGGCACGCACGCCAGAGGCCCTAGACACAACCCAAAGCGCAACCTGCGCCAACCGTTTCCAAACCCCGCACCAAGCGCAATTTCAAAACCCGAACACCGCCCAAGCTCACCCCACCGACTTCCCCCAAAGCCACTCCCTGACACCCACGCCCTACCCCTCAAACACCCCCCAAACCCCCGCGAGCACCCCAATCCCCCGCCCGCGCAACCTGCTCGCCCCCGCCTTCACAGATCGCTGACATTCATGTCCTAGCCCCACTCAGACCCCACCCAGCCGGCTTTTTTTGACTCATTGCCCCCGCCCGAGCCGTGGCTACCGTGAATGCATGGCTTTCTTCTCGCGGTGGCGTCACGCCCTCGCAGGCCCCCCTGCCACCACCCCCCATTCACCCCGCGCGTTCGCCCCCATCGTCCGCGCCTGCCTCCTCGTCCTGACCACGGCGAGCCTCCCCTTCACCCTCACCGCCTGCGACGAAGGCGGTGACGACGACCTCGACGTCCTCGACGTCAACGCCCTCGACCAGCGGGCCGCGTGCGATGATCTGACCATCGTCGCCGCGCGCCAGGACGGGAGCGAGGCGCTCTTGATCGGCATCGACGACGGCCTCGCCGCCGAGGTGTTCGCGTACGGCGAGCAGATCGAGACGACCTACTCGCTGCCCGACGAGCGCGTGACCCTGCGGTGGATCGCGGGGACCAACGTCTTCCAGGGCCAGTGCGGCCTCGACAGCGGCGACAGCTGGTCCGTCGACGATCGCCTCGACGCCATCGAGGGCGAGCTTCACGTCCGCCTCGCCCCCCATGAAGACGGGACCGTCGGCTTGGTCGCCGACATCGAGCAGCTCGTCCTGGCCGAAAAGGACGACGACGACCCCGCCGTGATGCTCATGCCCATGACCCTGGAGTTGGGCCTGGACTGACATGCGGAGCCCGCGAGGCTCGTGACAGCGAGACGCCCGCACCGCCCGAGTTGGCGCGGTGCGGGCTTTTTTCATGGTACCCGGCGCTCCTGAGACTGCCCGTGCCGGCGATGGGCGATCGGGCCGGCCGGGGGATGGCGCGGCGCCAACTCGCCCACGATGCGCGCCAGCGCCCACATTTGCGACCGAAACGGGACAAAGACCGGATCCCGAGCGTCGACAGTGGATCCATGGCGACCACACGTACGCTCTTGAACTCTGCCCTTTGCCTCGGCCTGTGCCTCCCCTTCACCGCCTGCACCGACGACGCTAGCGGCGCGACCACGGACGACTCGGGCTCCGACGACGAGGTCGGCTCGACCGAGGAGAGCAGCTCCGGGGAAGAGACCGAGACCGGCAGCTCCACCGGCGAGACGACGGAAGAGAGCACGGAAGAGTCGACCGAGGAGACCACGGACGAGACCACCGAGGACACGACGGACGAGACCACCGAAGACACGACGGACGAGACCACCGAGGACACCACCGAAGGCGTCGAGTCGGCGTGCGGCGACGGCATCGTCGAGGGCGACGAGGTCTGCGACGACGGGGTCAACGACGGCGCCTACGGGGGCTGCAACGCCGACTGCATGTCGCTGGCGGCCTACTGCGGCGACGCCGAGGTCAACGGCCCCGAGGACTGCGACGACGCCAACGCCGAGCTCGACGACGGCTGCCTCGACGACTGCACCGCCCCGTCGAGCTGCGCCGACTTGCTCGCCTACGACGACGCCCTCGAGGACGGCGTCTACGCCATCGCGCCCGAGGGCTGGGACGGCGAGCCCTTCGACGCCTACTGCGACATGGAGGACAACGGCTGGACCCTGGTCATGCGCTTCGCCCCGAGCGGCGGCCAGTTCGACTTCTACAGCCCCGCGTGGACCGACGCGAGTCTGGTCAACGAGGGCGTCCTCGACCCCGCCGACGACTCCGACGGCAAGTTCCAGGCCTACCTGTCCGTCCCGGCCATGGAGCTGCGCGGCTGCATGCGCCACCCCATGACCAACGACTACGCGTGCAAGGCCTACGACCTGCCGATGACCGCCACGGCCGTCGACCTGTTCACCAACACGCCGATCGGCTCGGACCTCGACGGCGAGGGGCTCTACTTCACCGAGGACGACAACCAAAAGCTCGAGTGGCTGACCATCCAGGGGCGCTCCGTCGCCGAGTCCTCGGTCTCGCCCAACTACATCGAGGTCGGGGTCAACATCGACGACGACCAGTCCTGCTACGACGCCAAGGTCCGCTTTGGCCTGGTCCTCAACAACGAGTCCAACATCAGCACCCTCAACGACGCCGCCGGCTTCGGGACGGCGTCCTACTACACCTCGAGCTGCGACTTCGAGGGCCAGGACGCCCCCTGGCGGACCCCCGCCGGGTTCTCGGCGGGGCCCAACATCTACGAGACGGCTGGCACCATCTGGGTGCGCTGATTCCCGTAGTGGCTCAGGTGCCACAAACCGAGGGCCATGGGCACGATGAACATCGTGCCCGACAGCACCACCGTCGCGCCCAAGGACAGCTCCCCGAGCACCCGCACCAGCAGCGGGATGTAGTAGCCCTTGACCAGCAAGGTGCCCACGTCGAGGAGCGCGACTGGTTGATGCCCAGGGCCTCCGCCGCGGCCCGCGAGCTCCCGCCCCGCGCCGCGGCCAGGAACGCCCGCAGGTCGTCCCAGTTGTCCATCCCCGGACTCCTATCCTAGCAGGACATCGGAGAAGTCCTCACGACACCTCGCTTGGTCTTTTCGCCGAGCTGCTTTCCTGGATCATGGGTCCCGGCGCGGCCGGGGTGGGCGACTGCTAGTAGGCGCTCGCCGAGCCGCCGTCGCGGGTGACGTCGGCCACCGCCGTGTAGGCGCCGGTGCTCGGACCGACCTCGATGCAGTTGGCGTGGCCGATGCGCCAGCTCCGGGTCTTGAGCTCGTGGCCCTTGTTCTCCAGCCCCTTCATGAGCTTGGGGTCGAGGCCCTCCTCGTACCAGATGGCGTCGGGCATCCACTGGTGATGGATGCGGAGCTCGCGGACGGCGTCGAGCAAGCTGCGATCGTAGTCAATCAGCTGCAAGATGATCTGCGCGACGGTGGTGGTGATGGTCGGGCCGCCGGGCGAGCCGACCACGGCGCGCAGCTTGCCGTCCTCGACCACGATCGTCGGGGTCATGGAGCTGAGCATGCGCTTGCCCGGCGCGATCGCGTTTTGCGGGCCCTGGATCAGCCCGAACATGTTCGGGCTGCCGACCTTGGCCGTGAAGTCGTCCATCTCGTTGTTGAGGATGACGCCCGTGCCCGGGACCACGACCTTGGCCCCGAAGCCGCCGTTGAGGGTGTAGGTATTGGCCACCGCCAGGCCCGAACCGTCGACCACGCTGAAGTGGGTGGTCTGCTCGCTCTCTTTGACCTCCACGCCCGCGCCGACCTCGGACGAGGGCGTGGCCTTCTTGGGGTCGATGTCGGCGACGCGCTCGTCGATGTAGCTGACGTCGAGCAGGGTCTCCATCGGGATCTCGATGAAGTCGGGGTCGCCGAGGAGCAGGTTCCGGTCGGCGTAGGTGCGGCGCAGGATCTCGACGTAGTGGTGGACCTGGTCGACGCTGTGCCAGGGCTTCTTGCCCATGTCGAGGGCCTCGGAGGCCGCGAGGATCTGGCGCAGGACCACCCCGCCAGCCGAGGGCGGCGGCATCGCGATGATCTGCCGGCCGCGGTAGTCGAAGATCAGCGGCTGGCGCTCGACGGGGTCATAGTTGGCCAGATCCTCGGCGGTCCAGATGCCCCCGAGCTCCTGGACCTGCGCGGCCATGTGCGCCGCGAAGGGTCCGGCGTAGAAGCCGTCGCGGCCCTCGTCGGCGATGCGCTGCAAGGTCGCGGCGAGCTCGGGCTGGGTCCACACCTCGCCGACGGCGAAGTTGCTCCCGTCTGGCTTGAGGAAGGTCTTGGCCGAGTCCGGGAAGCCCTTGTCGGTCATGCGCTTGGCCGCGTAGCCCAGGTCCTTGGCGTGCTCTTCGTCGAGGGTCCAGCCGTCGCGGGCCAGGGCCACGGCCGGCTCGACCACCTGCTTCCAGTCGAGCGTGCCCCACTTTTGGTGGGCGTACCAAAAGCCCGCCACGTCGCCAGGGATGCCCGCCGCGAGGGCGCCGACCGTGCTCTTGTTGGTCAGCTCGCCGGACTCGTCGAGGTACATGTCCGCGGTCGCGGCCCCCGGGGCCTCCTCGCGGTAGTCGACGGCCGTGGCCTTGCCGTCGGGGAAGCGGATGACCATGAAGCCGCCCCCGCCGATGTTGCCGGCCGAGGGCTGCGTGACCGAGAGGGCGAAGCCCACGGCCACCGCCGCGTCGATGGCGTTGCCGCCCGCTTGCATGATCTCGACGCCGATGCGGCTGGCGTTGGCCTCGGCGCTGGCGACCGCACCCTGCTTGCCCGAGGCCGACTCGACCAGCTCCTGCGCCGGGCTGGGCTCCCCCGCGGGCTCGAGGCGCAGGACCAGCGGCTTGGCTTCGGCCTCCGCCGATGACGCGTCAGGCTGCGCGGCCGTGTCATCGGGCTGCTGCGCCTCGTCGGGTCCGGGGCCCCGGCACGCCCCGAGCGCAAAGGACAGCCACACGGATCCGGCGATCGCTCCGAGGCGAGTGAGCGTGGGGATCCGAAGCGAGGCGGAGCGGTTACGACGCATGCAAGCAGGGTAACGGCTTCCGCCAGGGGACGCGCCAGCCGGTCCGAGCGGGCTTGACCCGAACACGAGGAGATCTCGCTCTCGCGCCGGTCGAACAGGCAAATCGAGCCCTCGTAATCTGCAGAGCAGACCGAACACATGGCCAGGTTCGGGGTCCAGCGGCGCCTGGGAGGCCATGAGACGACTACCCAGACGCTCCAACACATTTTGGAAAATCCTCCTTGACACCTCGCTCGCGTTGGTCCAGATTCCCCGGGCCTCGCAAGGGGCTCCTACCTCGCCCGAACAGCTCCGCCTCACTTCGGGCAAAACGACCTCGCGTCGAGCCATGTTCGGGAATCGTCTAAGGGTAGGACAACGGTTTCTGGTACCGTCAATCAAGGTTCGAATCCTTGTTCCCGAACTTCCCCTGACCGCCTCAGTCGCCGCTCTCACGAGCACCTGAGCCACCGCGCCCCCGGGCGCACCAACCAAGCTACGGCCCTGTGGTCTAGCGGTTAGGACGGCGGCCTCTCACGCCGCAATCCCGAGTTCGATTCTCGGCAGGGTCACGCTGAACCCCCGCTCTCCGGAGCGGGGGTCTTTTTTTGCTTGGAGCCCTCCCCCAGCTCGGCCCAGCCCGCGACGCGCCCATCGCCGGAGGGACGATGTACACTAGCGAATTCCGGATGGCCGAGCTCGGACGCAGCGAGACCTTGAGCGCAGAGGTGGTCGGCCTCGAGGCGGGCGCGTCCTTGCCCTTCGAGTTCCGCCCCGCGGCCTTCGCCAGCCCCGTGGTCGTCAGCTTCCCCCACGTCGGCCTCGAGTGGCCGGCCGGGCTCGGACCGCGGCCGCAGGTCAACTTCCCGCGCAACGCGGACTACGCGGTGGATCGCCTCTACGTCCGGGCCGAGGCCCTGGGTGCGGCGACGGTCCGCGCTCGCCACTCGCGCTTGGTCGTCGATCTCAACCGAGCGGACGACGACGTCAGCTCCGAGATCGTTCCCGATCACCCGCACCCCAACCCCCGACCCTCGACGAGCTCGCTGAGCATCGGCCAGCAGCGCCGGCCGATCCGCAACCGCGGCGTCCTGTGGCGCAGCGCCGTGGGCAACATCCCGCTGCTCACCGCCCTGCCCTACGCCCAGTTCGCCGAGCGCATCAGCCGCTACCACGCGCCCTACTACGCCGCCCTCGAGCGCTTGCTCGAGCGTCGACGTCGACGCTTTGGCTACGCCATCTTGCTCGACGCCCACAGCATGCCGGGGACCGTGGCCGGCGATCTCGTCCTGGGGACCTGCGCGGGCCGCTCGTGCGCGCCGCTCCTGAGGACCGTCGCCGAGCGGGCCTTGACGGGTCGAAGCGATCGCCTGCGCCCGCACTTTGGCGGCAACTGGCCGTTGAGCTTCGCCATCGACGATCCCTACCAGGGGGGCAACATCGTCACCCACTTCGGCCGCCCCGATCTGGGCGTGCACGCCATCCAGCTCGAGATCAGCCGGGCGCTGTACATGGACGAGTACCGCCTCGATCTGCACCCGGCTCCCGATCCCAGCTTCGTCGACGACGCCCGAACCCGCGGGCGGCCCGCGTGGCTCCGCGGCGCCGACAAGCGCGGGCCCCAGCTTCGCGAGCAGCGCCGCCTCGCCGCGCTCGTCGCTGCCCTCGACGAGCTCGTCCGCGCCCTGACGCGCGAGCACAATCAGCTCGCGTTACCCACGCTGCCGGGCGAAGCGCCCGCGGCCGCCGAGTGAGCCCGAACGGGCCGGGAGGCCTGTCCAGCGTCGTTCACCCAGCATGTGTCCAGGACCTCGCAAGAGCGCCTCGAACCTGACGCACGGCCCGATGCACGGAAGTTGCGTCAGCTCAATTTTCGGGCGCGATCGTCAGCCGCTCAGCTCACTGGGTGTCCCTTGTGTGAGCTCCGCCCGTGACGCTACACTCGCGCCACGACGCCCCAGGTTGCGCGATGCGCTGCGCACCTCGAAAACTCCTCCGCGGCCGCCGCGTTTGCGACCGCCTCTGGAGCCCAACCGGACGACGACAAAAGGACTCGTGGCCGTGAACCAACCCAACCAAGAAGCGGATGCCTTTGACGACCTGCTCGGACAGCTCGTTGACGAGCTGGCGATGACGCCGGCGGCCGAGCCCGAGCCCGAGCCCGAGCCCGAGCCCGAGCCCGTCCCCGCCGCGAATGCAGCCCCCCCGGCCGAGGTCGCGGTCGCGGCCGCCCCTCCGGCCAAGAGCAACGGACTGGCCATCGCCGGCATCATCGGCGGCGCGATTGTGGTCGTCGGCGTGATCGGCATCCTCGTCCTCGGCGGCAAGAAGGAAGAGCCCGTCGCCGAGAAGGACAAGACCGAGGAGAAGGCGGACGAGAAAGCCGACGCCGCCAAGAAGGCGGACGAGCCCGTGCCGCCCACCCCGGGCGCCACGCCTCCGGTCGCCGGCCAGCCCGGCGCCGCGGTCGGCCCCGACGGTCAGCCCATCGCCCCGCAGCCCGGCGCCGTCGGCCCCGACGGCCAGCCCATCGCCCCGCAGCCCGGCGCCGTCGGCCCCGATGGCCAGCCCATCGCCCCGCAGCCCGGCGCCGTCGGCCCCGACGGCCAGCCCATCGCCGCCGATCCCAACGCGGCCCCGGCTGAAGAGACCAAGGCTGCCGCGCCGAAAAAGAAAAAGAAGAAGAAGAAAAAGAAGAAGACCACGACGACGGCCACCAAGAAGAAGGCCGACTCCTTCGACGACCTGTAGTCGCCGCTTGGCGACTCGAGACCGCCCTCTTCGATCTTTTCTTTCGTGATCATGCGCCGACTCCAAGCCCCCATCGCCCTCGTGCTCTCGCTGAGCGTGCCGAGCGTGGCCTTCGCTTCGCCCGCTCCGCCCGCGCCCACGGCGCCCGCTCCGGCGGCGCCCTCCGAGCCGGCTCCCTCGCCCGCCGAGATGACGGACGAGCAAAAGATCGAGCTCGCCAAAGAGAAGTACTCGGCCGCCGAGGGCCTCGCGGCCGAGGGCAAGTGGGTGGAAGCCGTGCCGCTCTACGAGGAGGCCTACTACCTCGTCCCGGGCAAGCACGGCTTCGCGCACAAGGTCGGCGTCGCGGCCTTCAAGGCGGGCGACTGCAACAAGGCCAACTCCTACCTCAAGCACTTCCTGACCTACGGCGACCCCGAGAAGTACGTCGAGAAGATGGATCAGGCCAAGCAGATCCTCGGTGAGATCTCGGTCTCGGGCTGCGCCTCCGACCAAGCGGCCGCGGCGACCACGACCACGACCACGGCCGTCGCGACAGACGAGGAAGATCCCCTCGGCGACAGCACCCGCGAGCAGCGGCAGGATGAAGCCGCCGAGTCGCGCAAGGCCGTCAAGGAAGAAAAGCGCGGGCTCAAGACCGGCGGCATCGCCCTGGTCACCGTCGGCGGCCTCGGCGTCGTCGCTGGCATCGTCGGGATCGCGATCGCGTCGGGCACCGCCAACACCCTCGACGAGCTGTCGACCAACGCGACGGCCTCGGGCTTCCCCGTCGGCGACTACGCGTGCCGCTTCGTCGAGAACAACCAATGCCCCTACCAGCTCGAGAGTCGCCTGCGCGCCTCGAACATCACCGCCTACGTCGGCCTCGGCGTCGGCGGGGTCGCGCTCATCGGCGGCGCGGCGATGTTGGCCATCTACTCGATCAACAAGAAGAAGAGCGGCGGCGCCGATCCGACCGAGCCCGAGCCGGATCCCGGCGCCGAAGGTGGCGTGGAGCTGACCGGCATCGCGCCCATGCTCGTCCCCGGCGGCGGTGGCGGAGCGGTGGTCGAGCTGCGCTTTTGAGCGCCCTCCCCTCCCGCTCGAGGAACGAGCCCGCGCCCTTCGGTGCGGGCTCGTCCGCGTTTGCGCCCGCGCTTTTGCGAGCCGGGCCGTTGGCGGCTATGAACGCGACCTAGACGACGGATGGCCAGGGCGAAGACACGAACACGCAGCCGGGGCTCGGGATCCCGGCGAGGCGGCCGCGAAGCGGAGCTCGAGCGGATCCGTCGACGCCTCGCTCGCGAGACCGGCACCCTCGCCCTCGGCCAGCCCGCGGCGGTCTGCCTGGCCTACCCGAGCCCCTACCACGTGGGCATGTCGAGCCTGGGCTTCCAGACCCTGTACCGCATCCTCAACGCCGAGGGTCCCGGCTGCCACCGCGCCTTCTTGCCCGACGAGTGGGAGCGCATGGCCCTGCCCTGGCCCCAGCCCAAGCGCCCGATCCTCAGCTACGAGGGCGAGCGGCCCATCTCCGACTACCCGATCATCGGCATCTCGGTCGCCTACGAGCTCGAGGTCAGCGGGCTGATCCGCCTGCTCGAGGGCGCCGGCATCCCCCTGCTCGCGGCCGACCGCGGGCCCCGGGACCCGATCATCATCGGCGGCGGCCCGCTGACCAACTCCAACCCCAGCGTGATCCTGCCCTTCGTCGACCTGATGATCGCCGGCGAGGCGGAGGGCCTGCTGCCCGAGGCCGTCGCCACCATCCTCGACACGCGAGGCCGACGAGCGGCCATCGACGCCGCTGGCCAGCTCCCGCACACCATCCGCGGCGAGGTCGACCCCGGCCACTTCGAGCCGCTGCCCGACATGGCCAAGGGCCCCGAGCTCTACCTGCCCGCGCACTCGGCCATCGTGACCCCCGATACGGAGCTCAGCGACATGTTCCTCGTCGAGCCCGAGCGCGGCTGCTCGCGGCGCTGCACCTTTTGTGTGATGCGCGGCGGGACCACGGGCGGCATGCGCCTGCTCGACAAAGAGGTGCCCCTCGCCCTGGTCCCCGAGCACGCCAAGAAGGTCGGCCTGGTCGGGGCCGCCGTCACCGACCACCCGCAGCTCGAGGAGCTCGTCGCCCGCATCGTCGAGCGCGGCAAGGGCATCGGCGTGTCGAGCCTGCGCGCCGATCGGCTGACCCCCGGGCTGCTGCGCAACCTCGCCGCGGGCGGCTACCGGACCATCACCGTGGCCTCCGACGGCATCTCCGAGCGCATGCGCAAGGTCCTCGATCGCCGCATCACCGAGGAGTCGATCCTGCGCGCGGCCAAGCTCATCGCCGCCGAGGGTTTCCACCGCATGAAGGTCTACGAGATGATGGGCGCGCCCGGAGAGACCGACGCCGACGCCGACGAGGTCGTGCGCTTCGCCCTCGAGCTGGCCAAGATCAACCGCCTGACCCTGACCTTCTCGACCTTCACCGCCAAGCGCAACACGCCCCTCGACGGCGCGCCCTTCATCGGGGTCAAGGCCGCCGAGGCGCGCCTCGATCGCATCAAGCGGGGCCTCAAGGGCAAGGTCGAGGTCCGCCCGCAGCCGCCCAAGTGGGCCTACGTCGAGTACCTCATCGCCCAGCGCGGGCCCGAGGTCGGCCACGCGGCCATCGAGGCCGTGCACGCCGGCGCCCGCTACCGCGACTGGCTCTCGGCCATCGAGCCCCTGCCGCCCAGCGAGCGCTCGCTGCGTTTTGGCGACGAGTGGCTCCGGGCCCGGCGCACGGGCAAGGCGGCCTCGCGCCCCCGCCTGCCCGTCGTCACCTGATTTTGGATCCCCGCTCACACGCCGTCGCCGAGGCGGGCCTCGAGCAGGCGCTGGTGCGCCGGGATGGCGCGGACCGTGGCCTCGTGCCAGGGGTTCATGACCTCCGCGGCGGCCTTCATGCGATCGGGGTGATCGGCGAGCTCGGCCTCGGAGTTGAGCCACAGGATGCTCAGCCAAAAGTGGGCGAGCACCGGAGCGAGCACCGCCGCGGCCACGGCCAGCTTGGGGATGCGCGCCGGAGGCAGCCGCGGCGGCCGCTCGCCCGAGCTCCCGCCGATGCCCACGCGCTTCGCCGCGGCCAAGGCGACGGCGACCAATGGCACCGACACGACCAGGCTGACGGCCCCGACGATGGCCAGCGGGACCTTGCGCATCGCCCACGCGTCCGCCCACGCGCCCGGGTCGTAGGGCAGCGTGAGCGCGATGAGGTAGCGCTCGGGATCGAGGACGGTCGAGGTCACGGCCGAGTCGATCCACGCCGCGCCAGCCAGCGAAGTCGTCACCAGGCAGGCCAACCCGCCGCCCCCGGCGATCATCCAGCGCAGGCGCACGGCCCGGGCCGCGCTCGCGCCGGAGTCCTCGTCGCGGCGCTCGTGGATGCCGTCGATGAAGCTCTGGATCCACAGCACGCTCGGGATCAGCAGGGGCAAGGCGTCCACGAGCTTGCGCGGGCCAAAGGCCGTGCCCCCGGTCCAGGTTCGGGTCCCGAGCACGGTGTAGGGCGTGATCTCGCGGGTGCCGGCGTCGAGCCAAACCTGCATGGCGAGCAAGACCAGCAGCAAGCCCGCACCGTGCTCGCGGCGGACCACGCCGACGCCGAGGCCAAAGAGGCCGAGGACGAGGACCGGGCACCAGGTGAACACGCCGTGGTGGGTGGAGAACAAAAAGGCCCACAGGTGGTGGCTGACCTCGCCGGCGTAGTCGCCCACGCCGCCGTACATCCACCACTGCACCCGCGGGACCAAGCTGGCCCACAGCGCCCACACGGCGGCCGTGGCCAGCCCGTGCGAGATGAGCAGGCGCCAGCGCTCGGCGCCCGGCAGGCGGCGCGTCGCCAGCCAGCGCTCGTGGGCCACGAGCAGGCAAAAGGGCGCGAGCTGGGGGCGGATCGCCGCGGCCAGGCCCGCGAGCGAGGCGAGGATCAGCGCACGGCCCAGGCCGCCTTCGAGGCCCTTGGGCGCCCCCCGGGCCACGCCCCGGGCCCGCTCGGGGTCGAGGTGCGCGAGCTCGACGGCGTCGTACCAGCGCATGACCAGCGCGCTGACCACGACCGTCCCCCACAGGTGCGGGCGCATGGGCGCCTCGATGGCGTAGTAGGCGATGGGCGTGCCGAACAGGGCGAAGAGCACGAAGGTCAGGGTCAGGCTGCGGCCGAGCTGACGCCGCCGGAGCCACCGCCAGATCGCCACGCCCAGGCCCACGAGCACGAGCTGCGCCCACGCGCTGAGCCCGAGCAAGGGGATCGTCCACCGCGCAACGGGGCCGTCGCGGACCTTGCCCGTCGCGAGCAAGAGCTCGCTCGCCCCCCGACCGAGGAGCCACCCCGGCGCCTGGAGAAAGGTCGCGCCGAACGGCCAGTGGTTGGACACGACCCCGCGCCCGCCGGCGCTGCGCGGGGTGACGAAGGCGAACAGCGGCGACATGCCGAGCTCGGCGTACTCGTCGTCGTAGAGCAGGTCCTGATCCTCGAAGAAGGCGTGCAGGTGGGCGAGCATGCCCGCGCTGTCGGCGTTGTCCGTGGGCATCTGGGCCCAGGGCGCGACGAGCACCACCAGCACCACGAACACCAGCGCCCAGCCCCCGAGCGCGCGCCACCGCCTGCGCCGACTCAGCGGCGGCTCGGGCACGGTCGGCTGCGCGCCCGTGACCGGACCCGTCGCCTCCCCCCGGAGGCCACGGAATGCCGGGACCGATCCAGTCGTATGTTTTTCGCGGGCCGTGAGCCGATGATAGCGTGAGCCCCCGGTCGATCGTCATGAGCGTCCAAGCCCTCCTCCTCGCCCACACCCTGCGCGCCCTGACAGGGCTCGAGCCGGACCCCACCCAGGTGCCGGGGCAGCTCCCAGCCCAGGCCCAAACCGGCACCGAGGCCGAAGTCCGCGCGGAGGTCGTGCTCTCGGACACCGAGGTCGAGTACGTCGAGGCGACCTGGAGCGAGACCGTGATCCGCGGCCGCCCCTGGGTCCCCCACAAGCGCGTGGCGACGGTGTCCGAGGGCACCCGCCTGGTCGTCCGCGGCGTGGTCGAGAGCCGCGACGACCAGGGCTGCAAGGGCAAGCCCTGGTACGCGGTCTACCCCTTCGGCTACGTGTGCTCCCAGCACGTGCGCGAGACCAAGAAGGCGCCGGCTCCGGGCACGGCCATGGCGCTGGGCGAGGGCAAGCGCCTGCCCTTCACCTACGCCTACGTCCGCGCCGACGGCGTGCCGCTCTACGCCGGCTACGCCGACATCGACGCGGGCATCCCCACCCGACCGCTGACCAAGGGCATGAGCGTGGTCGTCGCGCGCAGCCTCGAGTACGACGGCTACGAGTGGATCCAGACCCGCGACGGCGCCTTCATCCCCAAGTCGGGGATCCGCTACGGCGGCCAGGGCAGCGCCTTCGCAGGCGTCGAGTTCAGCGGCGACGGCAGCTACCACGGGCCGAGCTTCGCGTGGACCCACGGGGTCAAGGGCACCCGCGTCCGCACGGCACCCAGCCCCAAGGCCGAGATCGTCCAGACCCTCCCGCTGCGCACCCGCGTGCCCCTGCTCGAGCGCGCCGACTCCCAAGACGGCGGCGGCGAGGTGTTCTGGCGCGTGGGTGAGGGCCAGTGGATCGACGCCTCGGTGCTCAACGAGGTCCACCTCATCGAGCCCCCCGCGGACGTCCTCGCCGGCTGGCGCTCCGAGCACGTCGGCAACGACCAGTGGGTCGACGTCGACCTCGGCGAGCAGGTCCTCGTGGCCTACCGCGGGCACCAGGCCATGTTTGCGACGATGATCTCGTCGGGCCGCAGCCACGCGACGCCCCGGGGCAACTACCCGATGTGGGCCAAGGTCGCGTCGACGACCATGGCCAACCAGGCCTACGAGGACAAGCCCTACATGGTCCAGGGCGTGCCCTGGGTCGTGCTCTTCCAGGGCCACAACGCGCTCCACGGCGCCTACTGGCACGACAAGTTCGGCAACAAAAAGAGCCACGGCTGCGTGAACCTGGCGCCCCTCGACGCGCGCTGGGTGTTCGAGTGGCTCGGGCCCTCGCTGCCCGTGGGCTGGACCGGCTACCTGCCGAGCGACCTCCAGCGCAGCCCCGTGGTCCACGTGCGCGACTCGTCCAAAGCCACCGAGTTCGTGCAGGAGCGACCGATCGGACCCCCCGACCGCGAGGCCGAGAAGGCCCGCGCCGAGGAGGCCGAGGCGCGCCGCGCCGCCGCGGCCGTCGACGCCCCCGTGCTCGACCCCTCCGACCGCTACGACCCGAGCTTCGTCCCCGGCGGGCGGGTGTCCGACACCCTCGACGTCGGCGGACAGGCCCAGGGCGACGGCGAATCGGGCGCGCGCCTCGAGGCCCGCGAAGACGTCGACCTGCTGCCTGGCTAGTCGGCTGGCCTCGGGTCCTGGCCTCGGGTCCTGGCTTCGGGTCCTGGCCTCGGGGCGGATCGGCCACTATCGTCAAGCTCGTGACCCCTCGGCGCAGCGCACGGCCTCTCAGCCTCGCCCTCGTCGCGCTGCTGCTGCTCCCCGCGGGCTGCGGCGCCCGCAAGGTCGACGACGGCCGCCGCCACGAGCCCATGCGCCGACCGCCGCCAGCGGACCTCGAGCGCCCCCCTGCCCCCGCGCGCCCCGACGCGCCCGAACCGTCCGAGGCGGGCGCCGCTGGGGCCGAGCCCCCGGACCAGCCCGAGCCCCTCGCCGAGCCGCCCGTGCGCGAGGCCGCCATCGGCGAGGCCCTCGATCGCATCCGCGCCAGCGGCCTGCGCTTTTACGTCCTCGACGACGACCCCGAGGCCACGCCCGACGAGTACACCGGCCACCAGTTCGCCAGCTTGCTCGAGTCGAAGGCCGACTGGATCGCCTACGACGTCACGACCCTCGCCGAGTGGATCCCGACGGTCGCAACCCAGACCTTCGTCGGCGGCGTGGCCTATGAGGTCCAGCTCCCAGACGGCACCCGCCAGGGCGTCGCCGAGTGGCTCCGCAGCCCCCCGAGTCCGTGAGTCCATGACCCAGCCAAGCCCTCCCCCGAGTCCCCGCTCCGAGCCTGCGCCCTCCTGGCCGCTGACCGCCGCCGCCATCCTCGGGCTGCTCGGCGTCGCCGCCGGGGCCTTCGGCGCCCACGGCCTGCGCGAGATCGTCGACGCCGAGCAGCTCGAGTGGTGGCAGACCGCGGCCCGCTACGAGCAGATCCACGCCGTGGTCCTGCTCGTCGTCGCCTGGGCCCCCGGTCCCTGGACGCGGGCCCGACGGATCTCCGCCCAGGCCTTCGTCGTCGGCGTGCTGATCTTCTCGGGCACGCTCTACGCCATGGCCCTCGGCGGGCCTCGCGTACTCGGCGCGGTGACCCCCCTGGGCGGGCTGGGGCTCATGGCCGGCTGGGCCTGCATCGCCGTCCACGCCCAACAGACTCGAACGCGCGCGAAGTCGGGCTGAAACTCTGCGCTCCCGGGCCGAGTCCGAAGGGGGAAGCGGAAAGACGCGCCGCTTCGAGTCGCTACCTCTGGCCGCGGGTGGACCCTGATCCCTCGTCTCACCCGCGGACCAGGGGTATTTTTTGGCGAATGTCCGCCCCTCCCCTGCGCGCCCGTGGCCTGAGCAAGCGCTACCTGACCCGCGCCGTGCTCGACGGCCTGGATCTCGAGGTCGCCGGCGGCGAAGCGGTCGCCCTGCTCGGGCCCAACGGCGCGGGCAAGTCCACGCTGCTCGGGTGCGTGTGCGGGACGGTCATCCCCGACGCCGGCTCCGTCGAGATCGGCGGCCACGTCCTCGACGCCGCCCCCATCGCCGCGCGCGCGGCCCTGCGCTACCTCCCCCAGGAGACCGAGCACCCCGCCGGACTGACCGGTCGGGAGCTGCTGCGCTTCCACGCCGAGGTGTTCGGGGATCTCAGCCCCGCGAGCCTCGAGCGCGCCGAGGCCCTCGCCAAGCTCGGCCCGGCCCTCGACCACCTGGCCACGACCTACAGCGTGGGCATGCGCCGGCGCCTGGCCGCTGCCTGCCTCGTCCCGGGGCGCGCGGCCCTCTACGTGTTCGACGAGCCCTTCGCCGGCCTCGACACCCAGGCCCGGGAGGGCCTGCTCGCCTGGATGCGCGCGCTCTTGGCCGAGGGCGCCGGGCTGCTGCTGGCCGCCCACGAGCAGGACCGCTGGGCCCTCGACGCCCTCGACGTCCGGCCCTTCCCGCTGACACCCCCAACTCCGCCAGCGCCGGAGGCCCAGCCGTGAGCGCCCTGCACGTCGGCGTGATCGGGGCCGGGGCCATCGGCGTGCACGTGGCCTTGCGCCTGGCCCACGCGGGCGCCGAGGTCACCGTGCTCAGCCGCGCCCGCGGCAAAGCAGAAGCGGAGGCCGGCATCCTCCACGCCGCCAGCCTCGACGGCGAGCGCGTCCCCCAGACCCCCGATCGCCTGCGCTTCGTCACCGATCCCCAGGCCCTCGCCGCGACCGAGCTGATCCTGCTGTGCGTCAAGTCCAAGGACACGCGCAGCGCCTGCGAGCCCCTCGTCGCCCTCCCCGACGCCGCGCGGCGTCCCGTGGTCTCGTTCCAAAACGGCCTGCGCAACCCCGACACCATCGCCGCCCTCGAGCTCCCCGCCGTCGCCGGCATGGTCAGCTTCAACGTCAACCGCGTCGACGAGGACGGCCGCGCCGTCTACCACCAGGCGACGAGCGGACCGCTGATGAGCGCGACGGGCTCCTCCGCCCACGAGCGCGCGCTCTTGGCCCGACTCGCCGCGCTGTCCGAGGCCGCCGGCATGCCCTTCGAGCGCCGCGCCGACATGCGATCGGTGCAGACCGGCAAGCTCCTGCTCAACCTCAACAACGCGATCTGTGCCCTGTCCGGGGTGTCCATCGCGACCTCCGTGCGGACCCGAGACCTGCGCCGCAGCTTCGCCGCGTCCATGCGCGAGGGCCTGCGCATCTACGCCGCCGCGGGCGAGCGCCCGGCGACCATCGGCAAGCTCCCGTCCCGGCTGATCGCCTGGCTCCTGCCGCTGCCCGACGCCGTCGTCCTGCGCGTGGCCAAGTCGCTGATCACCATCGATCCGCGGGCGCGCTCGAGCACCCTCCAGGACCTCGAGGCCGGCAAGCGCACGGAGATCGAGTCCCTCAACGGCGAGCTCGTGCGGCTGGCGGAGGCCGCCGGGGCGCCGTGTCCGATCAACCGGTGGATCGTCGACGAGGTCCACCGCCTCGAGGCCATGGATACGCCCGCCTTTCACGATCCGGCCGCGCTGTGGGCCGCGATTCAGCCCCTGACGCGCTGAGCTCGGCGCCGGCAGCCCCTAAAAGTGCAGCACGGCCTCGACCCGAGCCCCGCCGAGGACCTCGCGCCCGTTCAGGAAGTCGAGCTCGATGAGGAACAGGTAGGCCAGGACGGTGCCGCCGAGGCGCTCGATGAGCCGCCCGGTGGCCGCCGCGGTCCCGCCGGTCGCCAGCAAGTCGTCGACGACGAGCACCCGGGCGCCCTCGGCGAAGGCGTCGGCGTGCATCTGCAGGGCGTTCTCGCCGTACTCGAGGGCGTAGCGCTCTTCGACGGTCGCGGCCGGCAGCTTGCCCGGCTTGCGGGCGGGCACGAAGGCCGCGCCGAGCTGCTGGGCGAGGATCGGCCCAAACAAAAAGCCCCGCGACTCCATGCCCACGATGACGTCGACCTGCTCGGCGAGGTCGGCCACGTGGCTGTGGTGGAGCGCCGAGGCGGCGCGGAACAGCTCGGCGTCGGCGAGCACCGGGGTGATGTCCCGGAACAGGATCCCTTCCTTGGGGAAGTCGGGGACGCTCCGGATGGCCTCGCGGACGCGGGCGCGCAGGGCTTCGGTGTCGGGGGCCGCGGGGGTGTCGATGGACAGCGTGTCGGACATGGGGTCACTCGGGGTTGAGAGCGCGGGCCCAGTCATCGATCTCGGGGGCGGTAATGTCCAGCTCCAGGGGCGTGATCGCGGCGAAGCCCTCGGCCACCGCGCCCAGATCCTCGGTCGCGCCCGCGTCGTGCTCGGCCGGCGGCCCGCCGATCCAAAAGTAGGGCCGCCCGCTCGGATCCTGGCGCTCGTCGACCTTGTCCTCGTAGCGCCGGTGACCCAGGCGCGTGACCCGGAGGCCCCCGTGGGCCTCGCAGGGCACGTTGAGGTTGAGCAGGTGGCGCTCCCCCGTGGCCGAGCGCTCGAGCAGCATGGGCACCAGCGTGCGCACGAAGGGCGCGGCCAGCTGGGGCGCGCCGCCGGGCTCGACGGACACGGCCAGCGCCGAGCTCCCGCGGATCAGGCCCTCGCGCGCGGCTCCGACCGTGCCCGAGTAGAACACGTCGGCGCCGAGGTTGTAGCCGGGGTTGATCCCGGACAGCACCAGGTCGGGGGGGCGCTCGCACAGGTGCAGGGCCGCCAGGTAGACGCAGTCCACGGGGGTCCCGGAGACCGCGTACCAGTTGCGACCAAACTCGGGGGCGGGCTCGCTGCGCAGCGAAGAGCGCAAGGTGATGGCGTGGCTAAAGCCACTGCGCTCGGAGGTCGGCGCGCACACGAGCACATCGCCGAACTCCCCCGCGAGCTCGGCCAGAACCCGCAGGCCCGGCGCGCGGATACCGTCATCGTTCGAGACCAGGATTAGAGGGCGGCTCACGACGGCGGTTATAGGCTGGTTTGGCCGCGATTTCGTGCGCGCTAGGTCTCGGGCGGAGCAACTTTCCCGGCGTTCACCGGATTTTGCGCAGGCAGCATTTGCGCCTGGGAGAGTGCGCGCTCTGCCGCGTCCGTGTGCGCAGCTTAAAAAGTAACGGTCCTTCCGAAGAAGGACCGTCTCCCGTCGTCGGGGCGAAAGGATTCGAACCTTCGACCCCTTGACCCCCAGTCAAGTGCGCTACCAGACTGCGCTACGCCCCGGCGGGAACGGGGGGATATCAACTCGGGGCCGGGGGTGCAAGGCCAGAAGCTCGAGAATTGCCCTGAACTGGACGAGGAAGAAGTCACACCGGCGCCGAGAGCGGATCTCAGTGACCTCCCACGGGGCCTTCGGCTGGCCCCTCACTCGCCGTAGGGACTCCGCGGCGGCCGGTCGAGCAAGGGCTGGCTAGGCTGGCTCTGCGCCGGCGACTCCTGCCCCTCTCGCTGCGCCCGGACCCCCGCGGCACCACCTGCCTCGCGCACGAAGGCCGAGGGATCGGCCGCGAGGTGGCCCGGGCCGGGATCCGAGCGGACCGCCGCCGCGAGCAGATCGAGGTGCTCGCGGACCCGAGCGAGGGATTGCCGCGCCTTGTAGACCCCGCTGACCGTCGCCGGCTGCACCTTGCCTGCACCTCCGCGCAGCTCCTGCTTGGCCCCCGCGATGGTGAACTTGCGCTCGTAGAGCAAGTGCTTGATGCGCAGCAGGTTCTCGACGTCCTTGCGCCGGTAGACCCGCTGCTGAGACCGGGACTTTTGCGGCTTGATGATTGGAAACTCTGTCTCCCAGTAGCGCAGCACGTGGGCAGCCACGCCGACGATGTCCGAGACCTCGCCGATCTTGAAGTAGAGCTTGTCCGTCCCGAGCTCGAGGCTGTCGGCGCTCGCGCCCCGCCGTCGGCTCGACGTCTTCTTGGTCGACCGCTTGCCCTTTTTGGCCGCGGCCTTTTTGTTCGCGGCCTTCTTCTTCGAGGTCTTTTTGGACCCAGCCGCGCGCTTTTTGTCGCTATCGCTCGTCAATCTCGTGTCTCGTCGGTGGCGCCTGGAACGGGCCTCCCCTGAGAGAATCCGGGGTCAATCGCCCGATGCTCGGAATCACTCGCCCGAATTCAGCGCGACCTTGAGGACGTTGCTGGGCTTGAAGGTGAGCACTCGCCGCGCCTCGATCGTGATCTCGTCGCCGGTCTGCGGGTTGCGCCCGGGCCGGGGCTTCTTGTCCCGCACCACGAAGTTGCCGAAGCCGGAGATCTTGATCTTCTCCCCGGTCTCCAGGACCTGCTTCATGGTGTCGAACACCTGGTCGACCAGGTCGGCGGCCTCCTTCTTGGAGAAGCCACCGACGCGATCACAGACCTTGTCGACGATGTCAGCCTTGGTCATCCCGTTCCTCCAGCGCCGATCCTCGCGCGCTTCGAGCTCGCGTGCAAGCCTTTGTGATCGTTGAAAAAATTAGATCTCCATGCGAGTGATGGTCGAGGCCGGGGAGCGGCGCCCCCAGGCCTCGACAAAGCGAAGGTGATCTCGCGCGAGATCAGCGCACGCGAAGCCCAGGATCCCGCTCGCGGAGCGCGGCGCAGGCAGACTCGACCACGGCATCGTGAAGAGCTTGGACCTCTGCGTCGGTCACGCTGCGGCCCTGGGCGCGGTAATGCAGGCGCAGCAAGAGCGCGTGTCGCCCGTCCTCGACCCCAGCGCCGCGGTAGTCCTCCCGCGCTTCGAGCCCGCCGCGCAAGCCGCTGGCGTCGGCGGCCGAGGCGAGGCGAACGGGATCGTCGCCCTCCCCCGCGTCCCGAGCGAGGTAGGCCGTGCGGATCGCGGAGATCGCGTCGCACGCCGAGATCGCATCGCTGAGATCCAAGGACAGATCCCGGGCCGAGGACGGAAAGCGCGGCGCGTCGGCGTAGGCGACCTCGACGTCCGCGAGGGCCTCGAGCCACAGCTCGCCGTAGGCCAGCTCGAACTCGCTCGCCTCACCCAGGCTCCGGCCTGCGCGCAGGTCGGGGTGCAGCTCTCCGGCCACGCCGACCTGGCGGTCCTCGACCCACAGACCAGCCTGAACACCCGGATGGAGCCAGGACACGCCCTCCCCGCTCACCCGCGGCTCGGCCCAGATGCCCTGAGCCTCGAGCGCGAACAGCAGGTCACCGAGCACCTGCCGGGCCAGGCCGCCCTCGCGGGGACCCTCGACCTGCTGGCCGCGGAGCACGGCCAGGCGCGTCGACTCTCGCGGCAAGCGGGCGTCGACCTCGGCGGTCGGGCCTTCGCCAGCCTCGACCGCGGCCTCGGGCCAGGCGTAGACCCGGCCCAGCTCGCAAAAGCCCACGGGACGATCGTGGCGAGCCCGGTTGACCGTGGCCGCGTCGAGCAGGCCCGGGAGCATGTGGGTCCGCATGACCGCGAGCTGGCTGCGCAGCGGGTTGGTCAGCCGAACCATGCGCGCCTTGGGCACCTCGGCCGTGAAGGGCTCGAGGGCCTGCTCGCTGCAAAAAGCCATGGACAGCTGCTCGTGCAGGCCCTCCCCGCGCAGCGCCGCCGCCAGGCCCTCGGCCAGGGTCCGCTGGGGATCCTCGGGGATGGGCGTGGGCAGCTCGCGGACCGGGTTGTGCTTGGCGACGATGCGCTCGAGGCCGTGGTGGCGCATGACCTCCTCGATGAGGTCGACGGAGCGGGTCAGGTCCGGGCGGAAGCTCGGCGGCGTGCACCGCCAGCTCGGTTCGCTCGCGCCTTCGACAGCCTCGAGGTGGACGCCCAGGCCCTCGAGGATGCGGGCGGTCTCCTCGGCGGCGATCTCCAGGCCCAGCAGCGCCTCGACCTGGCTCGCGCGCAGCTCGATGACCGGCGGCTGGGGGCGCTCCCCCGTGGCCTCGGCCCAGGCGACGGCCTTCGCCCCGCACAGCTCGCTGAACAGGTGCACGGCCCGGCGGGCGGCGAGCTCGAGCTTGCCGTCGTCGTCGACGCCCCGCTCGAAGCGGTGGCTCGAGTCCGTGTGGAAGCCGTGGCGCTTGGCGCTGCGCCGGATGCCCTTGGGCTCGAAGTAGGCGATCTCGAGGAGCAGCGTGCTCGTGCCCGAGTCGACCATGGACTGGGCCCCGCCCATGACCCCCGCGAGGGCCTGGGGCGCCGAGGCGTCGGCGATGACCAGGTCGTCCTCGACGAGCTCGATGGCCGTCTCGTCGAGGGTCGTCATGGGCTCGCCCGCCGCGGCCTGGCGGATCACCACGCGGCCCTCGGCGAGCTTGGCCCGGTCGAAGGCGTGCATGGGCTGGCCGGTCTCCATGAGCACCAAGTTGGTGATGTCGACGGCGTCGTTGATGGCGCGCAGGCCCACCCGGTGCAGGCGAACGCGGAGCCAGTCCGGCGAGGTCCCCACGGACGCGCCCTCGAGGGCGTAGCCGAGGTAACGACCGCAGCGGTCGCCTGCGGGCAGCTCGACCAGGCCCGCGTCCACGGGCAGCTCGCCGCCCTTCCAGTGCGCCGGCGTCTGCGTGGAGCTGTCGAGGGCCACGGCCAGGTCGATGGCCACGCCCATGTGCCCGAGGGCGTCGGGGCGGTTGGGCGTGACGGCGATCTCGATGACCGTGTCGACGATCCCCGGGATCTGGTCGCTCAGCTTGGCGCCGGCCGGCCAATCCTCGGGCAACACCAAGATCCCCTCCCCGTCCGCGCCGATGTCCATCTCGACCTCGGAGCAGATCATCCCGAAGGACTCGACGCCCCGGACCTTGCGCGCGCCGATGCTGAAGTCGCCGGGCAGCACCGTGCCCACGGGGGCGAAGGCCACCTTGCCGCCGGGCTCGGGCAGGTTGCTGGCGCCGCACACCACCTGGATGAGCTCGCTGCCGTCGAAGAGCTGGACGAGGTTGAGCTTGTCGGCGTTGGGGTGCTTCTCGACCGAGCGCAGCTCGCCGACGATGACCCCGTCGAGGCTGTAGTGGGTCACGCCCTCGACCTCGAGGCCGAGGCTGGTGAGGGTGTCGGCGATGGCCTCGGCGGAGACCTTGCCGTCCGCGAGCTCGCCCGCGTTCGGACCGACGACGATCGGCGCGCCGGCCAGGAGTTCATTGAGCCAGTTGCACGAGATCAGCATGGGAACTGCTCCAGGACGCGCTGGTCGCCTTCGAAGAAGTGCTTGAGGTTGGGGACGGCGTAGCGAAGCATGGCCATGCGCTCGATGCCGAAGCCGAAGGCCCAGCCGGTGTAGACGCTCGAGTCGATGCCGCAAGCCTCGAACACCGCGGGGTGGACCATCCCGGACCCGCCGATCTCGATCCACCCGGTCTGCTTGCACAGGCCGCAGCCCGCGTTCTCACCGGTGTGCTCGTCGCGGCAGAAGGGACACTGCATGTCGAACTCGGCCCCGGGCTCGACGAAGGGGAAGAAGCTGGGCCGGAAGCGGACCTCGAGGCCCTCGCCGAAGAAGGCCCCGACGAAGGCGTAGAGCGTCGCCTTGAGGTCGGCCATGGTCACCCCGCGGTCGACGTAGAGCCCCTCGATCTGGTTGAACATCGGCGAGTGGGTCGGGTCGTCGTCGTTGCGGAACACCGTGCCCGGGGCGACGATCTTGATCGGCGGCGGGTGGCTCAACATCGTCCGCACCTGCACCGGCGAGGTGTGGGTGCGCAGCACGAACGAGGGCGAGGAGTCCCCCTCGCCTGCCTCCACGCCCTCGGGCGGGGTGATGAAGAAGGTGTCCTGCATGTCCCGCGCGGGGTGGTCGGGCTCGAAGTTGAGGCGATCGAAGTTGTAGTCCTCGACCTCCACGTGCGGGCCGTCGAGGACGTCGAAGCCCAGACGCCGGAACACCTGCTCGAGCTGCCGACGGGTGCTGAGCACGGGGTGGCCCGAGCCCGCGCGGCGCCGCTGAGGCTGGAAGCTCAGGTCGACCCGGCGGGCGAGCTCTCGCGCCCGGGCCAGCTCGACGAGCTCGAGCTTGCGCGCCTCGATCCCGCCCTCGACGGTCTGCTTGACCGCGTTGAAGGCCTGGCCGAGGGCCCGGCGCTGGTCCGGGGGGACCTTGCCCATCAGCTTGCGCAGCTTGGTGATGGAGCCCTTTTTGCCCAGGAAGCGGACCTGCAGCGCGTAGAGGCCCTCGTCGTCTTCGACCTCGGGCAGCGCGGCCTCAAAGGCCTGCTGTTGCTCGCGCAGCAGGTCTTCGGTGTTGGGGGTGCTGTCGTTCGCCATGGTGAATCTCGGTGGTTCGAGGAAGAGATCGGGTACGTCGGCGGGCGGAGACTATCAGCCCAGCTGGCCGACCAAAACCAACGCAAAAGACCCGAGCCGTAGGGCCCGGGTCTTCCTGCACGTCGAGTTGGGGTTCAGAGCGCAGCGCGGGCCAGGTCGACGACCTTGGCAAAGCCGGCGGGATCGACGATCGCCAGGTCGGCGAGGACCTTGCGGTCGAGCTCGATGTTGGCCTTCTTGCAGCCAGCCATCATGCGGCTGTAGGTGAGGCCGTTTTGGCGGGCGCCCGCGTTGATGCGGACGATCCACAGACGACGCATGGTCCGCTTCTTCTGCTTGCGGCCGGTGTAGGCGTGCATCCACGCGTGGTGGACGGCCTCGACCGAGCGGCGGTACATGGTGCGGCGACCCTCGCGGAAACCGCTCGCGGACTTGCGGATGCGGTTGCGGCGACGGCGGGCTTTAAATCCTCGTTTGGCGCGGGGCATGGCTCACTTCGCTCCGTAGGGCAGCATCTCTTTGATGCGCTTTTGATCGGGCTCGGACGCGACCGTCATGCCGCGAAGCCGGCGAATGCGGGTCGGGCCCTTCTTGGTCAGGATGTGGTTCTTGTGCGAGTGCTTCCGCTTGACCTTACCGGAAGCGGTGAAGCGAAAACGCTTCTTGGAACCGCTGTGGGACTTCATCTTGGGCATGGCTTGTCCTCTGAGGTTGCCCTCGGAGCTCGAAGGCGTGCAGGGGGTCGGTTGTCTACACCGAAGCGTGGCGCTGGGCAAGGGGACGGGCGGCTTTGCTTTGGGGGCCAAGTTTGGTCCCTCTCCGGCGTTCGCGCCGTCCCCAAGACGAAGGCCCCGAACCAGTCTGTGGGACCAGCTGGGGCCTTCGAGGGGCCTTTGAGGGGGTAGAAGCGGCAGAGCCCTCAGGCCCCGCTCAGACGGGCGCGGTCTCCGCGGAGGGCTCCGCAGCCTCGTCTTGGTCCGCGGCCGGCTCGGGAGCGCCGGTGTCGTCGCTCGTCGGGCGAGGGCCCGTGGGCTTGCTCTCGCCCGCAGCCCGGGTCCGCCGAGTCGATCGCTCCGGAGCTGGGGCGCGCTCGATGACCGGTGCTGGCTTGGCGTTCACGTCCCGGCGAGCCTTGGGCGCGAGGATCATGCTCATCCGGTTGCCCTCCATCGACGGCACCTGGATGACCGTGGCGAGGTCCATGACCTCCTTGATCACGCGGTTGAGCACGTCACGACCGGTCTCGGGGTGGACGACCTCGCGGCCGCGGAACTGCACGAGCAGGCGGACCTTGTTGTTGTCCTCGAGGAAGCGCCGGGCGTGCTTCACCTTGAAGGTGAAGTCGTGATCGTGGGTCTTGGGCCGGAACTTGACCTCTTTGAGCTCCTGGCTCTTCTTGTTCTTTTTGGCGTCCCGCTCGCGCTTGGCATTTTCATACTTGAATTTGCCATAGTCCATGATCTTGCAGACCGGAGGGGAGGCCTTGGGGTTGACCTCGACCAGCTCCAAGCTCTGCTCGTCTGCGCGCCGCATGGCGTCCTGGGTCGCCAGGATGCCCAAGGAGGATCCGTCGGCATCGATCACGCGGACTTCGCGAACTCGAATGCGCCGACCAACTCGGTGGGTCTCCTTCTTGCGGGGTGCGGGCTTTGAACGTTTGCGTCCGATTGTTTCGTTCTCCTGAAAAAATCTCGAAGACCCGGCCAATACCCGAATTGGGTTTCCGGCCGGGTCGGGTGCACGTTGGCCCCTGCGGGGGCGTTCGTCAAGCCCGTCCAGGCGTGGGCAGGCGAGTGAGTTTGGGCGGGCGTTGGGGGCACCACCCCGCCAAGGCCCGGCAAGGCCCGGCAAAGCCCACCAAAGCCCGCTAGCTGCGCGCTATCGGGCGCGCGGCTGGGCCAAACCCGCCACAGAGCCGCCCAGAGTGGTCCTCCGGGCAGGGTAGGTGGGGCAAGCTGCCCCCCTGCCCTCGACGGGTCTCCCGGGGTTTCCGCGGGCTGCTCAGCCGGGGACCGATCCCTCGACGGCGATCCGGGCCACGAAGTCCTCGAGGGACTCGAGCGCGCCGGTCTTGCCGTCGCGGGTCCGCGGCGCCACGCCCTGGGCCTCGACCTCCTTGTCGCCGAGCACCAGCATGTAGGGCACGCGCAGCAGCGTCGCCTCGCGGATCTTGAGGCCGAGCTTCTCGCTGCGGTCGTCCGTGGTCACGCGCAGGCCGGCGGCCTTGCACGCCGCCTCGACCTTGCGGGCCCACTCGGCGTGGGCGTCGGTGATCGGCAAGATGGCGATCTGCACGGGCGCGAGCCAGGTCGGGAACTTGCCCGCGGTGTGCTCGAGGTAGACGCCGAAGAAGCGCTCGAGGCTGCCGAGCATGGCCCGGTGGATCATCACCGGGCGCGCCCGGGCGTCGTCGGCCGACACGTACTCGAGCTTGAAGCGCTCGGGCAGCTGGAAGTCGAGCTGGCAGGTGCCGAGCTGCCACGGACGGCGCAGGGCGTCGCGGACCCCAAAGTCGATCTTGGGCCCATAGAAGGCCCCGTCGCCCTCGTTGATGGCGTAGTTGATGCCCTGGCGGGTGAGCACGTCGGCGAGCGCCTTCTCGGCCCGATCCCAGGTCTCGAGCTCGCCGAGGTAGCTGTCCGGGCGCGTGGAGATCTCAATCTCCACGTCCTCGAAGCCGAAGGCCTCGTAGGTCTCGAGGATCATCGAGGTCACCGACTCGATCTCCTGCTCGAGCTGATCGAGGCGGCAAAACACGTGGGCGTCGTCCTGGCAAAAGGTCCGCACGCGGGTCAGGCCGTGGGTCACGCCCGCGCGCTCGTAGCGGTGCAGGCGACCAAAGTCCGCCATGCGGATCGGCAGCTCGCGGTAGCTCTTGCGGGTCTGACGATAGAGCACGCAGTGGCCCGGGCAGTTCATCGGCTTGACCCCGAACTCGCGGTTGTCGATCTCCGACGAGAACATGTTGTCCTTGTAGTGATCGTAGTGTCCGCTCGTGCGGAACAGCTCCATGTCGAAGATCTGCGGGGTGATGACCTCGCCGTAGTCGTACTTGCGGTAGAGCTTGCGGACGTACTCCTGCAGCAAGTTGTAGATGGTCGCCCCGCGCTCGGTGAAGAAGGGGCTCGCCGGCGCGATGGGGTCGAAGTGGAACAGGCCCAGCTCGACGCCGAGCTTCCGGTGGTCCCGCTTCTTGGCCTCCTCGAGGGCCGCGAGGTGCTTTTTGAGCTGCTTTTTGTCGGCGAAGGCCGTGCCGTAGAGGCGCTGGAGCATCGGCCCCTTCTCGTTGCCGCGCCAGTAGGCCCCGGCCACGCGCAGCAGCTTGAAGGCCCGGACGGCCCCGGTCTCCTTGACGTGCGGGCCCCGGCACAGGTCGACGAAGTCACCGGAGCGGTACAGGGTCAGCGTCGCGTCCTCGGGGATCGAGGCGATGGTCTCGACCTTGAAGTCCTCGCCCGCCGCCTCGAACAGCGCCCTGGCGGCGTCCCGGCTGACCTCCTCGCGCTCGAAGGGGTGCCGGGCCTTGGCGATGGCCTTCATCTTGTCCTCGATCGCCGGGAAGTCGTCCGGCGAGAGGCGGTGGTCCATCTGGATGTCGTAGTAAAAGCCGTCCTCGGTGTGGGGCCCGAAGGCCAGCTTGGCGTCGGGCCACAGCTGCTTGATCGCGTCGGCCATCACGTGGGCGGCGCTGTGTCGCAGGGTCTCGAGCTTGGACAGCTCCGGGACCGAGGGGTCGATCATGTGCTTGATTTCTTGGTCGTGCTCCGAGGCCATGTCGGGTCTCCAAAGGGGGTCGCGCCCGCGAGGCGCGAGTGTCGTCGCTCCGCCCCGGGTTGTGAAGTCCAGACGACCACTGCGATCGCATCGACCAGACCGGGGCAGCGAATCACTGCTCAGTCGTAGTCGTAGTCGAGAAGGTCGAGCGTCCCGCGCACGTCGCATCGGCGCCCGAGACCCGCGCGGGGTCCTGGGGCACGAAACAGACGCTTGCGCTGGCTTCGCGGGACATCCTCGAAACCAGCGTGGCAGGGGGGCTTTGGGCTGTCAAACGTGGCTCGTGAATTTTCGAAGCCGCGCAGCTCGCCTCCATCCGCGAGCCGGCTCACGAATCACCAGACAGCGCCGCCACCAAACCCCTTGACCCGGGGCCAAAGGCGCGATACCTACCCGTCCCCGACGCGAACGCGTCACCCCACACAGGACTGTAGCTCAGGGGTAGAGCGCTACCTTGACACGGTAGAGGTCGGCGGTTCAAAGCCGCCCAGTCCTAACGAAGAAAGAGGCTCCTTTGGAGCCTCTTTCTTCGTTGGGACTTCTACATTTTTTAGAGGGGCGCGCACGCCCCTCTCCCCTTGCCCGCGCCCCCTCGGGCGCGTTGGTTGGTGGCGTGTCCGGAGGCCTTCACTCCAGCGACCCCTGTCTCGGACGATCCCGGTGGCCCCCGGTCTCAGCGCGTGTAGAGGCTGTCGATGAGCTCCGCGTAGCGGGCCTCGACGGCGCGGCGCTTGAGCTTTTGGGTCGGGGTGACGAAGTCTGCGCCGAAGGGCTCGGTGGGGATCGTGAACGCCTTGATGGTCTCGTAGCTCTGCAGGCCGCGGTTGATCGCGTCGATGTAGCCGCCGACGAGCTCGCGGATGCGCGGGTGCCGGGCCAGATCGGCGTAGCCGTGGCACCCGAGCCCCTCGCGCTCGGACAGGGCCATCATGTCGTCTTCGTCGAGGCCGACGAGAGCGACCAGGTGAGGTCGGCGATCGCCGCTGACCAGGGCGTGGGCGATGCCGACGCGGGCGCTGAGTCGTGCCTCGATCTTCTGGGGCGCGACGTTCTTGCCGCCGGCCGTGATGATCAGGTCCTTGAGCCGGCCGGTGATCCGCAAAAAGCCGTCCTCGAGCTCGCCGATGTCGCCGGTGTGCAGCCAGCCCTCGGCGTCGATGCGCGCGGCGGTCTCTTCGGGCAGGTCGTGGTAGCCGGCCATGATGTTGCGCCCGCGCAAGAGCACCTCGTCGTGGGGGCCGATCAGCACCTCGCAGCCGGGCAGCGCCGGGCCGACGGTGCCAAAGCGGAAGCGATCGGGGCGGTTGACGTGGGTCGCCCCGGTGCTCTCGGTCAGCCCGTAGCCCTCGAGGATCAGCATGCCGAGGGCGTGGAAGAACTCGGCGGTGTCCCGGGCCAGGGGCGCGGCCCCGCACACGAAAAAGCGCAGCTTCCCGCCGAAGCGGGCGCGCACGCCCTCGAACAGGGCCTTGTCGGCGAGGCGGTGCTGGCCGGCGAGCAGCGGCGGGATGGCGTCGCCGCGCTGGCGCAGGGCGCTGACCCGGCGGCCGACCTCGAGGGCCTTGGCGATCGCGGCCCGCTCGGGCCGGCTGCGCTTGGCGAACTCGGCCTCGAGGGCCAGCTGCATCTTCTCGTAGAGGCGCGGCACCCCGCCGACGTAGGTCGGCGCGACCTCGGTCATGTCGAGGGCCACGGAGCTCATGCCCCGCTCGGCGAAGGCCGTGACGGCGCCGCTTTCGATCGCCGCCCACAGCAGGTGGCGGGCGAAGATGTGCGCGAGGGGCAGGACGAGCAGCTGCTGATCCGTGCGATCGACGGCGATGCTGTTCTTGATCGCCCACGCCTCGTAGACGAGGTTGCCGTGGGTCAGGATCGCGCCCTTGGGCCTGCCCGTGGTCCCGGAGGTGTAGACGAGGGTGAAGGGGTCCTCGGGCAGGGTCTGCTCCGTCGCCACGGCCATCTGCGTGGCGGCCTCGTTGACGCCCTGGAGCGCCTGGCGGCCCCGCCGACGCAGATCCTCGGAGCTGATCCAGCGGATGCCTTCGGCGCTCGCCTTGGCCCGCTCCGCGCCCAGGGGCAGGATGCCCGGGAGGTTCTCGACGTTGGCGTCGCGCCGGCGGGTGTCGAGGAGCACGACGTGGCGCAACGGGCTGGCCGCCTCCGCGCCGCGCTCGTGCTCGAGGAGCCGGCGCAGGCGCGTGGGATCCTCGAACAACACCACCCGACAGCCCGCGTCGCGGATCAGAAAGTCGATGTCCGAGCCCGTCGAGGTCGCGTAGATGGGCACGCACACGGCCCCGCACAAAGCGAGCCCGACGTCCCACAGCGCCCACTCGACGCGCGTGCTGGCCATCAAGCCGACGCGCTCACCAGGCGCGACGCCGAGCACCTCGACCAGACCCGCCGCGAGCTCGCGGGCCGCCTGCTCCCACTCTCGCCAGCTCATGGGACGCCAGACCCCGTCTCGCTTGAAACGCAGCGCCGTCAGCCGCGGGGACTTGCGCACCCGGGCGAGGAACATCTGCATCACGTTGGGGTAGTTCAGACCCTCGGCCGGTCGGGCCTTGAAGCGCGTCGATGGCTCGGAGCTCACCGCGCCCGAGCATAGCCGTCTGCGCCCGCAGCGAAACTGCGCCAACTCCGCCCTCCCCCACTGCTCGCCTCAGCAGCGACGATCGGGATCCCCTCGCGCCCCGCCTCGTCAAGACCTCCCCCCGAGCCCGTGTCCTCCGCCGCACACGCACACGCAGCCGCGTTCACGGCCAACGTGCAAGTAGTTGCGCGTTTTGTCCCATGAGTGGTGGACGTCGGCTCCTTTTCAGCCGACCATCGCTGGGCCTGCGAGCCGAGAAACGGCCGAGGCTCCGCGTTTCCGACCCATGCCGAGCCTCGCTGGGCAAAAACTGGACAAGTACGACATGCTCGAAGAAGTCGGGCATGGCGGCATGGCCGTGGTCTATCGCGGGCGCGACACCGTGTTGGATCGCGAGGTCGCGGTGAAGGTCCTTCACGCCCACCTCGCGGACCGCGAGGAGTCGAGGCGCCGGCTCCAGCGCGAGGCCAAGACCGTCGCCAAGCTGCACCACGACAACATCGTCGAGATCTTCGACAGCTCGGACCCGACGTCCACCAAAGAGAGCTACATCGTCTGCGAGTTCATCCACGGCGAGACGCTCCGGGACTGGATCGACGCGGCGCACGAGAGCCGGCCGGTGATCGCCGCGATGATCACCCACCGGCTGTGCCTGCCCCTGGACCACGCCCACTCCCTGGGCATCGTCCACCGCGACATCAAGCCCGAGAACGTGATGATCCGGACCGACGGCTGCCTGAAGCTGATGGACTTCGGCATCGCGCAGATCCTCGACACGCAGCGGCTGACGACGACGGGGCAGCTGCTCGGGAGCCCGGCCTACATGGCCCCGGAGCTGATCAGCGGCAAGCCCGTCGACAAGCGCATCGACATCTTCGCCCTCGGGGTGATGCTCTACCAGCTGTCCACCGGCGAGCTGCCCTTCGCCGGGCGCAACCCCGCCCAGGTCCTCAACCGCATCCTCGAGGGCGACTACAAGGCCCCCGGCCTCGTCGATCCCCGGGTCGACGGCGAGCTCGAGGGGATCATCGCCAAGGCCCTCGCGCGCTCGCCCGCGGACCGCTATCAGACCGCCGCCGCGCTGGCCAAGGACCTCGAGTACTACCTCGCCAACATCGACGTGGAGGCCTCGGTCGCCGAGCTGGCCAAGTACTTCGACGGACCGGCGGCCTACGTCCCGGGCCTCGACGATCGGGTCTGTCGGGCGCTCACGCGCAAGGCCGCCCAGGCGATGCGCGACGGCAACGGGGCCCGGGCGCTCAAGCTGCTCGGGCGCGTGCTCGAGATCAACCCCGACGACACCCGCGCGGCGGCCATGCTCGATCGCGTGCGCGTCCGCGGCCAACGCATGCGCCAGGCCACGGGCGCCGCGGGGCTGCTGGCCTTCGTGGGCATCGTCGCCGCGGGCGTGATGCTGCTGCGCCCCGAGCCGCCGACCCCCGGCGAGCTCGACAGCGAAGATCCGGCGACCAACGGCGCCTTCGACCACGTCATCCCCACGAAGACGCCCAGCAAGGCGCCGCCCGTGGCCGAGGGCGAGACCGGCACGGACACCGGCGAGACCGGGGAGACCGAGACCGACACCGGCGGCTCGGCGCCGAACATCCCCAACCGCGTGCAGCCCTGGCGCCCGTCGACCAGCACCCCCTTTTCGTGCACGGTCCGCATCGACGGGCTGCCGGCGGCCGTCCTCGCGGGCGGGGACTACAGCCTCGACGTCGGCGGCGTGACCAAGAGCCTGCCCTCCTCGGGCGAGATCGTGCTCAACCTCGACAAGCGCACGAAGGTGGAGCTGAAGGGCACGAGCTACGAAGGCGGGCTCTACCTCGACGCCGAGCCGTGCCAAAAGGAGGGCAAGCTGCTCCTGCGCGCCCGCACCAAGCCTGCGACCCTCGACTTCCAAGCCGGCGCCATCCCCCTCGACGAGCTCGGGGTCACGTGCACCTCCGGCTGCAACGAGCGCGACGAGGTCGCCAGCCAGTTCCCGGCCCTCCCCTTCCCCAAGGACCAGACCGAGATGAACGTCACCCTGGTGTTCAAGGCCAAGCACTACCGCGAGCTGTCCCGGGAGTTTCAGCTCTACCCGGGGCGCAACAAGGTGCTCGTATCGCTGGAGCCCATCGAGTAGGTAGCGGTTTGCGCGCGCCCCCGTGACGCTGGCGTTTCAGGGGCGCACATCCAGGCAGGCGCGAGCGCGCCCCCGCGCAGCTGCCTGCTCGCTCCCCCAAAGCCCGTCCAGCGCTCGGCCCCGCCCCTTGGGCTGTCGGAGTCGGAAATTTTCGGTACGCTCCGCGTCCTACCCTCGCGGATGCATCGTCCCGAACTCATCGCGAGGCGCCGAGCCTCCCGGACTGCCATCGCGGTTGCTGCGCTCCCTTGCGCGACGGCCTTGGCCTGCTTCCTCGGCGCGGCCACGCCCGCCCACGCGGCGCCCGCGGGTGACGACGCGCCCGGTGCTGCGGCGTCCGCGGTCGGCCCCGAGGGATCCTCCGAAGACCCCGAAGCCGCGGCGACCGCGGACGACCAGCAGCCCCCGCTGTCCAAGGAGGAGGCCCAGGCCACGGTCGAGGCGGCCATCGAGGCCTGGCGCGCGGGACAGTGGACGCAGGTCCGCGACCTCCTCGAGCCCTACGTCCGCGACGCCGAGCGCATCGTCGATCCCTTCCTGCGCGAGCAGGCCCTGCGCTACCTCGCCGAGGCCACGCTCTACGACCCCGGCCTCGACGGCAACGAGCGCGAGGCCCTCGCGCGCGGCTACATCGAGCGCATCCTCGACCAGCAGAGCACCTGGACCCCGCCCAGCGGCATCCACGGCCGGCTGTTCTACGACCTCGCCGGCGTGACCAGGGCCGAGCGCGACTCCCAGGCGGCCTCGGCCTGTCAGGGCCAGCTGCTCACCTGCGAGGCCGATCTGGGCGAGCTCGACGCCGACCACCGCTCGCTGATCGGCGATCACGCGACGCTGCAAGAGGCCTACGACAGCCAGCTCGTCGAGCGCACCCAGGTCATCCAGCGCAACCGCGGCCTGGCCCTCATCCCCTTCGGCGTCGGTCACTTCACCGGCGGTCGGATGTGGCTCGGCGGCCTGTTCGTGGGCCTCGAGGCCGTCACCGGCGGGGCCGGGCTGGCGCTCATCCTCACCCGCAACACCGCGTACGGCTGCCAACGCACGGCGGGATTCCAGCCTGGCTCGTTGATTTGCACCGTCGACGACGAGCTCTCGGACGCGCAGGTCGCCCAGGTCGAGCGCGAGATCGAGACCATCCGCGACGTCGAGCAGGCCATGGGCATCGCCTTCCTCAGCCTGGTCGTCCTCGACGTCGCCCTGTCCCAGGTGCTGTTCGAGCGCTTCGAGGTCGTCCGCATCGACGAGGTCCCGCGCAACGAGCTGACCTCGCCCACCGCGGGCGACGACAGCCCCTCCGCCGGTCCTGGAGGCCCTGCTGGAGCCGGGGGCGGATCGAGCGAAGCCAGTGCTAAAATGCGTCTGCGACCGAGCCCCGTGTTCTTCTCCGGGCCCTCCGGCCTCCCCGCCGGCGGCGGCCTCGGGCTCAGGATCCAATTCTAGACCGCTCCCCCGACCGGAACCGGCCAGACTTCATGCCCCACCTCCGATACACCACCGGTGGCGAATCGATCCGCTACCCCCTGGTCCGCCGGCTGACCACCATCGGCTCGTCGAGCGACAGCGACATCCGCATCGTCGGCCCCGACGTCGCCCCCGTGCACGCGACCTTGACCCACGAGCCCGGCCGCTACCGGCTCGAGTCGACCTCGCGCTCGAACCCCTTTTTCGTCAACGGCAAGAAGAACCGCAGCCTCGACCTGCGCCACGGCGAGATCTTCGTCATCGGCGGCCTCGAGCTGACCTTCTCGACCCTCGACGAGCCCGAGCGCCGCGAGGCCCCGGAGCAAAAGACCGACGAGATCAGCCTGGTCGCGATGCGCCGGCTGCAGGACTTCTCGCGCCTGCTGTCCGAGCCCGCCGACCTCGACGGCCTGCTCGACGAGCTGATCGACCAGGTCGTCAGCCTGACCCGGGCGAGCAAGGGCTTTTTGGTGCTCGCGGGCGCCGGCGCCCCGCCGCCGGGCGAGGGAGAGGCCGAGGGCGAGGTCGACCCCCACCGCTACGAGATTCGCGTGGCCCGCAACCTCGCCCGCGAGGACGTCCCCGACCCCGAGGCGCTGCTCTCCGACGACATCATCCGCGAGGCGATCACCACCCAAAAGCCGCAGATCATCTCGGACGCCCTGCACGACACGCGCTTCCAAAACAGCCTCTCGGTCATCAACCTGAAGCTGTCGAGCGTGATGTGCGTGCCGCTCTTGGTCCGCGGCGAGCTCCTGGGCCTCATCTACGTCGGCAACAACGACGTCGTCGACCTGTTCACCGCCGCCCAGCTCGAGACCCTGCAGGTGTTCGCCTCCCAGGCCGCGCTCTTCCTCAAGAACGCGACCTTGCTCAACGAGCTGCGCGACGAGAAGACCGAGCTGGCCGACCGCCTCGAGCACGTCAAGTTCGGCTCGATCATCGGCTCGTGCCCCCAGATGATCGAGGTCTACAAGCGGGTCGACAAGGTCGCCAGCACCGACATCACCGTGCTGGTCACCGGCGAGACGGGCACCGGCAAGGAGCTCATCGCCCACGAGATCCACAACCGCTCGCCCCGGGCCAAGGGCCCCTTCGTGACGGTCAACTGCGGGGCCATCCCCGAGAACCTGATCGAGTCCGAGCTCTTCGGCCACGTCAAGGGCGCGTTCACGGGCGCCGTGGCCAACCAAGTCGGCAAGTTCCAGGCCGCCGACAAGGGCACCATCTTCCTCGACGAGATCGGCGAGATGCCCCTGGCCCTCCAGGTCAAGCTGCTGCGCGTGCTCCAGGAGCGGCAGATCCAGCGGGTCGGCGACGCCAAGACCGTGCCCATCGACGTGCGCGTGGTCGCGGCGACCAACCGCGACCTGCGCAAAGAGGTCGAGGCCAACAACTTCCGCGAGGACCTCTACTTCCGCCTCAACGTCATCGGCATCGAGCTCCCGCCCCTGCGCGAGCGCGGCAACGACGTGGTGCTCATCGCCCGCTACCTGGTCAACCGCTTCGCCGCCGACTTCGGCGGGCGCTTCGACAGCCAGACCTGCTTCGACGAGGGCGCGCTGCGGGCCATGCTCAAGTTCTCCTGGCCCGGCAACATCCGCCAGCTCGAGAACCACCTCAAAAAGGCCCTGGTGCTCGCCGAGGGCCCGAAGATCGGTGCCGCCGACCTCGACCTCGACGCCCCCGCCGGGGCCGAGTCGCCGGAGACCATCGTGCCGCTCTCGGAGGCCCGGGACCGCTGGCAGCGCGAGTACATCAACAAGGTGCTCGCGCTCAACGACGGCAACCGGACCAAGACCGCCCGCGACCTCGGGGTCGATCCGCGGACCATCTTCCGCCACCTCGAGAAGATGGAAAAAGAGAAGCGAGAGGGAAAATGAGCCGCGCCCGCCCTGCCCCGACCGCGCCCTCGTCCCCGCCGAGGGAACCTCGCCTGGGCCTGGCCCGTCTGGGCGCGCAGGTCGGCCTGGGCGCCCTCGTCGGGCTGGGCGCGGGCTGCATCGTCCCCGACACCTTCATCGACGTGCGCGTCGGCGGCCAAAACGAGCACGGCGTGCGCATCGTCGAGTCCATCCCCCTCGACGAGGCCGCGGCCGAGGCCTGCAACGCCGATCTCGAGTGCCCCATGCCCCGCGAGACGGGGCTGCCGGTCTACCTCGACCCCCGCGAGCCCGAGTACCAGTTTTGCATCTGCGGCGAGAACCAGATCGACGACAACCGCCTCAACCCCGTGACCCTCTACGCCGAGGACGCGGACCAGGACGAGGGCATGGCCCGGGACTCGCTCTACGCCGCCTTGCTCCTCGACTGGAGCCCGACCACGGGGGACTCGGCCTTCGACTACGTCGCCTACCGCAGCTACCTCGACCCGCGCTCGCCCGTCCCGCTGTTCTTCTCGCCCTACGAGACCCAGGTCATCCGCCGGCCCACGCCCTTTCAGCGCGCCATCCAGCTCAGCGACGTCGACGGCAGCAGCTTTGACCTGTGCAACGGCTCGGGCACGGAGCTGACCCCGGGCGTGCACACCCTGACCTTGCTGGTCACCGACCGCGACTGGTTCCAGACCGAGCCGACCATCGTCACCGGCGACACGGGCGACGAGAGCGGCGGCTTCGAGACCCTGGCCATCAAGCTCGAGGGCGTCCCCGACATCGCCGCTGGCGCGACCTACGACCTCGAGACCTACGTGTTCAGCTGCCTCGAGGTCGGCGAGGAGGGCTGCAACTGCGTCGACGTCGAGGAGAACCCGTGACCCGGCGGGCCGGGCTGCGTGGGGTCTCGCTGGCGCTGAGCCTCGTCGCTGGCGCGAGCTGCAACTCCATCGACACCGGCCCCACGGTCGAGTGCGTCAGCGATGCAGACTGCCTGATCGGGACGCTGTGCTCCGTCGAGCAGGGCAACATCTGCGTGCCCGAGGGCCTGCCCCCGCGCGCCGCCTTGGCCTTCGACATCGAAGAGGACAACGTCCGCGTCGAGCTCCAAGGCTGCGATCCCGAGGTCACCCGCGAGCTCGGCGGCTCGGAGCTGCGCGTGCAAAGGCGCGGGCAGATCATCGACGACTACGCGTTCCGCCCCGAGCGGGTCCGGGCCGTGGAGGACTGCTCGACGGCGGACTGCGCGGGCACCTGCGACGACGAGGCCCTGACCTGCACCGAGCCCCTCGACCTGAGCCTCGACCTGGGCTCCGACTCGCGCCTGGCCCTGACCCGGCTGACCCAGCCCAGCCAGAGCTACCTGACGACCCCCGACCCGCCCTTGCCCGAGGGCGAGCTGCCCTCCCCGCTCGAGTTTCGCTGGGCCAGCTACGACAGCACCCAAGTCACCGAGCACCCCGTCATCCGCATCGACGGCGGGCCCCTGGCCGAGTCGGACAACGCCCTGTTCCGCCGGGCCCTGCCCGAGGGCACGACCGTCCTCGACGAGGAGGGCGAGCCCGCGGACATCGTCGTCGCCGACGAGCTGCGCTGCCAGCGAGGCCTGATCAGCTCCGACGGCGTGCGCACGGTGTCCGGCCAGCCCGTCGCCGGGGCCGAGGTCGAGTTCACCTACGACGAGGCCGTCGCCGCCGACTCCACCGTGCTCGGGGGGCCCGGCTCGGCCTGCGACGCCAACGAGGACTGCTCGCCCGGCTGGGCCTGCGGCGAGCAGGGCCGCTGCGGCCTGGACCTCAGCGGGCTCTCGGCGGGCTCGACGGACACCCTGGAGGACGGCTCCTTCGGGCCCGCGTGGATGTACACCTACTGCGAGGGCGTCGAGTCTGCGGGCGACGACATCCTGGTCCGCGCGCTCCAGGTCCGGGTCAACCCCGTCGCCGAGAGCGGGCTGCCCACGACCCTCTACAGCCTCGAGCAAGAGTTCCCCGACCCGGCCACGCCCGGCGCCTCGCGCCTCCACCCGATGACCGGCAAGCTGTGCCTGCCGGACTGGGCCGGGCCCGAGCCCGTCGAGTTCGCCCTCGAGGGCGAGCCCGTCGAGCTGCTCGAGACCAGCCTGGGCAAGTACACCTGCTGCTCGACGGAGTGCCTGCCCTCCAACGACCCGGACGTCGAGCCCGCGCCGCCGCCCATGGTCTCGAGCTGCAGCGGCTTCGATCGCGTGCGCTTCGAGACGCGGTGGATCAACGACGTCGATCCGGAGGTCTGGGAGGCCGGCGAGTGCATGCCCTCCGCGGCCTTCTCCGACGGCTCCAACGGCCGCTACGTCCGCGACGTCAACACCTGCGAAGAGGGCCAGCCCTGCGTCGTCGCGCTGACCATCGGCGACGAGCTCGAGCCCGAGGCGCGGACCTACGTCTACTCGATCACGCAGCCGGTCGGCTCGGTGTTCCGCTCGATCACGGGGAGCTTCGAGTTCACCGCGGGCATGGACGCGCTGCCGACCTTCGAGCTGCTCCCGCGCGTGCTGTTGCGCGGACGCATCGCCTGCGCCGCGGGCACGCAGAACTGCTCGGCCGAGGGGGCGCTGTTTGCGGCTGAGCGCCTGCGCGTCGCCGAAGAGGACGATCCCCCGGGGCCCTACTTTTTCCAGGCCAGCGTCGACGCCCAGGGCAACTTCGTGCTGCCCATCGATCCAGGCATCTACGTGGTGACCGCATACCCCGCAGTCGGTCAGCCTGGCGGTCCCGCCCCCTTCGACGTCCTCGACCTGCGTGAGGACTCGCCCTTGCTCACCAACGTCGAGGGGGTGCCCAACGTCAGCCTCGCGGCGCCCTTCGAGCTCGACGACGGCCGCCTCGTCCGCGCCTTCCTGCGTGACTTCGACCTCTCGACCACGATCCGCCCCATCGACACGGGCTCGTGGCAGAGCCAGGGGGACGCCTTCCCCTACGATCTCAACGATCCCCAGACCTGCTACGGGCCGGCCCGTCGCGGCTGTCAGATCCGCAGCCTGCTGCGCCCGACGCAAGCGCCGCTGTCGCTGTCGATCACCCGCCGACTGCAGTTCACGACCCGCACCGCGGGCTCCGACAACTGCCCCTGAAGCGGCCGCGCTGAACGTCCGCGGAGCGTGTGAGCCCGGTCCCATGTGACCCCCATGGGGATCATGGGATCCGAGGGGGGCCGGTGCGAGTGCGGTTCACCGTGCCCGCGCGACGAACCCGCGGAACGCTGAGCACCTTGACCGGGCTTGGTGTTCCTGAAAGACTTCGCGCACTGACCGAGCCTCAATCAGCGAGTCGAAAGCGTACCTTCCGATGGATCCGCATAGCCGGAACGGTCTTCCTCATCGTCTACGCCCTCTGGGGCGTCGTCGCTGGGCTATGGCAGCTGCAACCAGGGCTGCCTTCCGATCGTGTCGACTGCGAGTACCGGGTGGAGCTCATGCGCGAGCAACTCGTGGCCCAGATGAACCAACCCCCGCGCCGCTCCTGGCTCGGGTCCGACCGACTCCGACGCAACGCCGACGACGAGGTCAACCATGAGGCTCTCGAAGATTTTGCCCACCTCCTCCGCGAAACCCACGCGGCCTGTGACGATGCGAGCCCCTCGGTGGCGCAGCAGCTCGAGCGAATTGACGACGTCTTCGCTCGACAGCGCGAACGCCTCGAGGACGACGCCGCAGCGCGTGCGCAGCTTCGCGCCCACGAAGGTTCCACTCGATGACCGAGCCCAACGGATCCGAGCCCACCTCGGACCAACCCACCTCCACCGATGACACCACCCCCTCCACGCCGACGACCGACGCCTCCACGGAGGGCGCTCAGGATAGCCCTGAGCCGCCCGCCGCGGATGATGGTGCCGTCGATGCAGTAGAGGCAGCCGAGGCTTCCACGCCCACGAAGGCCGTCGCAGACGCGCCCGAGTCGGCGGTTGCGACCGAGACCTCCGAGGCCGAGTCGACCTTCGCCACCGAGGTGGCGGAGCTCCCCGACGCACCGCCCCCCGCCCCCGAGCCGCCCGCGGCCGTGTCCGGCGAGATCGACACCGCCGAGGCGGACAGCCCCGAGGAGATGTCCGAGCGCTCCGAGGTCTCGGGCCACACCGAGGTCGACTCCGAGCTCGTCAGCGAGGCCGTGGCCGCGCCCGAAGGCGAGGACGCCGAGGAAGAGCCCGATCCCGCACCCGAGACCTGGGACGAGATGGCGCTCCCCGAGCACGTGCGCAACGCCGTCGACGCGGCCGGCTGGACGGCCCCGACCAAGGTCCAGGCGCGCACCTACGAGACGATGATCCAGGGCACCGACGTGCTCGTGCAGTCGCAGACCGGCAGCGGCAAGACCGGCGCCTTTTGCCTGCCCTGGCTCGCCAACCGCTTCCAGCCCGGCGACGCGGCCGAGACCGGCGTCCAGCTCATCGTCCTGCTCCCGACCCGCGAGCTCGCCAAGCAGGTCTGCAACGAGCTGGTGCGCCTGGCCATCGAGACCCCCGTGGACGTGCTCCCGGTCTACGGCGGCACGGCCATGAACCCCCAGCTCGACGCCCTCGCCCGGGGCGTGCACGCCGTCGTCGGCACCCCCGGCCGCGTCCTCGACCACATCCGCCGCAAGTCCCTGGACCTGTCCAAGGTCCGCACCGTCGTCCTCGACGAGTGCGACGAGATGCTGTCCATGGGCTTCCTCGAGGACATCCGCGCCATCTTGCGCGCCTGCCCCAAGGAGCGGCAGACCTGCCTGTTCTCGGCCACGGTGCCCCGCGACATCGCCCGCATCGCCCGTCGCGACATGCGCGAGCCGGAGCACATCGTGCTGTCCGGCGACGACATCGCGGCCGCCGAGATCTATCACGGCTTCTACTCCACCGGCGGCAGCATCAAGACCCGCGATCTGGTCGACATGATCATCGTCGAGGACCCCGCGGCCGCGATGGTGTTCTGCAACACCCGCGAGGAGACCCGCCTCGTCGCCAGCGTGCTGCAAAAGAACGGCTACTCCGCCCACGCGCTGTCGAGCGACCTGACCCAGGCCGCGCGCGAGCACGTCATGGGCCTGTTCCGTGACCGCAAGCTCCGCTTCCTCGTGGCCACGGACGTCGCCGCCCGGGGCATCGACGTCAGCCACGTCAGCCACGTCATCAACTACTCCTTCCCGGAGAACGCCGAGAACTACGTGCACCGCACGGGCCGGACCGGCCGCGCGGGCCGACCCGGCGTGGCCCTGAGCATCGTCTCGCCCCTCGAGATCGGTGCCTTCTACACGCTGACCCGGGCCTACAAGAGCATCCAGTTCACCGAGCGCAAGCTCCCGCCCAAGGACGAGCTCGCGGCCCGGCGCACCGAGGTCACCCTCGACCGCCTCAGCCACGACTTCCAAAAGCCGGTCTCGCCCGAGTGGCTGCTGCTCGCGCGCCGGCTGCTCGCCGACCCGCGCGGCGATCGTGTCGTCGCCTACCTGCTCAACGAGGCCGTCGAGGCCAAGGCCAAGCAGGACAAGGAGCGCGCCCGCGAGGACCGTGAGGACGGCGACGAGGGCGAGGGCAGCGAGGTCCTCGAGGACATGTACCGCGAGCGTCGGGATCGCCGGGGCGACCGCGACCGCGACCGTGACCTCCGCGGTCGCCGGGGCCGTCGTGAGGAGGGCGGGGACGACCGCGACGGGCGTCGCCGACGGGGTCGCCGCGACCGGGACGACCGGGACGACCGGAGCCGCGACCGCGACGACCGGAGCCGCGACCGGGACGACCGGGGCCGCGACCGGGGCGACCGGGGCCGCGACCGGGACGACCGGGGCCGCGACGAGCGTGCAGACGACCGCGACGGGCGTCGCCGACGGGGACGCCGCGACCGGGACGAGCGCGGGGACGACCGCGACGGACGTCGCCGCCGGAGCCGGCGCGACGAGCGTGAGACCGGCGAATCCTCGGAGATGAGCGTCGAGGCCCCCGCGCCCGAGGTTGCCGCCGAGGTCGCAGCAGACGCCAGCGCGGAGCTCGAGGCCCCGGCCCCCGCCGAGGCACCGGCCCCCGCCGAGGAGAGCGGCGAGCCGAAGCCCGAGGCCGCCGACGCGCCGGCCGAAGACGCCACGACCGACACCAGTGACGCGGACGCCTCCGAGGACGAGAGCGCGAGCGACGACGAGAACGCGAGTGACGACGAGGAGCGGCCCAAGAAGCGCCGTCGTCGCCGCCGCCGCCGTCGCAAGCCCAGCGCCGACGAAGACGGGGCGAGCAGCGAAGACGCGACCTCCCCGGGTGAGGCTGAGGGCGACGACGAGGCCGACGAGGGCGAAGCCGAGGAGGGATCCGAGGCTGACGCCGAGGCCGACGCGGACGGCGAAGCCGGAGAGGCCAAGCCCAAGAAGCGTCGTCGCCGTCGCCGTCGCCGTCGCGGCAAGTCCGATGCGGCCAACGCCGACGCACCCGCCAGCGAAGACGGCGAAGCCGAGAGCGCCGGCGAAGGTGAAGGCTCTGCCGACGACGAGGACTCCGACGAGACCGAAGCCGGCGAGGGCTCTGGCGGCCGTCGTCGTCGTCGTCGTCGCCGCCGGCGCGGCGGCGGGGGCAGCTCGAAGGCGGCCAAAGAGCCCGCCGTCGTCGAGGTCCCGCGCGTATCCCAGGACCAGATCATCATCGACATCGACGAGCAGGAGCTCGACGCGGTCCGCAACGAGTTCGGTGAGATCAACGAGTACGACGAGCTGACCCTCAAGGGTCGCCGCCGCGCCGTGCTCGACGAGCTCTCGGAGGAGGTCGAGGTCGAGGACCTGACAGACCGCGACGCGGAGGAGTCGGATGACGACGGCGACGACGACGGCGACGACGGCGACGACGAGGAGGAGGGCGAGGACTCCGAGGAGGTCGAGGTCGACGCGGACGCCGAGCAGCCTGCCGAGGGCGAAGTCAAAGCCCCCCCCCCTGCCCCCACGGACGCGACCCCGAGCGAGGGCGCCGAGGCTGGCGAGCCCGCTGCCGAAGCCCCCGCCGCGCCGACCGAGGCCCCCGCCGAGGCCGGCGGGGATGCCCCTGAAGCCGCAGAGGGCGACGCTGCCCCCGCTGGCGAAGCCGAGGCTGAGGCTGAAGCACCCAAGAAGAAGCGTCGCCGCCGTCGCCGACGCAAGAAGACGCCCCCGCCCCCGCCGGAGCTGACCTGCCCGCCGCACAAGGACTTCTGGGAGGTCTGGGCGTCCAAGTACTCCGCCGCGGACTTCGAGCGTGACGAGGACGCCCGCGACGAGGCCAACGACGACACGCCGAGCGAGGCAGACACCGGCCGCGAGCCCGCAGCCGCCGAGGATACGGCCGCGATCCCGAGCCTGCCCGATAGCTCCGGCGACGACACGCTGATCCAGGTCAGCCTGAACCTCGGGCGTCGCCACGGGCACAAGTCCGCGGACGTCCGCGCCCTGCTCAAGCGAACCACCGGGCTCCACGGCAAGGCCGTCCGCGACCTCACCGTGCGCGACGAGACCAGCCTGTTCCGCATGGAGACCGGCCTGTTCGAGACCGTCGCCGAGCGCCTGGCGGGCACGACCGTGGGCGAGGTCGCCCTCGCGCTGAGCTCCGTCGACGACGGGGACGCCCCGGCTCTCCGGGTCTCCGACGCCGATCTGCCTGCGCTCGCCGAGCTGGCTGGGGCTGTCGCCGCTGGCGAGGAGGCCCCTGCTGAAGCCGCGGCCCCTGCCCCGCCTGAAGCTCCCGCCGAAGCCGAGGCTCCCAACGAGCCCGAGGCTCCCGCCAAAGCCGAGGTCCCCGCCGAAGCCGAGGCTCCCGCCGAAGCCGAGGCTCCCGCCGAAGCCGAGGCTCCCAACGAGCCCGAGGCTCCCGCCGCTCCCTCCGAGGAGCCTGGTGAGCCCGAGGCCGGCTCCGACGCCGAGCCAGCCGCCGACGCGCCCGAGTGAGCGCACCGTGACGGACCTCGCCCCCTATCCGAGCCCCGAGGAACGCGAGCGCGAGCTCGATGGCCTCGTCGCTCGGCTCGAGGGGGCGGGGCACACCGCCAGCATCCACAACTACGGCGAGAGCGTCGCCGGACGCCCCCTACGCGCGGTCCGGGTCGCCTCCAAGCGCAACGAGGCCGCCGCGCGGACCGAGCCGGCCAAGGTCCTCGTGTGCGCCAATACCCACGGCCCCGAGTTCATCGGCAACCGCGTCGCCCACGGCCTGCTCGAGGCCCTGATCGCCGGTCAGCCCCAGGTCGCGGCGCTGCATGAGCGAGCCGAGCTGTGGGTCGCCCCCTGCCTCAACCCCGACGGCTACGCCCGCACCCACGCCCGCGGGGGCCAGGGCCAGCTCCGCGACCTGCGGCCCAACGAGCGCGGCGTGGACCTCAACCGCAACTGGCCGCTGCCTCCGGGCAGCCGTCGCCTGCCCATCCCGGGCGCAGGCTCGAGCCGCAGCGGGGACGCGACCTACCGCGGCCCCGAGCCCCTGAGCGAGCCCGAGACCGCGGCCCTCGACGCCCTCATGCACGAGCAGGGCTTTTGGGCCTGCGTGAACCTGCACAGCTTCATGGGCACCCTGTTCCCGGCCCGCGTCGAGGACCCAGCCAGCTTCCGGGTCTACCGCGAGCTGTGCGAGTCCTTCACCGACCGCCAGACGGTGCACCGCTACCGCCGCGTGGCCAGCCGGCGCTTTGACACCTACACGGGGGAGCAGGAGGACCACCAGCACCACAACCACCGCTGCTGGTCCGTGTGCGTCGAGTCCTTCCCGCTGCGCGCGAGCTTCCGCCAGCACCTGCGCGCGCCGAGCTTGTTTTGGCGCTTCAACCCTCGAGACCCCGAGCCCTGGGTCCGCAACGAGGTCCCCGCCGTGGCGACCTTCCTGGGTCGGGCCGCCGAGCGCTCGCGACCCGAGGTCCGCACGCTCCGGACAACATAAACGCGCCCAGAGCCAGGCTCGGGGCGCGTTCAGTCGCGGCTCAGCGCGCCTCAGTTCCCGAAGGGATCCTTGAGGTCCGGCGACAAGCGCGGGGGCGTCTTCTTCTTCGCGGGCTTGGTCTCTGGCTTCGGCGCCGGATCCGTCTTGGCCGGATCCGGTTTCTTGGCCGGCGTCTTCTTCGAGCTCTTCTTGGTCTTCTTCGTGGCCTTCTTGACCGGCTGAAGCACGATCTCGAACTTCTTGTCCCGCGTTGGGTACTTCTCGAGCACCTGAGACTCGTAGCCCTTGGCGACGATCAACACGTTGAGCGCCTGCTTGGACTTGGCCACGGGTACGCCGACGTAGTCCTTGGCGCCCTCGGCTTCGTCGCCGGGGTAGGTCATGCCGTAGATGGCGTTGTCGAGCGGATCGAGGATCTTGGCCTGGATGACCTCGCCGTCCGGATCCTTGGTCGTGATGAACAGGTTGACGGTCTCGACGCCCGTGAGCTCCTTGACCTTCTCGGGCTCGGGCTCCGGCTCGGGCTCCGGCTCGACCTCGGGATCCTCGGGCTGCTCGGCGACGGCCGCCGGCTCCTCCGTGGCCTGCTGGGCCTGGGCGTCCTCGGTCTTTTGTTTGTCCTTGCCGCCGAAGGCCAGGAAGCCTCCGATGCCCGCAGCGGCCAAGACCAAGCCGCCGATGACCCCGATGTAGAGGCCCTTGTTCGAGGACTGCGGCTCCTCGTAGGCGCCAGCCACGGGCGGGACCGTGCCGGCGACGCCGGCCATGGTCTGGCGACCGCCGGTGAACGCCATCTCGCCCGTGGACGGGCGCGCGATGTTCTCGGCGACGACGGCCACCGCCCCCGCGCCCGAGCCCACCGCCTCGATGGCCGCGGCCATCTCGGTCATGTCGGCGAAGCGCAGCTCGCGATCTTTTTGCATCGCCTTGAGGATGATCGCCTCGACCTCCTCGGGGATGTTGGCCTCCGGGACCAGGGACGAGGGCGCCTCGGGCACCTCGAACATGTGCTTGGTCAGGATGCCCATGAAGGTGTCGGCCGTGAACGGCACGCGCCCCGTGAGCAGCTCGTACATGATCACGCCGCAGGCGTAGACGTCGACGCGGTGGTCCGGCTTGGCGCCCTGGGCCTGCTCCGGCGACATGTACTCGGGGGTGCCGAAGATCATGCCGGTCCGCGTGAGCCCCTTGCCCTCGCTGCCCTCGTCGGAGGTGACCTTGGCGATGCCGAAGTCGAGGACCTTGATGAAGTCCTCGTTCTTGCCCCGCTTGATGCGGTAGCAGTTCTCCGGCTTCATGTCGCGGTGGATGATGCCCGCGTCGTGGGCCGCCGCGAGGGCGCGGCAGATCTGCAGCATGATCGGCTTGACCCGCGCCCACGGGATCTGGCCCTGGTCCTTGACGGTGTCCGAGAGGTCCTCGCCGTCGAGGAACTCCATGATGAAGAACACCGAGCCGTTGGGCGTGTCGCCAAAGTCGGTGATCTCGACGACGTTCTCCTGGGGGATCATCGAGGCCGCGCGGGCCTCCTGCAGGAAGCGCTCGCGCAGGTCTTCCTTGTGGGCGAATTCCTGGGACAGGACCTTGACGGCGAAGCGCTTTTTGATGGTCTTGTGCTCGCCGAGGTAGACCGTGCCCATGCCGCCTTCGCCGAGGCGCTTGATGATCTCGTAGCGGCCCAGGAGGGTCTGGCCGACGAGGTCCTCTGACAGCGCAGCGCTGGGGGCTGTCGCGACGACCTCGGGGACGGGGTCCCCTGCGCCAGCGATCATGGTGCCTCCACCACCCGCAGCCGCGGCCACGGCTGGCGGGCCGCCGGCGACGACGGTCGCGCTTCCGCCCTTGGGCGGCGGCGGCGGGGAGGAGGAGCTGGCGACCATCGTCCCACCGCTCTTGTTCACGTTCGATTCAGCCATGAGTCCTTCGTCGCTTCGAAGTCGGGTCAGCGTACCGCATTTTCTGCTCGGGGGCGCCCCTGGGACCGTCTCCCGATCCGGGCCTTCGTTCACCCCAGGACGCTGCAAAGACGCGACGGCTTTCGCCCTCGGCCTGGGAGCAATGAGACGCGCGAGCTCGAAGTTTCACTCAGCGGCCGAACGCCCGAGGCCGTGAGTCGCGCTGGCTCGCTCTAGCTCGGGGTGGGCCCGGGCTGCCCCGCTACCCGATCGGAGGAGATCCGCGGGGGCATCCCCTCGAGCATCCCCGTCGGCTCGCCCTCTCGGGCCTCGCGCCGTTCGAACCAGCGCACGAAGGCGACGGTCAACAACGAGGCGAACAGCGCAGCACACAGCGCGAGCACGATCATCGGCGCGATGGCACGCAGGCCACTGGGCGCTGGGGCGGCCTCGGCCGCGCGCTCATCCTCACTCTGAACGCGGTTGGCCACGGGCTCGGCGTTGACGATGCGAGCGGGGCGCTGACCCGTGATGGTCTCGACGCCCTGGACGATCACGCTCGGACGCCGGGGTCGACCGGGCTGCGCGTCGGGGGTCGGGCTCCAGCGCTTGTCGTGATCGATGTCCGAGCCGAACACGTCGCGGGCGGTGAAGTCCCCCGTGGCCGAGCCGACGTCTTGCTCCACGCCCGCGCTCGGATGCGCGCTGGACACAGCTCCGGAACCGATCACGATGGTCGAACGCCGCGGTCGGCGCCCGCTCGTGGCGGGCGCGTTGGCTTCCGCGCCCGGCGGAGGACTTGGATTGCTCGGTCCAGCAGTAGACCGAGGCGCGGGCGCGGACGAAGGCCGGCGGCGAGGCGTCGGCGGCCGGGGCCCGAGATCCCGCTCGGCCGCCGCCTCGAGCAGCTCGATGGCGTCGAGGGCGTTCGCGGGTCGGTTGCGCCGATCTTTGGCCAGTAGCTGGCTGACCACGCCCTCGAGGGTCGGGTACTCGGCCATGCGCGCGTCGATGACCCGAAGGCTCGGCGCCGCCTCGAAGGCCTGCTTGGTCAGCGTGCCCACCTGCGAGTCCGAGGTCAGCGGGACCTGGCCGCTGAGCGCCTCGAACAACACCACGCCGAGGGCGTAGAGGTCCGAGCGTCCGTCGAGATCCTCGCCCCGGGCCTGCTCCGGCGACATGTACTCCGGCGTGCCGAGCACGGAGCCGACCTTGGTCAGGCGCTGCTTCCTCGAGGGGTCGAGGGCGACGCCAAAGTCGAGGATCTTGATGCGCTCCGGGGCCTGCTCCGTCGCCTGGGTCAGGAACACGTTGTCGGGCTTGAGGTCGCGGTGGACGATGCCCGCCTTGTGGATCGCCGAAAGCCCCTGGGCGATCTCGCAGCCAATGTCGATGGCGCGCCCGACCTCCATGGGCCCGCGGGTGCGGATCTCCCGGGCCAGGGTGCGCCCCGAGAGGTACTCCATCACGAAGTAGGGGCTGCCCTGGGGGGTCTCGCCGATGTCGATGATGTCGATGACGTTGGGGTGCTCGAGGGTCGAGGCGACCCGCGCCTCCGCGGTGAAGCGCATGGCCAGGTCGAGCTTGGCGGCGAAGCGACGGCGCAGCACCTTGACCGCGATGGGCCGCCCGATGTGCACGTGCGTCGCCTTGTAGACCACCCCCATGCCGCCCGCGCCGATCAGCGAGTCGATCCGGTAGCGCTCGCCGAGCACGATGCCGGTCAGCGGTTCCTCGGCCTTGTCGCTGTCGAGGGGCGGATCGGAGTTGACCGGGGCGGCCAGCCACCGCGCCCGCGAGGCCGAAGTCGAGGACGGCTCGCGGCGTGGGCCGGAGCCCTCTCGCGCTCGGGGGCTCGCCGCGGCCTCGCCCCCGCCCCCGCTCGGTAACCAGCGCGCCGAGGAGGCCCCAGCCGCGGCCTGGGGTTGGGAAGAGGGCCGCGCCGCTGGTTGCGGGACAGGCTCGGAGCTCGGCGCCTGGGTGGTGGCCTGGGCGGTGACCGCCCCCTCCTGCGCGCCATCGCTCCCGGGCAAGGTGCTCGTCTCGGCCTCGACGGGCTCGTCCCCACCCTCGCTCCCGTCCCCGCCCCCGGGAGGACGGAATACGAAGGATGCCGGCGGCGACTCGTCCTGGAGGACGGCGCCGTCCATCGGACAGTAGCCCGCGCCGTCGTCGTAGCGAGCCCCGCACTGCGGGCAGACGCGCATTCGCTGCCAGCGTAAACGGGCCTTGGGCGGGCGGTCAACGCGGTCCGCTCCCGCCGACGAGCCCCCTGACTGACCGCCCACTCCACCTCGTGGGAACACGAGCGCCCCCGCGCAGCGGCCCACTCTGGGACCGCCGGATTGCGCACACCCGCCAGGGCAAGAACTGAAAGCCATGTGAGCTCGCCCGGCTTTTCACCCAAGAGCGCCGTGCTATTTCGCCCGAATGAACCAGGCTTCCGCCTCGACCCCCGTCACCGTCGGCCGGCACATCGACCTCCACGAGGTCCACCGGGTCGCGCGTTTGGGCGCCGAGGTGGCCCTGTCCGAGAGCGCCGGTGCCGAGCTCGGCCAGACCCGAGCCCTGCTCGAGCGCTCCCTCGCCGAGGGCGCGACCATCTACGGCGTCAACACGGGCTTCGGCGCCCTGTCCGAGACCAAGATCCCCGCGGACAAGCTCGGCGAGCTCCAGCGCAACCTGCTGCGGAGCCACGCCGTCGGCGTGGGCCCGCTGTTCGAGGCCGACGTGGTCCGGGCGCTGCTCATGCTCCGCGCGCACACCCTCGCGCTCGGGGCCTCGGGCGTGCGTCCGGCCGTCCCCGAGGCCCTGCTCGCCCTGCTGAGCGCGGGCTTGCTGCCCGTCGTCCCCCGCCAGGGCAGCGTCGGCGCGAGCGGAGACCTGGCCCCCCTCGCCCACCTCGCGCTCCCGGTCATCGGCGAGGGTGAGGTCCTGTGGCAGGGCGCGCGCATGCCCGCCAGCGAGGGCCTGCGCGCCGCTGGCCTCGAGCCCCTCGAGCTCGAGGCCAAGGAGGGCCTGAGCCTCATCAACGGCACCCAGGTGACCACCGCGGTCACGGCCCTGGCCATGCACGACGCCCGGGAGCTGCTGCTCGCCGCCGACATCATCGGCGCCATGAGCCTCGACGCGATGCTCGGGACCACGCGGATCTGCGACCCGCGGATCCACGCCGGCAAGCCCCACCCGGGCCAGCGACGCAGCGCGGAGCTCATCGCCGGGCTCATCGAAGGCTCGGCCCTCAACCAGTCCCACGTCGACTGCGGCCGGGTCCAGGACGCCTACTCGCTGCGCTGCATGCCCCAGGTCCACGGGGCCGCGCGCTCGGCCATCCACTACGTCGCCGAGACCGTCGAGATCGAGCTCAACAGCTTCACCGACAACCCCCTCGTGCTCTTGCGCGACGAGCCCGACGCCAACGGCGAGCTGGGCTTCGACGTGCTCAGCGGGGGCAACTTCCACGCCGGCACCGTCGCGCTCCCGGCCGACCACGCGACCGCGGCGCTGACGACCCTGGCGACCATCAGCGAGCGTCGCCTCGATCGCCTGTGCAACCCCGACAGCTCCCGCGGCCTGCCCCCCTTCCTGGCCGCCGACGCCGGGCTCGAGAGCGGCTTCATGATGGCCCAGGTCACCGCCGCCGCCCTGGCCAGCGAGAGCAAGGCGATGTCCTTCCCCGCCTGCGTCGACACGATCCCGACCTCCGCGGGCAAGGAGGACCACGTCAGCATGGGCCCCATCGCCGCGCGCAAGCTCGAGGCCGTCGTCGCCAACCTCGCCAGGGTGTTCGCCATCGAGGCCGCCACGGCCGCCCGCGCCCTCGACCTGCGCGAGCACCCGACCAGCGAGCGCCTCCAGGCCGCCCACGCCGTCATCCGCGAGTACGTCGCCCCCTTCACCGGCGACCGCAGCATGGCCAACGAGTTCGAGGCCCTCGCCGGGGCCATCGTCCGCGGCGAGCTGCGCCAGGCCGCCGACGTGGCCCTGCGCTAGTCGGACTCCCGCGCGCCGACGGGGCCGTAGCAAAACACGCCCGCGCTCTCGCACAGCCTCGCCGGCCGCGGCTCGCCCCCCGGCCTGCACGCGTGCCGCTTCATCATGCTCGCGAAGCGCTCTCGCGTCTCTTCGTAGCCCCGCTCGACGAACTCGGAGCCCAAGGTCGCGTCGTCGGAGGCGATGTGAGCCGCGCGCACGCGCCAGCCGTCCTCGCTGGGCTCGAAGATCACCCCTCGGGCCACGTGGTACTCGCTCAGGCTCGAGGAGCAGCACAGGTTCCCGTCGCAGCGGAGGTTCAGCAGGCCCTGGATCTCCCCCGGGGCCCCGAACTCGCCGCCGCTCAGCGTGTCGTAAAAGGCGTCGCTCAGCCCTCGGGCCGTGACCTTCGCAGGCTCTCCGCAGTAGACCTCGCTGGTCGGGAGGGCCCCCGGCTCGTCCCCGATGCCGTCGTCGAGGTGACCATGGGCGCGCATCAGCCCGCGCTCGCTCGGCGCGATCAGGCTCGGGTCGTAGATCCAGCGCAAAAAGAGCTCGCGCAGCGCCTCGCCTTCTTCCTCGCTCAGCTCGACGCGCAGGTCGTCCGAGACGGTCTCGCTGAGCTTGGGGGTGACGTCCGGGCAGCTGCCAGCGGAAACGAAGACCCCCGGCGGGGGCGCTTCGGCGCGTACCCGCTGCGTCGTCGGCTCCCGCGAGGCTTCGGGGGCTCGCGCCGCCGCAGAGTCCGGCGTCGCAACCCGGGGGGAGCACGCTGCGAGTGAGGCTGCAGCGGCCAGGACGATCGATGAGCGGCTCAGAGCGTGCTGCATGGGCGTGTCGACGACGCCCGTGGGCGCGCGCCTATTTCACGGCCTCACAGCGGCAGCTGGCGCCCCATCGACTCCGGGGCCTGCGTGGGCTCCGGCAGCGACTCGACGTAGATGCTCTGGCTCGGGAACGCGAAGCTCAGGCCCAGGGCCTCGATGCGGCGCATGAACTCGAGCAGGATGTCCTCGCGGATCTGCATGTACTCGTCCCAGCGCGTGGTCAGGGTGAAGGCGTAGACGAAGATGTCCAGGCTGCTCGCCCCGAAGTTGGTGAAGTTGACCAGCTTGAAGTCCTGGGAGATGCGCTCGTCGGTGTCGAGGACCTCGCGGATGGCCCGGACCGCGGCCTGGATCTGCGCCGGGCTGGCGTCGTAGGTCAGCCCGATCGTCAGCTTGATCCGACGCTTGCGCATGCGCGACCAGTTGTTGATCGCGGTGGTCGTCAGCTGCGAGTTGGGCACGGTGATCAGCGAGTTGGCGAAGGTCCGGATCCGCGTCACCCGCAGGCCCACGGCCTCGACGGTGCCCTCCTGGGCGCCGATCTCGACCCAGTCGCCGACCTGGAAGGGTCGGTCGACGAAGATCACGATCGAGCCGAACAGGTTGGCGATGGTGTCCTTGGACGCGAGCGCGATCGCGGCGCCGCCGATGCCCAGGCCGGCGAGCAGCGAGCCCACGGCGTAGCCCATGTTCTGCAAGAACAAGACGATGCCGAGGATCACGATGCTCAGCGTCGCCAGGGTCCGGACCACGGGGACCAGCTGATCGTCGAAGGTGCCCTCGGTCTCCTCGGCGCGCTGCGACCAGATCGCCGTCCAGCCCCGGGCCAGGCGCACGCCGAACCACATCGCAAAGGGCAGCTGCGTGGCCATGAAGGTCGTGCTCTGCAGGCCCTTGACCACGGCCTGCCCCGTCAGCATCAGGTAGGCGACCCACACCGCGGTGACGAAGATGGACAGGCGCAGCGGCCCGTCGAAGGCGTCGAGCACCGCGCCGCGCCAGCTCTCCTCCTTGGCCTCGGTCAGCTTCGCGGCCCGCCGGGCGATCAGCCGGCCGACGACCCACGCGATGAACGAGCCAGCCAGGAGCACGCCGAGGATGGCGGCGAGATCGCCGACGGTCAGGGCGGCGTAGATCGTGGTTGCGAGAAAGTCGGCCATCGGGGGCTCCGGCGGCTTGAGCTACCCGATCTGCCCCCACAGCTCAAGGCAGCGCGCGCTGGCGCCCGGTACACGACGTTCGGCTCGGGGGACGGGCCCCGCAGGACCACCAGCCCCGCGACCCCACCCGGGGGACCGTTGCCAGGGCGCGAGCCCGCGGCTACACCACCGCCATGCCCAAGATTCTCGCGGTCTGTGGCTCGAGCCGCAAAGACCTCCGACTCGAGTCCCTCGTGGCCCTCGCTGGCGCGGCCGCCGAGTCCGCTGGTGCCGAAGTCCGCACCCTCCACCTCGACCGCCTCGAGCTCCCCGTGATGGTGTTCGGCGACGAGGCCCAGGGCAGCCTCGCCTCGGTCCGGGAGGTCCGCGAGAGCGCGGCGTGGGCCGACGGCTTCATCCTCGGCACGCCCGAGTACCACGGCAGCATGAGCGGCGCGCTCAAGAACTGGTTCGACTACCTCTACCCGGAGCTCGCCGGCAAGTTCGCAGGCGTGCTCGCCACGACCGGCGGCGGCACCGGGGACATGTCGATCACCGCGGTCAAGACCTGCTTCCAGTGGTGCCACGGCTTCGTCCTGCCCTTCCACGCCTGCGCCAGCCGGGCCGCCTACGTCGACGGCGAGCTCGCGGACGACAAGATCCGCGAACGGGTCGAGCGCATCGGCCACGACGTCGCCCGCTACGCGGCCGCGATCGGCCAGGCCTTCGAGACCGCCCGGGGCTGCGAAGGCGTCGCCGCGGGCGTCGCTGGGCTTCACTGAGAGGGCCTCAACCCAGCTCAACCCAGCGGTCGGGGCGGGCGAGCCAGGTGCTCGCTGCGCTCGACGAGCATCTGCACGCTGGCGAGGTGACGCTCGACGAGGGCCTCGAGGTAGGTCGCGTTCGAGGCGAACACGCTCGCGGCCTCGCCGGTCAGCACGCGCAGATCGTGGTCGAGGCAGGCCTCGAACTCGAACAGGTCCCAGCGCTCGTCGGGGGACACGTAGAGCCAGCCGCCGAGCTCGATGGCCGCCTCGCGCAGGCACTTGCTGCTCCACACCAGCACGGACAGGCGCACGGAGAACACCCGCGGCTCCTCGCCGCGCTCACCGTCGAGGGCCCAGCGCAGCATCAGCAACAGCATCTGCGCCCGGCGCAGGGCGTTGATCGCCGTTCGCCAGCGGACCAGCTCCGTGGCCACGGTGTCGCTGTCGAGGACCGCCGCGCGCAGCCCCGCGAAGCCGCCCGCGCGCAGCTGATCCCAACGCACCCGGACGAGCTCCCGCCCCCCGGCCAGGCCACAGGCGCCGCACTCCCACGCCTCGCCGCCGGGCGACAAAAACTCGAGCAGGTCCGATCCACACGCACGGCACCGCTTGCGTTTGGGGATGATGCGCACCGAAACCAGAGCCTATCAGGGGACTCCCCTCGACGCCGCTGCCCTCCCCCGGCCTGGCTGGACCGCCGAGAACGGGTTTAGAACCCGATCTTGCGCATGACGAAGCGGGGCAGGCTCCGGATGACCAGCAAGATCCAGCGCCAGATCCACGGCGCGTAGACGACCGGCGTCCCTCGGTCGATGGCCCGGAGCACCCGCGCGGCGACCGCGTCCGGCTCGCCGGCGAAGGGGGGCGGTTTCAGCCCCGCGGTCATCCCGGTCTTCACGAAGCCCGGCTTGACGCACACGGTCTCGAGGCCCTCGCCGCGGAACTTGTGGTCGAGGCCCTCGAGGTAGGCCGAGAGCCCCGCCTTGCTCGCGCCGTAGATCACCACGGGCTTGCGCCCGCGATCGCCCGCGACCGAGCTGAACACGCACAGCGTCCCGCCGCCGCGGGCGAGCAGGCGAACCCGGGCCTGCTCGCAAAAGCCGACGGTGTTGGCGAAGTTGAGGGTCACGACCTGGAGCGCGCGATCAAAGTCGGCCTCGAGCTGCTCTTGGGTCCCGAACGCGCCTGCGGTGACGACGACGCAGTCGATCTCGCCGAGGGCCTCGATGGCCGCGTCGAGGGCCGGGCCAAAGCTGCTCGGATCGGCCAGATCGCAGGGCGCGGTCGAGACGCTCGCGCTGGCGTCGGGCGAGCGCTGCTGCAGATCGCTGGCCGAGGCCGCGAGCTCGTCGGGCGAGCGACCCAGGAGCACCAGACGATCGCCGCGCGCCGCCATCTGCCGGGCCAGGGCCCGCCCCATGCCCTTGGTCGCGCCCAAGAAAGCCACCCGCCGCGTCTGCTCGCCCCTGCTCATGTCCGGGGGTGTTAGCGCGGCTTTGGGGCCGGGGTCAAAACTCGAAGCCGACGGCGAATCCGGGCCAGTAGTCGATGCGCGTCCCGGGGCTGGCCGTCGGGTTGGTGGTGCTCGCGGGCGTGGTCAGCACCGTGTTGGACCAGCCGTAGCCCGGGCGAAAGTCCCCCTGCCCCTCCGCGGAGGCCGGGCCGATCATCAGGTTGAGGGTCGGGGCCGCCCAGATCGCGAAGTGCCGCGCGGGCCGGAAGGCGACGCTCAGGCGCAGCGTGTCCAGGAAGTAGACCGACTCCGGTGAGCCCTCGAGGCCGGCGAACACCGCCCCGACGGCGTTGTCGAGCTCCACGGACACCCACCGGCGCCACAGCAAGGGGCCGCCGAAGCCCATGGCCACGCTCCACGACTGCGATCGCTGGGCCGCGGGATCGGTCGCCGCGTCGTCCCCGAGGGGGTGCACGCCGGCGCCGAAGAAGGTGTAGCTCTTGCGCGCGCGCAGGCGCAGGGCGAGGTTCACCACCTGGGTGTCGCTGGTGTAGACGTCGAGCCACACCCCGCCCTTTTTGGTGTAGGGGATGAGGCCCAGGGACACGTCGGCTTCGTCGGCGTAGTTGATGAGGCCGATCTGCACGCCCTCGTGCTCGCCGCGGGTCACGTTGACCAGCCCGCCCTGCAGGCCCGTCCCCTGCCCCGCCACGGACACCAGCCCGACCTGCACGCCCCGGACCTCCCCGGCGTAGCTGACCAGCCCGGCCTGGACCCCGTCGACGCGCTCGGTGGCCACGCTGACCGTGCCCTCTTGCAGCCCCCGGATCACCTGGGCCTGGGTGTAGCCCAGCGCGACCTGGGCCCCCGTGAGCTCGCCGGCCACCGCCGCGCCCACGCCCGCTTGCAGCCCGTAGCTCGGCTCGCGGGTCCGGGCCATGCCCAGCGCCGCTTGCATGCCCTGGACCACGGCCACGTCGGTCACGCCCACGGACAGCGAGAGGTTGTTGCGGATCGGGCCCTCGAAGGCCGCGTTGAGCTCGCTCTTGGGTCCCGCGCCGAGGTTGAAGGGCACGTGGGTCTTGGGCCCGCTCTGGCCCTCGCGGCCGAAGAAGCCCGAGCCTCGGGAGCGCGTGCCCTCGACGGGGATGTCCTCGACGCCCTCGAGGGCGAGCTCTCCGGGCCGACCGGCGCGCACGGACACCTCCGCGCGGCTCAGGGTCTGGCCGTCGTCGATGGTCACCGAGTAGTCCCCCGGCTCGAGGGCGAGGGTCAGCGCGGCGCTGCCCCGGGCCTTGAACAGCTCCGCGGCCAGCTTGCCCCGGCGATCGCGGACGTAGATGCGGCCGTGGACCGGCGCGGCGATCTCGAGGCGAGCCGTGGTCGTGCGCAGGTCGGTCATGACCAGGTCGCCGGTGCCCGCGAGCTCGATGTCGTAGGCGGCGTGCTGCGGCCCGCCCGCGGTGGTCTCCGTGCGCGCGAGGGTCTCGTCGAAGGCGAAGCGGTAGGCCTCGTCGAGGGTCACCCGGCGATCGCCGTCGGCGTCCGCGGCCCCGCGCAGGCCCGTGACTAGGAAGTGAGTGAAGAAGGAGCCGCCGATGCGGTCGCTCTCCTGGGCCGCCTCGTCGGCGGAGCTCGAGGTCAGGTAGGCGTGGCCCTGGACCTCGGCCACGGTCCCGACCAAAAAGGGCGCCCGCTTGCGACCGCCCTTGAAGCGGGTGAAGGCGCCGCTCGAGCACGAGTCGAGCACGCCGATGCGCACGTCCGCCGGCACCCGATCGATGGCCGCGCGCAGGGACTTGTAGTCGACGTGCACGCCCCCGAGCAGCAGCCCGGTCTCGTCGCTGTGGCCCGAGTAGTAGAACACGAACTGGACCCGCTCCCCGGCGCGGCGGCTGGCCGCGATGCGCTCGGCGATGGCCTGAAAACCCCGCTCGAGGTCCGCCGCGGTCGGGTCTTCGAGGATGATCCGGTCGCTCGACGCCAGCCCGCCGAGGTCGGACAGCGCCTTGGCCATGGCCTGGACGTCGCTGACGGCGTAGAGCAGGCGCTCGCGCTCGACCCCGCCGTCGTTGGCCCCGACGAACAGGGCGTAGCGGCGCACGGAGGCGTCCGAGTCCGCCTGGAGGGAGTCCGCCAGCGTGTCCTCGACGGCGTCCTGGACCAGCCCTGGTTGGCCCGCGCGGGCGAGCTGCGGGGCCCCGAGGGAGACGACCGCGACGACCGCCGAAACGACGCCCAGCCCCGCCCCCGTGAGAGAGGCGAAGCTCGGACGTCGAACACGCGCGCGTGTGCGGGTCATAATTGCGGACCTCCGGCGGGCGCGAGGGCGCCCTGCCCTTTCTCGAGCAACAGGTCTTCTTGTTGCCAGCCTTCGCCCGCGAGCCCCAGCTCGGCCGTGCGCGCGTCGGGGCTACCGGCGAGGACCTCGGCGGCCTTCAGGACCTCGGCGACGCTGGGCGCCTCGCCGTCGCGGGTGACGATGAAAAAGCGC
>NZ_ABCS01000024.1 GCF_000170895.1 Plesiocystis pacifica SIR-1 | reverse complement strand
TCCACGACGGCTGAGTCGTGGACGTGGGGCAGGGAGGGCGTGGCGTCGTCCACGACGGCTAAAATAGTCAGGGACGTGGGGCAGGGAGGGCGTGGCGTCGTCCACGACGGCTAAAATAGACAGAGGGTCGGGCAAAACTCGTTTTGGCCGACCCTCTGAGTCGTGGACGTGGGGCAGGGAGGGCGTGGCGTCGTCCACGACGGCTAAAATAGTCAGGGACGTGGGGCAGGGAGGGCGTGGCGTCGTCCACGACGGCTAAAATAGACAGAGACTGTGATTCAATCACAGTCTCTGAGTTAGAGTGCCCGCGGTGGAGTTCCAGGCCGCTCACAACCTGCGTTCGCGGCTGACGCGGGTCCAGAACTGGCTGCTGCCCACGGAGCCGGAGCACGACCCCAAGCCGGGTCGACGCATCTGGCTGCTGATCACCTACACGCTGCGGCGCTGGCTGGTCACCGACCGCAGCCCCTCGCTGGCGTCGAGCCTCACGCTCCAGACCCTGTTCTCGATCGTGCCGGCCGCGGGCGTGATCTTGTTCTTCATGAGCAAGATCGATCCGACCTTCGGCTCGACCTTCGTCGAGCTGGCCGCGACCGCCCTCGGCCCCGACTCCACGCAAGCCAGCGAGATCGGCGACACCGTCGTGCGCCTGGCCGAGGCCGTGAACCTCCAGGAGCTCGGCAGCTGGGGCCTGCTGGTCATCGTGGTCCTCGCCTACATGGCCTTCTCGACCCTCGAGAACACGGTCAACGACATCTGGCGCATCTCCAAGTCGCGGACCATCGTCGCCAAGTTCACGATGTTCTACACCTTGGCCACGCTGGGGCCGATCATCATCTTCTACAGCCTCGCCCAGCCGGTGCTCGCGCAGGTCAGCGCGTGGGTGGTGACGCCGGTCGTGACCACGAGCATCGGCCTGATCCTGCTCAACCGCTTCCTACCCAACGTCAACGTCCGCTGGCGCGCCGCCGTGATCGGCGGGCTGTTGTCGGCGGCGCTGTTCGAGTTTGGAAAGATCGCTTTTGGTCAGTACCTGAGCCTCGTCGCCATCAGCACCTACCGCGGCCTCTACGGCTCCCTGGCCATCCTCCCGGTGTTCATCGTGTGGGCCTATGTGAGCTGGATGATCGTGCTGCTCGGCGCCGAGACGGCGTTCGTCGTCCACCACATCAGCGCCGTCGCCCGCGAAGGCTACGTCCAGCCCAGTCACCGGGTGCAGCGCCGGTTGCTCCCCGCTCCCGGGCGCACCGCTGCACGTTTGCTCCTCGCCATCGCCGACAACTACGATCGCGCGGCCGAGCTGCGGCGCACGAAAGCCGCGCAGCCTCGGAGCGGTCTGTGGGCCGGCGGCTCGACCCTCGGTCTGCTCGACGAGGAGCCGGCCCAACGCAGCGTCGGGTTGACCCCCGACGAGCTCAACGAGCGCTTCGACCTGGGCCTGGCCCCGATCGTCGCCCTCGCCGACACCCTCGAACGAGCCGGCATCATCGTCGCCCTCGGCAACGACCAGGGCTACGTCCCGGGCATGCCCCTCGAGCAGATCGAGCTCGCGCCCATCCTGCAGATGTTTGATGGCGGAGACGTCAAAGCGGCCCGCACAGACGCGCTGTCCGAGCTCTTCGGTGAACTGGACGACGGTCAAAAGCGTAAGGTTGGATCCTTGAATTTCCAGGATCTGGTCAACCTCGAGCGCAATCGCCGGGAGGGCAAGGACCGCAAGGGTCGAGCTGCGCGGCGGCGCAAAGCTGGCGCGACTGCGGGCAAGGCGGGCTCGCCAGCGGACGCCCCAGCCACTGCGCAGATCGCCGCAGCACCCGACGCGCATTCAGGGTGACAGCCACATACACGTCGGTGCTTTCAGCAGGGGTTCGCGTGGTGGATCGGGCGGGTTCGAGGTCGTGCTCTCGGCACGAGCTGCGCGAATCTGCACATATCCAACTGTACAGATTAGAACTACATACGCTTTGATCGCGTTGATCTCATTGGCAGGATAGCAAAGCACGGTAGACTATTGGCCATGGCATCTCGGACCCACCGTCCTCTCTTTATCCTCGCCTCCGCCGCCACCCTCGCCGGATCTCTGACCTTGACCGCCTGCGGAGACAGCGGCGGCGGGGAGGACGGCAACGACGACTTCGGCGACCAGGACACCGGCGAGAGCGACTCCACGACGGGTGGCAACGACGAGGTCGGTACCGACGAGAGCGAGACCGGAACCGACATGGGCGAGACCGCCGACATGGGCGAGACCGCCGACATGGGCGAGACCGCCGACATGGGCGAGACCGCCGACATGGGCGAGACCGCCGACATGGGCGAGACGACCATGGACGGTGAGACGACCATGGACGGTGAGACGACCATGGACGGTGAGACGACCATGGACGGTGAGACCGACATGGGCGAGACGACCATGGGCGAAGAGACCACCGAGACCACGACCGAGGACGAGGGCGCCTGCGTCGAGCAGTCCGGCGAGGCCGCCCCCCTGCCCCCCGACGTGCTCTTCCTCCTCGACCGCTCGGGCTCCATGCTCGAGGTCGGCTTCGACGTCCAGGACCCCGACAAGACCCGCTGGCAGGCGCTCTACGAGGCCGTCGAGGGCGTCGTCGACGAGGACGCCGACCAGCAGATCGCCTTCGGCGCGAAGACCTTCTCGACCCAGGGCTTCGGCGCCTGCGGCGTGTCGCCGACCCCCGACGTGCCCATCGCCCTGAGCAACGCGGCGCAGCTGCTGTCGACCATCCCCGGGCCCCTCGCGCAGGTCAACGGCGGCACGCCGACCAACCTCGCGCTGACCAACACCATGAACTACATGGAGTCCTACCAGGCCGACGGCGACAAGTTCGTCATCCTGATCACCGACGGCCGCATCGGCTGCGAGAACGACGACGACGCTGCCACCGCGGCCGCCGTCAGCACCATCACCGCCGCCCGCGAGGACCACGGCATCACCACCTACGTCGTCTGCATCGCGCCCTCGATCTTCGGCCCGATCATCGACCAGCTCAACCAGATGGCGGTGGCCGGCGGCGCGCCCTCGGGCATCTTCGGCCAGGAGTACTACCTCGCCGACGACGCCGACATGCTCGCGCTGCGCTCGACCAGGTCGTCCAGGACTCCTACGGCAAGAGCTGCCTCATCAACCTCGACGAGGCGCCCTTCTTCCCCGAGTACACCAAGGTCGTCGTCGACGGCATCGAGTACGACCTGCTCGACAACCCCGCCGACTGCGAGGACACCAGCGGCTTCATCTACAACAACATGGAGAACACGCAGATCAAGCTGTGCGGCCAGGCCTGCGCGGACTTCGGCGAGGTCCTGACCGCCGACGTCGACTTCTACTGCAACCCCAACTGAGTCGTGGACGTGGGGCAGGGAGGGCGTAGCGTCGTCCACGACGGCTAAAATAGACAGAGACTGTGAATGATTCACAGTCTCTGAGCCGAGGTCTGCAGACCCGATCGTCCGCCCCTTCCCGGGGAGGACGAACAGAAAGCCGAGCATCGCTCGGCTTTCTCGCGTTTGCCCGATTGTCGATTGTGACGCTCACCACAACACCCGCACCGATAACGCCATGACAGCGGATAGCGACGAAGCGCCCCCGGTCCGAGGCGGCTGTGGGGCAAAGCAGCGCTCAGTCGCCCAGGCGGTCCGCGACGCAGCTGCCCGCCAGGCGCTTGCGGTAGCCCGCCTGCGGTCGGGTGGCGATGAAGCGGCGCGCGACGGTCTCGGCCTCGTCGCTGCGTCCCGCGGCGCACAGGGCCGTGACCCGGGTCAGCTCGCGCTCCGTCGCCAGGGCGCCCCGAGGGAAGCGCTGCGCGTGGGCGTCGAGCTTGGTCAGCGCCTTCTTCACGTCGCCCGCCTTCAAGGCCGAGCGCGCAGCACCGAGGAGCTGCATCTCGACGGCCAGGCTGTCGGCGCCCTTGGCCGGCTCGGCCTCCGTGCCCTTCTTGGCGTCCGCGTCCACACGCGCGGCCGTGCGCCGGGGCGCCGGAGTAGCAGCCTCGAGCGCGCCGACCTCGTCCGTCGAGTTCGGCTCGGTCGGCGGGGCAACGCTGGGCTCCGCCGGCGAAGGCGTTCGCGGAAGCTCGACCCGCGCTGGCGCGGGATCGGCCTCCGGCTCCGGCTGCCCGAGGTCCTCCGCGCTGACCTGGCGACCGTCGGCAACCACCGCGCGCAGGTCGAGCTGGGGCCCGCGGTCGCGCAGGGCGAAGAAGGCCCCCAGGCCCACGCCGAGGACCAAGGTGGTGGTCAGCAAGACCAGCTGCGGCGAGCTGCTCGTGGCCACGGAGGCCCCAACGTCGCCCGCGGACTCGGGGCCGAGGTCGGGCCCCAGCTCACCGACGGCCGCCCTGGACTGCACCGCCTCCCAAGTCCGCGCGCGCACCTCCGCCGAGGGCGTCCGCGCCTGCGTCCACGCCTCGATGAGCGCTCGTCCCTGCTCGCCCTTGTCTTCCATGGTCATTGCCTTCGCTTCTCGATGGCCTGCGCGAACAGCTGCCGAGTCGCGCGCAGGCGGGTGTAGACGGTGTTGCGGTTGATGCCCAGGGCCTCGGCGATCTCCGTGCCCGAGAGCCCCTCGGCCTCGGACAGCACGAAGATCGAGCGGCGCGACTCGTCCAGGGTCGCCAGGAAGGCCTCGACGAAGTCCGTGGCTTCGCTGCGCGCTGCGGTCTGCTCGGGGTCGGGGTTGTCGCTCCCGCGAGCGGAGTCGGCGGGCAGCAGGCGCAGGCGCCGTTTGGCCCGGGTCGCGCTGCGCCGGCGGTCCTTGGCCACGCGGCGAACGATGCCGAACAGCCACGGGCGGATCGGCCGGCTCGGGTCGTAGTCGGGCAGGCGGCGACGGACGACCAGGAACACGTCCTGGGCGATGTCCTCCGCCTCGGCCTCGGCCGCCCCGAGGCTCAGCGAGCTCCGCCACACGAAGTCGAAGTGCTCGGCGTAGATCGCCGCGAGGCGCTCGTCTCGCTCGCGCTCGGCCACCGCGGCCTCGGCTCGGTCCCCTCGACCCATCGTCACTGCCTTGGCCGCCGCCCGCCGGGATTGTTGGACCCGACCCCCGGCCAGCGAAATTCCGCGCCCACGAGGGCGCGAACGCCCGCCAGCGGCGTCGCGTGGACCAGCCCAGCCCCGTCCACGAGGGTCCGCGGCCGGGACAGCCCCAGCCAGCCCTCGACGCCCGCGAACACGCCCACGGAGCGCGAGGCCATCCAGCTGAGCGAGGCCGCGGCGTTCACCGCCGACCACAGCGCCCGGGACCGGCGCTCGACGGGGAGCCCGAGGCCCTGGACGGTCTGCGGCCCAAGCTCGACGCCGAGGCACAGCGGAAAGAACACGGGCGCGCGGGCCAAGCGCGGCTCTCCGCACCCGCGCGCGCCCACGGCCCAGCCGAACAAGCGCACCCGCGCGTCGCTCCCGCTCGGGGCGCCGGCGATGTCCACGGCGCGCTCTCGCGGCAGGCCGACCATGCCCGTGAGCTCGACGCGGGCCAGACCCACGCGCGCGCCCGCGCTCCCAAACAGCTCGGCGTTGATCCCCGGCAGGGGCCCGAGGGCCCCGCGCGCGGCGAGGGTCGCGACGAAGCCGACGCGGCTTGGAGGAGGCTCGGGCTCGGGCTCGGGCTCGGGCTCGGGCTCGGGCGCTTCGACTTCGGGCACCTCGACCTCGGGCGCCTCGACCTCGGGCGCCTCACTTTCGGCCGTCGCCGCCTCTGTGTCGTCGAGCTCGCCGTAGACCCCGACCGGGTCGAGGGTCACCGCGATCATCAGCGCCGCCGCCTCGATCGCCAGCTCGCAGCTCTCGGCCCAGAAGCTGCGCTCGACGCCCTCGTCGGCCAGGTCCATGTCCAGGCGGACGGCCCAGCCCCCGTCCACGGGCTGCACGTCGATGCCCACGGCGATCCGCTCGTGGGCCGGCTCGAGCTGATAGCCACGCAGAGCAGCCCGCAGGGCGTCCGGGTCCTCGCAGCCGCCCTCCCCCTCCCAGCGCAGCTCGAGGCCCGGGTCTTCGGTGGACTCCCGCGCGGGAGCAGGTGCAGGAGCAGGCGCAACCACCAGCCACCACGCCAAAGAGGCCGCCGCACCCATTCTCCAGAGCATAACGAATCCTTCGACGCTCGCGCCCCCGAGCCCCTCGCACGCCGCCTCCTCGGTGACCCAGCTCGCGCTTCGAACCCCGAGCAAACATCGACCAACAATCCCAAACACGCGCGGCCAACCCGAGGTCGAGATGGACCGTCGCCGCACCCTCCCCTTCGCCCTGCTCGGCCTCGCGCTGCTCCCCCTCACCTCCGCGTGCGCCCCAGACAACGACGCCGGCAGCATCTTCACGGGCGACGCGGCCGACGAGATCGGCAGCGAGGAGATGGACGACGAGGGCACCTCGACGACGGACTCGGAGGGCAGCAGCGGGGGCGGAGACAGCAGCGACGAGGCCGAGGCCGAGGACGAGAGCGAGTCCGGGCCCAAGCTCGACACCCTGCCCCCGGACACCGTCGACGACGGCGTCGGCGGGAGCGAGGGCTGCGAGTCCATCGACGTGCTCTTCGTCGTCGACATCTCGGCCTCGATGAACGAGGAGAAGGCCAACCTCAACGCCAACTTCCCGGCCTTCGTCCAGGTCCTCGACGACTACGTCGCCGACCCCCAGACGGCCGCGCTGGGCTACCGCCTGGGCCTGACCAACTCGACCATCGTCGACAACGCCGACGGCCAGGCGACCTTCGGCCTCGACGGCGAGCTGTTCCCCGCCGTCGGCGACGGCTTCTTCTTCCCGGACTGCAACTTCATGGGCAAGCTGTGGATCGACGGCCCCGCCCCGGGCGTGACCGAGTCCTTCACCTGCGCCGCCGAGCAGCCCAAGAGCGACTGCAACAACTGCTCGGACATCGGCAAGGAGCGGCCCCTCGACGCGATCGAATACTTCGTCGACAAGGCGGGGCCGGGCGGGGTCAACGAGGGCTTTTACCGCGGCGCCGAGTCCTTGCTGGTCATCGTGCTGCTGACCGACGAGGACGACGACGTCCAGAACACCACGACCACGCCCGCCCAGACCCAGGCCATCCTCGACCAGTTCGCCGAGGGCGCGGAGCGCTACGTCATCGTCAACATCTCGGGCCCGGCCGTGGGCGGGTGCAGCTCGGCCTTCGGCGACGCCACGGCGGCGCCCATCCTCCACGCGTTCACGACCTCGGTCGCCAACGGGGTCCAGGGCGACATCTGCCTCGGCGATCTGAGCGGGGCCCTCGACGAAGCCCTCGACACCATCGTCGAGTCTTGCGACACCCTCCCGCCGCCCATCGGCTGACGCGGCTGAGCTGCGCAGCCCCCTCACCTCGCCCTCGGGTGGGGCGTAAACCGACCACTAGCCCAGTAGTCCCGGGGCTTTGGGTCACAGAGACTGAACACGGGTCCAGTCTCCCTGATCCGGTCCAGTGCGCCCCTACGTCCCCCTCACGGTCAAGAGCAACTTCTCCTTCCTCGAAGGAGCGAGTCACCCCAGCGAGCTGGTCGAGACCGCGGCCGAGCTGGGCCTGCCGGCCCTCGGCCTGTGCGACCGCGACGGGGTCCACGGCGTCGTGCGGGCCCACATGGCGGCCAAGGAGGTCAACCTCAAGCTCCTGCTCGGGGCCGAGCTGAGCCTGGGCTCGCTGCCCGAGCAGCTGATGCTGACCTCGCCCACGCCCCGCCGCGCCCAGCAAAACCGCAGGAGCAGCCGGGGTCGCGGTCGCGGTCGCGGTCGCAAGCCCCCGCCAGAGCTCGGCGAGGGCTCCCGGGTCACCGTCCTCGCCGAGGACCGCGACGGCTGGGCGCGCCTGTGCCGACTGCTGTCCATCGCCCACGGCCGCGGACCCAAGGGCCAGGCGCGGCTGACCCTCGACGAGCTCGCCGGCGAGGCGGGCACGGGCGTCTACGGCGAGGCGGCCAACTCCCCCGCCCGCTCCATGCACGCCCGCCCCGGGGCCGGGCTCATCGCCCTGGTCCGCGATCCCCAGCACCTCCCCCTGCTCGCCGAGGCCTGGGGGCGCGACCGCGTCTACGCCCTGGTCACCCGCCACCGCCGGGCCGAGGAGCTCGCCCTCGAGGACAAGCTGCGCGCCGCGGCCCAGCACGTGGGCGTGGCCTGCGTCGGCTCGACGGACGTCCTCTACCACCGCAGCGCCCGGCGTCCGCTCCAGGACGTGCTCGCCTGCGTGCGCGCCGGGGCGACCCTGCGCGAGGCCGGGCAGGCCATCCAGGGCAACGCCGAGCACGCCCTCGACAGCATCGTCGCCATGCGCGAGCGCTTCGCCGACTGCCCCGAGCTCCTCGATCGCAGCCTCGAGATCGCCGAGCGCTGCAGCTTCTCCCTCGATCAGCTGCGCTACGTCTACCCCGGCGAGACCCTGCCCGCCGGGCGCAGCGAGGGCGACCACCTGCGCGAGCTGACCTTCGCCGGCGCCCGCACCCGCTACGCCGATCGCATCCCCCCCGAGGTCACGGCCCAGCTCGAGCGCGAGCTGAGCCTGATCGCCGAGCTCGACTACGGCGGCTACTTCCTGACCATGAAGGAGATCGTCGAGTTTTGCCGGCGGGAGGGGATCTTGTGCCAGGGCCGGGGCAGCGCGGCCAACAGCGCGGTCTGCTACTGCCTGGGCATCACCGCCATCGATCCGGTGCGCATGGACCTATTGTTCGAGCGCTTCTTGAGCCGCGAGCGCGCCGAGCCCCCGGACATCGACCTCGACATCGAGCACGAGCGCCGCGAAGAGGTCATCCAGTGGGTCTACGCCCGCTGGGGCCGGCGCCACGCGGCCATGGTCGCCAACGTGATCCGCTACCGCGCCCGCTCTGCCGTGCGCGAGGTCGGCAAGGTCTTGGGCCTGCCCCAGACCTGCCTCGACCGCGTGTCCAAGCTCCTGGGCCACCACTACCACGGGGGCTCCGTCGACCCCGAGCTGCTGCGCACCGTCGGCCTGGACCCCGAGCACCCCATCCACGAGCACCTCATCCGCCTGAGCACCGAGCTCCTCGACTTCCCCCGCCACCTGTCCATCCACCCCGGCGGCTTCCTGCTCGGCAGCGACCCCGTCGACTCCATGGTGCCCATCGAGCCCGCGTCCATGGAGGGCCGCACGGTGATCCAGTGGGACAAGTACGACGTCGAGGACCTGGGCCTGTTCAAGGTCGACCTGCTCGGCCTCGGCGCGCTCAGCCACGTGCGCCGCTGCCTCGATCTGATCGGCGCCCACGAGGGCGTGGACCTCGACATGGCCACGATCCCCTACGAGGACACGCCGACCTTCGACCTATTGTGCCGGGGCGACACCGTGGGCGTGTTCCAGGTCGAGAGCCGGGCGCAGATGGCCATGCTCCCGCGCCTGCGCCCGCGCTGCTTCTACGACCTGGTCATCGAGGTCGCCATCGTCCGCCCCGGGCCCATCCAGGGCGACATGGTCCACCCCTACCTGCGCCGGCGTCAGGGCCACGAGCCCATCGAGTTCCCCCACCCCAAGCTCGAGCGCGTGCTCGCCAAGACCTGCGGCGTGCCCATCTTCCAAGAGCAGGTCATGAAGCTGGCCATCGCCGTCGCCGACTACACCCCCGGCGAGGCCGACCAGCTGCGCCGGGACATGGGCGCGTGGCGATCGAGCGGGCGCATCGAGGCCCACGAGCAGCGCCTGGTCAGCCGGATGATGGCCAACGGCATCGAGCGCGAGTTCGCCGAGCGGGTCTTCCAGCAGATCAAGGGCTTCGGCGAGTACGGCTTCCCCGAGAGCCACGCCGCTTCCTTCGCTCTCATCGCGTGGGTCACGGCCTGGCTCCGCGCCCACCACATGCCCGCGTTCAGCTGCGCCCTGCTCAACTCCCAGCCCATGGGCTTTTACTCCGTGGCCACCCTCGTCGAGGACGCGCGCCGCCACGGCGTCGAGGTCCGGCCCATCGACGTGCGGAGCAGCGACTGGGACTGCCTGCTCGAGCCGCGCAAGCTCGAGGGCGCCGGCGGGCCGGACCCGTGCTCGCGCTGGGCGATGCGCATGGGCCTGCGGTGGATCAAGGGCCTGGCCCACAAGGACGCCGCGGCCGTCGTCGCGGCCCGACGCGCGCGCCTGGCCAAGAACTCGGGCAAGAACCCAGGCAGGCCCGCGTGGCGCGACCTCGACGACTTCGTGCGCGACACCAGGCTGCCCAAAAAGAGCCTCACCCTGCTCGCCGAGGCCGGCGCCCTCGAGGCCTTCGACCGCGCCCCGCGGCCCCTGGCCGACCGCACGAGCACGCGCCGCGACGCCTCCTGGGCCGTGCGCGGCGCCCTGGTCCGCGCCGACGATCGCCTCAGCCTCGGCGAGGCCGCGGCCCACCAGCCCGCCTTCCCCCGCCTCGATCGTCACGAGGCCGTCGCCTGGGACTACCGGACCAGCTTTCACAGCACCCGCGGCCACCCCCTCGAGCAGCTGCGCGCCCGCCTGCGCCGCGCGAGGGTGCCCCACGCCGAACAACTCGCCGCCCTCCCCACCGGGCGAAAGGTCCGCTACGTCGGGCTGGTGATCTGCCGCCAGCGCCCGGGAACGGCCAGCGGCGTCACCTTTTGCACCCTCGAGGACGAGACCGGCTTCGTGAACCTGGTGATCTGGAAGCAGGTCTTCGAGGCCCACAACGTGCTCGCGCGGACGGCCGTGTTGATCGGCGTCGACGGTCGCGTGCAGCGTGCCGAAGGGGTCACCCACCTGATCGCCGACGCGCTGTGGGACCCCTCCGAGTCGCCGCTGGTCCTTGGACCAAAGGCCACCCTCGAGCTCGACGAACAGTCCTTGCGCAGCCGCGACTTTCACTGAGCCGACCGCCCGGCCGAGCGGCGAAAAAAATCGCAGGGCCGAGCAGCCAGCGACCACATTTCGTGATAGGTTGATCCTCTGGCTTGCCGTCGCTTTCGCGACAGCTGGCCCAAAATTCCTCACTCGAATCTTCGAGCGATCGAACCCAACCCATCGGCGAGCCTCGCGATGGGACGGCGACGGAGGAAGCGGCGCGTGTCCAGCTTTCGCGCCCTTTTCGCAGCTCGACTTCTCCACAAAATTTTTGAGTCCGAAACAGTTCGGGCATGTTACATTTGAGAAACGGAAGCTCCATGAACCGTCTTCGTCGCGACATTCAGGCTGCCCTCATCGCCGCGTTTGGTGCGATCTCCACGCTCACGCTGAACCCGCAGCTCCTCACCAGCACCGAGTCGAGCCACACGGTCATCCAGGCCGGCGAGGTCGTCGGCGGCCTCCTCGACATCGAGGACGCGCGAGCCGAAGGCGCCTGGTGGGTCGACGGCGACGCTGCCAGCAACTCCGCTCAGCTGAGCGTCGATCCCAGCAGCGACCGTTTGGTCTGGCGGGTCGAGGGGCCCGAGGACACCGTGGTCCTCGACGCCCGCACCGGCGAGGCCGTCGAGTTCATCTTCGACTGAGCGCTGCGCCCCCCTTCGAGCGAAAGCTCCCAGATGCCAATCTGCTCACCGAGCAGGTTGGCATCTGCGTTTCATAGCTCGCAAATACCGACCTACTCAAAGCTCGCAGATACCGACCTGCTCATATCCCAAGAGCAGGTTGTTTTGCGAGTAGAAGGCCCGGCAGCTCTCGCTCTCCGTGGGGCACGCGTCGTCGAGGGGCATGCCGTCCATGCGATCGCAGATCTGCGCGCAGCAACCCACCGCGCCCCCCTCCCCGCAGCCCTCCGCGTCGACGAGCTTGCCGGCCGCGCACATCAGGCCCGGGTCGCAGCAGTTGAGGCACTCGCAGGGATCCCCGTGCACGCCGGCCTCGCCCGAGCGATCACGATCACAGCTCCAGCGCTTGTCCGGGTCCGGGTAGCAGCCCCACCCTTCGGGGCAGCCCGGATCCGCGTCCAGGGGATGGCAACGCTCGAGGCACAGCGGCAGCAAGTCGTTGGTCGACATCGAGCACACGTGGTCCTCGTCTCCGCAGCTGAGCTGGACCGTGCAAAAGGCCACGCAGATGCCCGCGCTGCCGTCGGCCTCGGTGCCCCAGCACAGGTGCCCGAGGTCGCAGTCGTCGGAGTCCTCGATCTGCTCGCAGCCCTCGCCCGCCTGCTTGTCGCCCAAGATCGGTACGCAGCGGTTCGTGGGCCCGAGCGCGTCGACGACGTAGCTGCACTTGAAGCCCTCGTCGCAGGCGTCGAGCTTGGTCGGGCTGCACTCGGGCTGGGGCAGGTCTGGGAGCGGCGGGCTCTCGGTCTCGCTCTCCTCCCCGTCGTCCTCGAAGCCCCCGGGGTTGGCCGTGCCGGAGCAGCCCGACAGCGCCACCGCGCTCGCTAGCGCCAAGCCCAGCGCGCGACCCCAGATCCGACCCCAGATCCGACCCTGGCCTGCGCGGGGGTCGCTCCATGCACCGGGCTCGCGCGGGGCCACCATCGGTCGACCATGGCCCAGCTCGGGAGAGCGGGCAAGTCTGTGTTACCAACCATTGGATGAGCAAGGACGGTGGACCGCAGCATGGCATCTTGGCCTGGGAACCCGAGCCCGAAGTCCCCGCCCGTCGGCTCTTGCTCATCCGCCACGGCCACTACGATCGCGTCGACAACCTCGGCGACACGGTCTGGGGGCTGTCGGCACTCGGCCGGCGCCAGGCCGCGCGCACGGCCCGACGCCTCGACCGCCTGCTCGCCCACTTCGACGGCGAGCTCGAGGGCGTGTACTCGAGCCCCTGGCCGCGCGCCCTCCAGACCGCCGAGATCGCGGCCCACGAGCTCGGCCTCGATCGCGTCCGGGTCAAGAGCTACCTGCACGAGGCCATCCCCCTGGTCCGGGCCCTCCCGGACGGGCGCTCGAGCCACCCGACCTTGCCGGTGACCACCGACGAAGACCGCGAGATCGTCTCGCGCCAGGTCGCGCGCATCGTCGCCCGCTTCTTCAAGGCCAGCACCAAGCCCGCGACCTACCTGCTGTTCATCCACGGCAACCTGATCCGCTACCTGCTCGCCCACACCCTCGGCCTGCCCTACGAGTCGTGGATGCAGATCGCCATCGACCACGCGTCGGTGACCGAGCTGCGCGTATTCCCGGGCGACGCGACGGCGCTGATCTCCTTCAACGAGACCGGCCACATGCCGCCGGAGATGATCAGCTCGTGAGCCGCCCTCGCCTGCTCGAGGTGGGGGCCTTCGGGGCCCTGCTGAACTTGAGCCTGGGCTTGAGCCTGGGCCTGGGCTGCGCGCCGGTCACCAGCCCGCCGCCCCCGGCCAAGCCGCCGCCGACCTCCGACGTGGCGATCGGCCGGGTCCAGGACCCCCAGCGCATGCTCGAGGAGTTCGCCGAGGACTTCCTCGCCGACTACTTCGCCCGCCACCCCGTGATCGCCACGGCCTCGGGCGAGCACCAGCACGACGGGCGCTGGCCCGACCTGTCCGCCGAGGGCCGGACCGAGACCGACGCCTGGGTCGAGCTGCGCCTCGACGAGCTCGCGGCCATCCCCCGCGAGGCCCTCGGCCCCGAGGGCCGCATCGAGCTCGACACGATCCGCAACCAGCTCGAGCTCGCCCGCTTCGAGGCCGAGGTCGAGCGGCGCTGGGTCAACGACCCCCTGGCCTACAGCACGCTCATCTCCATGGGCCTCGACGACCTGCTGTCCCGGGACTTCGCGCCCCTCGAAGAGCGCGCGGCCGACCTGGCCGAGCGCCTCGAGGGCCTGCCCGAGCTCCTCGCCCAGGCCCGCGCCAACCTGTCCGACGCCAAGGCCATCCGCCGCCCCCACGCCGAGGTCGCCGTCACCCAGCTCGGGGGCGTCCGCGAGCTCATCGAGGTCACCATCCCCGAGCGGACCGCGGCCCTCGACGACGCCAGCGAGGTCCACGCCCGCTTCGAGGCCGCCCGCGGCCCGGCCCTGGCCGCCCTGACCGAGCTCGAGAACCAGCTGCGCGACGCCCTGCCGCGGGCCGAGGGCCAGTGGCGCCTGGGCGCCGAGGCCTTCGCCACCAAGCTCGCCCTCACCCTGCAGTCGGACCTGACCGCCGACGAGCTCGTGACCCTCGCCGCGGCCGAGCACGAGCGCGTGCGCCGGGACATGGCCAAGCTGTCCCGCGAGCTCTACGCGGCCATGTTTGGCGAGCGCGCCCTGGCCCGCGTGGGCTCCGACGACGACGCCATCGTCCGCGCCGTGCTGGCCGAGCTCGCCGCCGACCACCCCAGGCCCGAGGACCTGCGCGACGCCGCCGAGGCCAACCTCGAGCGCCTCGACCGCTTCGTGCGCGAGGGCGAGCTCGTGCCCATGGACGAGCGCGAGGTCCTCGAGGTCATCTGGACGCCGCCCCACGCCCAGGGCGTCGCGATCGCGGGCCTGGCCGCCCCCGCCCCCCTCGACGCCGACACCCCCGGGCTGCCGAGCTTCTACCTGGTCCAGCCGCTCCCGGCGAGCTGGGGCGCGGAGCTGCGCGAATCTTTCCTGCGCGAATACAACAGCTTCATGCTCGAGATCCTCTCGATCCACGAGGCCATCCCCGGCCACTTCGTGCAGCTTTATTGGGGCAAGCGCGAGCCCTCGAAGGTCCGCCGGGTGTTCCCCAACGGGGCCTTCGTCGAGGGCTGGGCCGTCTACACCGAGCGGGTCATGGTCGAGGCGGGCTACGCGGGCGCGGGGCCCGACCCCAAGTCCGACAAGCGGCCCAAGGGCGTGTCGCGGGCGCTGTGGACCGTGCAGACCGACCCGGCCCTGCGCGCCAAGGCCATCCGCCTCCACGGCCTCAAGTTCTACCTGCGCACGGTCACCAACGCGATCCTCGACCACGAGATTCACGCGGGCAGCATGAGCCGCGAGCAGGCCATCGAGCTCATGGTCGAGCGCTCCTTCCAAGAGCGCGGCGAGGCCGAGGGCAAGTGGGTCCGGGCGCAGCTGACCTCGGCCCAGCTCTCGACCTACTTCGTCGGCGCCACGGCCTGGTTCCGGCTGCGCGAGCGCGCCGAGGCCCGACCCAACTTCTCGCTGCTCGACTTCCACGCCGCGGCCTTGAGCCACGGCGCGCCGCCGGTCCACCGCCTGCCCGAGCTCATGGGCTGGGAGTAGTCGTCGCCTCGCGGACGGGGCCGAGCACGGCCTCGGCCACGCTCGGGCTCGTCGGCGGGCTCAGCAGCGACCCGGCCACCGCCCCGGCGATGGCCGCGAGCAAGCCCCAGGCGACCGGCAACAGGCCCAGCTGCGCCGCCTTGGGCACCACCTCGAGCCAGGTCAGCAGCAGCACGGCGTTGCCCAGCACGATCGAGCTCGCCGCCCCGGCGACCGTGAACCGGCGCCAGCGCAGGCCCAGGAACAGGGTCGGCACCAAGGTCACGTAGCCCGAGAAGCTCAGCTTGGCGATCTTGAAGATGGAGGCTGGCCGCGCGAGCACCACGGCCCAGGTCAGCCCGGCCACGAGCACGAGGAAGACCCGGCCGAGCTGGACCTGGCGGCGCTCGTCGAGGCCCGCCGGCAGCACGTCGCGGGTCAGCATCGACGAGAGCGTGAGCAGCTGGGCGTCGAGGGTCGACATCACGGCGGCGAGGATGCCCGCGAGGGCGAGGCCTTGAAGCACGGGCCCGAGGTGGTCGAAGATCAACATCGGGAACACCGCGTCGGACTCCTTGCCGACCAGGCCCGGGTGCTCGACCGTGGCCCAGACGCCGAACAGCACGGCCGGGACCCACAGCAGGATCATCGCCAGGGGGTAGTAGCGGCAGGCGTTCTTGAGGGCCTCGACGTCCTTGGCCGCGAAGATGCGGACCATCATGTGCGGGAAGGCGATGACGGTCAGGGCGATGGCCAGGGCCCACGAGGCCCACTCGCCCGGGGCGAAGGGGCCCTCGCGCGGGACCTCGAACAGGCGCGGGTTGTCGGCGTGGATGCGGGTCATCAGCCCGCGCAGGCCGTCCGCCCCGAGGCCGACCTGGTCGCCGAGGCGGTCGCCGATCAGGAAGAAGGCGAGCAGCGTGAAGCCCAGGAAGACCGCGCCCTGGAACACGTTGGTCCACATCGTCGCGCGCATGCCCCCGAGGCTCGTGTACAGCAAGGTGATGACCAGGATGCCCCCGGTCGCGGGCGCGTAGCCCAGGGCCCCGCCGCTGAGGGTGTCGGCGGCGATGCCCACCCCGGCCACGGCCGTGACCATGTAGGGCACGGTGTAAGCGAAGAACACCGCGAACATCAGGTAGCCGATCCAGCGCACGCCGAAGCGGCGCACGTAGAGCTCGGCCGGGGTCACCGCGCCCGTGCGCTTGGCGGCGATCCACGCCGGGTAGCCGATGAGCCAAAAGGTCAGCGGGATGCCCAGGACCACGATCGCCGCGTTGAGCCCGAACACGCCGACGCCGTGGTGGTAGGCCAGGCCCGGGATGCCCATGAGCACGAAGGGGGTGACGTTGGTCCCGAACAGGGCCATGAACAGGACCACGGTCTTGGCCGTGCGCCCGCCCAGGAAGTAGTCCTCCGCCGTGGTCTCGGACTGGCGAAAGGCCGCCGCGCCGATCCCCAAGACCACGAGGAAGTAGGCGACGACGACCGCGACGTGGATCCCGTACTCGGCCATCGCTGCTCTATTCGTGGTTGGGCCACAGCCGGGCCGTCATCCAGAACACCACGCCCGCCGCGGCCAGCATCCACGCGACCCGGTAGGCCAGGTCCCGGGGCATCCAGCCGAGCACCAACCCGTGCTCGCCCTGCTCGAAGGCCAGCATGTGCGTGGCCAGCAAGGCGACAACGGCGAGGGCGAAGGCCACCCGCTCCCCGGGGCCCGCCGGCGCGCGATCGCCGGGGTCGAGCTCAGGCTGGACCTGGACCGGTTGCGTCACTCGGACGATGGTACGGGATCCGGAGGCGCTTCGGAGCCGCGGCCGAGCAGTCGTCGGCCCAGCCCATGCAGCAGTCGACGCAGCCCGCCGACGAGCCCGCGCAGGTCGTCGCCGGTCAAGAAGCACACGTAGGTCCCGACCACCAGGGGCGAGAACAGCACGACGTAGACCGAGAGCTGGATGCCCAGGTGCATGGCCGCGCCGAAGCCCAGGAACACCCAGCGCAGATCGGGCAGCGGCCAGCCCGGGCGCCCCTCTCGGGCGCGCTCTCCCCACGCCGGCAGCCGGCGGCCGAGGGCCTCGTAGGCCCAGTGGAGGAGCACGAAGTAGCCGAACCACCGCTCCCAGCACAGCACCGCCAAGGTCAGCGGACGCAGCAGCCACGGCTGGACCGCGGCCGCGAACTGGCCGACGTCGTAGTGGCGGTTGTAGGGGTTGACCACGGTGTAATAGATGGCCGTGCCGTCGGGGTCCCAGGTCTCGCCGGTCTTTTCGTAGCCCGTCGCCACGTACAAGATCGCCAGCTGGAGCTGGAGCACCCGCCGGCACCACAGCGGCACCGGCCCGCCCAGGCCGCGCCAGCGCGCGTCCAGGGAGAAGCCCCGCCCCGCCGGCATCCACAGCAGCAAAAAGCCGAGCACCATGGCGAGCTGGTCGGGGTAGGCGTAGAGCAGCGGGTTGCGGCCGTAGAGGCTGATCCACACGAACATGCCGACGAAGCCGCTGACCCGCGTGAACAGGCCGACGCACCACAGCGCCAGCGCGACGACGCCCACGCCGAAGATGGCGCGCACGGCCCAGGGGTCGCCGATGTCGAAGAAGATCGAGCGCCGGCTGGGGAAGGCCAGGGCCGCGAAGCGACCGTAGAGCATGGACTCGTCGCTGAAGTACTCGGCCACGGCGCCGATGTGGCACAGCGCCGAGACCAGCAGCACCCCCGCGATCACGGCCCGGGCGACGCCGAGGGTGAGCGGGTCCTCGTCCCCAGCGAGGCGGCCGATGATGCCCACCAGCCACTCGGTGAAGTCCCAGCCTGACCGCGCCTCCGTCACCGCCGCGCCTCCACGCTCCGGTCCTCGGCGACCATCCGCTTGATGACCTCCACCCGGCAGCTGGTGTCCTGCATCTTCAGCCGCTTGACGGGCCCGAGCACCTCCGCCCCGTCGCGCACCCGCGAGGGCTTGCGGATCCGCCGGAACAACCGAAACATCTCCACGCGCCGGACCTCCCGGCCCTTGCGAGCTTCCCGCAGACAAATCCCGCGCATGTACCAGGTCCGGTTGCGGTTGGTCTGCTTGGGCTTGCGCGTGGTCGTGTGCTGCCAGATCGACCGGCGGTCGCGCTTCCAAAACCACGCCGTGCCCCAGTCGACCATCGCCTGCTCCTCCTCGACGACCCAGTAGTTGCCCTCGCTGTCGTGGGCGACGACCTCGATGAAGTTGTGGCTGCGCGCGGCGTTGGGCGCATACATCTTCCAGGTCTGGCTGAGCGAGATCTTGCGCATGGCCTTGCTCAGCTCGGTGCGCCGCGCGTGGGTCGACTCGGGCAGGCGATCCCGCGGCGTGGCGGCGAACACCATGGTCGCCATCAGCAGCGCGGAGAACAGCAGGTTGCAAAAGCGCCGCGCGCCCTCGCGCTCGAGCCACCAGTCGAGCGCGCGCGCGGCGAGGCCCGGGCGGCGCTCCGCTTCGGGGCTCGCTTCGGGCTGTGGGGGAGAAGCTGTGGAGGTCTCGGTCACCGCGGGGAACGCCGACGGCGTCGACGGCCGGAAACTCCCGGAGCCGTCCCCAGGCCCACCAAAACGAGGAGCCCGAGCGCCAGCGCTCCTGGCTTACCGTCCTCCCCGCCCGCCGCGCAAGCGCAAGAAGCACCGTCCTCGACGCTCGGGTCGTCGGCGTCGGCGTTGGGGCTGCCCTCGTCGAGGATGTCGCTGTCGATGCTGCCGAGGAAGAGCTCGCGCACGACCGCGATGTCGCGCTCGGGATTGACGAAGGCCACGTGCACGACCTCCCCGACCTCGAGGCCGCGGATCAGGATCTGCCGCCGGCGCTCGCCCAGGCGCGTGGTCTCGTACATCTCGTCCCAGTCGCCCTGCACCCAGGTGACCTCGTCGACGTCGGAGCCCTCGCCGTCTTGGCTGCCGAGGCTGGTCAGGGTGTAGGTGAAGCTCACGGGCGCGTCCTCGGACACGCTGCTGCGCTTGATGACCACGGTGGTGTCGAGGTCGGTGTTGACCGGCTGCCCCGCCGAGTTGCCCTTGGCGGACAGCTCGAAGTCGATGAGCAGGTTGTCCGAGCCCTCGGGGACGACGTGGCGGTACTGCACGGGCCCGGGCCAAAAGGGCGAGACGCCGTCGCTCTTGTTGCGCAGGTACAAAAAGGGCGGGTCCTCGAGCTCGTCGAGGATGTCGGTCTCGACCACCCGCGGGCAGTCGACGACCCCGCGGCCGTCGAGGATGGCCTCGAGCTCGTCGCGCTCGCCCGCGCTCCAAGTGCCCGCGGCGACCCCCGCGTCGGCGATCTCGAGCAGCGCGGCGCTGGCCTGCTCGAGGGTCGCGTCCCCCGGCAGCAGCGGCAGGGCCCCGAGCACGACCGCGTCGAGCTTGTCGCCGCCCAGGGCCTGGCGGGCCTCCCACAGCGCCGCCGTGAACGGGGCGCTGTCGTTGTGCTCTTGCCCGGCCATGTCCCGGGGGCAGACGTTGTCGTTCTCGGCGCTGCGGATCCACGCGCGGTCGAACTCGGGCCAGTAAAAGCCGACGTAGTCCCCGAGCTCGGCCAGGTCCGTGATCATCATCGAGTGGTAGTCGGCGATGGACTCGTTGAGCGCCCTCGCGTCGCGCAGCACCCCGTCGGCCCGGGTGTGGTAGCTGCGCAGGCCCTCGGGGGTCAGCAGGTGGACGATGCCGTGGCCGAGCTCGTGGTAGACGACGTCGCCGTCAAAGGCGAAGTCGACCGCGGCGCCCTGGCCAAAGAGCATGGTCGGGCCGCTGGCGATGTCGCAGTTGCCCGAGTAGTAGGCGTTGTTGTAGGGCCCAAAGGACAGCTCCGGGTAGTCCGGGGCCGGGGTCAGCCAGTGGAAGTTGGCGACCATGTTCGAGACCTCGCAGGGGAAGCCCTCGACGCCCCGGGCCTCGAGCTCGCCGAAGAATTTTTCGGCGTGGTAGTACATCGACAGCTCGGCGTAGAGGTCCTGGGCGTCGAGGTTGTCCTCGCTCAGGGTCACGTCGGGCACGGGCACGAAGAAGTCGCCCTCGGCGTCGGCCTGGACCTGCTGGGTGGGGAAGCACTCCTCGTCCTGGCGCCACGGCGCGAACACGCCGGGCTCCTCGTCGATGCAGTTGAACACCCGCAGGCGGTTGCCCGTGAGGAAATTGCCCTCGGGCAGGGTCATGCCCTCCTCCCACGGCTCGGGCTCGGGGTCGAGGTTCTCGAGGGTGACCAGCTCGGGCGCCGGCGTGTCCACGGGGTTGATGGTGTAGACCTCGGCCTCGTTGATGAAGAAGACCTGGTCCTCGACGGCGAGCACCCGCCCGGTCGCGGCGCTGACCCAGGCCCGCGGGCGGCTCGCGGGCGCTCCCCCGTTGGCGTCGCCGTGGCTCAGGGGCACGTCGAGCTCCCAGGCCAGCACGGGGCGATCGAGGATCAGCAGGTAGACCAGCGTGGCCTCGATGCCCTCGCGCTGCGCGGGGAGCAGCTGGGGCGCGAGCTGGGCTGCGGCCTGCTCGGCGTCGAGGCGGGCCTGCGAAGGAAGCAGCTGCGGCGGGGCCTCGGGGTAGCGCGCCGCGATCACGCGCTCTACGCTCGTGCCCGCTCCCGCCCCCGCCCGAGACCGCCAGACCGTCTCGAAGGCGCCGCGCACCGGCAGGCCGTGGAGCGCGAGGCTCCGCCGCTCGGCGAGCTCGGACCCGGCTCCCACCCAGACCCCCGCGGGGCTGTGCGCCACGGCGGCGTAACGCAGGCTGCCCGGCGCGAGGCCGCGGTCGACCGCGCGCGCGTTCAAGACCGCGGGGTCTGGCGCAGCGAGTTCTCCCTCCTCATCGAGGGGCGGCGCAGCCAGGGCCGGCGCGGCGGCGCTCACGGCCAGCGCCGCGGCCAGGGGAAGCAGGAGGACCCGACCCGGAGTGGGGAGACTGCTCGGCCACCGACGCATCCGCATGCTGGTCAGCTTATCACCGAGACCTCGCCCGTCCGGGCTACCAGTCCAGGCAGTCCGAGGCTGCCGCCACCGATTCAGCGCGCAACGAGAGCGTCCAGTTCGGACCACACCGCGTCGCACAGTCCCGGGCGGTGGACGGCCCCACGAAAGGCGGGGTGCTCGTCGGCGTACATCGCCAATCGCGCGTCACCATTTGCCACGCAGGCGCGGACGTTGGCCAGACGATCCGCGGCCTTGACGATCAGCGCCGCCCGGCCCGCGGCGTCCTCGGGAGAGGTCCGCTCAAAGCGGGCGTGGAGGGCCGCCTTTCGCTGCTTGCGGTTGGCCCCAGGGGGATCGCTGAGGAGCTCGACGGCCCCCGCGACCACAGCCCCGAAGCGCTCGGCGACCTGCGTGGCGGTGACCGGCGTGTCCTCGACCACATCGTGGAGGTAGGCGACCGTGCGCAGCAACGCGTCGCCGGCTCCCCCTCCGAGCTGCGCTCGGATCAGCTCCGCGACCTCGTCGAGGTGCGTGACGTAGGGCCCGTCTCCGTAGCGCTGGTCGCCGTGGTGCTCGATGGCGAAGGCTCGGGCCTGCGCGGGGATTGCATCGTGCGTCGATTCAGCCATGGCGTCGCTCGCCTGGTCTAGTCTACACATGCATCGTGCCCGGGGACGACCAGCTGCTCGATACGGTCTGCGAGGCCGACGCGGCGCGGAGGCCGGGAGAGGGCGAACTTCTCTTCGATCCCCAGGCGACCCACGACGACGCCGACGGCCTCGACGACGAGCCGGCCGACCCCATGGTCGGGCGCTACCGCCTGCTCGATCGCCTCGGCGTCGGAGGCATGGGCACGGTCTTCCTCGCCGAGGACCCCGAGCTCGAGCGCCAGGTCGCCATCAAGCTGCTGCACTCGCGCAGCGCCGACCACTCCCAGGTCCGGCTGCTGCGCGAGGCCCAGGCCATGGCTCGGGTCTCGCACCCCAACGTCGCCGCGGTCTACGACGTCGGCCGCTTCGGCAGCGAGACCTTCGTGGCCATGGAGTACATCGCCGGCGGGACCCTCGAGGACTGGCTCGAGCAGACCGAGCGCAGCTGGCGGGAGATCGTCAAGCTGTTCATCGCCGCGGGCCGGGGCCTCGCGGCGGCCCACGCCGCGGACCTCATCCACCGCGACTTCAAGCCCGCGAACGTGCTCATCGGCCTCGACGGCGTCCCCAAGGTCACGGACTTTGGGTTGGTCCGCGCGAGCGCCCGGGCCCTCGAGAGCCTCGGCGACTCCGGGGCGGCGATGCGCGCGAGCGCGGTCGAGGAGGCCGAGGCGGGCTCCAGCTCGGGCTCGCGCCGGGTCCAGCCCCGGGCCAACGTGCCGACGGGGCCGGTCGCGGACGCGCCCTCCTCCGACGCGTCTTCGTCCAACGCGTCCGGTCGCTCGAGCCAGGAGCTGCGCGGGACCCGAAGCACCGGGGGCGGGATGTTGGCGAGCACCTCGAGCTCGGGCTCGAGGGTCGGCCGCGCCCTCGCCCTGCGGGTCACCCGAGCGGGCGCGGCCATGGGCACGCCCGCCTACATGGCCCCAGAGCAGCTCCGGGGCGACGCCATCGACGGGCGCAGCGACCAGTTCTCGTTTTGCATCGCGCTCTACGAGGCCCTCTACGCCGAGCCGCCCTTTTGCGGCGACGACATCAAGGCCCGGGTCCAGGCCCTGGCCCTCGACGAGCGCCGCCCCCGTCCGTCCTCGGCCCGCGCCCGGGAGGTCCCCGGCTGGGTCGACGCCATCGTCGAGCGCGGCCTCAGCCACGACCCCGCCGCGCGCTGGCCGTCGATGGAGGCCCTGCTCGAGGCCCTCGCCGACGACCCCTGGCTCCGCCGTCGGCGTCGCCGTCGGGCGGTGATCAGCGCGGGCCTGAGCCTGGCCCTGGTCACCGGCGTGGGGCTGGGCGCGTGGGGGGTCGAGCAGCGCCGGGCCAGGGCCTGCGACGCCACGGCCGAGGGCGCCGCGGCGGCCTGGTCGAGCCGCCGCGCCGACCTGCGCCGCGCCCTCGAGGCCGGCGGGGAGCACTACGCGGCCGCCCACGCCGAGCGGGTCGAGGCCGCCTTCGAGGGCTGGACGCAGCGCTGGGGTCGAACGCGGCGCGAGCTGTGCATGGCGCACGGGAGCGGGCGCGCGGCCGACGAGCGGGCGCCCGTCGATCGCAGCGGGCGCGTGGCCGCGGCCGAGCGCCGCTGCCTCGACGACCAGCTCGCCGCCTTCGAGGCCGTGCTCGCGATCTTCGAAGAGGCCGCCGAGCGCCCCGGCGTGGCCGCCCACGCCCTCGCCACCGCCGACGCCCTGCCCGACCCGAGCACCTGCCGCGAGGACGCCCGCGAGCAGGTCGACGCGGGGGTCGGCGCCCTCGTGTCCGGCGAAGGCTGCGGCGCCGAGCTCCACGGCGCGCTGCACCGGGTCCGCGCCCTCGACCACGCCGGCCTCTACCAAGACGGCGCCGCCGCGGCCCAGGCGCTGCTCGCCCGCCCCGCCCTGCGCACCTGCCCTTCCCTCCACGACGAGGCGCAGGTGCTCGCGGCCGAGCTCGATCTGGCCCTGAACCACGACGACGAGGCCGAGGCGGGCTTTCGCGCGGTGCTGCGCTCGGCCGGGACCCGCGACGACTTGCCCACGGCCCTGCGCGCCAGCCAGGGCCTGTCCGCCATCGCCCGCCAGCGCGACGCCATCGAGGTCGCCTGGGTGTGGCACGAGTTCTCGGCGCTGTTCGTCGAGCGCCTCGAGTCGCCGCCCGAGCTCGTCGTCGAGCTGACCATGGAGCGCGCGCACCTGCACCTCATGGCCGATCAGCCGGAGGCCGTCGAGCGCGAGCTCGAGGCCGCGCGCGCGCGCATCGACGAGGTGCTCGGCGATCAGCACCCCACCTGGCTGCGCTGGTACAACCTCCAGGCCGACCTGCTCGACATGCAGGGCAAGGCCGCCGAGGCCGCCGAGGCCTCCGAGGCCGCGCTCAACCTGGCCAAGGCCATCTACGGCCCCGACCACCCCGAGGCCGTGCGCGCCCTGGTCACGCTCTCGGGCAACCTCAGCGACCTCGACGGCGAGCGAGCCCTGGCCCTGCAGCACACGGCCTTCGACATGGCCCGGCGCATCTACCCGCCCGGGCACCCCAGCCTGCTCCACGCCCAAAACGGCCTCGCCGTGACCCTGGTCCGCGCGGGCCAGCTCGACCAGGCCGTGCTCGAGCTCGAGAGCCTCATCGCGCAGATCGACGCCCTGCCCGAGGACCAGCGCGACCTCAGCCAGCTCGGCCAGTTCCTGTCCAACTACGGCGCGGTGCTGCGCCGGCTCGAGCGTCACCAGGAGGCCGAGCCGCACCTGCGCCGATCCGTCGCGGTCACCGAGGCCGCCCTCGGCCCGGACCACCACCGCGTCGGCCTGGCCCTGCTCAACCTCGGCAACGTGATCGGCCGGCTGGGCAAGATGGAGGAGTCCATCGCCGTGCAGACCCGGGCGCTGCGCATCTTCGAGACCCTCGACCCCAACCATCAGTGGGTCGCGCTGGTGCTCGGCAACCTCGGCAAGCTCAACCTCGGCCTCGATCGGCCCGACGAGGCCCTGCGCCTGTTCGAGCGCGGGGCCAACGTCGCCCGGGTCACCTACGGCGAGGACCACCCGCGCTACGTCGAGCGCGTCGTCGACCTTGCCCGGGCCGAGGCCGCCCTCGGGCAGCGCGAGCAGGCCCAGCTGCGCTTTGACCGGGCCTTCGAGCTGTGCGCGGCCCAGGCCCGCAAGGCCGAGCTCGACAGCGCCCAGGCCCGCCTCGACCGCGCCCAGGGCGACGGGCGCTCGCTCCGGGACGAAGAGTGCTCCTTCGCCCTCGGCGCGCTGACTCGCTTTCACCTCGACAGCCAACAGCCCGCCCGCGCCGTCGAGGCCGGCGCCCGGGCCTACGCCGTCCGCGAGCGCATCGACGATCCCGTCGAGCGCGCCAACCTGATCTTCGCTTACGCCGAAGCCCTCGCCGCCAACGCGCGCTACGAGGGGCCCGAGGGCGCCCGAGCCGTCGCCGCCGCGGCCCTCGAAGCCCTCGCCCAGGCCCCGGAGAACTGGGCCGACGTGGCCATCGAGCGCGCGCGCATGGAGACCACGGTCGCCGGCTGGCCCAGTTGAGCGCCCCAAAACGAGGGCAGCACAAAAAACGAGGGCGACCCAAAGGCCGCCCTCGCGCTCAGACCCGAGCTCGGCTCAGGGGAGGTTCATGTTGCAGGCGGCCTCGTTGACCTCGCCCGGGGAGCCCAGGTCGCCGTCGCCGAAGTCGACCGTCGAGAAGCACCAGTTGGCCGGGTCGTCGTTGGCCGTGGCGTCGATCTGGTTGGGGTCGAGCTTCCACGAGATGCCGTTGTCGGCCCCGCCCTGGGCGACGTACTTGGCGGTCGAGTCGATGATCTCGGTGCTGTTGAGGATCACCGCCTGGTCGTCGCCGGAGTTGTTGAAGCCGGGGTTGGACCCGGTGTAGGCGTCGGCCGGATCGGTGTAGCCCCAGCTGGCCTCGGGGCCCTTGCCCAGGACCACGTAGGCGCCAGGACCGACCACCAAGGACACGTCGACGTCGCCCTCGGCGGACAGGTTCTCGTCCTGGATGCGCAGGCCGAGCAGGTCGACGTCGGCGTCGGTCGCGTTGAACACCTCGATCCACTCGCAGTTGGTGTCGCCGCACACGTCCGGGTCGAACATGATCTCGGTGATGACCAGGTCGCCGGGCAGCAGGTCGTCGATGCCAGCGATGATGTTCTCGGGCTCCATGTAGCCTTCGAGGTCCGCGGGGCTGCGGGGGGCGACCTTGAAGGCGCCGAAGTTGAAGTTCAGCGGGCCCTGGGCAGCGGTGAAGCTGGCGCCCAGGTTGAAGTTCGGGAAGTTCGCGCCGCCGTCGTCGAAGATGTTGTAGAGGAAGTTGTCGACGCGGCCGTCGGCGTTGCCGTCGTTGACGTCGAACTCGTCGAAGCCGGGCAGGTTGACGACCTCGAGGTCGCCCTCGATGCGCACGTAGACGCCCTCCCAGGGCTCGCCGACGTCGACGGCGTAGTCCGCGGTGGTGATCAGGTCGGGGGCCGGGATGGGCTCGATGACGCCGACCTCGGTGACCGTGCCCATGCTGGCGTCGATCTCGGTCAGGTCGTTGAACTCGACGGCCACGCCGGTGATGTCGACGAGGTCACCCACGGCGAGCTCGCTGAGGTCGATGGCGTCGGCGACGAACACGTAGACGCCGCTCTCTTGGCCGCCCTCGGGCTCCTGGGCGAAGAAGGCGTTGCCCGAGGGCGCGACGCCGGTGACCCACACGCCCTGGACGTCGACGGGGGTGTCGGTGGGGATGGTGCCGTTTTGGATGTCGTAGATGGTGTCGTCCTCCCCCATCATCCCGGTGTCGGTCTCCATCCCGGTGTCCGTCTCGGTCCCGGTGTCCGTCTCCATCCCGGTGTCGGTCTCCATCCCGGTGTCCGTCTCGGTCCCGGTGTCCGTCTCGGTCTCCGTCTCCGTCTCGGTTTCGGTCTCCGTCTCGGTCTCCGTCTCCGTCTCGGTCTCCGTCCCGCTCGTCGTCTCGGTGCCAACGTCGTCGTCGGTCGAGGACTCGGTGTCAGTGTCGGTCTCGCTGCCGACCTCGTCCGCGCCGTCGTCGGTGGCGTCGTCCGTGCAGGCGAAGGTGAAGATCAGGCTGGTAGCAAGGCAAAGGCTGGTCGCGGTTCCGTACTTCATGACGAGCGGAACCTACCCCCAAGGTCGGCCACCGAAAACCTACCGTGTGCGTTACACTGAGCCCTCGCAGACGCAACGCCCGTGACGCGAAGGGCGCAGCCGTCGACTTTTGCACTACCCCCGTGCGCGCTTGTATTTGTCTGCCCGTGCGCCCTCGCCCCACCGCTTCGCTCCCCGCACGGGGCTCCGTCCGGGTCTCTGCGATCACCGAGATTTCGGTCAAAGTGGCCGAACTCGGCGTCTGCGCGGCCCTCGGGCTGGTCGTGCTCGGAGCCACGGCCTGCGGAGGCTCGCCGCCCGTGGGTGGAGAGGACCGAGCGGTCCGCCCCGACGTGTCCTCCGAAGCCTCCGCACCCGACCCAGGCTGCGACCTCGATGAGGCGGCACACAGCGATCTCTCACCGGACGATTCCGCCCCCGCGATCTGCTGCATCAACCGCAGCAGCGTCGATCCAGTAGCCCTGACGGATGCTTGTGGTTGGGGGGCCTACCGCGGCGAGTCCCAGCAGTCCGACTGCGTGCACGCCTTCGAAGGCGGCGAGCTTCGCCTGAGCCCGGTCCTGGGTCTCGACCGGGACGCGGCCCTGGCCCTGCACGCGCGCGGCTTCGAGGGCGAGCACGCGATCACCTCCCTCGACGGCGGCGCGAGCTTGTCCGCCCACGAAGACCGGCGCTGGGCCTTCTTCGAGGGTCCCGCGGGTACGACGTGGCGGGCGAGCTGGCTGGCGAGCGCGTGCCCGGAGGCGGCCATGGCCGGGGTGATCGAGCAACTCGCTACGGCCGATGACGAGGCCGAGCAGCCCCCGCGGGCTCATCCTGCCCTCGGCGACGCGCCGGGCGAGGTCGCGGCCGGGAGCTTGCTCGCCGCCTTCGCCCCCGACGCGTCGGCGCCCGCCGTCGCGGCCATGCTCCCGCCCGACGAGAGCACGAAGACGAGGCGACCCCTCCCGAGCGTCGCCCTGCGTCGACTCGGCGTACTCATGAGCGCCGTCGCGGCCGAGGATCTCGAGGCCTTTCGCGCGACCTTGGCCCCCGACGCCCGCGTCGGTCTCCCCGATCGTCGAGAGCTCGGCGCCCGCCCGATCGTCGATCCTTCCCGCGAGCTCGACGGCCGCGAGACCCTCGACGCCCTGCGCCGCGCGAGCGCCCGCCTGCCCGCCGCCCAGGCCCACTGCCCCCTCCCCGACCGCCGCCTGCTGCCCGCCATCGAGCGCGGCGAGCTCCCGCTGTGGTGCCTGTGGACCAGCGAGGACGGCCTCGACGTCCTGGTCTTCGCCCTGCGCCCCGAGGGCTTCAGCTACGTCGGCCTGTTCCCCGAGCGCCCCGCCGCGCCCATCGTCGTCGACGGCCAGCCGCCCGCGCCCCCGCTCTACCCCCGACCCGAGCTGCGCTGCCCCGACCCCCACGCCCTGCTCTACCCGGGGACCTGCCCCGAGCTCGAGGCCGAGCTGCGCGCGGAGCAGGCCTTCGACGGCGAGGACACGACACTCGCCGACGACGCCGGCGAAGACTACTGACTATTTTGGGCCGTCGTGGACGACGCCACGCCCTCCCTGCCCCACGTCCACGACTCAACCGTCTGCGGCGCACCGGAAGCCCCGCGAGGGCCCGTCGTTGTCGGGGTTCGAGCGCCAGCGCTCGAAGCTGCGCAGGTTGTTGGGGCTCGCGTCGAGGAAGTCCCCGCCCCGGTGCACGCGCTGGGTGCCCGTGTCCGGGCCCTGGGGGTCGGCGCTCGGACCGGTCGTGTAGTAGTCGGCGGCGTACCAGTCCGCGACCCACTCGTCGACGTTGCCGGCCATGTCCGCCAGGGTCTCGGGGGTCTCGCCCATGGGGTAGGTGCCGACGTTGGCGGTGATCCCCGTCAGGCAGCCGTAGTCTCCGCCGTCGCCCATCATCATGAACATGTGGGCGAGGGTGCAGCTGGCCGGGGTCTCGCCCCAGGGGAAGGTCCGGCCCTCGGCGCCCCGGGCCGCGTACTCCCACTCGGCCTCCGTGGGCAGGCGCCGGCCCTTCCACGCGCAGTAGTCCGCCGCCTGCTGCCAGCTCACGCAGTTGATCGGGTGCTCGAGCAGCACAGGCGATCCGAAGGTGCAGCTGGTGTCCGTGTTGGTCGTCGCCGAGCAGCCGCCCGCGTCCACGCACTCGGTGTAGGCCGTCATGGTGACCTCCGTACGCTCGATGGCGAAGTCCGAGACCGTGACCGTGCGCAGGGGGTTGTCGGCGTCGCAGGCCTCGGCCCCGGCGGGGCAGCCCATCTCGAAGCTCCCGCCGGTGATGGCGATGAGGTTGGGGTCCGGCGGCTCCCCGGTGTCCGACTCTTCTGCCTCGTCTGCTTGGGTACCCGACTCCTCCGCCTCGTCCGATCCCCCCGTGTCGTCCCCGGGACAGCCCGTGAGCACGGTCAGAGCGAGGGTGGTGGAAACGACGAAGTGGGGGGCCAAGGACCAACGCATGGTCGGCACGATGGCACGATGAGACCCGTGGCACGAGCGGAATCGCGGGGCGCCGTCGCAGAAGCTGCACTCTCCGCGCGGGGGCATCGGCAAAGCTCGCAGTCCGCGAGCCAGGCCCGCCCTCCCCCGATCGGGCGACGCGCGAACGGTCCCGCGGCGCGCAATCGGCACAGTACGCGTTTGGCAGAATTCACTGCACTAGACCCCACTGGAGCGCCTTTACGTCCGACTAACACCCCCTTTGCGGCATGCGCCCACGCGCGGAACACTGGTTGCACACGGGGGCGGCCATGCCCACCACCAAACCCCTGACCCTGTGCGCCCTCGCGCTCTTGGCCTTTGCAGGCTGTACCGACGACCCCGGCACCCTCGACGACGACAGCGGCGAGACGGCCGGGAGCGAGGACGAGGTCGGCGAAGATGGCAGCACCGACGGGAGCGGGACCGACGAAGCGGGGACCGACGACGGCACCGGCTCGACCGGCGGCGAGACGACCGGCGGTCAGCCCAGCGACTGCCCCGTCGACCAGTTCGTCGATCCCCAGCCCGACCCCAACAACGGCGCCTACGCGGACCCCTTCCTGAACGTCTACTGCGAGCACGACGAGCTCGTCGTGGAGTCCAACGGCATCCCCCACTACGAGTTCGTCCAGCTGACCCCCAACCCCCTCGGCGCCCAGGACTACGCGTGGCGCATCCCCCAGTTCCCCGAGGTCGCCGCCCAGACCACGGAGGTCCCCCTGCTCGGCCTCGAGGCCTTCTCGGTCAGCGGCCTGCCCATCTTCGGCCCCAACGAGGGCCCCTTCCCCGACCCCTTCGGCGACCCCGTCTACAACGACATCGTCGACTTTTGCCTGGGGCACACCGCCATGGAGGGCGTCTACCACCTCCACGCCATGGTGACCGAGTGCTTCAAGATGGACCCGGGGCCCGACCAGCCCTCGCCGATCATCGGCTACGCCCTCGACGGCTTCCCCATCTACGGGCCGCGGGGCTGCCTCGACGCCGGCTGCAGCGAGGTCGTCGAGTTCCACTCGGGCTGGGTGCAGACCGGCGATCCGACCACCTACGCCTGGGACAACCACGAGTACCAGCCCAGCGACGACCCCAGCGTGCTCGACGAGTGCAACGGCCGCTACGACGCGAACGGCAACTACGGCTACCACGCGACCGCGACCTTCCCCTACGTGCTCGGCTGCTACCGGGGCACGCCCCAAGGCGTCGGCATGGGCGGCCCCCCTTGATCCCAGGCGCCGTGTGTGAGCGGACGACGTAGTCGCTCTCGCGACAATCGACCTACCGATCCCCTACACCTCGGTACCGTCGTAAATGATTTCAAAGGCTCGCTGCAACGAGTTGCCCCCGAGCGCTTGCAGTGCGGCCTCGAGCGTAGGATCGCTGTCGCCTCCGCCCTGCATCAGCCAAACCGAGAGCCGCGTCTTGGTTTCCTCGGCGAGGGGGCGCTGGGCGAGCGCCTCGAGTAGTGCGTCGACGGGGCTGGGCTCGGCTTCCTCCTCGGTCGCCGGTTCGAGTTCGAGTTCGAGCTCGAGCTCGAGTTCGGGCTCGACTCGTCGGGGCTCGACCTCGGCGGGCGCTTCGACGGGCACCGGCGAGACGAGCTCGACCTCGAGTTCATCGCCCTCGCCCCACGCGTGCTCCTGGGCCACCTCGAGGGACTCGAGCACGAAGCCGGCCGGGGCCAGCTCACCACCTTCGTATCCAGCCGCAAACCCAGCCGCGCCCTCGCTTCGCGGTACGGCCACGGCGACCCCTCCCCCGCCCAGGCCGTGCTCGCGCAGCCGCCGGGTCCGTCGCTGAGCGAGGGTCTCCCACGGCTGCGCGTTGACGATCTGAGCGGGCTCGAGCCAGCCCCGCCGCGCCATGGCCAGGCCGTACTCGTGGCGGCCGAGGTGCGCCGGCGAGTGGGCGTCGGTGGCGATGGACACGGACACGCCCCGCTCGCCGCAGCGCCGGCAGTCGACGTCGCCAAGATCCATGCGCATGGGGCCGCCGTTGCACTCGAGGGCGACGTCGTGCTCGCGCGCGGCCGCCATCACGGCCTCCAGATCGAGGGCGAAAGGATCGCGCTTGCCCGGCCTACGCCCGGTGGGGTGGCCGATGCAGTCGACCACGCCGCTCTCGATGGCCCGCACGACCCGGCGCGTCATCGCCTCGCGCGAGAGGTTGGTGCGCTGGTGCACGCTGGCGATGACCCAGTCGAGCTGGGCGAGGAGCTCGGGGTCGAGGTCGAGGCGCCCGTCCTCGAGGATGTCGACCTCGACGCCCGCGAGCACCCGCAGCTGGGGGAACTCGCCGCGAGCCTCGAAGGCCCGAATGCGCCCGAGCTGCTCGGCCAGGCGGGCCTCGTCGAGGCCGTTGGCGATGCGCAGCGCCTTGGAGTGGTCGGTGATCGCGATGTAGCGGTGGCCCAGGGCCGCCGCCTTCGCGGCCATGTCGCGCAAGCTCCCGCGCCCGTCGCTGTCCGTGGTGTGCATGTGCAGATCGCCGAGCAGGTCCTCGTCGCGGACCAACCGGGGCAGGCGCCCGCGCGCGGCGGCCTCGAACTCGCCCCGACCCTCGCGCAGCTCGGGCGCGATCCAGGGCAGGCCGAGGTGGCGAAACACCGCCTCCTCGTCGGCGCAGCCGTCGATCAACGCCTCGCCCTCGCGGTGGAACACGCCCTTGTCCGAGACCTTGAGGCCCATGGCGTTGGCGCGCTTGCGCAGCTCGATGTTGTGCTGCTTCGAGCCGGTGAAGTAGTGCAGCCCGGCGCCGAAGCTCGCGGGCGGGAGCAGGCGCAGGTCGGCCTGCTGTTGATTGCGCAAGCGCACGGAGCAGCGCCCCTCGGTCCCGCGCCCGCCGATGAGCACGCTCTCGACCTCGGGCAGGGTCTGAAAGCGCGCCAGCACCGGGGCCGGGTCCCGGGTCGCCACGAGCACGTCGAGATCGCCGATGGTCGCCTTGCGTCGACGCACGCTGCCCGCCAGGGCGATGCCCTCGACGGCCGGGAGCTCGCGCAGGGCCGCGACGATGCGCCGGCCGACCCGCTCGGCGTCGATCAGCGCGGTCTTGCCCCGGCGCTTGCGGTAGGCCTCGATGCCCGCGAGGATCTTCTGGGCGTGGGACAGGCCCATGCGCGGGATCGTCTCGATGGCCCCGGCCTTGGCCGCGTGCTCGAGCTGGTCGAGGGTGGTCACGCCCAGGCGGTTGTGGATGTTGCGGACCATGGTCGGCCCGATGCCCTTGATCTTCAGGAGCTCGCGCAGCCCCAGCGGCACGCTGCGCCGGAGCTCGTCGAGGTCGTCGCAGCTGTGGCGGCGCAACATCTGCTTGATTCGGTGGATCGTGCCCTTGCCGACCCCGCGGATCTTGGGCAGTTCACCACGCTCGAGCATCTGAGCCGCCGGCCGGGGCAGGCCCTCGATGATCCGAGCCGAGCGCCGAAAGGCCCCCACGCGGTGGCGGTCTCCCCCCTTGATCTGCAGGAGGTCGGCCATCTCCACGAACATCGCGGCGATCTCGGTGTTTTCGAGGGGCATTTTCGCGGTATCGTCCGGCCCCCACAGTCTCTCCCATCCGACCTTCGCGAGCGAGCCCCACCGACATGTCCAACGACAATCAAAATCCGCAGATGCCCGGCATGAACCCCCAGATGCAAGGCCAGATGCAAGGCCAGATGCCAAACCAGATGATGGGCCAGATGGGCGGCATGAACCCCCAGATGATGGGCGGCATGAACCCCATGATGATGCAGATGATGCAGATGATGGGGCAGATGGGCGGCGGCATGGGCATGGCGCCCCAGTTCGACCCGGCCGCCGCGCCCTTCCAGGGTGACCTCGCCCAGGACGAGGACGCCGGCCTCGACGCCGACATCATCCGCCCGGCCACCTTCGACGATCTCATCCGCAAGCAAGAGCCCCTGGCCACGGGCACCGTGCTCGACTACCTGTGCCTGAGCGAGGACAGCAAGACCAGCCTCGGCGGCCTGCCCAAGGGCTGCACCATGGCTCTGGTCGGCCCGCCCGGGAAGGGCAAGACCCGGACCACCCTCGGCACCCTCGCGCGCGTGGCCCAGACCGGGATCAAGTGCGCCTTCGTCGTGGCCGAGGAGGGCTTCCACGACAAGGCCGGCTCGGGCCGCGACGACCTCGGCTCGCGCATGGCCAAGATCGGCATGGCGGCCACGGGCCTGAGCGCCGAGGACTTCCGCACCCAGGTGCTCGAGAACATGTGGGTGATCGAGTCGCAGTACCACCGCGGCCAGAGCTGGGACGACTTCATCGCCAAGTACCGCTACCTCGTCGAGAAGGCCGGCATCGGCTTCGTGGTCATCGACTCCCTCAACATGCTCGACCCGAGCCGGAGCAAGACCGCCGACCACCTGAGCACGCTCAAGACCTACAACCACGAGCAGGGCGTGACCTGCCTGTGCGTCGGCCAGATCAAGGACACCGGCGCGCCCGTGGGCGGCGAGGCCATGGTCCACACCGCCGACGCCGTGTTCCTCATCGAGGAGATGGGCCTGACCTCCAAGGACATGGCCTCGGAGTGGGGCGGCAAGTACCGCGAGCGCATCGACGTCGTCCGCTCGGTCAAGTGCGTGTCGGCGCCGACCTTCCCCCACCCGATCCGCATCGAGCAGGGGCCCACGGGCGAGCTCGGCGTGTCGGACAAGCAGCCCGACGACAAGGCCGTGCTGCCCCTCCCCTGAGGCCACCGAGGCCCCGATGAACCCTGCGCCCTCGAAGGCGCAGGCCCTCGCGCCCTCGTCGAGCCCGCTCGCAGCTGGACCCCAGCTCCAGTCGCAGCGGGCTCGACACGCCCTCGGGCGCAGTCTCCCGCCCTCCCCGTGGAACCCTGGTCATGATCAACTGGTGCCTCGTGTTGCTGTTGGGCCTCGCGCCCCCGAGCTCAGACGCCGCTGGCGACGCTGCCGACGAGGCGCCCGCCGACGCGCCCCTCGAGACCCCGCCGGCGGAGTCAGCGGAGAGCCCCGCGCCGCCCGAGTCCGCTCCAGAGCCCGAATCCGCTCCAGAGCCCGCGCCCGACCCGGTCGAGATCGAAGCGCCCGAGCCCCCAATAAAAACGCCCGAGCCCGAAACCGAGCCTGAGCCCGAAACCGAGCCCGAGCCCGAGCCCGAGCCCGAGCCCGAGCCCAGCGAGGGTGCCGAGGCAACCGACGCGCCCGAGCCTCCCCCGCCCTCCCTCGACCCCAACAACCCCCCGGTGCTGCCCCCCGACGCCGCCGGGCGCCGCCTGCATCGCTGCCTGCCCGGCGTCGAGCCGTGCCTCCTGACCACCCAGCGCCGCCTCTACCTCGCGACGGGCGGCATCCTGGTCGCGGGCGCAGCCACCTACCTGATCTACAACGCCAGCGACCGCAACAAGGTCGGCGATCCGGGCGTGAGCCTCATCGGCGGGGGGCTCGTGGCCGTGAGCTCGGCGGTCATCGGCGGCGCGGCGGCCCTCCTCGGCGACGACGGGCCCGCCATCTACGACCGCCTCTACACCCCGACCATGAGCCTGAGCGTGGGGCCCGGGGGCTCGGGCACCACGGACGAGAGCGTCCCCTACTCCCTGTCCGGCTCCTTGGCGCCGACCCTGGCCTTCCCCCGCAACCTCGGGCGCCTGCGCCTGGTCAGCTCCGTGGGCGGCGACCTGGGCAGCTCCCTGGACCGCGACCCCCGGCCGCAGACCGCCCTCGACCCCAACGGGGTCGGCAACGGCGCGGGCGGCAACTTCGACTCGGCCCTCGAGATCCAGGGCCTCGACGTCGAGCTCGGCCTCGACCTCGCCATGCGCCTGCCCCCGCGTCGCCGCCGGGGCCAGACCCGGGCCGAGGCCCGAGCGCTGCGCGGCCCGGACCAGTTCCGCTCCTTCGAGCTGCGCTACAAGCCGCTGTTCTTCATCCAGCGCGACCAGCTGAACCTCGCCGGCGGGGAGCAGCGCGTCAGTCAGCGCGTCTCGTTGACCCCGCTCAACGTCGGCGCCCGCTGGCAGGTCTCTCCACGCCAACGCTTCACCTTCTACCTCGGGCCGCGCTGGGACATGGTCGGCTACGGACAGCCCGGCGCCGTCCAAGGGGGCAAGCCGGCCCTCGGCCCGCTCTACAGCGAGACCTGGTTCGACCTCGACGTTCCCCTGCTGCGCCCGCACCTGGGCGGCCCCGCCGATCGCAAGACCTGGGCCGTCAGCCAGCTGACCCTCGGCTACATCCACTCGCGCCTGACCAGCCCCGGCTACAACACCGGCGCCGTCGTCGGCTTCTTCGGCCACTTCGTCGTCCAATACGCGGTCCGCTTCCGCCCGCGCGGATCCTTCGTCGCCTACCAGGTCGACGTGGGCGCGCGCGTCGGCTCAGCCCTGACCCCCTTCCTGCGCCTCGGCGTGGTCCTGCCCGACATCACCCCTGGAGCCCGACGATGATCCAGCGTCTCCACCGCCTCCGCCCCCGCCACGCCCTCATCGGCGCCGCCTCCTTGCTGGGCCTCGGCGCCCTCGGCCTGACCACCCTCGAAGGTTGCACCGAGGTCGAGTGCGCGACCCCGGACTACACCCGCGCCGAGTGCCGGGTGCTCGCCGAGAACGAGGTCGCCCGCCTGCGCAGCTCCGAAGGCGTCGAGGTCCGCTTCCAGACCGACGCCGCCGCTGAGGTCCAGGACCACTCGAGCTGGGCCGCCGAGGGGGTCGTGCGCGAGCTCGGGGAGATCGTCGAGGCCCGGGGCGCGCACATGGGCGCCTACGCCCTGAGCCTGCGCCCGGACGCGAGCTCCGAGGCCCAGGAGGTCCAGCTGCGCCTGACCAACGTCCACCCCCGCGCGCTCGTGCGCACCTTGGCGCCCGGCGGAGTCGAGCTCGTCGCGGAAGGACAGGGCACCACCCGCTCCATCACCGCGCCCGTCAGCCCGGGCCAGACCACCTGGGTCCGCGTCGAGCTCGACTGCTCGGGCTACGCGAACGGTTACCGCATCGCCGCCCTCGGCGACGTCCAGACCAACCCCACGCAGTTCGCCCGCATCCTCGAGCGCATGCAGGACGAGGCCGTCTACGCCGAGCAGGCCGGGCAGCTCTTCGTCGGCGCCGTGATGGCCGGCGACCTGACCGAGACGGCCACCGAGGAGGAGTTCATCGCCTTCGCCGAGGCCCTCGAGCCCGCGAGCTTCCCCATCGCCCTGGTCCCCGGAAACCACGACGTCTACGACGGCTACCAGCCCCACTACAACCTCGCCTTCGGCCCGGGCAACTACGCCTTCGACGTGTGCGACAGCCACCTCGCCATGCTCGACACCGGCAGCGGCAGCCTGGCCCCCTCGATCATCGGCCGCCTCCCCCAGCTGTTCGCCAAGGGCGAGCAGGCCCACTCCCTGACCGTCATGCACCACCCGCCCTACGCCGAGCTGAGCGCGGCCGGATGGAGCGACGAGGCCATGGCGATGATCATGCTCGGCGAGTTCGCCCACCAAGACGGCGACGCCGTGATCGCGGGCCACGCCCACATGCTCGACGAGTTCGACCTCAACGTCGCCGGCCGAGACATCGAGGAGATCATCGCCGGCACCGCCGGCGCGGCCCAGGGCGCCGGCCACCCCCTCTACGGCTACGTGCGCCTGACCTTCACCGGCGACACCATCGAGCGCTGCTTCGTCGAGGTGCCTACGCCGGGGGCCATCCCGGTCCAGAACACGACCAGCGACATGCCGATCTGTGACGAGGCTTAAAGTCTCCCCGCGCCATGGGCGATCGCCGATCGATGCTCCACGGCGAAACGCCAAGGCGAGCGCGCCTGCCTCCGCGAGCGTCCATGTTCCTGCGCTTCGGGCCTGGTGACGGCGCGCGAGGAGTCGTAGCGTTGGGCCGGTGCGGAGCAAGATCGAACGACTCGGGCTGTCACTGGCTGTCCTCGCCGTCACGCTGACCGGGTGCGAGCGCGACCTCGAGGCCACCGCGGAGATCGTCGGCTATGGCCCCTCCTCGGTCACCATCGAGCTCCACGCCCCCGAGGGCTCGGTGGTGCCCTACGCCGGAATGCTCGGGGCCAGCGACGACGCGATGGTCCGCGCGCGCACCGACGCCTCGGGCGTGGCCCGCTTCGAACAGAGCCTCGAGGGCTACTACCCCGAGACGCGCGCGCTCAACTTGCACGTGGCGCGCTCGTCGACGCTGACCAACGCGAGCGCCTTCATCGAGCTCACCCTCGACTACGAAGCGGGCGTCATCCAGCAGCTCCCCGAGGACGGGGCCGCCGTGCTCTCGGACCAGACCGGGACCCTCGACACCAACGGCGACGTGGAGGTGACCGTCGCGACGACCACGGGCGATCGCGTGGCGGTCGCGGGCGCGTCCATCGAGGTCGACGCGCACGGCATCGGCTCGGGCTCGGTCAACCTCCTCAGCGCCCTCGCGGCCTTGCGCGGCGACCCGAGCGAGGTCGAGGCCGAGCTCCTCGCCTTCGACGGGGACGCGCAGGTCTACGCCGGCACCTCGACCTTCGAGCTGAGCGAGGACGGCCTCGATCCTTTCCTCCAGCGCTGGCTCGAGGATCCCCCGACCGCCCAGGTCGAAGCGAGCCCGGGCATCCTGTGGCGTCCCTTCCGACCGGAGCACACCTCTCCCAAGGGGCTCGCCGCCGCGGCGAGCGACGCCACCTCGAAAGGACGGCCGCGCGCCCGCGCGTTCATCACCGTCGGGGACCCGCCGCGCTGGACGACCCGCTGGGTCGCGCGGGAGGAGACACAAGCGGTCGAGGTCCGCCGCTGCTACGGGCCCGCGATCTACGGCGTGACCCGCACCGTGACCGTGCACGACGTCGTCCGCGACGCCGTCGTCGCCGAGCGCACCTTCGAGTACTCGCGCCGCGAGGCCAAGCGCTGCAAGCCCGCCGGCGTGGTCGTGAACACCAACCGCGCCGACATCTACGTGCGCGCAGCCGACGAAGACGTCGAGGCGTGGCTCGCGGGCCTGCTGAGCGAGGAGAGCCCGTGAGCGCGGGTTTGGCCGACAGCGCACCGAGCGCGTGCTAGCTTGCCCACGGAGCGAGCTCAGGTCCCATGTCCGAGAACTACGAAGGCTGTCAAACCCCGCCCGACTGGAAACCCGAAGCCGGCAAGCTGCCGGTCATGGGCCACGACTCGCTCATGCGGCCCAAGGCCCACGGCAGCTCCGAGACCCCGGTCCAAGACCCCCTGCGCTACGGCTGCGACACCCAGCTCGCCGACCGGATCTGCAACTTCAACCGCCACTACGCCGAGCGCTCGGGCTACTTCCTGACGACCCAGTGGCTGAGCGAGGTCGACCGCAGCGGCGAGCCCACGAGCTACTACGACGCCAACTCGGGCAAGGAGCTGTTCCGGGCGCCCATCGGCCGCAGCTTCGAGGACTTCCTCGCCGAGTCCAAGGCCCACGGGTGGCCGAGCTTCCGCGACGAAGAGGTCAACTGGAACTACGTGCGGGTGCTCCCCGATGGGGAGTGCGTGTCCATCGACGGGACCCACCTCGGCCACAACATCCCCGACCGTCAGGGGCGCAACCGCTACTGCATCAACCTGGTCTCGGTCGCCGGCAGCCCCAAGCCCTAGCTCGGAGCTCGGTAGACGCCGCCGTCGACGAAGACCAGCTCGCCGACGCGCAGCGCCCCCCAGCCGCAGCCGCCGACCGCCGGCGCGATGAGCTCGCCGCCGCTGCGCACCCGCAGCGAGGGCTCGGTCGTACGCAGCGGCCCCCAGTCGCTCGCCAGCGGATCCGCGGCCAGCTCGATGGTGTGGGCCTCGAGGGGCGATTCGAGCTTCGAGCGGGTCACGGCGCCGCTGGTCCCGTCGAGCTGCAGGACCTCGTCGAGGCCAACCCGCACCGTCACGGTCCGCGAGTCTCGCCGGGCCTCGAGCGGCATGTCGGGCCGCGCGAGCACGCGCAGCTCCCCGCGGTGCAGGTCCCAGCGCTCGAGGGTCTGGGCCCGGCGCGGCTCATGGCCCGAGCGCTCGACGGGGTCGCGGGCGACGATCACGAAGCGCTGCGAGCCCAGGGCCGCGAGGCCGGCGTAGCTGTCCCAGCCCGCGTCGATGCGCGAGCCATCTCGAAGGTCCAGACGCACCATCCGGGTCACGTGGTAGGCCCCGTTGAGGGCGTCGACCACCCCCGTCGCGCCCACGGGCGGCCGCGGGGGCTCACCGGAACCATCGGAGCCGGCGCCGTGGTGCTCCTCGATGAGCAGGCGATCGTCGAGGATCTCCACGAAGGGGCCGCCCGTGAAGGTGTGGATCGGCGCGTCGGCGTCTCCGGGCGTGGGGGCCGCGACGCCCGCGGTCATCCCGCCCCACTCGCTGCACCACGCGTTGACCTGCACGACCCCGCCGCCGCGCAAACGTTGGCGGTGAGCGGCGACGCCCTCGAGCGCGATCACGGGCTCGACGAGCTCCGGAGCCAAGAGCGCGGCGACGAGCGCGAGGGCAAGCATGGCCCATGCGACGCGCCAGCACCCGCGCGTCATTCCCACGCCTGGCCCGCTAGAGGAAGTCGCCGATCGGCAGGTTCGTCGCCACGCCGTAGAGCAGCACGCACATCTCCTCGAGGCTCTGCTCCCCCACCCCGATGGTCACCGGCTCGTCGAGGCCCTGCTCGGCGAGCAGCTCGGCGACCGCGGGGTTGTCGAGGGTGTTGTCGTAGGTGCACTCGAGGCGCAGGATGTCGCCGCCTTGGATCGTCGGCAGCTCGCCCACGGGCAGGTCGATGTCGTAGAGGCGCTGCCAGTCAAAGTTCCAGTTCGGGGTCTGCAGGTAGCACAGCTCCTCGCCGTCGCGCTCGATGATGACCTTCATGTCGACGCCGATGTAGTGCATGTGGCTGCCCACGGTGAACACCTCGACGGGCGGCAGGATGCTGGGGACGGTGAGCTCGAAGACCTCGAGGTGGTCGGAGATGTCCGGCGGGATCTCGAAGATGCCGTTGCTCCCGGGCGGATCGTTGGGGCCGGGCTGCACGTTCCAGGAGCTGAACGCCGCCCCCATGACCCCGGCGTAGGCGGCCACCTCGGGCTCCTCCGTGGTCCAGCGCAGGTCGATGGAGCTCTGGTCGACCTGGTCCCCCGCGCCGGTCGGGTGGTAGTGGTAGGCCATCACGATCTTGGCGCCCACGGGCATGTAAAAGCCGACCTCGGGGGGCGTCTGCATGGGCACGCCGCCCGGGACCCAGGAGCTGATCTGGTTGCCCCCGTCGAGGCTCACGAGGCCCCCAGGACAGTCGAACATGCCGTTTTGGTCGACCATGTCGTCGGTCACGGACTCCGTGTCGATGTAGGTCAGCACGTGGTGCACGACCTCCGCGTTGTCCGGGACGATCTGCATGCCGGTGATCCACACGTCCTGCTCGTTGCCCGGGTCGACGACCATGCACTTGAAGCTGTCCTGGGTGCCGCCGACGGTGTAGGGCGCGGGGTTGACCAGGTTGACGGTCGGGTTCTCGAGCTCGAGGCTGGGCGGCTCGGGGAGCTCGACGGCGTCGGCGGGGTCGCCCTCGGGCGTGCCCAGGTCGAGCCAGTCGGCGACCAGCTGCTTTTGCTCGTCGCTGAGCCGCATGTCGTTCTTCCACCCGTGCATGGGCTGGCAGTCCTCGGTCTCCTGGGCGCCCCACGGCGGCATGGTCCCGGCCTGGACGGCGTCGTGCATCAAGGTGGCGAACGCGGAGGCCTGCCCGAATTCTTCGAGGGCGAAGGGCGCGATGCCGCCGTCGCGGTGGCAGCCCACGCAGTGCTCGTAGACCAGCGGCGCGATGTCTTCGTGCCAGTTGGGCCGCTGCGCCGCGCCGGTGTCCGAGCTCGTGTCCCCGTCGTCGGTGCCCGCCGAGGTCGAGCTCTCGCCCTCGTCGGTGTCCTCGGTCGCGTCCGTGTCGCCGATGTCGTCGTCGCCCTGCTCATCGCCGGAGGGCGGCGCCGTGCAAGCGAGGGCCCCCAGCGAAAAGAGCGCACAAACGAAGTTCATCCGGTACCGAGAGGCCACCGGAGAATTGAGCACGATTGTGCGAGGCCTCGCAATCCGCTTCTGCGAAAAATGCGGTCGTGGCTCCGCCGCCCCCCGCGCTCAACGGGCGTCTGGAGGACCCTCGCTGAAGCCCACGCCAAAGTGCTCGGCCAGGGCGTGGCCGCAAGCCCGGGCCGCGCCGAGGTCCGCAGGCGCGACGGGGAGCTCGAAGCGGAACGCGAGGTCGCCGTTGCCGTCGTTGCCGACGCCGTCCAAGCACAGCGTCCCCCCGCCCTCGTCCTGGCTCAGGCGAACCCCCGTCGCCCGCCGAAAATTCACGTGAAACAGCCGGGGCTTCCCGTCGACCACGGCCAAGGTCGCGCCCACGTCGACCCGCGCGCGGCCCTCCCCGCCCCAGGATCCGAGCACCGCCCCGCCGCGCATGGCCGCGACGCCCTCGCGCTCGCGCCGATCGACGAGCCAAAAGCCAAACGCGACGAAGGCCGCGAGCACCGCCAGCCCCCAGCCGATCATGGCCAGGTGCGGCGTTGCGATGCCCAGGCCGACGCAGCCCGCGGCGCCGCAAGCCAGCGCGACGGCCCCGACGATCCAGGGCAAGCGCGCGTGGGAGAACTCGACCGCCTGCATGGCATGGCCCCACTCAGATCCGCGGCCGCAGGCTGCGGCGGTACTGCGCCGGCGTCGACCCGCTGGTCCGCTTGAAGGCCCGCCGAAAGGCCCGCTCGTCGGAGTAGCCCAGCAAGAAGGCGACCTCCTCGACGCTCAGCCGGCGATCGGTGAGCAGCTCGCGGGCGTTGGCCTCGCGCATCTCGTCGATGAGCCCGCGCAAGGTCGTGCCCTCGGCGGCGACGTGGCGCTGGAGCGCGCGCAGGCTCATGCCCAGCTCCTTGGCCAGGGCCTCGGCCCCGTACTCCGAGCGCGTCGCCAGGCGGGCCATGGCCTCGCGCACCCCGCCGAGGCCGTCGGCCACGCGCAGGCGCTCTCGGGCCAGGTCGAGGCGCTTTTGGATGTAGGCGTAGATCTCGGGATTGCAGCTGGGCGGGCGCGCGTCCATGCGGTCGCTGCGGAACACCATGGCCAGGCGCCCGGTCTCGAAGCGCACCGGCACCCCGAAGAAGGCCTCGTAGTCCGCGGCCGGGCCGAGGGGGCGGCCGTAGAGCTCGACGCCAGCGACGGCGTCGGGCATGGCGAGCAGGTCGGTGACGAAGCGAAAGCCCAGGGCCAGGCCGACCAGCCCGCTCGCGCCCTCGTCGAGGGCGTCGTTGGGGTGGGTGAACCAGCACACCGTCTGCCCCGGGCGCAGCTCCTCGCCAAACTCGAGCTCGGACGAGAGCACCTTGCGGTAGGTGTTCATGCACGCGATCGCCTCGCGCAGGCTGTCGACGTACTGCATGCCGTAGGCGAGCGGGCCCATGTAGTCCCGCGGCGCCGCCGTGGCCATGGCCAGGGGCAAGCTGCGCTCGGGCTGGGCCGCGAGCATCAGCGGCCAGATCTTGGCGACGGTCACGTTGGGCAGGCGCGCGTCCGGATCGGTCAGCTCGGCCATGCTCAGGCCCGTGGCCGACTCGAGCTGCGCGGCCGGGATCCCGAGGGTCATCGCGAACACCGTCGTCGCCGTGACCAGGTGCCCCGACATGCCGTCCTCGAGCCGCTCGTCCCCCGCGTCCCCCGCGTCGCTGCGCGCCATGACCACAGTCTACCCTCCGCGCCAACGCCGACCCCAGCCCAGCGCTCCCTTCGCATCCCCCCAGGGCCCCCTGGAACTGCGTTGGCCCTCGGGTATGCTCCGCCGCCATGGCCTCCGAGCTGCTCCTCGAGTCCACCCGCGAGGGTGTCACGACCTTGACCATGAACAACCCCCGCCGCCTCAACGGCTGGACGGTCGAGATGATGACCGCCCTCTACGAGGCGCTGGCTCGGCTCGCGGACGCCGACGAGACCGAGGCCGTCATCCTCACCGGGGCCGACCCCTACTACTGCGCCGGGGTCAACCTCAGCGGCGTCATGCGCCCCGAGCACCCCAAGAAACTCCGCGCGTTCATCATCGAGCGCAACCGAGGCCTGTTCGACACCTTCATCAACTTCCCCAAGCCGATCATCGTCGCCGCCAACGGCCCGGCGATCGGCGCTGCGGTGACCTCGGCGACGCTGTGCGACGCCATCGTGGCGTCGGACAAGGCGACCTTCTCGACCCCCTTCGCGCGCCTGGGCATCACCCCCGAGGGCTGCTCGTCCGTGCTCTTCGCCAAGATCATGGACGCGCGCAACGCCGAGCGCATGCTCGGCGCGCAGGGCTGGAAGCCGACCGCCGCCGAGGCCTTCGCCGCCGGCTTCGTGACCGAGCTCGTCGACCACGACAAACTCCAAGACGCCGCCCACGCCCGGGCCCGCGCGGCCATCGAGGCCGGCGGCGGGCGGAGCTACCGCGGCGACATGACGCGCGAGGAGCTCCTCGCCATCAACGCCCGGGAGTCCGAGGCCCTCGCCGACGCCTTCCTCGGCAAGCCCTTCCTGCGCGCCCAGTTCGACTTTTTGTGGGGCAAGAAAAAGCGCGGGCCGGCGATGATGTTCCTGGGTTTGCTGGTCACCCGGCCGCTTTGGTCGCGGATGCTCTGACTCGACGGGGGGCGCGAACGCACCCGGCAACGACAATCGCCCCGCGCGAGCCCCCACGCCCCAAGGACGGGCGCGGTCGTGCTGCTGGGCGCACTATGATGGGGTGTGGTCCTCCCGCTCCCGGGTCATGTGACGTTGCAGCGCTTGAGCGCCTCGACGCGCGCCCAGGTCTACGCCGCGCGTCGTGAGAGCGACGGCACCTCGGTGGTCGCCAAGGTCTTCGAGCTCGAGGACGAGGCCAGCCGGGCCCGGGTCGAGCACGAGTTTGGCCTGCTGCAGGCACTGGACATCCCGGAGGTCGTGCGCGCCCGCGGCATCGAGCGCAGCGGCGATCAGCTGGTGCTCTTGCTCGACTACGTCGAGGGCCAGAACCTGGCCGAGTTCGCGGGCGGCAAGCCCATGGCCCTGCCCACCTTCCTACGCGTGGCGACGCGCCTGGCCGCGGGCCTGGCCAAGGTCCACGAGCGCCGCATCATCCACCGCGACATCAAGCCCAGCAACATCCTGATCGAGGCGGGCACGGGCAAGGTCTACATCGCCGACTTCGGCATCTCCGTGCTGCTCGAGAGCCAGCGCCGCCTGGTCCACGACCCCGACGTGATCGCCGGGACCTTGCCCTACATCTCGCCCGAGCAGACCGGCAAGACCCGGCGCGAGGTCGATCTGCGCAGCGACCTCTACTCCCTGGGCGCGACCTTTTACGAGCTGCTCACCGGCCGCCGCCCCTTCGAGACCGACATCCCCCAGCAGCTCATCCACGCCCACCTCGCCCGGCGACCGAGGCCGCCCCAGGAGCTGCGCGAGGGCCTGCCCGCGCTGCTGTCCGCGATGGTCATGAAGCTGCTCGAGAAGGCCCCCGAGCACCGCTACCAGTCGGCCCGGGGCCTGCTCGCGGACCTCGAGCGCCTCGCCGCGGCCCTCGGCCAGAACGCCGAGCCCGACTTCCCCCTGGGCTCGGCGGACTACAGCGCGACCTTGCTGATGCCCCACCAGCTCTACGGCCGCGAGCCCGAGCAGGCGGCGCTGCGCGAACACTTCGCTCGGCTCCGGGAGGCCCGCACGCCCCAGCTGCTGCTGATCAGCGGCGCGCCTGGAGAGGGCAAGTCGGCGCTGATCCGCGAGCTCGACGCGCCGATGATCGCCGAGGGCAGCACGGCCGTCCACGTCAAGTTTCAGCTCGACGCCCGGGACAGCCCCTACGCCGCGCTGCTGGCCGGGCTGAGCACCTACTTCGAGCAGCTGCTCACGCGCAGCGAGCACGCCCTGAGCCGGTGGCGAAAGCGCTTGCGCCGGGGCCTGGGCGCCGTCGCCAGCATGCTGACCGAGCGCATCCCTCCCCTCGCGCTGATCCTCGGCGAGGTCGAGGCGGCCCCCGAGCTCGATCTGGCCGAGGGCCGCAACCGCCTGCACCTCGCCTTCGAGCGCCTGTTCGCGACCCTGTCCGCCCCGGCGCCCCTGGTGGTGATCATCGACGACCTGCAGTGGAGCGAGGGCGGGACCGGAGAGCTGCTCGCGCGCCTGCTCGGCCAGTCCTCCCTCGGCGCCGTGCTGTTCATCCTCGCCTACCGCACCGGGGAGATTCGCGCGGACCACCCCGCCCTGGTGAGGGCCCGGGAGCTCGAGGCCCCGACCTTGCGCCTGGGGCCCCTCGATCGGCGCGCCGTCGAGGCCATGCTCGGCGACCTGCTCGGCCGCGACGCCGAGGCCGTCGCGCCCCTGGCCGAGCTGCTGGTCCGCAAGACCGACGCCAACCCCCTGTTCCTGCGTCAGTTCCTGGTCCACCTCGGCGAGCGCGGGCTGCTGCGGCCGAGCCTCGAGGGCTGGCGCTGGGACCTCGAGGCCATCGCCAGCGCGGGCATCCCCGACGACATCCTCGGCGTGCTCGCGTCGAAGCTCGCGCGGCTGTCGGAGACCGACCGCCACCTGCTCGCCATCGCCGGCTGCCAGGGCGCGGACTTCGAGCTCGAGCTGCTCGGGGAGGTCAGCGCCCGCGAGGGCCTGTCGCGCGCCGAGCTGATCGCGGGGCTCTACACCCTCGAGGCCGCCGGGCTGATCCACTCGCGGGGGCCGCGGACCTACGCCTTCGTCCACGATCGCTTGCAAGAGGCCGCGATCGCGGCCCTCGAGGCCGACGCCCGCGCCCTCGTCCATGCCCGCATCGCCCGGGCCCTGCTCGCCCGCGTCGACGCCGACAGCGTCCGCGACGGGGAGCGCAGCGTCAGCGATGAACAGACCTTCGCCATCGCCGATCAGCTCCAGGCCGCGCTCGCGGGCGCGCTCGATCCCGAGCAGCTCAGCGAGCAGCTCGGTCGACCGCTGACCTCGGGGCTCGACCGGTCCAGCGGGGACGACGGCGCCGTCGAGCCCTGGCTGCTGCGCGCGGGCCAGGCCGCCCTCGACGCGGGGGCGTGGAGCTCGGCGCGGCGCTACTTCGAGGACGCCGTCGGGCTGATCGAGTCGCGGCTCGCGGGCCACCCCGACGCCGCCCGCTCGGGCCGCGCGGGTCACTTTCGGGCCTACTTCGGCCGCGCCCTGGCCATCGGCCTGTCCGGCGAGACCGAGGCCGAGGCCGCGGCCTTCGAGGCCCTCGAGCGCCTCGAGCTCTCGCCCATCGAGCGGGCCAAGGTCGCCGTGCGTCGGGCCGAGATCCTGTCGATCCAGCGGCGCAACGCCGACGCCTTCGCCCTCGCGACCGCCGGCCTGCGCGAGCTCGGCGTCGACATCCCCGCCAAGGTCCACCCCGTGCGCGTGCTCGCTGCGGCGCTGCGCTCCTTCGCCCTGGTCCGCGCCGTCGAGCTCGACGCGCTCATGGCCCTGCGCCCCGTCGACGACCCCCTCGAGCTGACCCGCATCCAGCTCCTGACCATCGCCTCGCGGACCGCGTTCAGCGTCAGCGCGCCGCACTTCGCCTGGCTCCTCGCCCTGCAAGCGCGCATGCTCCTGCGCCGCGGCCACCACCCCGCCCTCGTCGACGCCTTCGCCCAGTTCGCCTACATCGTGACCGCGCTGTTCAGCTCGACCCACGGGGCGCGCCTGGGCCAGCTCGCGGTCCGCTACGCCGAGGCCCGGGCCCTGCCGCCCCAGGCGCAGTCGCGGGTCCGCTACGCCTACTCCATCTTGACGGCGCCGCGGCACCGGCCCTTCGCCGAGCTCCACCAAGAGCAGCTCGACCTGCTGCGCTACTCCCTCGAGGCCGGCGACCGCCTCAACGCGACCCAGGGCTTCGGCCCGAGCATGGGCTATCGATTGTCCTCGGGCATGCACCTGCGCGAGGTCCTCGAGGTCGCGCGCCGGGTCCAGAACCTGCCCGGGGCGGGCTCCCTGGAGCTCCTCGACCAGCCCGCGACCGCCATCGCCACCCACTTCGCGGACACCCTCAGCGCTCGAGACTGGCGCCCCGGCGTCATCCCGGGCCCCGGCTTTTACGTGCTCCAGCGCAAGGCCGCCCGGGTCGAGCGGACCAGCCTGATCCACCTCGAGAGCTACGGCTTGTGGCTGCTCGGCGAGCGCGAGCGGGCCGTCGAGCGGGCCGAGCCCATCGCCCACCGCTTCGAGCGCGACCTGGTCGGGATGTGGCTGACGGCCGAGCACGCCATGGCCAGCGCGCTGTTCGCCAGCTACCGCCACGCGCGCAGCAGCTCGGCGCGGGAGCGCTGGCGCATGCGTCGACGGATGCGCCAGCGCCTGCGGCTGCTCCGCAAGTGGGCCCGGGCCTGCGCCATCAACTACGAGCCCATGGCCGAGCTCGTCGCCGGCGAGCTCGCCCGTGTCGACGGGCGGCCCGAGCGGGCCCTCGCCCACTACGAGCGCGCCCACGCCCAGAGCGCGCGCAGCGGGGTCCACGGCCTCGCGGGGCTGGCCTGCGAGCGCCTCGCCTGCTTGGCCGAGGCCCGCGGCTGGGGCTCCCTGGCCCACGCCATGCGGGTCAGCGCCCGGCGCAGCTACGCCCGCTGGGGGGCCCAGGCCGTCGTCGCGCGCATGGACTACGAGTTCCCCGAGGTGCTCTCGGCCGAGACCCACGCGTCGATCCTCAGCACCGCGACCACGACCCTGGCGCGGACCACCTCCGAGGCCCGCGCGCCCCGGGCCCCCAACACCTCGACGACCAGCCGCATCGGGCTCCCGCCCCGCCCTCGCCTCGACACCCACCGCTCCGTGTCCGAGAGCGACCACGTCCTCGACCTCGACTCCGTGCTCGCGACCTTGCGGGCGATCGGCGAAGAGCTGCGGTTGGAAGAGGTCGTCCGCCGCGTGCTCGCCAGCGCCATCGAGAACGCGGGCGCGAGCCGGGGGCTGATCTTGCTCGAGCGCGGCGGCACCCTGGCCGTGGTCGCCGAGGGCGACACCCTGGCCACCGAAGAGACCCTCGCCGCCCCCCTCGAGCTCGAGCGCGCGGGCGATCGCCTGCCCGCCTCCGTCGCCCGCTACGTCGCCCGGACCTTGCGCCCCGAGGTCCTCGACGACGCCCGCGAGGACCCGCGCTTTTCCGTCGACCCCTACATCGTGCGCACCGGCGTGCCCTCGCTGCTGTGCACGCCCATGACCCACCGCGGCGAGCTCGTCGCGCTGATCGTGCTGGAGAACGAGCACGGGCCCCGGGCCTTCACGCGCAAGCGCGTCGAGATCCTCGACATGGTCCTCGCCCAGGCCGGCAACGCGCTCCAGAACGCGCGCCTGTTCGCCCGGCTGCAGCGCAGCGAGCAGCGCCTGCGCTCGCTCATCGACGGCGTCCCCGACAGCATCGCCGTCCTCGACCTCGACGCCAGCGTCGAGCTGGTCGACACGACCCTCGGCGCCCACGCGGGCCTCGACGAGGTGCTCGGCTCGAGCTTCGCCGGGCTCATCCACCCCGACCACCCCGAGGGCCTCGAGCGCTGGCGGCGGTGCTTCGCCGAGGTGCTCGACACCAAGGAGCTGCGCGAGCTCGAGCTGTGCCTCGCCATCCCGCCGCCGAGCTCCCCCCGCGCCCCAGCCCCAGTCCAGCCCAGCCCCCCGGAGCGCTGGACCATGGTCCGGCTCAACCCCCTGAGCCCCAACGTCCTCGGCCGCGAGGGCTCCGAGTCCGGCGCAGACTCGGGCAGCAGCGACTTCGCCCGCGTCCTCGCCGTGCTCACCGACATCCACGAGCGCCGCGTCGCCGAGCAGAGCAAGGCCGCGCTCGAGGCCAAGCTCCGCCAGCAGCAGCGCCTCGAGAGCATCGGCACCCTCGCCAGCGGCGTCGCCCACGAGATCAACAACCCCATCCAGGGCATCCGCAACTACGCCGAGCTGCTCCGCGGTGAGTCCTGCGACGAGGCCACCGTCGACGAATTCGCCCGCGAGATCATCCACGAGTCCGAGCGCGTGACGACCTTCGTCCGCGGCCTGCTGACCTTCGCGCGCCGCGAGGGCTCAGAGCAGGCCCCCGCCCTCGAGCGCGTCGCGCCCCGGGAGCTCGTCGACGCCAGCTCCTTGCTGGTCAAGACCATCCTCCGCCGCGACGGGGTCGAGCTGCGCACCCGCTTCGCGCCGGCCCTCCCCCAGGTCCCCTGCCGCCCCCAGCAGATCCAGCAGGTGCTCATGAACCTGGTCACCAACGCCCGCGACGCCCTCGTCGAGGCCGAGCTGCCCCGAGAGCGCATGACCCTCGAGCTCGAGGTCGACGCCTGCGAGCGCGAAGGGGCGACCTGGGTCCGCTTCCAGGTCCGCGACCGCGGCCCGGGCATCCCCGAGTCCGCCCGCGCCCAGCTCTTCGACCCCTTCTTCACGACCAAGGCCCGGGACAAGGGCACGGGCTTGGGCCTGGCGATCAGCCACGGCATCGCCACGGAGCACGGCGGCCGGCTGAGCTTCGAGACCGAGCTCGGCGTGGGCACCTGCTTCACCCTCGAGCTCCCGACCGAGACCCCCTGCCCCGCGCCTCAGCGCGTCGCTGGTTCGTAGCCCCAGCGCAGCTCCAGGGGCACGCGCACCGACGCCGGCTTCCCGTCGAGGGGCGCCGGGAAGCGCTGGCCCTCGAAGCTGCGGACGACACACGGCGCGGCCGCGTCCCCCGGCACGGTGCTCTCGCCCAGGGTCGCCGATTGCACCGCCCCCTCGCCGTCGAGGGCGAGCGCGACGATCAGCTGGCCGACGGGTCCCGTCTCCTCGAAGGTCCCGTCGTCCAAGCAGGCGAGCAGCCCCGACAGCCGCGCTCGGACCACCCGGTGGACGAGCAGCGCATCGACGGCGCCCTCCACCTCTGGGACGATCACGCGCACACCCAGCGCGGTCTTGGGCGGCTCGGAGTCCGCGTCCTCGTGCCCGTACCCGCGCGCCTCGTCCGAGTAGTCGAGGACCTCGCCGGGGAACACCCGCTCGGAGTGCGCGAAGCGGCCGCTGACGTAGATCGTCCCGCCAGCGGACTCGTCCTCGTGGGCGTACTCGGTGAGCAGCACGGCCTCGGGCAAGGCGCAGGCGGGGTCTTCGGCGGCCCCGCACTCGGGGCCCCGCGCGGCCACGATCGCCGCCAGCAGCTCCTGCGTCGTGATCGTGTCGTAGGCCGAGATCACCACGCGCCGCGCCTTGGGCTCGAGCGCCCGCAAGGTCTCGGCCCACTGCGCGACCGCCTCGGTCGAGCCCCGGGGGTGCTGCGCGCTCAGGTCCAGGCCGACCCGCGAGCGCAGGGTCAGGCCCGAGTTCATCAGCTCGAGGCTGAGGGTGTCCGGGGCGTAGCGGGAGTCGTGGCCGCGGTCGCCCGGCTTCACGTCGTCCAGGACGCGGTAGCCGCCCGGCGCGTGGGTGGGCACGTAGCGGTTGCGGAAGCCCTCGGGCTCGACGGCGAAGGCGTAGCGCTCGTAGCCCGCGCCCCGGGCCGAGTGCAGCACGTTGATCACCGTCGCGTAAGGGGCCGGCGCGTCGACGACGAGCACCGCCGTCCCCACCCACTCGTCCCCCGTCGCCGCTGCGGCCTCGCGGGCGCCCAGGGACCAGCGCTCGAGCTCGTCGTAGAGCTGGGGGATCAGCACGGGGTAGTCGGCCTCGTAGTCCCCGTAGGCCCGATCGCCCTCGAACACGTGGACCTGCTCTGCGTTGACGAAGATGCCGTCAGCGGCGACGCCGATGACGATCGTCTCGGCCCCGCCCCCGCGCTGCGGCTCCTGGCCCCACTCGGCCTGCCACGGCCCGCCCTGGACCTCCGGCAGGCGCAGCCCCGAGGGCCGCGTGACCCCCTGGGCCGCCGAGGCCTCGAGGCCGTAGAGGGCCCGGACCACGGGCTGGGCGCTCGCCGGCCTCAGCCCCTGGTCGAGGAACCACTGGTAGAGGGCGAAGCTCATCACGCCCGGCGTCGGCCCGAGCGCTTGGGCGTCCACGACCCCGAAGCGGTCGAACCCGCAGGTCTCGAACACCGCCTCGGCCCGGGCCTGCGCCGCGTCCCCGCGACCGACCCCGCGCAGCTTGGCCCGCGCGGGGCAGGCCTTGGCCTCGAGCGCGACGCGCTCGGCCGCGAGGGCCTCCTCGCGCGCCTTGGTCAGCGGCGTCTCGGGCATGGAGCTTTCGCGGAGAAAGCGGGTCCCCGCCTCCGCGGTGTGCATGGGATCGAAGTGGCGGCGGAAGGTCTCGGGCAAGCGCGGGCACGCGCCCTCGACCCCGGGCCAGACCTGGCGACCTCGCTCGGACACGGGGATCAGCGCGAGGCGCTCGCCCAGACGATCGAGGGCCTCGGGCTCGCAGCCGGGCGTGCTCGGGCGGCGCTCCCCCTGACACCCGCCCACGCTCAGGCCGAGACTCAGGCCCAGGCTCAGGCTCAGAGCCGCAGCGACGGCCGATCCACGCAGGCTCGCAGCTCCCACCCCCCGAGTATAGTCGGGACGACCGAGCGCGCACGCGCCTGGACAAGGCCCGCGTCCCGGGCCGATGATCGCCCCGATGCCCGCCCCCGGCTCCCGCTCCCTGGCCCTGCCTGCCCTCGCCCGCCCCCTGCTCACCCTCCCCCTCCTCGCCCTCCCCCTCCTCGCCTGCCCCAGCGACGACGACGGCGACGAGGAGACCAGCTTCGGCGACCTGACCGACGAGGCCACCGAGGACAGCAGCGGCGACTCGACGGACACCACCACCGAGACCGAAGAGAGCACCGAGGAGACGACCTCGAGCTGCGAGCCCGCGACCACCGCGGAGCTGTTCCGCCTGCTCGCCAGCACCAGCGACTTCCCCTCCCCGCTCACCGACAACGGCGCGGCCGCCCTCGCGGTCCCCGGGCCCTCGTCGATCGGCGGCGGCGAGCGGGTCTACCTCTACGTGGATCACGAGCTCAACGAGCAGACCTTCACGACCCAGTTCACGACCCTGGTCATCGACCTCAACGACAGCGGCTGCTCCGTCAACCTGCCCGTCGATCTGTTCCAGATCGAGCCCGTCGATCTGCCCGTGCTCGACTCGACCGTGGACCCCTCCGCGCCCGTGACCGTCGGGGCCTTCGGCACCGGGGTCAACGTCTACGAGCTCACCGACCTCGAGCTCGCCGACGACGACTGCGTCGGCGGGGTGCTCGGCTCGATCTCCTACGCCATGGACGGCGGGCCCTACGACGTGGCGTGGATCTACGACGGCCAGGGCGCGGAGCTCCGCGACGTCCGCCTCTACGTCGGCGACATCACCGACGGCTGCCCCTGAGCAAAGACGCCGGCCGCCCCTGGGGACGGCCGGCGTTCGAGCGCGGGGTCAAACCCGCCCTCAGCCCTCGAGCCGGAGCTCGAGCTCGAGGTAGCGGCGCTCGCCCGCCTCGGTGGCGAAGAACTCGGCCCGCGCCGCGGACAGGTCCATGAACGCTCGGGCGCGCAACTGCTCGCGCTCCGCCTCGTCGACGCTGGCCTCGATCACCGCCAGCTGCTCCTCGACCGCCCGCTCGGCTCGCTCGCGGCGCTCGTCCGCGGACAGCTCTTGCCAGTCGTCGTCCTCCCGACCCTCGAAGCCGGGCGAGGCCGGGTCGACGGGTCGAGAGGGAATCGCCCCGTAGTGGACGACCTCCGCCCACTGGCCCCGGGTGTCGGTGAGGGCCTCCGGGGGCAGCTCGCCCCGGGCCGAGCCCTCACTCCCGCCCCCTCGGGTCCAGGCCACGCCCGCGACGACGAGGCCGGCCAGGCCGAGGGCGGCGAGCGCCGCGGCCACTCGAAGGCGTCGACGCTCAGTCACGATGCACCTCGCAAGTCCAGGTGCTGCCGGTCGCGCTCAGGCCCGAGGCCGAGCCGAACACCTCGTTGAAGCCCTTCTCGCCCACGCCGCAGGGGTCGCCCGGGGTCATGACGAGCAGGTCGTCGTAGCCGTCGTCGTTGCGGTCCTCGGCCCACAAGCGCGTGGCGAAGAACTCGTCGACGCCGATGGCCCCCAAGATGACGCCCTGGATCACCGTCCAGTCGCCCGTCGTGCTCAGGCCCGTGGCGCCGCCGTACATCGCGTAGGCGTTGCCCGCGTCCACCGTCGAGCCCCAGTTCTCCGTCGGCGCGCCGATCACCAGGTCGTCGCAGCTGTCGCCGTCGAAGTCTCCGGCCGCGACGGTCTCTCCGAAGCGGTCGCCCGCCTCGGAGCTGCCGTTGACCCCGGAGTTGCCCTGGTACCACAGGTCGTTGACCGTCGAGAGGCCGCCAGCGGAGCCGTAGATGACGTGCACCGCCCCCGCGTCGACGGTGCTGCCGACCGACTCGTCGGGCACGCCGATCACCAGGTCGTCGTAGCCGTCGCAGTTGAAGTCGCCGTGAGACAGGCGCAGGCCGAAGCGCTCGCTGGTCTCGGCGACGCCGTTGATCCCCGGGCTGTCGCTGCTCAGGTACTGGTCGCCCAGGGTCGTCAGGCCCGTCGACGAGCCGTAGATGACGTTGATGGTCCCGGCCTCGGTCAGGCCCGAGTAGTCCGAGTCCGGCGTGCCCACGCCCAGGTCGTCGTAGCCGTCGCCGTCGAAGTCGCCGATGGTCACCGTCGCGCCGAAGTGGTCGTCGACCGCGGCCACGCCGTTGATGCCGGGGGTGTCCAGGCCGTAGCTGCTGTCCGCCCCGACCCCGCCGTAGTCCACGACCACGCGGCCGCGGCCGGAGTCGTAGTCGGGCTCGCCCCAGACGCGGTCGACGAGGCCGTCGCCGTTGAGGTCGCCCTCGGCGTAGCGCACGCCCGACAGGGCGTCCTCCCAGTCGTCGTCGACGCTGTCGTGCTCGCCGTCGTCGTCCGCGTCGACGTCGAGGAAGTCGAGGACGCCGTCGCTTGTCCCGTCGAGCAGGCCCTCGACGCTGTCGGGGATCTCGTCGCCGTCGTGTCCGGATCGCAGTAGTCCGGCACGCCGTCGCCGTCCATGTCGCCGAGGCCCTCGACGCTGTCGCTCACGCCGTCGTCGTCGCAGTCCCCGATCGGGTCGGGGTAGAGGCCGGCGTCGACCGTGAAGGCCACGGTCTGGACGCGCTCGAAGCCCGAGTCGACCGTGGTCGTCTCCGTCAGCCGCCCGTCCGCGTCCTCGCCGTAGGCGTGCTTGGCGTCGTCGGCGACGTCACAGTTGACGCGCACGAGGTAGATGCCGTCGGTCGAGTAGCCGTCGAAGCTGCCCCGGGCCAGGCCGTCCTCGTCGACGGTCAGTGGGACCGTCGACGTGGTCCCGGCGGGGTCGCGGACCGTGGCCGTGTAGGTCACGCCCTCGGCCAGGGGGTAGTCCCAGACCGCGCCGGCCGTGATCTCGACCGCGTCCGTGCTCGACTCGATCAGCGGCTGAGCCACGCGCGCGTCGCAGCGCGGCCCCGGGTGCTCGACCCGGGCCATCAGCGTCTGCACCTCGGGCTCGAGCTTCGAGGGCATGTTCGGCGCCGAGAGCTTCATCTCCCAGTCGCCCGCGCTCGGGTTCGGGACGCGCACGCTGATCGAGTAGCCGTTGGGGTCGACGGTCACGTAGCTGGCGTCGATCTCGGTGATGCTCTCGCCCAGCGGGCCCGAGAGGGTGAACTCGAGGTCCCAGGTGTTGAAGTAGGTCGAGTCCGGGGTGATCAGGAAGCTCAACGCCTCGGCGTTGGGCTCGACGCGCAGCGTGTAGCTGCGGTCCGAGGGGTAGCCGCCCATGGGCCCGGACACGGCGCTGCGCTCGTAGGCGAGGGACAGGGCCTGGCCCTCGTAGTCCGTGTGCATCTCGAACAGCGCCCCGGGGATCTCGTGGTCGAGGACCGCCCCGAGCAGCTTGCCGCCCGTGCCCTCGACGCAGGCGAAGCCGTCCTCCTTGAACGAGCCGACCGGCGCGATGTAGACCGGGACGTCGTCCTTGGCCGCATCCTCGAGGGCGTCGCAGACATCCTTGTCTCCGCTGGTCTGCTCGCCGTCGGTGATCAGGAAGATCGCGTTGTTGTTGCTCGAGTTCGGATCGAGGTCGTCGTGGGCCATGAGCGCGGCGACGGCCGCGTCGATGGCGTCGCCGATGGCCGTCGAGCCGTCGGGCTCGATGTCCTCGAGGTACTCCTCGATCGCCGTGCTGTCGATCTCCGTCGCGGTCTCGCCCCCCACGACGGCGTCGAGCACGGTCTTGAACCCGAACACCGCCGGCGGCGCGTCCTGGTTGAACTTGCGCAGCGAGGCCTGCACCGAGCCGCCGTCGGCGACGTGGTCGGTCCACTTCAAGATCGCCCGCTGGGCCCACTCGATGCGCTTGCGCGAGCCCTGGTCCTGGTCCATGGACTTCGAGCGATCGAGGACCAGCGCCACGGTGTCGTAGGCGTCGAAGTCGTGGTGGACCGTCGCCGTGTGGGTGACGCAGTCGGTCAGGGGCGAGCGCGGGTCCGAGTTCGGCGTGCCCGCGGGCATGAAGAAGGAGAGGTCGAGGTCCTTGGCGAAGCCCGGGGCGGAGCGCTGCCAGTTGTACTCGAGGTTGTAGCGCAGGTACTCCCAGTCGGAGCCCGTGCCCAGCAGGTGGCGGCCGCACTGCGAGTCGACGTCGGGGTCACAGACCGCGTCCGGATCGACGCAGGCGCCGTAGATGCACTGGTGGCTCGAGTCCTTGCAGCCCGCCTGGGCGTCGCAGCAGTAGCCGAGCTCGCCGATCTTGGTGATGTCGCAGGGCGTGTTGGCGAAGCGCTTGGCCGCCTCCTTGCGGACCTTCGCCCACTGGTTGCTCGCCTCCCACAGCTGGGTCACGGAGTTGAAGCGCTCCCCGGCGTAGGAGTCGCACTGCTCGATCTGCAGGTACTCGGGGTCCGAGTTCGCGTCGTACTTGGCCCCGACGAAGGCCCCGCCCATGGCCGCCGCCGAGTTCGTCGGCAGGGGATCCGGGAAGGTCGCCGAGTAGATGTAGATCGCGTCGTCGTTGGTGTGCATGCACAGCTCACCGTCGAGGGTGACGTCGAGGATGATGTCCGTCGCGCCGGGGGCGTTGAGCTCGGAGGCCGGGATGATCAGCTGCACCTGGTCGGTGCCCGTCGGGATCCCGTCGACGATCACGGCGTCCGCCGGGCGGAGCGAGGCGTGCCCGCGGCATGAGGCGGCCATCGAGTCGAACTCGACCTCGAGGGTCGGGACCACCTCCGTCCCGTCGACCTGCCAGTCGAGGACGACCTTGTCGCTGCCCTGGACGTCGCGCAATCTAGCCTGGAGCTCGTAGGTCCCCGTCGCGGTCTGGCGCGCGTCGATGTAGATGTCGTAGCTCCAGGCCTCGGTCCCGTCGGCCTCGACGAACCAGATGGTCCGCGAGGTCTCGCTCCAGTCGTCCTGGGGCACGTTGACGCCGACGTTGGCCTGCAGCCACAGCATCTCGCCCTGGCGCGGGCCGGGGTAGTTGTTGTCGCCGAGCCGGGACTCGAAGTTGGCCGGGACGTTGAGCTCCGAGGTCAGCGGCGCCGTCGCGCCGCACTTGGGAAAGCCCGGGGCGTTGTCGATGCAGTGCTGGTCGTTGGTGCACGACTCGCTCGAGTAGGCCGCGACGTTGTTCATCACCGTCGGGTCGTAGCAGCGCGCCGTGTAGGACTGAAGGATCGAGTTGTTGTGGCGATCGACCACGTCGTCGACGCCGTGGCCAATGCCGCAGCCGTAGTTGAAGTCCTGGTCGAAGTACTGGTCCTTGAGGCCGAGGAGCAGGTGGGCGAACTCGTGGCCCCACACCCCCGGGCCCTGGCCGAACACGGCCGTCAGGAAGCGCCCGAAGCCGAAGGGCCCCGAGGGGCTGACCACGGCCTTGTTGTTCCAGTCCGGCGGGTAGACGTACATGTCCGCGTGCGCCGAGGAGTAGCCATTGCTGGCCAGGTTGTAGTCGGTGATCAGCACGCCGCCTTCGGTCACGTCGCAGATCATCCGGGCGCTCTCCTGGAGCACCTCGTCGAGCTCGTCGAGCTCGTCCTGGGTCGGCGGGAAGGCGACGTGGACGTCGATCGTCGCGTGGACGGAGGTCGTCGCGCCGGCGCCCTGGGTGAGCTGCCCGGCCTGGGCGCTCGAGAGCGGCACGAGGAAGAGTGGAAGCGCCATCAACGCAGTGATGCGGCGCAGTGCGGTCGAGGTCATGGGTGTTGGCTTCTCTCTGGATCGGGGATCGGTGAATGAGTTGATGAGTGCGCGAGTGACCAAGTGTCAGGTGCGGCTCAGTGGCCTCTCTCGAACCAAAACCACGGACCCAGCCTCTGCTGGGCTCTCGTCAGGGCACGAGACAGACCCACCGCGCTCGCGGTCGATGAGCTCGATGAACTCGATGAGGCAGTGCAGCTCGGCCGACGACTGATCCCTGCCGCGCGCACGCCGGGCTCACGCGCCCCACGACCGGCTGGCCGGCCTCAGCGGAGCTTGTACAGCTTCGAGAAGATCGCCTCGAACACCCGCTCGGGCATGAGGCTGCGCAGCATGACGCCCAGGCGCTGACCCAGCGGACCGACGGTGTAGCGGACCCGCGGGTTGCGGACATCGATGGCCCGCGCGATGGCCCGCGCGACCTCGTCGGGGCTGCGGCCGCTGAGCTCGTCGGCCTCGAACACCGCCATGGTCTTGGTCATGGTCGGCGCGTAGGCGGAGCCCTCGCTCGCGGCGGCGAGCTGGCGGGCGTCGGTGAAGCCGGTCTGAAAGTCGCCCGGCTCGATGAGCGTCGCGCTCACGCCGAAGGCCCGCAGCTCCATGCGCAGCGCCTCGGTGTAGGCCGACAGCGCGTACTTGCTCGCGCTGTAAAAGCCCTGGAAGGGCAGCGTGATCCGGCCCGCGAGGGAGCCGACGTTGACGATGCGCCCCCGCCCGCGCGCGCGCATGTCGGGGAGCACGGCCCGGCACACCCGGTGGACGCCGAGGAAGTTGGTGTCCAGCTGCTCGAGGGCCTCGGCGTCCGAGGTGTCCTCGAGGGCCCCGGCCACGCCCATGCCCGCGTTGTTGACGACCACGTCGAGACCCTGATCCGGGCCCAGCTCGTCCGCGATCTGCCGGTGGACCTCGGCGATCGCGGCCGCGACCGAGCCGGGGTCGCGCACGTCCATGGTCACGAAGGTGAAGGGCTGGGCGCCGAGCTTGGCGACGACCGCCTCGGGGCTGCGCCGGCTGGTCCCGAACACGCGGTGGCCCCGGCTGGCGAGCAGCCGCGCCGTGGAGAGGCCGATGCCCGAGGACGCTCCGGTGACGAGGATGGTCGCCATGGGCCCACGCTACGACGGGACGCGGCGCGAGAAAAAGCCTCGATTCCCCGAGCCCGCTCAGCGCCCCTCCCCCGAGCCAGCCGGGCCCCTTGATACGCTCGAGCGTGGCCCAGCCCCGCCGAATCCTGATCATCGAGGACGACCCCGGCATCGCCAGCGGCCTCGTCCGGGGGCTGCGCGGGGCCGGCTACGCGTGCGAGCTGTGCCTCGACGGCGCCTCGGGCATGCGCCAGATGTTGGCCGGCGGCTTCGACCTGGTCGTGCTCGACATGATGCTGCCCGAGCGCGACGGCTACGAGCTGCTCGAGGCCCGGCGGGGGCGCTCGAGCGTGCCCGTGCTGGTCCTGACCGCGCGCACGGAGCTCGACGATCGCCTGCGCAGCTTCGAGCTCGGCGCGGCCGACTGGATGAGCAAGCCCTTTTTCATGGACGAGCTGCTCGCCAGGATCCGCGCGCGCCTCGGTGAAGCGCGGCCGAGCTCGCGCCGCGAGCTGCGTTGGGGCGAGGTGCGCCTCGATCTCGACCGCCGCCTGGTCCGAGTTGGCGAACGCGACGCCGAGCTCACGGCCCACGAGTTCAACCTCCTCGCCACCTTGGTCCAAAACCCCGGGCGGGTCATGTCGCGTCGGCAGCTGGCCGAGGCGGCCCTGCCCGTCGACGGCAGGCGCAGCGATCGCACCCTCAACAGCCACATCGCGCGGATCCGCAAGAAGCTCGGCGTCGCCGGAGAGGCCCTCCAGACCGTGCGCGGGGTCGGCTACTGCTTCGAGCCCAGCGAGGCTTCGAGGCCATGAGGCGGGCCCACGGCCTGATCGCCCGGGTGCTGCTCGTCTCGGTGTTCGGGGTCCTGTTCGGCGGCACCTTCGTCTTCGTCCTGGCCACGAAGAACGCGGCCGAGCTGGCGAGCGCGGCCAACCTCAGCGTAGACGGGGCGCTGCAACAATCCCGCGTCGACGCCTGCTTGCGCGAGCCTGCGAGCTGGCGAGTCCGCGGGGACGGCCAGTCCATCTACGCCTACGACGGCGCGACCTTGCGCTCGGCCAACCCCGCGGCCCCGGCCCTCGACCCCGCGCTGGTCGCCGAGCTGCGGGCGAGCTCGGACGCCGTCGTGACCGCGACGCGGACGCCGCCCCGGAGCGGTCGCGCGCTGGCCCGACTGGGGCCGCCGGGGCCTTGCGAGCTGTTCCGCCTCGAGTGGAGCGCCCCCGAGGCCAACCGGCGCCGCGGCTCCTCGGTGCTCGTGTTCAGCCTCACCGTCGTGCTCGCCCTCGCCAGCGCGCTGGCGATCTTCGTGGCGATCCGCCCGCTCCTCGCACGGATCGAGCGCCTCGCCCAGCGGGCCGAGCAGGTCGGTGACGCGGCGAACTTCGTGCCCATCGAGGCCCCGGGCGACGACGCCCTCGGGCGCTTGGCTCGGCAGCTCACCCACAGCCACGAGCGGATCGTGACCACCACGGACGCCCTGCACGCGCGCACCCAGGCCCTCGAGGTCCACCTCCAGGACGTCGCCCACGACGTCCGCACCCCCCTCGCGGCCCTGCAGCTGCGCCTCGAGGGTCTGGTCCGCGAGGCCGAGGACCCCTCGACCCGCGCGCAGCTGACCGCGTCCATCGACGACGTCGTCTACCTGACCCAGCTGACCGAGAACCTGCGCCTGGCCAGCCGCTTCGAGCACGGCTTGGCGCCGAGCGAGCGCGCCCAGGATCTGGGCGAGGTCCTGCGTCGCGTGGTCGGGCGCTTCGCCACCTTGGGTGCGCTGCACGGGATCAAGGTGCGGGGCAGCTGGCCACAGCGGCCCCTGCTCGCCACCTGCGAGCCGGCCGCGCTCGAGCAGGCCCTCGCCAACCTGGCCCACAACGCGATCGTGCACACCACCAGCGAGGTCACCCTGGTCCTCGACGAAGGCGAGGAGGGCTTCGAGCTCGCGGTCATCGACGACGGCCCCGGGCTCAGCCCGGCCCAGCTCCCGCGCCTGGCCCAGCGCCACGTCAGCGAGGACGACGCGCGCTCGCGTGGACCCTCGGGCACGGGCCTGGGCCTGGCGATCGTCGCCGAGGTCTGCGAGCGCTTCGGCTGGACCCTCGCGTTCGAGGTCCTCGACCCGCCCGGGCTCGCCGTCCACATCCGCGGCCCGGCCCTCGCCGCGCCCGAGACCAGCGGCATCGATCAATCGCACGCGTAGCGATCGTAGGAGTTGCCAAACTCGTCGGCGATCACGTGCGCGACGCCGTCGAGCTCGGCGACGACCAGGTCCTCCTCGAAGCTCAAGACCTCGAAGCGCCAGCCCTGGGGCAGGTGCTCGAATTTGTCGCCGAGCTCCGCGACCGCGTCCTCGTTGGTGAGCGTCGGGTCGACGATGTTCGTGTAGTACTTCATCGCGTAGCGGCACTCGCCGTCGTCGAGGACGAACACCTCGCTGCCCGCGTGGTGGACCATGCGGGTGGTCAGCGCGCGCTCGACCTCGTTGATCGCGTAGCCCTCGGTGGCCAGGGTCCCGTCGAGGATGGTCTGGTGGACCATCGGGGGTAGATCGTCGAGGGACTCGATGTCGACGCCGAGCATGTGCTCGAGCACGGCGAGCGGCATCAACAGCACCTGGGCCGCCAGGAACATGTCCTGACCGAGCCCCGCCGGCACCTCGAGGGCTTCGGCGTCGAAGCCGACGGGCTCGCCGTCTGCGTCCACGGTGTACTGCTCGTCGACCGAGCGCCACCGAGGGCCGCCCACGGCGTAGCGCTGGGGATCGACCGCGGCCAGCCACGCGTCGGGGCAATCGTGCAAGTCGCCGCTGTTCCACACGTCCATGGCCAGGTGCTCCCCCTCGAGGGTCAGCTCGAAGAGCTCGCAGACCCGCGCACCGCGGACGGACTCGCGGACCTCGGGCGGGTCCTCGTCGAGGGTCGACCCCTCGCAGCCGGCGAGGCCCGAGCTCAGCGCCAGGGGCACGAACAGCAGGTGGAGCGAGCGAAACGAACGACGGAGTGCGATCTGCATGGCCAGACCCTGCGCGACCAAGGTTGAGCGCAGGATGAGCGGCGCCAGCTCGACCCTCTCAGTCGACGTGGAAGCTCGAGCGGACCCGGGTCTCGGGCCCGTCGTAGGCGGGGAATTTGTGGGCGAAGATCGCCTTGCGCACGCACGGGACGATGCCCGCGTCCTTCAGGTTCGCGGGCGCCGAGACGTTGACCCCCGTGACCTTGCCCTTGCCGTCGACGCCGAAGCTGAGGCTGACCTTGCCCGTACCGAGATCGTCGACGCGCTCGCTGGCTTGCTGGACGCAGCGCTGGAAGGGCCGGTCGAGCTTGGCCAGCTCGGCGTCGACCTGGGCGTCGCTGAGCCGCCCCACCCCGTCGCGCTCGCCGATGCTGCGGTCGGCGCTGGGATCGAAGCCGGGCACGTCGGAGTCGTCGTCGATCGCGGGGCCGCCCGCCTCCGCGTCCGCTTCGGCCCCAGCCCCCTTCTTCTTCTTGCGCTTGCCCTTGCGCTTTTTCTTGGCCGGCTCCTCGGGCTCGGCCTCGGGCGCGTCGATCTCGGGCTCCGCCGCGACGCACAGATCCTCGACGCACACCGTGCCGGACCCGCAGCGGCCCGAGCACGCGGGGGCCTCGAGCACGTAGGTCTGGACGGCGTAAGAGCCCCCGGCCCCGAGGGCCAGGCCGAGGACGAGGCCACCGATGAGCGCCTTGGCTGACACGGGCGCATGCTAGCGGATCCCCAGCCCAGGAGCGGCCCCAAAGCTGCTACCCTCGCCCGGCCGTGCACATCGTCGACGATGCCACCGTCCGCCGCTGGTTCCACTCCGGCGACAACCTCGAGCAGCTCACCGGCGCCCTGGGCAGCCACCGCCCCGGCGCGGCCTACATGGAGCAGACCCTCGGCCTGCCGCTGCACGTCCAGTTCTGCGTCAGCCGCCTGTCCGAGCGAGGGCGATCGCTGTCCGAGCTCGAGACCATCCCCTTTTACTCCCTGTGCCGCGGCCTGTTCATCCCGCTGATGCGCATGCACCCTGAGAAGGGCGCGCGCCTGTTTCAGCTGCAGATCAGCCCGCCCCCGGACACGGCCGGGCGCGCGGCCCTGGTCGAGTCCTTCCTCGACAAGGACATCGGCCTGTCGGCGGTGCAAAAGATCGGCTGCCTGGTCGGCGACGTGTTCGTCGGCCGGACCAGCACCTTCAAGCGCGACAGCCTGGTCCGCCTGCTGATGCAGGTCGACATGAAGACCCGCCGCCAGATGCTCGACCGCCTGACCCAAGTCGGCGACGTCGGGGTGCTGTTCGCCGAGTCTCGCCGCGAGCTCAAGGGCGAGACCCCGCTGACCGCCGGCGAGGTCCTGCTGACCCTCGAGTTCCTGCCCGACGCGGTCCGGAGCAAAAAATTCGAGCTGCTCCGCTCCCTGCTCACGCGCATGGGCAAGGTCGAGGCCTACTTCCTCGCCCGGCTGATCCTGCGCAAGGCCGACTTTGGCTTCGAGTACGAGGGCGCCGTGATCGCCAAGGCCCTGGCGACCTACTACGACGTCGAGCCCGAGGCGGTGCAGCACGCCATCGCCCTGAGCGACCCCTTCGCCGTCGCCAACACCCTCGCGACCAAGGGCGCCGAGGGCCTGCGCGAGGTCCGGCTCCAGCCCCTCGTGGCCATCAAGCCGGCCCTGGCCAGCGGCAGCACCGACGGCGTCAAGAAGTACCCCGCGTGGGTCGAGCGCAAGTACGACGGCATCCGGATGATGCTGCACAAGTCCAGCGACGCCCACGGCTCGGTGCTGTGCGCCGCCTATACCCGCGGGCGCAAGGACTGGCTCGAGCAGATCCGGGGCATGCGCCAGACCATCACCAACCTGCCCTGCCGCGACGTGATCATCGACGGCGAGCTGCACGGCACGGTCCTCGACCTCGACGGCCCGCGCCCGGCCACGGTCTACGAGGTCTACGCGAGCCTGTCCGGCGAGGTCGTCCAGCGCCCGGTCAACCTCAAGTACGCGGCTTTCGATCTCGTGTACCTCAACGGCCAGGACCTCACCCAGCTGCAGCTACGCCAGCGCCGCCAGGCCCTGCAAAGCTTCCTCGGCCCGGCGACCAACTGGCCCCTGCCCATCCCCCTCGAGATCGCCGAGGGGCAGCTGGCCAACAACAAGAACGACGTCAATCGTCTCTACCAATACTTCCGCAACCAGGGCCACGAGGGCATCATCACCAAGGACCTCGACGGGGTCTACGCCCTCGCCCGCCGCGACCCCAACTGGCTCAAGCGCAAGCCCGAGATCACCCTCGACTTGGTGCTCTTGCAGGGCATCTTCTCCGTCACCACCAAGCAAAAGGCCGGCATGTTCGGAAGCTTCGCGATCGGCGCACGCACGGCCGACGGGGGCTTCGTCGACGTGGGCGACGTGGCCGGCGTCGACGTCCACCGCGACCGCGAGATCCAAGCCGAGATCATGCGCAACGGCCTGATGACCGGGAAGCGGGTCGAGCGGCAGAGCTCCTCTGGCGTGCGCCCGGGCGTCGAGCTGCGCCCGCACATCGTCGTGGTCGTGCGCTTCGAGGGCATCGTGAAGGACAACGTGACCAAGGAGCTCAAGCTGCGCGATCCGAAGCTGGTCGCGATTCGCTCCGACAAGCACGCGGGCGAGGCCGACAAGGTCTCGGCCATCGAAGAGCTCTACTTCCAGCAGCGCATGGGCTGACGGCTGTCGACGCCTCGCGGGCGACCTTGCACGAGGCGCCAGCTGCACGGGCTCTGCCCAGGGATCGGCCCGACCGTGGGGTCAGCCCCAAAACGCCTTCACACGGCGCCATGGGGCGACGATCACGTCTGTTCGAGTTGCGCGCACCATGGTTCACCGCTCTACTGTCGGTGATGCGAAGCACCGGCTTTTCACTAAACGTAATGCGAGGCGCGGCCATTCTCGGCCTCAGCCTCGCGCCCATGGCTTGCGGGGATGACGACGCCGACGGCGGCGCCGACGAGGTCGGCGAGACCGCCTCGGACAGCACGGACGCCGAGTCGAGCAGCGAGTCCGAGTCCGGCAGCGAGTCCGAGTCCGGCAGCGGCTCCGAGTCGTCCGAGACGGACACGAGCACCGACACCGACACGAGCACCGACACCACCGGCACCGACACCAGCACCGACACCACCGGCACCGAGACCGACACCGGCACCGAGACGAGCACCGACACCGACACCGGCACCGGCACCGGCACCGAGACCGACACCGACACCGGCACCGAGACGGAGACCGACACCGAGACCGGCGGGGAGGAGTTCGCGCCGTGGATCCTCACCGTCGACGAGTTCGGCGACAACATCGACCAGCTCCTGCAGATCAGCACCGTCGAGGGCGACGTCGGCACGACCACGGTGATCTGCGAGGACCTCATCCTGCCCGAGGGCATCCCGGCCAACGCCAACTTCACCTCGCTGACCTTCAACAGCAACCAGCTCTACGCCTCCGTCGGCAAGAGCACCACCGGCGACACCATGCTGCTCATCGACCCCTGCACCTGCGAGGGCACCGAGGTCGGTCAGTACAGCGGCTTCACCGGGGTCAACGGCATCACCTCCAACGAGCTGCAGAACATGTTCGGCTCGTCCTCCAACCAGGACGTGATCCTCGACATCGACCCCAACACCGCCGCGTCCGTCGTGCTCAACCCGCTGCCGGGCGACTGGGGCGCGACCGGGCTGACCTGGTCCGACCCCCTGGACAACGTGCTCTACGGCATCAACGCCAGCGACGACCGCCTCTACACCTTCAACGGCGACGACGCGAGCGAGCTCGGCTCCATCGCCATGGACGACAACTTTGGCTCCGTGGGCATCGAGTTCCACCCCAGCGAGGACAAGCTCTACGCCTGCGGCATCTCGGGCGACGGCAGCTCGCTCTACTCCGTCGACGTCGACACCGGCCAGGTGACCCTCGAGGCCTCGGACGTGCTGACGGGCAACTGCGACAACCTGGCGGCGCCCTTTGGCGACGTCGAGTGCATCCCCAATCCCCAGTAAAGCCCGCAGCGATAGCGAGCCCTGGGTCGAGCGAGTCGAGCGATCCAAGGACCACGAGACCCGCGAGGAGCCCGAGCCGACCCGGCCGGGCTCCTCCGCGTTTGGGGCGCGCCCGTGGCATCATGCCCTCCCCTCACCGCCCACACCCGAGAGGAATAGGAGCTCGCCCATGCACGCCACGATGATGAACTTCCCGCTGACGACCAACCACCTCCTCGACCGCGCGGCCCAGCTCTTCCCCGAGGTCGAGGTCGTCAGCCAGGCCCCGGACAAGTCCCTGCGGCGGCACACCTACGCCGACCTGCGCCGGCGCAGCCGGGCCCTCGCCAAGGGCCTGCTCGACGCGGGCCTGCAAAAGGGCGACCGGGTCGCGACCTTGATGTGGAACCACCACGCGCACATGGAGGTGTACTTCGGCGTGCCCATGGCCGGCGGCATCTACCACACCCTCAACCTGCGCCTGTCGCCCGAGGATCTGGGCCACATCGTCCAGGACGCCGGCGACCGCTACCTCGTCATCGACGACGTGCTCTTGCCCCTGCTCGCCAAGTTCGGCGGCGAGCTGCCCTTCGAGAAGGTGTTCGTGGTCCGCTGGACCCCCGCCGAGCTCCCCGACACGCTCACGGGTGAGGGGGGCAAGGGCGCCGACTTCGAGTCCCTGATTGAGGCCGGGAGCGCCGAGCTCGACGGCTGGCAGTCCCCGCCCGTCGACGAGAACGATCCGATCGGCATGTGCTACACCTCCGGGACCACCGGTCGGCCCAAGGGCGTGGTCTACAGCCACCGCGCGACCATCCTGCACAGCTTCGCCTCGGCCCTGCCCGACAGCCTCAACCTGTCGATCAGCGACTGCCTGTGCCCGGTGGTGCCCATGTTCCACGTCAACGCCTGGGGCCTGCCGTTCACGGCGACCATGGTCGGCGCCAAGCAGGTCCACCCCGGCCCGCACCTGGCCCCCGACGCGCTGCTCGACCTCTACGCCAAGGAGAAGGTCACCGTGTCCGCGGGCGTGCCGACGATCTGGATGGGCATCATGAAGCTGGTCGGGGCCAACCCCGACAAGTGGGCGCTGCAGCCCGGCCTGCGCATGGTCGTGGGCGGCTCGGCGGCCCCGGAGTCGATGATCGACACCATGGATCAGATGGGCATGACGGTGATCCACGCCTGGGGCATGACCGAGACCACGCCCCTGGGCTCGGTGTCCCGCCTGCGCCCCCACCAGCTCGAGCTTCCCAAAGAGGAGCAGCTGAAGATCCGCGCCCGCCAGGGCACCCCGCCGCCCTTCGTCGAGATGCGCATCGTCGACGACGAGGGCAGGGAGGTCGCCTGGGACGGCGTGCACATGGGCGAGCTGCAGGTCCGCGGGCCGTGGATCGCCGGCAGCTACCACGGGGGCGTCGACGCCCAGGACAAGTGGACCGAGGACGGCTGGTTCCGCACCGGCGACGTGGTGACCATGAACGCCGAGGGCTCCATGCAGATCACCGACCGGACCAAGGACCTGGTCAAGTCCGGCGGCGAGTGGATCAGCTCCGTGGCCCTCGAGAACGCGCTCATGGGCCACCCCGACGTGGCCGAGGCCGCCGTCGTCGCCGTGCCCCACCCCAAGTGGTCCGAGCGCCCCGTCGCGGTCGTGGTCGCCAAGGAGGGCAAGACCCTCGACGACGCCGCGCTCACGGCCTACCTCGCCGAGCGCTTCGAGAGGTGGTGGCTGCCCGAGGGCTACGCCCACCGCGAGCAGATCCCGCGCGGGGCCACGGGCAAGTTCCTCAAGCGCACGCTCCGGCAGGAGCTCGCGGGCTGGTTCGCCAACGCCGAGGGCTAGCCCAGCCGGTCCACCTCGGCCGCCTCACTGCTCCACGCAGACCGGGCGGTAGGTGTCGATGAGCAGGTCGACGTTGAAGTTGCAGGCCACGGTCCCGGTGACGTACTCGCCGGTCTCGAAGTCGCCGACGCTGCCCTGGGTCCCGATGCCGCCCTCGGACCAGCCGTTGCAATTGTCGCTGGTCAGCGTGGTGCCGTCGTCCTTGAGCCCCGAGACCATGTCCCGAGAGATGCAAAACGGGTCGCAGCGGCCGTTGCTGGCGATGATGTTGGTGATCGGCACGTGGGCCCCGTCGCGGACCCCGATGAGCGCGACGGCGTCGGTGATCCACACCTCCTGGGCCTGGTCGTTGACGTAGCGGGTGTAGGGTTGGACGGGCCAGTCGATGGGGTCGGCGCTCTGCCACGGGGTCGTGGTCGCGCGCCGGGCCACGCCGTCGGCGAACATCGCCTCGAAGCCCACGGGGCACGCGGCGTCCACGGTGGCGACGGGGTTGTTGCCCAGGTCGCCGTCGCTCAGCACCTCGCCCAGGAGCAGCTGGCGGGTCTCGATGACCCCGGAGCAGTCGGGCTTGCACGCCCCCTCGGCCAGCGGCGGCTCGGGGCCGTCGTCGCAGGCCTCGCCGTCCTCGACCACCCCGTTGCCGCACTCGGGCTCGGGCTCGGTGTCGGCCGATTCGTCTTCGGTCGTCTCGGCCTCACTCGTCGACTCCTCGGACTCGGACTCGCTCGTCGACTCGGTCCCGACCTCGGTCCCCGCGCTCGTGTCTTCGTCGGCGCTCGCTTCGTCCTCGGACGTGGACTCGGACTCGTCGGTCCCCTCGCCCCCGGACGGCGGCGGCGTGTCCTCGAAGCAGGCGAGACCGGACAGGGCGACGGCGAGGGCGAGCGAGCTCAGAGCAGGCGCAAGGGGAAGGCTTCGCACCCCGCGAGCATGCCAAGCTTCCCCCCAAAGGACCACAGCGCGCTCAAATCCGAGGGTCGGCCAGAAAGAGCCCCCTGCTGCCCCACGCCCTCAGCTCGTCAGCTCGCCCTCGGCGTAGCCCGTGAAGTTCTGGAGGAATTCCCCGTCCCGACGCTCGCTCCCGAGCCAGCGCGGAAGCACACCCAGGGAGTAGGTGCTCTCGAACTGTAGCCAGATGTCCCCGGTGCTGGTCTTGCGCGGCTCGTCCGGCGCCTCGACCCCCGCGGCGTGGCCGACGTGGCTGACCCCGTGGGGCGTCAGGTAGGGCGTGAAGCTGAACGCCCCCGAGGGGTAGGCGCCCTTGGTCCGCGGGGTCTGGATCACCGCGTTGAATTCGATGGCGCTGTTGCGGTGGAAGTAAGGCGGGCGGAAGGTGTGCTCGGTCGGGTCCCAGCGCGGCATGAACACGCCCACGTCGACGGCGTTGCGTCCGCTGCCGCGGGTGTTGCCGTCCATGGGGCAGGTCAGGACCGTGAGCACCGAAGGGTCGGGGTGGTCCCAGCTCACCGAGCCGTAGCTCATGAACTTGCGCAGGTCGTACTTGAAGGGCGCGTAGCTCCCGTGCCAGGCGACCACGTCGAAGGGGCTGTTGGGCGCCGTCGTCTGCCAGAACACTCCGCCCTGCTTGACGACGATGACCGTGTCCTCGGCGACGTCCTCGTACTCGGCCACGGGGGCCTCGAAGTGGCGCTCGTCGGCCAGGCCGTTGGCGCCGATCAGGCCGCGCTCGGGCAGGAGGTAGTGGCCGTCGAAGAGCTCGCTGGCGAAGCCGCGCACGGGGCCCTCGGGCAAGGTGATCTGGAAGCGGATGCCGCGGGGCAAGATCGCGACTTCGCCGGGTCCGACCTCGAGGCGGCCGAGCTCCGTGCGGATGTGCAGCCGGCCGTGCTCCGGGGCCAAGAGCAGGTCCCCGTCGATGTTGGCGAACACCCGCTGCATGTCGGCGTCGGCGGTGAACAGGTGGATGGCCATGCCCCGGCGGATGCGCGGGTCGCCGGCGCCGGCGAAGGTCTGCACGCCGTCGAGCCAGTCCGTGGAGCCGCCGCTGGCGAGCGCGAGGGGCTGGTAGCGCTGGACCTCCGGGGTGCTCACCGCCTCGCTGAAGTCGCCGCTGAAGTGGGGCGGGGCCTCGCCGGCGGTCATGCGCGCGAAGGGCCGATCGTGGATCGCCGGGCGCAAGCGGTAGAGCCACACGCGGAGGTTGTGGGCGCGCTCGACGGTGAAGCCCGTGCCGTTGATCTGCTCGGCGAACAAGCCGTAGGGCGCTCGCTTGGGCGCGTTTTGATCGGTCGGCAGCGCGCCGGGGCGGGCCTCGCTGCGCAGCGCGCTGCCGTAGCCGATCTGGTACTCGGGGGTGGAGGACGGGGTCTGGTTGGGGTCGGTCATGGCTCGGCTCTGCTTCAGGGCGTGGCTTGCTCGAGGTGGGGGTCGAGGTGGTTGACGAGGGCGCGGCGATCGAAGTCGTGGATGGCGTGGAGGTCTCCGGGGCGTCGGTGGACCGAGAGCTCGGCCCCGGCGGCGCGCAGGGCCTCGGCGGCGGCGTCGAAGGGCTCGCAGGGGACCCAGCGATCGTCCTCGCTCTTGCCGAGGTGCACGGGCACGCCGCGGAGCTTGGCCCAGCCATCGGCGACCGCGAGGGCCTCGGGCCTCGGCGTGGGCGCGCCGCTGAACGCGAGCACGGCCTTGGGCCGGAGCTCGGCGGGCGCCCCCTCGAGCCAGGTCAGGGCCAGGCACGCCCCCTGGCTGAAGCCGACCACCACGATGCGCTCGGCCGGGAGCGCGCGGCGAAGCTCGGCCCAGGCGGCGTCGAGGGCCGCGAGGGCGCCGTCGAGCTGGGGCTGGTTGTCGACCCAGGGCGCCTGGAAGCCGTGGGGGTACCAGCTGTTGGCGAGGGCCTGGGGCGCGAGCCAGGCGACGTCCTCGTGGGCGCCCGCGAAGCTGCGCAGCTGGGCGACGAAAGCATCGGCGTTGCTGCCCCGGCCGTGGACGGCGAGCACGGCCAGACGCGCGCTCTCCAGCGGCGCCCCGGCGAGGGTCGCGGGCACACCCGCGTGCGCTCCAGATCGATCCGCGAGGACGCGACGCCCGTGCTCGGCGATGGGCGTGCGCCCGTGCCAGGCGTCGTCGAGCAGCCCGCCCAGACCCGCGGCGTCGATGGTCCGCGGGTTGGGGTAGCGCGCGGCTCCCTCGACGGCCCGGGCGACGACCCGGCCCAGGTCCGCCCGCCCGAGACCCAGGGCCTCGAGGGAAGTCGGCAGGCCCCAAGCGCGCATGTGCTCGGCGAGCCAGCGCGCAGGATCGTCGCCAAAGACCTCGCGCATCGCCGCGAGCATGGCCGGCGCCTCGGGGCCGTTGAAGGCCAAGGTGTGCGGCAGCAGCACGGCGTGGGTCTGGGCGTGGGGCAGACCATGCTCGCCCCCGAGGACGTGGGCCAGCTTGTGGTGCAGGGCCATGGACGCGCCGCCGAGGGCCTCCCCGGCCAGGGCCGCGCCGTAGAGCGCCTCGGCCCGACCGTCGAGGTCGCCCGGGTCCGCGGCGAGGGCCTCCATGCCGGCGCGCAGCGGCGCCAAGCTGGCCCGCGCCGCGTCTCGAGCCGCGTCGCTCGCCTCGGCCGCGTAGAGGGTCTCGACGCTGTGGGCCAGGGCGTTGAGCAGGCTGAGCAGGGACAGCGCCTGGGGCAGGCCGGCGGCGAGGCTCGGGTCGTAGATCACCAGCTGCGGCCGCACCCGCTCGTCGCGTCCGGTCTCCTTGATGCCCGCCCGAGTCCGGCCCCAGATCGGCGTGCGCTCGGAGCCGGCGTAGGTCGTGGGGATGGCCCCGACGCGGACCTCGAGCTCGAGGGCGACCGCCTTGGCGACGCCGATCGCCGACCCACCACCGTGGGCGACGACCCAGTCCGCGTCCCGCTCCCTGGCCATCTGTGTGGCCGCGGCGGCGACGTCTTCGGGCACCTGGACAGTCACCCCGTCGAAGATCCCGACCGAACGCTCGCCCAGCGCGGCCGCCACGCGCTCGGCGCCTTCGCGGTGCCGGCTTTGGGCCAAGAGCAGCACGCGCTTTGCGCCGAGCTCTTCCAGCACCGACGCGGCCCGGGCCTCCGCGCCGGGCCCAAAGACGACTCGAATCGGTGATTGAAGCTCGAATTCCCGCATTTACCTGGCTCCGTGGCGCCCTCGGCTGGGCACATTCGAAGACTAGGATTTGCAGCCTCGCCACGAAATAGAAAACTCTGCCAAGAGGAATTGCATAAATGCAAAGCCATGGCGCGAGCGACAACCCCCTCAAGTGGGACGACATCCCGGTGTTCCTGGCCATCTCTCGGGCCGGGACCCTCTCCGCTGCGGCGACGCACTTGGGGATCAACACCTCGACGGTGCAGCGCCGGCTGACCGGGCTCGAGCGCAGCCTCGGCACGCGCCTGTTCGAGCGTGCGCCCACCGGCTTGACACCCACCGCCGCTGGCGAAGCCCTGCGCCCCCTGGCCGAGCGCCTCGAAGATGGGGTCGACGACCTGCTCCGAGCCGTCGCGGGCCTCGACGCCGCACCAGCCGGCACGGTGCACCTGACCGCGCCCGAGACCCTCGTCGGCCTGCTCGTCGAGCCCCTGGCCGAGTTTCGCCGGCGCTACCCGGCCATCGACCTCCAGGTGTCCTTCGCTGACCGCTTCTACGACCTGGCCGCGCGCGAGGCAGACGTCGCCTGCGCCCGAGCCCGCGGCCGCCGGAGGACGCCCTCGGCCGGCGCATCGCCGCGGTCGCCTGGGCCCCCTACGTCCGCGCCAGCGTCGAGGTCGAGGCCGACGGCGCCCTGCCCTGGGCGCGCTTCACCGGCGGCCTCGAGGGCCTCGCCGCCGCGCGCTGGTGGGCGCGCGAGCACGGCGACGCCCCGGTGCTGCTGGCCGTCAACACCATCGCGGCCATGCACCGGGTGGTCCGCTGCTCGAGCTGCCGGGGGATCTTGCCCTGCTTCGTCGGCGACGCGGACCCCGAGCTGCGCCGCCTCGATCCCCTGCTGCCCAAGGCCAGCGCGCTGTGGCTGCTGCGGCACCCCGATCTGCGCGACACGGCCCGGGTCCGCGCCCTGGCCGATCATCTGTGGGCGGCCCTGGCCAAGCGGCGCGCGCTGTTCGAGGGGGCTGCCCAGATCTCCGGGGCTGCTATGGTGCCGCGATGACCGAGCTCCCCGAGCACAGTTGGGTGCGCACCGACGCGGAGCTCACGGCCCTCGCCCAGCGCATGCGGGACGCGGCCTGGGTCGCCCTCGACAGCGAGTCGAACTCGATGTTCGCCTACCGCGAGCGGGTCTGCCTGCTCCAGCTCAACGTCGCCGGCGCGCTCTTCCTCGTCGACACCCTGGCCCTCGCCGGCGACTCCGGCGAGCCCCGAGCGGAGGCCCTCGCCGCCCTCGCCGAGCCCCTCGCCAGCCCGAGCCTGCGCCTGTGGATCCACGGCGGGGAGTACGACGTCGCCTGCCTCAAGCGCGACTTCGGCATCGCGCTCGGCGGGCTGTTCGACACCCAGCAGGCCGCGAGCTTCCTGGGCTGGTCGCGCACGGGCTACGCCGCCGTGGTCGAGGCCGTGTGCGAGCAGAAGCTGCCCAAGGCCCACAAGCAGCACGACTGGGGCCGCCGGCCCATCGACGCCAAGGCCCTGCGCTACGCCCTCGACGACGTGGTCCACCTGCCCCGGGTCGGCCGCGAGCTCGAGGCCCGCATCGGCGCCGCCGACCTCGACGAGGAGCTGGCCATCGCCAACGCCAGCGTCGCCGCGGCGCCGGCCCACCGCAGCGCCTTCGACCCCAGCCGGATGTGGAAGCTCAAGGGCGCCCGCGACCTCCCGGCCGAGCGCCTCCCCGTGCTCGCCGCGATCTACCGCTGGCGCGAGGACAAGGGCCGCGAGCTCGACCACCCCCCGGGGCGGCTGATCGCCAACGAACCCCTCGTCCACCTCGCCCGCCGGGCACCCCGGGACGCCGCCGCATTAAAGCGCATGCGCCTGCGCCGGGGCTTCATCCAGAGCCACGGCGAGGGCCTGCTCGCGGCCATCGCCGCCGGGCTCGAGGGCGGCGACCCCCTCGCCGAGGTCCCGCCCAAGCCCAAGCGCGAGCGCCCGCCCTCGTCGCAGGTGTCCCGGGCCAGCCGGCTCAAGGATTGGCGCCGGGCCGAGGCCGAGGCCCGCGAGGTGCCCATGCAGGTCGTGCTCCCGCCTCGGGCGCTGAACTGGCTGGCCACCCACGGAGCCGCGGAGCTCGAGGCCTGCCCGGACCTCGGGCCGAAACGCATCGCCCGCTACGGCGACCAGCTGCGCGAGCGCTGCCACCCAAATTCGTGACCCCAGCGAGCGCGCGCGTCATACTCCGCGCGCCATGCAGCCCAGCATCCACCCCCTGACGCCCCCCGTCGGCGCCGAGGTCCGCGGCGTCGATCTCCGAGCCCCGCTGAGCGCCGAGCAGTCCGAGTTTCTCGAGGCCGCGCTGCTCGCCCACGGCGTGCTCTTCTTCCGCGACCAGGACATCTCGCCCGCCGATCACCTGGCGCTCGCGCGGGCATTCGGGGAGCCCGTGCCCCACCCCTCCTTCCCGAGCGTGCCGGGCTTCGACGCGGTCAACATCCTCCGGGTCACCCCCGACGAGGAGCCCAAGATCGACACCTGGCACACGGACATGACCTTCCTCGAGGCGCCGCCGCTGGGCTCCATCCTGCGCGCGCGGGTCCTCACCGAGTGCGGCGGCGACACCCTCTTCGGCAGCACCATCGCCGCCTACGACTCGCTCTCGCCCACCATGAAGCGGCGCCTCGAGGGTCTCCGCGCCGCGCACAGCTTCACCCACGGCTTTCGCCACAGCCTCGCCGAGCCCGACGCCTCGCCCCGGCTGCGCGCCGCCGCCAAGGCCCACCCGCCGCGGGTCCACCCGGTGGTCCGCGTCCACCCGCGCTCGGGCAAGCCCGGGTTGTTCGTCAACCGCCTGTTCACCACCCACATCCTCGACCTGCCCGAGCGCGAGTCCGACAGCCTGCTCGCCTACCTCTACGAGCACCTCGAGCAGCCCGAGCACACCTGCCGGTTCCGCTGGTCGCCCAACGCGATCGCCTTTTGGGACAACCGCTGCACCATCCACCGCCCGGTCAACGACTACTGGCCGGCGCACCGCGAGCTCGAGCGCGTCACCATCGCGGGCGACGTCCCCGTCGGCCCAGCTCAGCCCGCCTCGTAGACCCGGACCCAGTCCACGGTCATGCGCTGAGGAAAGACCGTGGTCTCGTCTGGAGACCCCGGCCAGGTCCCGCCCACGGCGACGTTGAGCAGGAGGTGGAAGTCCTGGTCGTAGGGCGCCGGGTAGTCCGCGGCCTCGGACCACCACTGGCTCTGGGTCTGGACGTGCTGCCCGTCGACGTACCAGCGGATCTGCGTCTCCTCCCACTCGATCGCAAACACGTGGAAGTCCTCGGAGAAGTCGCCGGACTCGAGGCTGTAGCCGTGGCTGCCAAAGTCCGGCGGGACGCTGGCGCTCGAGGTGTTGGTCGGCCACTCCCCGCCGTAGTGCAGGGTGCCGTAGACCGTCTCCGGCTCGTGCCCGACGAGCTCCATGATGTCGATCTCGCCGGACGCCGCCCAGCCGCCGTAGACCCAGTCCGTGGGCAACATCCAAAAAGCCGGCCACAGCCCCTGGCCCTTGGGGAGGCGGATGCGGGCCTCGACGCGGCCGTAGGTCCACTGCGCGAGCTGGAAGGTGCGCAGGCGGGCCGAGGTGTAGTCGCGGGTTCCGTCGGGGCCGGTGTACTGCTCCTCGAGGGCCTCGATGACCAGCGCGCCGTCTTCGATGCGCGCGTTCTCGGGGCGGTCGGTGTAGTACTGCAGCTCGTTGTTGCCGCCGCCGAGGCCGTCGACCTCGAAGGACCAGTTCGCCGGATCGATGGCCTCGGCGAAGTCGTCACACCAGACCTGCGTCCACCCGGGCGGCGGCGCGTGGTCGCAATCTCCAGCGAGCGGCCCGGTCTCTTCGCCGCTGTCTTCCGAGCTCTCTTCGCCGGTCTCTCCGGAGCCGTCCGAGCTGCTGCTCGTGTCCGTATCCGTGGTCGTGTCGGTGCCCGTCGTCGTGTCCGTGCCCGCCTCGTCGTCGCGCTCGCCCTCCGACGCCGCGCCCTCGTCCGTGGGCTGCGGGATCCCGCCGTCTTCTGCGGGCGTGCACGCTGACGCGAGCGCCAGCGCGAGGACCCCAACGCCCAGCCGACAGGCCGACCCATCCACGGAAACACGACTCGTCGTCATGGGCCGAGCATGCGCGCTCGGACGCGAGAGCACCACCCCGAGGACAGGGCTCGGCAAAGCCAACAAGGCTCAAGACCCTCCCGAGCCTCGCGCCAGGGCCGTCCCCGAGCCCGCTCATCCCGTAGGCTGCGACGCCAAGATTTCCTCGGCGTTTGTCCGTGCCCTGCAGCCGCGATCGCGGGACACTACTAGACATGACTTGGACTCGGGATTGGATGATGTGGGCGGCCGCGGCCTTGCCCCTCGCGGCGCTCTCGGGCTGCGCCGTGCCCTGCGTCGACGACGGCCTCGGGCAAAAATTCTGCCCCGAGGAAGAGACCGCCGCCGACGAGGTCGGCGAGACCAGCCCGACCGAGACCGACACCACCGACAACGGCGACGAGGCCATGGAGGACGACGGCTTCGAGTGCCCCGTGGCCGAGGTCGAGCTCAGCCCCCAGACCCCCAACATCACCCTGCTCGTCGACCGCTCGGGCTCCATGGACGAGGACTTTGGCGGCATCTCGCGCTGGCAGGCCGTGGGCGACACCCTCCTCGACCCCGACGTCGGCGTGGTCGCGCCGCTGCAGGGCGACATTCGCTTCGGCCTGTCACTCTACGACAACCCCGGAGACATGTGCCCGCGGGTCGAGTCGACGCCCCTGGCCCTGAACGCCCTCGCCGACATGACCGCGCTCTACCAGTCGGCCGCGCCCGAGGGCGACACCCCCACCGGCTCCGCGTTGACCAGCGTCGCCGACGTCGTCGCCCAGGACCCCGACCCCGGCGAGAAGGTCATCGTGCTGGCGACGGACGGCGAGCCCGACACCTGCGCGCAGCCCAACCCCGACGAGGGCCAGCCCGAGGCCGTCGCCGCGGCCCAGGCCGCCTACGCCCAGGGCGTGCGCACGGTGATCGTGTCCGTGGGATCCGGCATCTCCGCCGACCACCTCCAGGACATGGCCAACGCCGGCGCCGGCGTGCAGCCGGGGGGCAGCGACGCGGTCTACTACCAGGCCCTCGATCAGGCCTCGCTCATCGACGCCTTCTCGGAGATCATCGCTGGCGTGCGCGAGTGCACCATCGACCTCGACACCGCGCTGCTGCCCGAGGCCATCGACTTTTGCCAGGTCACCATCAACGACGAGCCCGTGCCCTACGACGAGAGCGACGGCTGGCAGCTCAACGGCAGCTTGCAGATCGAGCTCGTCGGCGCGGCCTGTGACTCGATCCAAGACGGCGAGATCGTGATCGAGATGAACTGCGACTGCGAAGCCGTCGAATAGTCGAACCGCCGACTCCCCTCCCCGCGCGCCTCCTCCCTCTCCCCGCACTCCTCCGAGACCGTCCATGCCCCGCTCTGCGAGCGTCCCCCTGTCCCTCTCCTGCATCCTCGCCACCGCCGTGGGCCTGGGCTTCGCGCCCAGCTCGGCCCACGCCGCGCCCCCCGACGAGGGCCCCGACGCGTCCGCCGAAGGCAGCGCGTCCGTGGCCGTCGACGGCGGCGGCGCCTCGGCCAAGTCCGAGGGCAAGGCCCGGACCCGCGGCAACGAGAACGACAGGTGGATCGACCGCTGGGCCCCCGAGCCCAACATGTTCGAGGTCGGGCTGTTCGGCGGCGTCATCTTCCCGCACCCGGACCTCGAGCTGTTCCAGGACAACCCCGACGCCCCCGACCGCGGCTACCGGCGCTGGTCGCCGATCGGCCCCGACTTCGGCCTGCGCTTCGCCTACATGCCCCTGCGCCACTTCGGCGCCGAGGCCGAGGGCGCGGCCATGCCCATGCGCGTGGGCTTCGGCGAGGACGGCCCGACCAACTCCGCGACCATGTACACCGCCCGCGCGCACCTGCTGGGCCAGGTCGGCAACTGGAGCATCACCCCCTTCGGCCTGTTCGGCGTCGGGGTGCTCGGCGTCGACAGCAACGGCGACGCGGTCGGCTCGGAGGTCGACATCGGCCTGCACTTCGGCGGCGGCCTCAAGTTCTTCATCAACCGCTACGTGATGCTGCGCGTCGACGGCCGCGGCATCATCAGCAACAAGCGCGGGGTCGGGGACGGCGTGATCGTCTCGCCCGAGATCCTCGTCGGCCTGTCGATCACCCTCGGCCGCGAGCGCGACCGGCCGCGCCCGACCTTCAACGACGCCGACGGCGACGGCGTGCGCGACCGCGACGACGCCTGCCCGGAGGTGCCCGGCGACCCGCCCAGCGGCTGCCCCACGGTCTGCATCCCCGACGACGACAACGACAAGGTCCCCAACCCCCAGGACCAGTGCCCCAACGAGCCCGAGGACCGCAACGGCTTCCTCGACGACGACGGCTGCCCCGACGAGGTGCCCGAGGAGCTGACCTCGCTCAGCGGCATCATGCAGGGGGTCAACTTCGAGACCGACAAGGACACCATCACCAAGGACTCGATCCCGCAGCTCGAGCAGGCCGCCGAGGTCCTCAACCGCTTCCCCGACCTGCGCGTCGAGATCAGCGGCCACACCGACTCCCGCGGCGGCTACCAGCACAACATGGATCTCTCGCGGCGCCGGGCCGAGGCCGTCAAGAAGTGGCTCGTCGACAACGGCGTCGACGGCAGCCGGCTCGAGACCCGCGGCGCCGGCCCGGACGAGCCCATCGACACCAACGACACCTCGGCCGGCCGCTTCAACAACCGGCGCATCGAGTTCACGATCCTCGGCGGCGGCCCGGTCAGCGGCGACGGGGCCAAGAACTGAGCGCGCGCGTCAGCGCTGCGAGTGGGTGTCGAACCACTCGTCGAGGGCCTCGCCGATGGGGCCCTCGAGGCGCTGGTCGAAGGCCGCCCCGCCGGGGTCGTTCTCGTCGGTCTCGAGCACGGTGAACTCGGCCGTCTTGGGGCAGCGCGACGGCTTGCCGCGCAGGGTCTTGGAGGCGAGCTTGGCTCCGGTCTTGGCGTCGAAGAGCGTGATCTTGGCGCGCTCGGCGATGCGCCAGATCTTCGCCCCCCCGCTGTACTCGCAGACATCCACGGTCAGCTCGTCGCGCTCGACCACGGCGACGCGCTCGACCTCGCTCAGCGCCCGCATGGGCCCGACGTGGCGCAGGATCTTCTTGGCGCTCGGCTCGACGAGCAGCGCGCTGATCGAGCCCTCCTCGGCCGCCGGATCCCGGCCGCTCGCCGCCCACGCGTAGCCCGCCTCGGCCCCGCTCGCCAGCGCCTCGACGTCGTCGTCGGCCCAGGGCTGGAGCTCGACGAGCTCGACCTCGAAGTCCACGCTCTGGTCGTCGAGGTTGGTCACCCGAAAGCTGGCCTTGGCCCCGACGGCGGCGTCGACGGGCACCTGCACGTAGCCGCCCTCGTCGACCTCGGCGGCGGCGCCGTTGACCTCGACGGACTTGGGCTTCCACGGCTTGAAGCTGACCTCGAACTGCCCCGCGGGGGTCAGGGCGGCGTCGAGGCGCGCCTTCCTGGAGCTGCCGTCGTCGCCGCTGAGGGCGTAGACGATCTCGGCGCGGGCGAAGGGCTCGGTCGTGCGCGCGACCGGCTCGACGCTGACCGGGAACACCGGACGATCGATGGAGCAGGTCGTCGAGGCCGACTTCCCGTCGACGGTGACGTTGAAGGTCAGGGTCTGGAGCCCGGGCGCGAGGGGCAAGGCCGAGGCCGCGGTCATGTACACGCCGCTGGCGTTGACGGTGTCGTCGAGCTCGGGCAGCTCGGGGACCTCGACCACCGCGCCCTCGGGCAGGCGCTCCACGGTGCTGGCGTTGATCAGGGCGTCTTCCTCGTACAGCCCACACTCCACGGCCAAGCCGTCGCCCCAGTCAGGGCTGCCCATGCCGCACCCCCCGACGAGCGAGGCAAACAGCGCGATGGACGCTGTCGAGCCCAGGGACTCTAGCCGTCGTGGACGACGCCACGCCCTCCCTGCCCCACGTCCATGACTCAGTGCGGTGCGGCGCGCGTAGCGGGAACGAAACATGCGCGCCACGATGAGCGGCCCTCGGGACCTTCGCAATGCATCGCTTCGGCCACCCGCTGCCCGCCCCTTCAGCCGAGGGTCCGCGCTCGGGTCGCTCGCGGGGTCGCCCAGCCCGCCCGCCGAGCCGCGTTGCAGTAGGCCCGGGCGCTGCCGTAGCCGACCGCCGCGGCGACCTCGGCCACGCTGGTGTTCGCCGCGCTCATCAACAGCGCCGCCGTCATCAGCCTGTGGACCTTGAGCAGCGGCCTCAGCCCCTGGTAGGGCTCGGCCACCCCCGACGAGCTCCAAGAGCGCGCCGAGGCGACGACGCAAGGTCCGCTCCGGGCTCTGCGTCGCGCGCTCGAAGTCACACCACATCGGCTGCCCGTCCAGCCGCGACATCCACGGGCCGAGGGCCCCGGCGAGCTCTTGAAGCGCCGGCTCGGGCTCCCACCGCCGGCCGCGAGCCAGGCCCACGCCGAGGCCCCGGTAGAGCTCGAGCAGGCCGTCGAGGGGGCCGCCGCCGACCCCCGACTCGAGCGCCGCCGCCATGGCCTGCGTGCGTCCGCGATCGATCGCCGACAGCCGACCGAGCTCGAAGCTGCGCGGGGCCTCCCCCCAGCGCGCGTCGTAGTCGAGCATCAGCACGCAAAAGCGCCCGCCCATCCAGCGCTCGTCGTAGTGAATCTCGGGATCCAGGGCGACATCCCCCGGCCCCAGGGTGTAGCTGCGGCCCCCTCGGCGATAAAGCAGCTCGCCCTCGCGCACGATCGTCACCTGAGCCCGGCTCTGGCGGCCCTCGACGAGGTAGCCGTGGGTGGTGGGCCCGAGCGCGCGGCTCTCGAGGGTCAGGCCCCGCGACTCGACGGCGTAGGCCCGCAGCCCAGGGACCAAGAGCGAGTGGTGCCAGCGCGAGGCCCCGCCCGGAAGCGTGTTGCCCCGGCGCAGCGAGACGGCCCTGAGCTCGGCATCCAAGCTCCCACCATACAGCGGCCGAGGCTCCGAGGTGCGCGATGATCTCGGGTTCGCAGCGGCGGCGCTCGGTCACGGCTCGCTCGAGCGCCTCTAGATTTCGATAGCCGAGAACGGACCGGCCGAGACGGCTACTCGCCGACCTCCCACAGGCCCTGCTCGATCTCCCCGAGGAAGAAGATGGCGATGCGGCCGTGGCCAGGGAGCGGCATGGGCTCGACAGCGAGGCGAGCCCCGAGCGCCACGGCCTTCGCCACCGCCGCGTCGATGTCGTCGACGCGCAGGTAGGGCCGCACGAGGAGCCGCTCTTGATCGTGCATCGGCGCCCGGACTCCACACAGCGAGCCGTCGGCCAGGGTCCCCACGCGCGCGCCTCCCAAGGCGGCGTCGGGGGGCGCGAAGCTCCAGCCGTAGGCGCGCGCGTAAAAGTCCGCCGTCCCCTCGGGGTCGTCCGTGATGATCTCGAGGTAGTGGACGCAGTGGGCGGGGACCGGCATGGGCGAAGACTACCCCTGCCCCAGCTCAGCAGTCCAAGCGCAGCAGGTCGTCCCAGGTCTCGCGGCGGATGACCTGGCGGGCCTGCCCGTCCTTGACGAACACCACCGCCGGGCGCGGCACCTTGTTGTAGTTGGAGCCCAGGGAGTAGCCGTAGGCCCCGGTCACCGGGGTCGAGATGATGTCGCCGACGCGGATGTCCGCGGGCACCAGGCCCTCGCGCACGAGCAGGTCGCCGGACTCGCAGTGCTTGCCGACGAGGCGGATGGTCTTGGGCCGGTCGGCGTCGGTCGCCCGGGGCAGGAAGGTCTCGTAGCCGCTGCCGTAGAGCACCGGGCGCGGGTTGTCGCTCATGCCCCCGTCCACGGACACGTAGGTGCGCACGCCGGGGATGTCCTTGATGGTGCCCACGGTGTAGAGGGTGATCGCCGAGCTGGCGATGATCGAGCGGCCGGGCTCGGCGGTGATCTTGGCCGAGATGCCCGCGGCGGCGCAGGCCCGGCGCACGGCCTGGCCCCACTCGACGATGCCGCAGTCCGCCTCGCCCTCGACGTAGGCGACCCCGAGGCCGCCGCCGATGCACAGCTCCTCCATCCGGGCGTTGGGCCCGGTCTTGGCCTGGAAGCGGGCGAAGATGCCGGCGAGGACCTCGGCGACCTTCTCGAAGGAGCCGACCTCGAACACCTGGCTGCCGACGTGGGCGTGGAGGCCGACGAGCTCGATGGCCGGGCTCGCGGCGGCCCGCTCGATGGCCCGATCGGCGTGGCCGACCCGCACGCCGAAGCCGAACTTGGAGTCGTCCTGGCCGGTCTGGATGAACTCGTGGGTGTTGGCCTTGACCCCCGGGGTGATGCGCAGGAGCACGCGCGGCGCCGGCAGGCCCTCGGCGACCAGGGCCTCGATGCGATCGAGCTCGTCGAAGGAGTCGACCACGACCCGGTGCACGCGCTGCTCGAGGGCGTAGCGCAGCTCGGCGGTGCTCTTGTTGTTGCCGTGCAGGACCAGCCGGTCGGCGGGCACGCCCGCCTGCAGGGCGAGGTGCATCTCGCCGCCCGAGGCGACGTCGATGTGCATGCCCTCTTCGTGGGCGAGCTCGGCGATGGCCCGGCACAGGAAGGCCTTGCTCGCGTAGGCGACCCCGTCGGGGAAGGCCTCCCGGGCCTGGCGACAGCGCGCGCGGATGTGGTCCTCGTCGTGGACGAACAGCGGCGTCCCGAACTCGCGCGCGAGCTCGAGGATGTCGACGCCCGCGATCTGCAGGCGCCCGTCGGCGGTGACGCTGGCGTTGTCGGGGAGGAGCTGGGCAGGCAGGACGCTCACGGGCGGAGCCTAACAAAGACCCGGCTCAGAGCACGCGCCCGGGCTCGTCGAGGCTCATCCGCGCGTCCCCCTCGTCCTCGGCGCCCGCGTCCTCGACCTCGGCGGCATCCGCATCCGAATCGGCGTCCGCGTCCAAGAGCGCGTCCTCGGCCGCCCAGCTCGGCTGGCGCTGGAGCACCCAGTCGAGGCGCTCCTCGACGCCGACCTCGAAGGAGCCGATCGCCGCCGGCACGCGCAAGACCGCGAGCAGGTGCTGGCCGCCGATGCCCATGAGCACGCAGGCGAGGGCGCAGGCCGCCGCGACCCGGGCGGGCCAGGGACCCGGCGGGCGACGATCGCCCGGCTCGCTGACGGTCTCGTCGCCGAAGTACATGGCCGCGAGGATGCGCAGGACGACCCAGGCGCAGACCGCCAGCTCGAGGCCGACCACGGCCAGGGTCCAGCGCAGCGCGCTGTGCTCGGCCAGGGTCCGCAGCAGCCCCAGCTTGGCGACGAAGCCGGCCAGCGGCGGCAGCCCGACGAGGGACAGCAGGCAGACCGAGAAGGCCAAGGCCAGGGCCGGACGGCGCGCGGCCATCCCAGCCCAGTGCTGCATGCGGACCTCTGGCCCGCGAAAGCCCTGGCTCGCCGCGATGGCCGAGAAGGCGCCCACGGCCGCGACCACGTGGGTCAGCAGCAGGGCCAGGGTGGTCACGTAGGCCTCGTCCCCGGCGAGCTGCGCCCACACGATCTCGAACTCCGGGGCCAGCGAGCGCCCGCCCACGCCGATGTGCCCGTGGAAGCTCGCCGCCGCCGTCAGCCCGAGCACGACCAGGCTCAGCTGGACCAGGCTCAGCAGCGCGACCACCCGGGAGAGGCGGCGCTGGCCCAGGGCAGCGAGGGCCGCCCACAGCCCCGTGAGCAGCGCGACCGTCGGCAGCGCGCCGGTCCAGCCGTAGGGCTCGTTGACCAGGCGCGGGCTGTGCAGCGCGCCCACGTAGACCCGCAACAGCACGGCGATCAGCGCGCTGACCCCGACCGTCGCGTGCAGGGCCGTCACGTGCAGCGGCCCGTCCTCGGCGAGCTCGCGCCGACGCGCGAAGGGCAGCAGGCCGAGCTTGGCCAGCAAGGAGGCGAGCATCAGCAGCAGGCCCGGGAGCAGCAGGGCCGCCGGCGCGAGGCCGCGGACGATCTCGGCCCGGCCTTGCTGGATGCGCGCCGGGTCGAGCTCCGCGATGGTGTCGCCGTAGGTCGCGAACACCTTGAGCCAGCGCTGCACGCCGCCCCAGCCCGCGAACACCGAGGTCACCCGACCGCCGAGGCCGTCGAGGGAGGTGCTCCCGAGGGCCGCGAAGGTCAGGGCCAGGCCGAGCACGAACAATCCGCTGGCCATGAGCGAGGGGACCAGCTGGCCGAGCACGGCCCCGCGCTTGGCCGGCGTCGACGCGGCGTCGTGCGTGGCCAGCATGCACACCAGCGCCGACACGGCGAGGAGCTCGGCGCCGAGCCAGACCACCAGCAGGTCGCCCGCGTGGGACAGCGTCAGCGCGCCCACGCCCCCGAGCAGGAGCAGGGCCTCGCGCTCGCCAAAGCCCCGCCCGCCCGAGCTGCGCGCGGCCCCGTGCTCGCGGGCCAGGGCGATGACCCCCCCGAGCGCGAGCAGGATCAGCGCGTCCATCAGCGTCGCCGTGGCGTCGACGACCAGCGCCCCGTCGAGGACGTAGGCGCCCTGGGCCTGGGTGACCCCCGGAAGGACTTCGGGCAGGGTCTCCCCCGTCCCGCGCAGGTCGAGGCGACCGAGGCTGACCCAGCCGGCGAGGCCGACGACGGCCAGGGCGACCCCGCGCAAAAAGCCCGGCTCGCGCGCGCGGGCGAAGGCGTCGAGCAAGAGGGTCAGCAGGGCGCCCAGGGCGAGGATCCACAGGGGCGCGACGGCCCACAGCTGCGCCGCCAGGCTCGGGGCGTCAGTCGTCATGGTGCCCTCCCGCGTGCGCGTCAGCTGCAGCTGTGGCTCGGCCGTAGAACTGCAGGATGCGCGCGCCCGGATCCAGGCACACGCTCTCGAACTCGTCCCGGACCCGGGGCCGCGGGCTGTTGCGCGCCTCGATGGCCAGGCAGCGGCCGAGGTGGAGGCGCTCGACGGCCTCCTGCTCGGCGGGCTCGGTGCGCGCGATCAGGGCTCCAGGCGCGACGCCGATGACCAGCGCCAAGACCATCGCCGCCGCGCCCACGAGGGTCTCGCGCAACGACAGGTCCACGACCCGATCGCCCAGGCCCGGCCGCGGGCTGCCCCGGCTGGCCTGCCACAGGCGCACGAGCAGGCCCAGGGTGCCCACGCCGAGGGCGAGGATGGCCAGGGCCGTCCACAGCCCGGGGCGGAGCAGCTCGAGGCTGCCGTCGCGCAGCACCCCGACGACGATGGCCAGCTCGCCGAAGAAGCCCGCGCTCAGCGGGGCGCCGGCGAGGACGAGGATCGACAGCAGGCCCAGGCTCACGGCCCGGGGGGCGACCGCGGCCCAGCCAGCCAGCTCGCCGAGGTCGCCCACGCCGCTGCGGCGCAAGGAGTGAAGCACCGCCGTCAGCGTGATCAGCCCGAGGCCGTGGGCGAGCACGAAGGGCCCCAGGCCGACGCGCGCGGCGACGTTGCCCGAGAGCGCCGCGACCACGCCCAGGGCGAGGTGCAAGAGCGCGGCGTGGGCCAGCAAACGCCCAGGCTCGCGCTCGGCCCAGCACACCGCGGCGGCGTACACGGCCCCGATCGCCGCGAGCCCGGCGAGGGTCTCCGCCCACACCCCCGCGCTCAGCGGGAACAGCGGGAGCGCCACGCGCTGCAGCAGGAACAGGCCCATGGCCGTCGACGCGCCGAGCATGACCGCGACCACCGGCGTGGGCCCGCTGACCCCCAGCTGCACGGTCCAGGTGTGCGCGGGAACCAGGGGCAAGCTGACCAGCACGGCGACGATGACCAGGCCAAAGCCCAGCGCCTGCGTGTTCGCGTCGAGGGTGATCTGCTCGAGCACGGCGAGCTCCCAGCTCAGCACGCCTCCGGTCGCGTGGGCGTGGCCGACACCCACGAGCGCCACCGCCCCGAGCAGCGCGCCCGCGCCGACGAGAGCGTGGGCCGCGTAGCGCCGCGCCGCCCGGGTCCGGCCGGGCACGCCCGTGCGCCCGTCTCCGCGCTCACCGATCAGCACGGCCGCCAGGACCACGCCCAGCTCCCACCCGCCCACGAGCACGACCAGGTCCTGGGCGAGCAGCACCGTGACCCAGGCCGACTGCAGGCCGAGCATGCCCACGATCAGCGGCGGCTCGCCGGGCTTGGGGTCCCCGCCGGTCATGATCGCGAGGGGAAAGAGCAAGGCGACGAGCAGCAGCCAGGGCACCGCCGTGCCGTCGAGGGCCAGCGACCAGCGCACGCCCAGGCCGGGGATCCACGCGCGGCTCACGGCCAGGCTGGGCAGCTCCGGGACCAGCTCGGCGCCGGCCCCCGCGGCGTTTGCAGCCTCTGCAGCAGCCTCTACGGGCGCGGTGGTCTGGAGCGCGAACAGCAGCGCCAGCAGCACGACCGCCTCGATCAGCGCGCCGACCAGGCCGAGGCCGCGCACCAGCGCCGGCTCCGAGCGGGGCAGGGCGGCGATCAGCACGGCCATCAGCCCGGGGATGAGCACGGCCCAGGTGAGCAGCTGGGGCGCCAGCGCGAGCAGGGTCTCGGTCACGGCTGGCCCTCCGGTGCGGGCGCAGGGAAGTCCGTCTCGCCCCCGTCGGGGCGCGGGTCGCCGGGCTTGCGCTCGAACTGCAGCTGCTGGCGCCGGGCGTCCTCGACGCTCCGCGGCAGGGGCTGGGCCGCCTCGCCCTTCGCCCCCCCTTTTTCTTTGTCGCCTCCAGCACGGATCAAGCGCGGGCGCAGGCCGCCGAAGCCGTAGCCCTCGGCCGGCAGCAGGCTCGAGACGTGGGGCTTGGCGTAGAGCCAGCCGAGCACCAGGGTCACGCCGAGCATCAGGCCGACCACGCCCCGCCGCGAGCCCGACAGCAGCCACGCCCGCCGCGTCGGCCCGCGCGGCAAGCTGCGGGCGAGGTCGCGGAGCAGCACGGCGAGCACCCGGGGGCCCTCCTCGAGCGCGCCCCGGCCGACGCCCTGGGCCGCGAGCTCGGCGACGCCTCGAGCGAGCAAGGTCAGCCCGGCCCACAGCTTGCGCGGGCCGTCGAGGACCAAGCCAGCCGCCCGCACCGGACCCGCCAGGACCCGCTCGTCGCCGCGGCGGAAGCGGTCGCGGGTCCACATCCACGCGAAGCCGGTGACGATCGCCAGCACGGCCGCGCTCCCAACCCGCCACGAGCGCGCGAAGTCAAAGCCCTCGCGGAAGTCCTCGCGCAGGCCCAGGGGGGCCCCGCCGTGGCCACCGGCGACGGGCAGCATCTGGTCGAGCCACGCGATGGGGCTCGGCGCCAGGCCAAACCACGATCCGATGAAGGCCAGCCCGAGCCCGAGGCTGAGCAGCGACAAGAGCACCAGGGACAGCCAGTCGAGGCCGTCCGCGCCCTCAGCCTCGCCCGCTCGCCCGCGCACGCCGAGCTCTTCGTACCACAGGCGCGCGACCGCGGCCGCGTGCACGAAGCCCACCGCGAGCACGGCGAAGGCGGCGAACCATGCGTAGATCGAGCCGAGCAGGCTCGTGCGGCCGAGGACGTCGACGAGGGTCTGCGCGAGGGCGGCGAAGCCCAGCCCCGGCGCGATCGCGGCGGCGCTCCAGCACGCGACCCGAGCGACGCGCCCCGTCCACAGCGGCAGCGCCCCGCCGACCTCCGCCCGCGCGGGCAAGAGCAGCGCGAGGCGCAGACCCAGGCGCCCGACCCCGTGGGCCAAAACCAGCGCCACGAGGGTCCGCCACGAGCCCACACCCAGCGCCATGAGCATCAGACCGAGCCACGCGACCCCCGTCCCAGAGACGCCACGGCGACCCCGCAGCGCCCGGGCGCCCCGGCGCTCGTGGCCAGCTCCGCGCCCGCCCTCGGGCCGCAGCAAGGCCGCGCCAGCGCCCGCCAGCGCGACCACCAGCCCGACCACCGCGACCACCGCGAGGACCGTGGGCGCGAACGCGAGGATCCGGTTGTGACGCAGGAGCAGGTAGACCCCCGCCGCCGGGACCAGCACCGTCTCGAGCACCGCCTCGACCGCCGAGGGGCCCGACCAGGCCAGGGCCAGCCCGCGCGCGAGCACGGCCGCGACGAAGATCGCCGCGAGCAGCTCGGCCACGGGCGCGTTCAGCAGCCCGCGCTCGAGCAAGATCAAGCCCACGTCCGGCGACCACAGCAGCGAATGGTCCAGGCCGATGCCCGCGACGACCAGGGCGACCGCGGCCGCGCCCAGGGCCAGGTCCGAGCTGACGCCGATCACCAAGACCCGGCTCGCCGCGCTCGCCCGCGCCTCGTCGCCCAGGGGCGTGCCGCTGCGCTCGCCTCCCCCGCGCGAGCGCGCCACCGCCACGGCCCCGCCGAGGCCGAGCAGCGCCCACCCGAGCGCGCCCAAGGCCAGGTTCGAAGCCAGGATCACCAGCACCGCGCCGGCCTCGAGCAGACCGAGCAGGCCCAGGTCCCGGACCGCCGCGATCGCGGCCTCGCGCACCTCGGGGTCGCCGTCGAGGCGCCCGTCGATGGCCGCGAGGGCCTCGGAGTCGGCGCTCAGCCAGGTCCGCGGGCCAAACTCGGGGCCCAGGCCCAGGTCGCGCAGGCCCGCGTTGCCGCCCAGGAAGACCCGGGCGATCGCCGCCAGGACGGCCACGCTCAGGGTCGCCAGCATCGACAGGCGATCGCCCACGAGGGTCAGGCTCAGGCGCAGCTCGCCCGAGTCGCTGCCGCCCAGCCGCCCCGGGACGAGCCAGTCCGGCCACGGCGTGTGGGCCAGGCCCCGGGGGTCGTCGGGGATCGCCAGCAGCTCGATGCCCTGGACGCAAAACAGCGCGCACAGGGCCATGGCCCCGAGGCCGAGGTAGTGGGCGAAGAGCACCAGGCGGCGCGAGCCCAGGATCCGGGCGCCGACGCGGGCGCCGAACACCGCCAGCAAGCCGACGACGCAGGGGAAGAGCACGCACACCCACAGCGGAAAGTCGCGGGCCACCTCAGCTCCCCTCCCCCTCCGAGCGCGCCGCCCAGTCCTCGGCCCAGTCCTCGAGCCAGGCCACCGGCGAGGACTCCGGCTCGCCCGAGCGGATCGCGCGGACGACCACGGCGGCCGCGATCGTGACCTCGACGAAGCCGACCAGGACGATGAGCAGCGCGGCGACGCGCCCCTGCGCCGCCCCGTGAACCGGGACGTAGGCGCACAAAAGCACCGCGGCGGCCATGAACATCAGCTGCACCGAGAGCAACACGGCGATCAGCGAGCGGCGCAGCGCAGCGCCCCCCAGACCCAGGGCGAACAGCGCGATGCCGAAGTAGAGGTAGTGGGTCGTGGGCAACATCAGCGTCCACCCTCCCCGGTCGCTGGCGAGACCATCGACAAGACCCCGGCCAGGACCGCGCACAGGGCCAAGAGCGCGACCACCGTCGACGGCCACAGCCAGGCCCCCTCGGAGCCGAGGCTCAGCCACGCGGCCTGGCTCGACTCGGCGAAGCCGCGGGGCGGCTCGGGGGCCTCGACGACCTGCCGCGAGCCCGTCGCGAGCAACACCCAGATCAGCGCCGCGACGCCCGAGCCCGCGAGGATCCAGTAGCTCCACGGGCGCGCCCGCGGGGGCGTGGCCTCGGTGTCCGCCTCGCTCGACTGTGTCCGCGCCGTCGCCCGAGCCAGGTGATCGACGCCAGCGAGCAGCCCGAGCACCCCGGCGCCCGCGAGCACGACGAGCGCGGCGACGGAGCCCGCCCCGAGCTGAACCAGGGGCACGGCGGCGGCCAGGATCGACACGGCGAAGGCCGCCAGGGCACGATCGAGGCGGCGGGCCGTGACCGCGTAGCCGGCTCCGCCGAGGCACAGCAGCGCCGACGCGAAGAAGGCCACCGAGGCCGCGCTCAACTCGCCCCCTCCAGCGCGCTCACTGCTCCTGCGTCAGCTCGTGGGCCATGCACAGCGCGCCCTCGCTGTACGCCGCCTCGAAATTCGACAGCGCGCGCAGGCTCGGCTCGATCTCGTCGAAGTCCATGGTCACGAAGCCCAGCTTGCGCGTGAAGAACTCGGCGGTCTGGCCCGCGATCAGGTTGACCCAGCGCGCGCCCAGGCTCCGAGCCCGGCGCATGATGCTGTCGGCCAGCACCCAGCCCAGGCCCTCGCCGCGGGTCTCCGGCGCCACCGCCAGGCCAAACAAGAACGCGCGCTCGCCCGCGATCTGCAGGTGCACGCAGCCGAGGATCGGCGGCATCGCCTTGCCCTGCGCCTCGGCGGCCTCGCGCCGCTCCCGGCTCGGACGCAGGACCAGGGTCTCGACGGCCTCGGGGTCGATGAGCCGCGCCATGCCGCAGGTCTCGAGCAGCGTATTGATGGCGCCGAGGTCCTCGGTGTGGCCAAAGGTCACCGCGTCGCCAAAGCGCTCGAGCAGGGTGTCCGCCAGGCCCCCGAAGGCCCCCGACGAGAGCAGCACCACCGTGTCACCAGGGGCCGCGTGTTCGATCACGGCGTCGCCGAGCTCGGCGATGCTCCCGTAGTTGGACGCCGTCGCGCCCCGGCTGCGCAGCGCACTGGCGAGCGCGGTCGTGTCGAGCACCTGCCCGTCGGGGACGCGCTCGGGCGCGTAGACCGGAGCCACGTAGACCCGCGAGGCCGCGTCGAAGGCCGCGGTGTAGCCGTCGAAGAACACGTCCCGGCGCGAGGACGACGAGCGCGGCTCGAAGCACACGTGCAGCGCCCCCTCGGGGTAGCGCCGCCGCAGCGCGCGGATGGTCAGATCGACCGCCGTCGGGTGGTGGGCGAAGTCCTGCATCAGGCGCACGCCCTGGACCACGCCGAGCAGCTCCTGGCGGCGCTTGACCCCGCGGAACAAGCGGATGGCCTCGCCCAGGGCCTCGACGCTGTAGCCCTCGGAGCGCGCGACCGCGAACGCGGCCGTGATGTTGGCGAGGTTGTAGGCCCCCGTCAGCAGGGTCGAGAAGCTGCCGACCAGCGAGCCCCGCTCGTACAGCTCGAAGGCAGTGCGCCGCGCCCCGGGCCGGCTGGTCACGCGCACGCACCAGGTCGCCAGGTCCTCGCTGGGCGCCTCGCCGCGATTGAGCACGCGGTAGCTCTGGACCTCGCACTGGGCCTTGGCGGCGACCTCGACCGCGCCCTCGTTGGCCGCGTCGATGACCAGCAGCCCGTCCGCGGGGATCAGCTCGACGAACTCCACGAACGCGTCGCGGATCTGCTCGTAGGAGTCAAAGATGTCCGCGTGGTCGAACTCGACGCTGGTCAGGATCGCCTTGACCGGCCGGTAGTGCAGGAACTTCGACTTCTTGTCGAAGAAGGCCGTGTCGTACTCGTCCCCCTCGAGCACGATGACGTCGCCGCGCCCGAGGTGAGAGCCGCGCCCGAGGTTCTGGGGCACGCCGCCGATCAAGTAGCTGGGGTCCGCCCCGGCCACGCGCAGCAGCCAGGTCAGCAGGCTCGAGGTCGTGGTCTTGCCGTGCGTGCCCGCGACCACGAAGGATCGGCGCTCGCTGAGCAGGCTCGCCGCGAGCATGCTCGGGAAGCTCTCGAGGGGGACGTCGCGGGCCTTGGCGGCCAACACCTCGACGTGATCGCGGCGACAAATGTTGCCGACGACCACCCGATCGGGGCCCCAGTCGAGGTGCGCGTCCGCGTAGCCTTCGAACACCGGGATCGCGGCGCTCTCGAGCTGCGTCGACATGGGCGGATAGAGCGGACCGTCCGATCCGCGCACCTCGTGGCCGGCCGCCTTCAACAGACCAGCGAGGGCGCCCATGCCCGTGCCGCCGATGCCGATGAAGTGGACCTTCATCGTAGCGCTCCGCTGCGAGCCACAGCCGACCAGAGAGTGGGCCATCGAGCTTGAAAGAGGTGGGCCAAGGCGGGTGCATTGTGCTCGGCGAGGGCCCTGGGTCAAGACGGGACGCCGAGCGCGCAGGCCTGGGGGGCGCCCAATGTGTGGATTTTCGTGCCGCGCCGAAAAGAGATCTCCATTCCAAAATGCGCAGCAGGCACCGCTCGATCCGCGCCAGACCCTGCTGGCTCGCATTCGAACCCCGCTTTCTCCGCTGCTGTCCTTTGGGTCTAGATGCCCGTTTTTCCTCATTGGTGCATTTTGACCCACTCGGTGACTTCAACGTCGCTCCGAGCGTGGCTCTCACCCATCTTTCAAGACCTGTCGAAGACGTAGTCTAGCCACCACAAAAACTTCCCAATTATGCTGTTTTCTAGCGATTCAGGCGTTTTTTCAACGACTTCGTTAGTGCTATACGGGGAAAGTGGAACTCGCCGTGAGTGACTCGACCTCTTCCGCCGAACGTCGCGCCCGTCCGCGGGTGTCGGTTGCCATCGAGCTCAAGCTTCATGCGCCAGATCATCACTACATGCTGATGTCGCGCACGATCGATCTATCGACCAATGGAGCGTTCGTTCGGACAAACCGGCCGCTGCCTCCTGGGGCGACGGTGACACTCGCCTTCAACCGAGGCGTGAACCGCAACCCGCTGATGCTCGAAGCGGAGGTCGTTCGCTCCGGCACGGCCGACGGCGGCCGCCAGCGTGGCATCGCCGTGCGCTTTCGTGACATGAGCGATCTCGACGAGTCGCTGCTGTCCGAGCTCATCGATCGCACCCGCTCCTGATTCCACCAGAGCGACCCCTCGGCGCCCGCCGTCCCGCCACCTGGGACCGCGGGCGCGGTCAATTTTGGCGGGCGCGCTGGCGCTTGAGGATCCGGGCGTGGGCCCACACGCACGACAGCGCCGCGGGGGTCATGCCGGGGATGCGGGCTGCCTGGGCCGTCGAGCTGGGCTGGACCCGAGCCAGGCGCTCGGCGGACTCACGGGTCAAGCCCTCGATGGCGAAGTAGTCGAGGTCCGCCGGAAGGGGCAGGTTGCCGGTCTCGCCGCGGATCCGCGCGACCTCCCGGCGCTGGCGCTCGAGGTAGCCGGCGTAGGTCTTGCGGGCCCGGGCCTTGGCCACGATCCAAGCCTCCTCCCCTTCCTCGTTGGCTCGTCCGTCGACGCACGCCGCGACGCGCTCGAGTCGTCGCAGGATCCGCTCCCAGCGCGCCGTGGGGATCAGCCCGTGGGCGTGGGCGATGCCGGCCAGCCGCTCGTCGGCGTTGTCCTCCCGCAAGAGCAGGCGGTACTCGGCCCGCGACGTGAACATGCGATAGGGCTCGTCGCAGCCGACGGTGACCAGGTCATCGACGAGCACGCCGCCGTAAGCCTGGTCGCGGCCGAGCTCGAGGGGCTCGCGACCGAGCAGGCGCAAGGCCGCGTTGGCCCCGGCGAGCAGACCCTGGATGCCCGCCTCTTCGTAGCCCGAGGTCCCGTTGATCTGCCCGGCGAAGGCCAGCCCCGGGATCGCGTCGCTGGCCAGGGCATGGTTGAGGGCGCGCGCATCCACGGCGTCGTACTCCACCGCGTAGCCCGGCCGGACGATGCGCGCGGCCTCGAGCCCCGCGATGCCGCGGACCATCTCGACCTGGACCTCGGCGGGCAGGCTGGTCGAGATGCCGTTGGGGTAGATCAGCGCGTCGGGCTGCAGGCCCTCGGGCTCGAGGAAGATCTGGTGGCGCTCGCGGTCGGCGAAGCGCACGACCTTGTCCTCGATGGAGGGGCAGTAGCGCGGGCCCACGCCCTCGATCTGCCCGGAGTACATCGGCGACTCGTACAGCCGCTCGCGGATCAGCGCGTGGACCTCCGCGTTGGTGTGGGTGATGTAGCAGTGCGCCTCCGGCAGACGCGGCGGCGCGTCGGGCTCGTCGGGGGCACAAAAGCGCGGGAAGGGGTCGTCGCTGCCCTGGGCCTCGAGGGCGCCCCAGTCGATGGTCGTCCGGTCCAGGCGCGGCGGCGTGCCGGTCTTGAGCCGGACCAGGCGAAAGCCGAGCGTGGCCAGCTGGGTCGACAGCTCCGTCGCCGGGGCCTCGCCCACGCGGCCGCCCGGCGTCTTGGTCGAACCGGTGTGCAGCACACCGCCCAGGAAGGTCCCGGTGGTCACGACCACGGCCTGGCCGGCCACGCGCTCGCCGTCGGCGAGGCGCACCCCGGTCACCGCCCCGTCGTCGCCGACCTCGACCGCGACCACCAGGCCCTCGCGGACGACGACCCCCGGGTGGTCCAGGATCGCCGCCTGGGCGAAGGCCCCGTAGCGCAGCTTGTCGACCTGCAGGCGGGTCGAGTGCACCGCCGGCCCCTTGCTGAGGTTGAGCTTGCGGCCATGGATCGCGCAGGCGTCCGCCGCCTTGCCCATGAAGCCGCCCAGGGCGTGGATTTCGTGGACCAGGTGGCCCTTAGCCACGCCACCGATGCTCGGGTTGCAGGGCGTCTGCCCGATGGTCCCGACGCTGCCCGTCACCACCGTGACCGCCACGCCCAGGCGCGCCCCGGCGAAGGCCGCCTCGAGGCCGGCGTGACCAGCCCCGACTACGATCATCCTCGCGTCCATGGTCGCGGCGGAGTCTAGCAAGAGACTGGGATTGCGCTGTCGCGTAGACTCAGAGGGTCGGCCAGAACAAGTCCTGTCCGCCCCTCTATCTATTTTAGCCGTCGTGGACGACGCCACGCCCTCCCTGCCCCGCGTCCACGACTCAGCCCGCACCATGCGCACCGCTGTTTTCCGCGTGACCTTCGTCCTCGCCCTCGCGGTGGGAGGCTGCGCGGACGACTCGGAGCGACCGCCCGCCCTCGATGACGACGGGCTGACCGGGACCGAAGGCGCCGACGAAGCGGGCGAGACCGAAGCGAGCTCGACGACGGACACCTCGCCCGACCCGCGCCCCGACCTTGGCGCCTCGGACGACAGCGCGGCGTCCGAGAGCGAGGACGAGTCGAGCGACACCGGCGGCGAACCTCCCCCTCCCCTCAGCCCGCCGCTCTACCCCGGCGGACGCGTCCACTCGCCCATCACCGCCGCCACCCTCGAGGCCCTCGCGGCGATCCGCTCGGCCGCCCCGGCGGCCCCCGAGGACCTGTTCATCAAGGTCGGGGCGTCGAGCACCGTCAACACCAAGACCCTGTACTGCTTCGCCACCGAGCCCGTAGACCTCGGCGACTACGAGGCCCAGCTCGGCCCGAGCCTCGACTTCTTCCTGCTCGGCGACGCGGGCGAGACCACGCCCTTCGACCGCGACACCCTCGCCGCCGAGGTCGGCAAGACGGCGGGCTGGGCCATCGACGGAGACCCCTCGCCCGTCGAGGCCGAGATAGCCGCCGTCCACCCCGAAGGCTCGAGCCTCGCCCTGGTCCACTACGGCGCCAACGACATGCAGCAGGGGCTGACCTACGCCTCGGCCCTGCCCGGCTACCACGCGAACATGAGCGACCTGCTCGACGGGCTCATCGACGCGGGCGTCGTGCCGGTGGTGTTCGGCATCTCCCGGCGCCTCGACCAGGCGCCCGCCGATCTGTGGGTCCAGAGCTACAACGCCGTCGCCCGCGGCCTCGCCCAGGCCCGGCAGGTCCCCTTCGTCGATCTGCGCGAGGCCCTCGAGCCCCTCGGCGGCTACGGCTTGTCCAACGACGGCCTGCACCTCGAGGGCTTCCCCGGCGGCGCCTGCCTGCTCACCCCGGAGGCCCTCGAGCACGGCTACAACGTCCGCAACCTCCTCGGCCTCGAGGTCCTCGCTCGCCTCGAGCGCGCGCTCGTCGACGAGGCCCCCAGCGATCCCGACGACGCGTCAGTGCTCGTCGGCGACGGCAGCTTCGAGGACGCCTTCGCCATCGACGCCCTGCCCTTCGCCGACACCCGCGACAGCAACGACGGACCCGGCGTGTTCCTCGACGTCTACACGGGCTGCGGGAGCAGCGCGGACGAGTCCGGGCCCGAGCACCTCTACCGCCTCGAGCTCGACACCCCGACCAAGCTCCGCGCCCTGGTCCTCGACCACAGCGGCGTCGACGTCGACGTCCACCTGCTCGACGCGAGCGCGAGCGAGGCCGGCTGCATCCTCCGCGACGACCGCCTGATCGAGACCGCGCTCGAGCCCGGCACCTACTATTTTTCCCTCGACACCTACGTCAACGGCGAAGGCGTCGAACAAGGCGGCGAGTACACCTTCGCCGTGCTCGCCTGCGAGGCCAACGATCCCGACTGCACCTGAGTCGTGGACGTGGGGCAGGGAGGGCGTGGCGTCGTCCACGACGGCTAAAATAGTCAGAGACTGTGAAAATTTCACAGTCCCTGAGTCGTGGACGTGGGGCAGGGAGGGCGTGGCGTCGTCCACGACGGCTTAAATAGTCAGAGACTGTGATTTACTCACAGTCTCTGACTCGTGGACGTGGGGCAGGGAGGGCGTGGCGTCGTCCACGACGGCTAAAGTGGACAGGGACTAGTTCCTGAGCTCGGTGGTCACATAGCTGCGCAGCTTGATGCGAGTCCCCGGCTCCATGGGCTGGAATTCCATGCCCCACAGCGCGTTGACGCCCGCCTCGTCCGCCGGCTCGGCGCGCACGACGGTCGCGTCGAGCTCGGCCCAGCTCGCGTCTGCTCCGCCGATCCGAAAGCGCACCCGAATGACCCGCATGGGCGGACGCCGAGCTTCGGTGATCACCGCCAGCCCCGTGCGCGAGACGTCCACCACCCGACAGGGCGCGCGGTGGTCTCCGAAGTCAATCTCGCCGTCCGTGATCAGCGGGGCTCGAGGCTGACGACGTCGCTCGCTGGTGGTGCTCTCCATGATTGGCAGCTTTACCCACGCAAGGGTGGGTTCCAACTCGGCCACGGCGTCCATGGCATGAGCTGGACCACGCCCCGAAATTAATCGATCCGCCGCACATGAATTACCGACACCCGATGTACTCCGTGCACATTTCCAGTAACACATGCGCGAGCGGCATGGCGTGACGCAACAAAGAGCGAGGGCCCGGTGGGATTCGAACCCACAACCAGCGGGTTAAAAATCCGCAGCTCGACCAGGTTGAGCTTCGAGCCCTTAAAGAACATCGCCGCCTCGCGCCACCGTCCGGGCTCGAGGCCCGAAGGGGGATTGACGCGCGAGGCGGCGAAAAGAGGGGGAGGTGGGTTTCGAACCCACGACCTACGGGTTAAGAATCCGTCGCTCTGACCATCTGAGCTACACCCCCGTTTCGGTTCACCGATCACGCGGTGGGGACGGTGAACCTACGACCTGAACCATTCATGTAGTCGAATTCCGTAGCGAAACATCGCGTTCTCCACTGTCATCATTCACGATGTAGTTCTATCTACATCGGATCCCGGAGGAAGGAGTCGAACCTATCTTCTCTCGGTCTTCAGCCGAGCGCTTGAACCCTTTCAGCTTCTCCGGGTAGTTGGCCCTGCTGGCGCAGGGCCCGGGCCTCAGTCGAGGCAGTGGTATCGCTCGTACATTGGTCTGTTTCCTTTCTGGGGTCGCGCGGCAGCCCCGAAGGGCGCGCGCTGGGGCGCTGCGCACCGAGTGTGCGCGTCACCAGTACTGGGAGTGGGGATCGAACCCACGTCGGGCGGGCTATGAGTCCGCTGCCTGAACCACTCGGCCATCCCAGCGTGCGACCGCTTCCGCGGTCGAGTCGACCTCCCCGGGTTCGAACCGGGCACCTCCGCCGTGTGAAAGCAGCGCTCTTCCGAATGAGCTAGAGGTCGGAATTCGAGTGATGTCGAGTGGGTCCTCCTGGAATCGAACCAGGGCCTTCGCCGTGTCGGAGCGACGCTCTACCCCTGAGCTAAGGACCCGCGACGCGCCCACGGGCGGTCGAGGTGCTGGACTGCGCGCCAGCGTGGCGGTGGCGTGAGAGTCGGCCCGGCTGGAATCGAACCAGCAACATCCCGCTCATCAGACGGACGTTCTCACCGTTGAACTACAGGCCGAGTGCGGTGCGCTCGAGGGCGCCGCCGAGGCTGCTCGGGACCCGAGGTCCCCCAGCCTCCCTGCGTGCCGGCCGTGGTCGCGGTCGAGAATCAAAACACTCGACGCGAGCCAAAGCCGACGACCGCAATGCTCTCGACGCGAGCGGCAACTCGGGCGGTCATGCGGGGCTTGGTCACGAAGCGTTTCATCGTCTCTTCTACCTACTCGTCGTCGCCCCATTTGGCGCCGACGTCTTAGGGATTAGCTGTAGCCTTTCGAAAGTCAAGGCGAGAGGCTCGAACTTTTTTGTTTTTTTGCCCCCGGGGTCTGAGTCGTGGACGTGGGGCTAAAATAGTCAGAGACTGTGGATTCATTCACGTCTCTGAGTCGTGGACGTGGGACAGGGAGGGCGTGGCGTCGTCCACGACGGCTAAAATAGGCAGAGGGTCGGGCAAAACTCGTTTTGGCCGACGAGGGCGCGGCGTCGTCCACGACGGCTAAAACAGACAGAGGGTTGGCCAGACCTCGTTTTGGCCAACTCTCTGAGGCCTCACGCCCCCAACAGTGGCCGTTGGCTTTACGTACGAGCAACGCAGTCCGCTGCGTTGCACCAGAACCATTGGGCTACCATCGCCTTCGAGAGAACCCCCCATGACCAAGACCACGCTGAAGATGATGCTGATGGCCGTGCCGATGCTGGTGGCCGTCCCCGCCCTGGCTGCGATGCCAGATGACGGTGACGGCGACGCGGCGGCAGCCGAAGAGACCGAAGAGCCCACCGAGGAGGAGGCCCTCGCCGACGACATCCTGCTGGTCATCGACCTGCCCATCGCGGCTGACGATGCCCGCGACGCCGGCGTCGAGGAGGCCGATCTCGACGAGGCCCTCGACGCCGCCGAGCAGGGTGCCGTGTCCGCGGGTGACATGGCCGAGGTCATCAACGAGGAGGCCGATCAGGTCCGCACCAAGGGCAAGCGCAAGGCCTTCGGCATCTGGGTCAAGCGCCAGATCGCCCAGGGCGTGCGCGGCGAGGAGCTCGCCAAGGCCATCGCCGAGCGCAAGGCCGAGATGAAGGAGATGAGCGACGAGGAGAAGGCCGAGCTCGAGCAAAAGATCGCCGAGCTCGGCGAGAAGCGTCGCAAGCGTCGCCGCAAGGTCCGTGAGCTCCGCAAGAAGCTGCGCGAAGAGGGCAAGGAGGTCGAGCTGACCGGCAAGGATCGCCACGAGAAGATGCTCGAGAAGGCCCAAAAGCGCCACGCCAAAGCCAAGGCCAAGCACAAAGCGGCCAAGAAGGCGATGAAGAAGGCCAACAAGGCCGAGGACAAGGCCCAAACCGGTCCCGACGGCGCGCCCGGTCCCGACGGCGCGCCCGGTCCCGGCAACAAGGGCCCCGGCCCCGACGGCAAGAAGGGTCCCGGCCCCGACGGCAAGAAGGGCCCCGGCAAGAAGGGCCCCGGCAAGAAGGGCCCCGGCAAGAAGGGTCCCGGCAAGAAGGGCCCCAAGGGCGGGAAGCCGCAGTGAGGAGGAGGACCATCATGCGCACGTTCATCAAGACCACCCTGTTCGCCTTCTCCATCACCCTCGCGGCCACGGCCTGCGACAGCGGCGAGGCCGGTGACGCCAAGGCCGACGCCGGCGAGGTCAAGGCCGAAGCTGGCGAGGCCAAGGCCGACGCCGGCACCCCCGAGGCCGCTGCCGATGCCGGCGCCGCGGAAGCTGGCGACGCCGATGCCGAGGTCGCCGATGCCGAGCCCCTCGACCCCAAGGTCGAGAAGGCCGTGACCCTCGCCAACGACATCGCCGCCACGCCCGCCAACGCCGACACGATCCTCGAGGCCGCCGGCATGGACCGCGAGTCCTTCGAGGCCCTGCTCTACGAGATCGCCAAGGACCCCGACCTGTCCAAGAGCTACGCGATCGCCCGCGAAGCCTGAGTGGTGGACCTGGGGACAGAGGGTTGGGCAGAACTCGCTTTTGGTCGACCCTGTGAGCCAGCGAGTCTGAAGTTGATCCCTCGACCGCCGCGGGCTTCCCGCGGCGGTTTTTGTACGTCCGCGGCCCCAGACGCCGCCTGGTGAGCTCAGCCTTGCCCGCGGCCAGGGCCCGGCGTAGGTTTGCCGGTCTTGGCCAAGAAGAAAAAGAAGCGCAAACTCGGGGACGAGGTCCTCGAGGAGAACCGCAAGGCCACCCACGACTACGAGATCCTCGAGGAGCTCGAGTCCGGGGTCGCCCTGCAGGGCAGCGAGGTCAAGTCGATCCGCGACGGCCGGATCAGCCTCAAGGAGGCCTATTGCCAGTTCAGGGGTGACGAGTTGTTCCTCCTCCAGGCCCACATCGCCGAGTTCCCCCAGGCCCACGCCCGCAACCACCCGCCCCTGCGCGCGCGCAAGCTGCTGCTGCACCGGCGCGAGCTCGACAAGCTCCACGACGCGGTCAAGACCCAGGGCCTGACCATCGTGCCCCTGGTCGTCTACCTCAAGAGCCGACGCATCAAGATCCTCATCGGCCTGGGGCGCGGCAAGAAGGTCCACGACAAGCGCGCGGCCATCAAAGAGCGCGATCAAAAGCGGGAGATGCAGCGGGCGCTGCGGGAGCATCGCTAGCGTCCTCGATCGGGCCCGGCGCGGACCATGGACGACCTCGACCGACTCGCGGAGCTCGACGGGCTGCTCGCCCTGGCCACGACCGCGCCGCTGTCGGCCACCGACTGCGCCCGCGTGATCGCGCTGACCGAGGCCGCGCCCGGGCGCAAGCGCAAGGTCGTCAACGCCCTGAGCCACCAGCGCGACGCCGCGGCCATCGACGCCCTGCTGACCCTACCCGCCAAGACCCCCGGCGTCGTCGAGGCCGTGTTCGGGGCCCTGCGCGACGGCGTCACCCGCGAGATCGACGGACGCCCCTGCCCGCGCATGCTGGCTCTCGAGTTTCGCGCGTCCCGATCCAAGCGCTTCCCCGAGCTCCTCGCCCACGCCGAGGCGGGCTTCGGCGCCCGGCTCGAGCGCCTCGAGCTCGGGGCCCAGCTGCACTACCGCGTCTCGCTATTCGAAGATCCCCCCGAGCGCGCGCGCCTGCGCCGAGACGCCCGCGCCGTGGAGCTCGATCTGGTCCATCTGCACCGCGATCTCGCCCGACTCAAGGGCACGCGCCTGTGGCTCAACGGCTGGTGCTTCGAAGACGGCAGCGCCCTCGGGCCCAGCCGCCGCGGCCCCCTGCTCCGCGCCTGGCTCGACTGGGCGCTCAGCAGCGACGCCGAAACGCGAGCGCCGATCGAGTCGGCGGACGACATCCGCGACGCGATCGGCTGAGCTCAACTTTGCCCCCACGAGCGCCTCGAGACCGGGGGCGCTTCGTCGCTCCGCTCCTCCGCTTTAGCTTCGTGAGCAATGGAGTTCGTGCCTTCGCGTGGACATCGGGTCGCCCCCTGGAGGGGGCGATTGGTTCACGGCCTGTGAGAGGGTCGTGGGGCAGAGAGGCCGTAGCGTCGTCCACGACGGCTAAAATAGACAGAGACTGTGAGTTACTCACAGTCTCTGAGGACTCGTACCGGAGTCAGGCGTCTACTTGCGCTTGAAGGTCAGCTTGTACTCGACCGGCACGGGCAGGTGGCTCGAGGAGACCTTGACCTTCATGGTCAGGCGGTTGCCGTCCTCGCTCAGGCGAATGTAGTTGTGGCGGTCGCCCTTGGCCCCGTCGATGAACTGGACCAGCTTGCCGTCGCGGAACTTGAAGCTGACCTTGACCGCGTCGCCCTCGGAGGACTTTTGCGAGTCCGGCTTGCCGTCGAGGCCAGCCTTGAAGCCCTTGCCGTCGATGGTCAGCTCGAGCGCGTCGCCCTTGACGGCGATGCGCATTCCCTTGGGCACGGGGTTGGTGGCCTTGAGCTTCTTGCGCCCGAGGCCGCGCAGCATGGGCGAGAGCGCGTCCGCGCTCGCCTCGATGGCGGCGTCGATGCCGTCGGCCTCGCGCTGACCGCCCACGAAGCGGTACTCCCCCGCGAAGCGCTCGGCCTGGCTGAGGGTGTCCGAGGGGACCGAGCTCTCGAGGGGCAGGTCCACGTCGTGAAGGCCGCTCGCGCTCACGTCGGTCATCACGAAGAAGGCAGCCCCGAGGACCATGAGGGTCCCGAGTGACACCGAGCACATCATCTTAGGGAAGCTCACGAGCTGACTGTACATGAAATACAACACCCGTGCACGAGTCCGCGAAAAGAAATTCACGGACAAAAAGACGTTACAAATCAACGCCTTTAGTCGTGGAAGGAATGTGTTCTAGCGTACGAAGTGCAGCTGAGTGCACGCAGAGTGGCCATCCTTGGCCAAATTCGCGCGGCTCCCTGGCCGGACTCGACGTCAGTAGCGCCGGACCGCGGCGCCACCGCTCGGCACCCGCGCCATGGCGCGATCGCCCGGCGTCGCGTACGCGGGGGACCCCGACGGCGGCCTCGCCCCTTCGTAGGGCAGGGGTCGGATCCGGACCGAGGGCGGGAGCGCCGGCGCCTTCGGGATCACCAGCGCGCCGATGAGGTAGGCGAGCAAGCCGGGTCCTGCGAAGAAGAACACGACGAAGGCGAGGCGGACGAGGGTCGGGTCGAGGTCGAGGCGCTCGGCGATGCCGCCACACACACCCAGGACCATGCGTTCTTTGTTGGATCGAGTCAGCCTTTGGCTCGCGTCGTTCATTGCTCCCCCGCCAAGACGAGCCCGCGCCGCTTCATTCCCGGACCCCACCCGCGCGCGGGTGGCCCCCACGAATTGGCCAGGCAGTACCATTGCCCGGCATGAAGCGCCTCGCTCCCCTCGCCCTCTCGTCTCTCCTGCTCGCGTCGACGCAGGGCTGCAAGACGCCGTCGAGCACCATCGACGTCGGCGGCCTCGACTCGCCCGCCGAGCCCGACGGTCGCAAGCCCGGCAGCGAGGCGGCCGAGACCGTCGAGGCCCTCCCCGTTCGAGCACCCCGCCGACCTCCTGCCCGACGACGCGCTCTTGCTGGTCGAGGTCAGCGATCCGGCCGAGCTCCTGGCCTACTTCGATCCCCTCCGCCAGATCCCCGACTTCGAGCTCATCTGGTCCCAGCTCGTCGGGCCGATCGGCGCCGATCCCCTGTCCCCCGGCGACTGGGCGAAGCTCGGCATCGACATCGACGGACCCGTCGGCGGCGGCCTGCTCGAGGCCCCCGAATTCGCGGCCTTCGCCTACGTCACCACCAAGGACGCGCAGCTGTTCGAGGAGTCGGTGATGCGCGTGCTCCGGGACACCGGGGGGCAGAGCCCGGCGGTCTCCGACGTCGGCCTCGGCCGAGTGATGCGCCTCGAGAGCGGCCTGAGCCTGGTCCTGCGCGAGAACGTGGCCATGTTCGTGGTCGCCGACCATCCCGAGCAGCTGCGCCGGGACTACACCGCCATGGCCGCGACCCTCGACCCCCGCGAGTCCCTGGGCCGCACCGAGCTGTTCGGCTGGTCTCGGGATCAGCTCGGCAAGGAGGACGACGGCATGATCTTCGTCAACGTCCCCGAGGTGCTCGCGGCGATCGAGGCCGATCAGTCCGGGGACGACTACAGCGTCCGCTACCTCGAAGACGAGATCGACGCGGCGCGTCGCCGCGGCGCGGACGCAGAGGAAATTCGCATGCTCGAAGAGCGCCTCGCCGAGGAGCGCAAGTGGCAGGCCGAGCGCCAGCGCGAGCGAGCGGGCGAGCGCGCCCTCGTCCGGGAGCTGTTCGGGCCCATGGAGGTCGCGCTGATCTCCGGCGACCTGCAAAGCGGCGGCATCCAGGCCCAGGCGCGGGTGCGCATGAGCCCCGAGAGCCTGCTGCGCCGGGTGTTCACGCCGATGGCCAACGAGTCCCCGCTGCTGCGCGGCCTCGACCAGGAGCTGCTCATGCTGCAGGAGGGCCAGGTCGACGTGACCGCCGCCCTCGAGCTCTTCGACATGGTGCTGCGCACCGAGGGCGAGAACCTCCAAAAACTCAACGCCGAGGCCAAGTCCGAGATCGGCGTCGACTTCCTCGCCGACATCTTCCCCGCCCTGCGCGGGGACGCGGGCCTGGCCGTGACCCTCGACGGCGCGCCCAACAGCGCCAAGCTCGGCGAGATCCCCAAGCAGCTCGGCGGCGGCGTGTACGTGGGGCTGCGCGACCCCGCGGCGATCACCGCGGCCCTCGACGGCCTCGCGCGCAACAAGGCCATGGGCGGCGCGCTCAAGGCCAAGCGTGGGCGCTGGCAGCTGAGCGTCCCCGACTGGCGCCGGGTCGAGCTGGCCATCGTCGGTGATCACCTGTTGATGACCACGGACCCCGGGCTGATCAGCCGAACCACCAACGCCCAGGCGGGCGCCCAGGCCGAGACCCTCGCCAGCGCCGATCACCCGGCCCGCGGCAGCCAGCCCACGCCCGCCTTCCGCAGCTACTGGAGCTGGAAGCTCATCTCCCTCGTCGAGACCAACGAGCCCTGGGAGCAAAAGCCCGAGGACTTCCTCTACGGCATCGACGACCACCACACCCTGAGCCCCGACGAGGCCGCCAAGGTCCCGCACTCCCGGAAGTTCAAGGCGCGCAAAAAGGAGTTCCTCCGCGCCCTCGACGAGCTCAACCGGGTCAACCGCAAGCAGGCCAGCCAGCGCTTCGTGAACCAGTACGAGCTCGCCGAGCTCATGGGGGACTTTGGCGTCCAGCTCGGCGTCGTCAGCGATGGCCTGCGCGCCGACATGCGCTGGCGCTACCCCAACGCCGCCCCGCCCTTCGCCACGGCGGCGCAGGCCTACATGAACGGGCGGATCGTCGACTACGACGAGTACGACCGCGCGCAGACGGCCGTGTGGGACCTTCGCCAGCAGCTGGTCGAGCTGCGCCAGGAAGAGCTCGACGCGCACATGCGCAAGACCCAGAAGTAGCCCGATCGCTGGCGGAGGTCGAGCCGTGGCAGCGTCGCAGCACTCGGTGGATCCTAAGGATTCCGCGCGACGTACTGGTTGGCGAACGCGGCGCTGTCGTTCCAGCCCTTGACGATGTTGTCGGCCGAGGTCTTCTCGACGATCTTGCCGATGCCGAACACCTTGGCCTCGACCTCGAAGGGCGTGACCCGCTTGCAGCGCCCGCCGGGGAGCGGCTCGAGGCGCATGGTCCCGCCCACGCGCAGCTTCTCCCCGAACGCGAACAGGTTCAGCGACCAGCGCCACTCCCCCGTGCTGCGCGTCCACTCGCCGGACTCGATGTAGCCGGTGCGGTCGCCGACGACCTTTTGGATCGCCCGCGGCATGTCGATCTTGGGGATGCACTCCATGCGCCGGCGCAGGACCTCGCCGTCGTCCTGCTTGTCGAGGATCTCGCACTTGGTGAAGCCCAGGGATCCCACGTACTGGTCGATGTTGTACTGATCGTCGAAGAACAGCTCCCACATGCGCTCGGGCGTACAGTTGATCTCGTGCACGAGGGTCTGGCCAATCATCGGGCTCATCTAATCAGCCGCCCTCGGCCCTGACAAGCGCCCGCTGGAGGCGGCTCGCCGCGGGTGCTATCGCTAGCGGGCGTGTCCGAATCTCCGAAGTCTCCCGCCGACCCTCCCGGTCGTCTGCTGTGCCTGGGCCTGGGCTACACGGCGACCCGACTGGCCCTGCGCCTGCACGCCCGCGGCTTCGAGATCGTGGGGACCACGCGGGATCCCGAGGCCAAGGCCGCGACCTTGCCCGCCTCCGCCGCGGCGACGCGGCCGTGGGAGCTCGTCGCCTTCGACGGGAGCGCGCCTTTGCCCGCGCGCGCGCTCGCGGGCGTCACCCACGTGGTCCACTCGATCCGCCCCGGCCCCGACGATCCGGTGCTGCGGCATCACCCCGAGTTCGCGGCCGAGCTCCCTGGCCTGCGCTGGGCCGCCTACCTGTCGACCACGGGGGTCTACGGCGACCACGAGGGCGCCTGGGTCGACGAGGACGGTCCCCGCCGCCCCAGCAAAGAGCGCACGCGCCGGCGCGTCGCCGCCGAGGATCGCTGGCTGGCCGCGGGCGCCCACGTGTTCCGCCTCGCCGGCATCTACGGGCCCGGGCGCAGCGCCCTCGAGCGCGTCGAGAGCGGCCGGGCGCGGCGCGTGGTCAAGGCCGGCAAGGTCTTCAACCGCATCCACGTCGACGACATCGTCGAGGTCCTGGTCCGGTCCATCGACGGGCCGCGCCGCTCGCCCCGGGCCTACAACCTGAGCGACGGCCAGCCCTGCTCGAGCGCCGAGGTGATCGAGTACGCCGCGCAGCTCCTCGGCGTGGACCCGCCCCCCCCCGTCGCCTTCGAGGACGCCGAGCTCTCGCCCATGGCGCGGAGCTTTTGGAGCGACAACCTGCGCGTGGCCAACACCCGCATCCGCGAGGAGCTCGGGGTCGAGCTGCGCTACCCGGACTACCGCGCGGGCCTCGACGCCTGCCTCGCCGCCCGCTCGGACGGCTAGCGGACGTCGAGTTCAAACGCTGACGGCCAGCGCCACGAACAAGATGAAGGCGACGAGCGAGACGATCGAGCACACGTAGATGACCGTGCTCGCCAGGCCAAGCCCCCAGGCCCAGTTGGCCGAGGGCGCCGGGTGCAGGCCGAGGGCCCGATAGCGGCCGCGCAGCTTGCCACCGAAGTACCAGGCGAGCGGGCCCGTGACCCAACCCAGGCCGAGGAAGAAGCCGCCCGCCGCCGCGAGCAGCCACAGCGTCCCCTTCTCCTCGAGCTCGGCGAGCTCCTTTTGGGTCGAGTCGAGCGGCCCGCCCCCGTCGATGGGCTGCGACACGCTCAGCTGCGCCCCGGGCAGCTCCTCGACGGAGTGGCCGTAGACCGAGGCCACGGGCGTGCTCTGAGAGGCCGCGACGCTGTAGCCCCCCTGTCCGTAGCTCCCGCTCGAGCGCGAGGCCCCTGCCCCATTGTAGTTGGGAGGCAAGTTCATGGGCTGCTTCGTCTCGGCATCCGGGTTGTGGTGGTCTGTGACCATGACCGTCCACCCAGAAGTCTACGACGCCTGGGCGCGCGGGGGGTGGACTAAGCCTCGCTCGCTAGTGAGGCATGCATCGCCCCGAGCAGCCTCCGCGCCTCTTCCCCATCGAGCTGTCCGGGCACCCAGCCGACCCCGAGGCCGTGCTCGCCAACGCGCGGGATGATGTGGAAGTGGACGTGGAACACGGCCTGGTGCGCGCTGCTCCCGTTGTTTTGCAGGACGTTGTACTCGGGCACCCCCGTCGCAGCCATGACCGCCCGCGCGACCCGGGGCAGCGCGCGCCCGAGCGCGGCCGCGACCTCGTCGTCGAGCTCGTGGAGGAAGGCCCGGCGCTGCTTGGGGATGACCAGGGTGTGGCCCGGAGCCAGGGGCGCGATGTCGAGGAAGGCCAGGACCTGGTCGTCTTCGTACACGCGGTGGCAAGGCAGCTCACCGTCGAGGATCTTGTCAAATACCGTTCCCTGGCTCATGCGACCTCTCGCGCGAAGTATAGTCGCCCCGAGTCGCCCCAGCCCAGCGCCACCGGCCCAAATCTCCCGCTCGCTCCGCCACCCCCCAGGACCGGCCCCCGCGTTGACAATTTGACGCTGTGCGCGAGTTTGACCGGCCCCAGACCGGCGGCTATCGTCCACGCGATGATCCGCCTCCGCGGCGTACGCAAGAGCTACACCACGGGCAAAGTGGTCAACGAGGTCCTGCGCGGCGTAGACGTCGACATCGGGGAGGGCGAGTTCGTCGCCATCGTCGGGCGCTCGGGCTCGGGCAAGACGACCCTGCTCAACATCCTCGGCGCCCTCGACAGCGAGTACGAGGGCAGCGTGGAGGTCGACGGGCGCCAGCTCGACAGCCTCGACGACGTCGGCATCAGCGACTACCGCAACCGCAACATCGGCTTCATCTTCCAGAGCTTCTACCTGATGGAGCACATGAGCTGCCTCGAGAACGTGGCGCTGCCCGCCGTGTTCGCCCGAGGCAGCGAGTCCATGACCCGCGAGGCCGCCCTGGCCCGCGGGCGCGAGGTGATGGAGCAGGTCGAGCTCGCGGACAAGTGCGACGCCCTGCCCAACACCCTCTCGGGCGGGCAAAAGCAGCGCGTGGCCATCGCCCGGGCGCTGTTCAACCGCCCGCGGCTGATGATCTGCGACGAGCCCACGGGCAACCTCGACGCGTCCACGGCCCACGCCATCCTCGATCTCTTCCGCGCCCTCAACGAGGACCAGGGCATCACGCTCATCATCGTCACCCACGACGACATGATCTCGAAGGCCTGCAAGCGGGTCGTCCGCATCCACGACGGCAAGGTCGTCGAGGGAGCGGGTGAATTCGCCACCCGGGAACGACCGGAGCTCGACCCCACCGAAGACGGGGGGGACGACACCCCCGCGCCCACCGAAGCCGCCGCGCCCAGCCAGGAGGCCCAGCCGTGAGACTCACTCGCCTGCTCGGCATCGCCGTCGACGACCTCAAGCAAAACCGCAAGCACTTCCTGCTCGCGTCCATCGGCATCGTCGTCGGCATCGCCGCCTTCACCTTCTTCCTCGCCCTCGGCGGCGGCGTCCGCAAGGTCGTGCTCGGAGAGATCTTCCCCCTCGACAAGATCGAGGTCATCCCCCGCAGCTTCGACATCGACGTCAGCGTGCTGCGCGTGCCGCTGGCCACGGAGATCATCGACGAGGCCAAGGTCGAGGCCCTCGAGGCCATCCCCAACGTCGAGGCCGTCTACCCCAAGATGAAGCTGACCATCCCCTCGATGGTCTACGGCGGCCAAAAATTGTTCGGCAACAACCTCCGCGCCGAGCTCATCGCCGACGGCGTCGAGCCGGTCCTGGTCAGCGAGGACGTCGACGGCGAGTACCCCTTCGAGGACTTCGAGGCCGGGGTCGAGGGCTTCAACGGCTGGCAGAGCCTGCCCTCGGCCACGATGTGCGACACCGACGAGCAGTGCACGGAGACCCACGGCGAGACCTACTACTGCTGGGGCGTCGACGAGCTCGCCACCTGGGAGCGGCAGGTCAAGCGGGCCAAGCAGCGCAAGAAGGAGCCGCCGCCCAAGCCCGTCGACAACCCGCGCTGCCGCCAATACATCCCGATCATCGTCTCCAACCACATCGTCGAACTCTACAACGGCTCGGTCCGCCGGGCCCACGGCTTCCCCAAGATCAACCCCGACTCGGCCGTCGGCTTCAAGTTCGACCTGACCTTCGGCGCGTCCATGGTCGAGGCCTCGGCCAAGGACCGGACCCTCTCGGCCAAGGGCATGCTGGTCGGCTTCTCGGACACGGCCATCAACCTCGGCATGACCATGCCGGTGGGCTACATCCGCCGGCTCAACGTCGAGTTTGGCGACGAGAAGACCGCGGGCATCTACCACTCGGCGGTGCTGCAGATCCGGTCCAAGGACGACGTCGCGGGCGTGGCCGCGGCGGTCAAGGACATGCAGCTCGACGTGACCGACACGGGCGCCGAGGAGGCCGCCTTGCTGATCACCATCTTCATGATGGTGTTCGGCTTCGTCAGCATCGTGATCGTCGGGATCGCGGCGGTCAACATCATGCACGTGTTCTTCATGCTGGTGTACGAGCGCCAGCAGGAGATCGGGATCATGCGCGCCCTCGGGGCCAGCCGCCGCGACATCCGGCGCATCATCCTGAGCGAGGCGGCCGTGGTCGGAGCCCTCGCGGGGAGCGTCGGCGTGGCCGTGGCGATCGGCGCGGGGCGCCTGTTCGACTGGGTCTCGGAGCGCTACATCCCCGAGTTCCCCTACAAGCCCCACACCTACTTCGAGTTCCACCCGGCCCTGTTGTTCGCGGCCTTCGGCTTCGCCATCGCCTTTTGCGTGGTCGGGGCCTTCTTCCCCGCGACCCGGGCCGCGCGGACCGACCCCGCCCGCGTGCTCACGGGTCAGTGAGCGGCCCGGCTCCCGAGGAGCACTCGGGCAGCCCGGCGACGGCCTCGGCCCGCCTCGGGTTCGCCCGGGACACGCGGACTTGATAGGCGGCGACCTTGGCCTGGACCTGGCGCAGGCGCGGGAGCAGCTCGCGGTTGGTCTGGTTCAGGGTCGACAGCAGCGCGCCGTCGAGGGCCGCGCCGTCGTGGATGGCCGCGTAGAGCTCGTCGAACACGCGGGCGTGGCGGGGCTCGAGGGGGAGCTCGGGGGCCGCCTCGAGCGCGAGCTCGCTGTCGACCTGGGTGCGCAGCTCGGGGCGGACCGCCGCCAGTCCAGCGTCGATGTCCGGCACGCCGAGCCACTCGAGCGCCGGGCCGAGGATCTGCGCCGGCGCATCCACGACGCGGTCGTAGGCCTGCAAGCGCGCCGGATAGCGACGCAGGCTGATGTCGCGGACGAGGGCGAAGTTCTCCATCCACCACTCGAACACTGGGGGGAAGCGGACGGGCTCCGAGGGGCTCGGCTCGGCCTCGGCCGAGCGCGCCGCCGCCTCGGCCATGGCCCGGTCTTCGAGGGCGTGCAGCCGGGCCATGGACGCCGCGTAGTCTCGCCACGCCCGCACGTTGGCGACCAGGCGGCGGATGTAGGCCCGCTCCGATCGGACCACGCCCGGAACGAAGACCTTGACCGCGTAGCCCTCGACCTGGTCCGGCAAGAAGTACTCGCCCGTGGTCGGGTGGGGGTTGGTCCGGTAGTAGACGCCCTGGCGCAGCAGGCTCTCGTAAAAGCCCTCGGGGTTGGCCTCGCGCAGGGTCCTGGCCCAATTGCGCGGAAAAGCTCGGCCGAGGATCGGCACGCCCGCCGCCGCCAGCACCTGCATCCACATCGAGGTGCCGCTGCGCTTGGTCCCGGACACGAAGATCATCCGACGGGCTCCCGCAACACGGGCGAGACCATAGCGCATCGTTGGCGGCCTGGGCCCGACGTGCGACCATGAACCCATGGTTCGCGCGCCCCATCGCTCCCTCCCGGCTCTGGCCCTGGCAGCGTGCGCGGCCGCGCTGAGCTTCGCGGCGTGCTCCGGCGAAGACGGCAACGGGGACGCGGCCGCCATGCTCCGGGGCACCTACAACAACGCCCAGGCCGTGCCCGCGCCCCTCGACGAAGCCCACTGCGAGATCCTCGTCGAGGGGACGGGCGTGGTCGACATGGAGACCGACTACCTGCCCCACGTGGTCATGTGCGAGAACGGCGGGGCGAACCTCGAGGCCCTCAAGGCCCAGGCCATCGCGGCCCGCTCGGTCGCCTACTACTACGTCGAGAAGCACGGCAGCGTGTGCGACAGCCAGGGCTGCCAGGTCTACTCCTGCGCCTCCGAGCCCAGCCAGGCGGTCTACGAGGCGGTCGCGGCCACGAGCGGCATCTACCTGAGCCACAGCGACACCCTGACCTACAGCTTCTACGTCGCCGGCGACAACGGCACCGCCCCGCCCGAGTGCATCGGCCAAGGCGGCGGGACCGAGGGCTTCGTGACCTACAACCAGGGCCTGTCTGGCTTCGACGTCGAGCAGACCACCTTGGGCTGGGTGTTCGAGCCCGGGGAGGTCGGCTACGGCCAAAACCGCGGGTGCATGTCGCAGTGGGGCGCGCGCTGCCTCGAGAACCACAACGGCTACGACTACGACGCCATCTTGCGCTTTTACTACGGCGCCGACATCAACGTCGTCCAGGCCCAGGGCGCGTGCGTCGAAGGGGGCGACGAGGACAGCTCCACCGGCGGCGGCGAGACCACGACCGAAGACGAGGGCGAGCCCTCGCCGGAAGACGAGGGCGAGAGCTCCGCCGAAGACAGCGGCGACGCGACCACCGAGGACTGCCCGATCGGCGCCGAGGGCTGCCCCTGCACCATGGGCGGCGGCTGCGACCCGGGCCTGGTGTGCGAGGACGGCATCTGCGGACCCGCGACGGACGAGGGCGCGGACGGAGGCGACACCGGCCTGGGCGACGAAGAGGACGACGGCGGAGACGACGAGCTCGGCGACGAGGGCCCGGGCGGGGGCTTTGGCGCGGACGCCTTCGAGCTCGACGAGGCCGGCTGCGCGTGCGCGGCCGAGCCCAGCCCCAACCAAGACCGAGACCGTCGCGCCCTGCCCTGGCTCGCCCTGCTGCTCCTCGGCGCGCCCCTGCGCGCCCGATCCCGCGCGCGCCGGGCCAAGGCCGCGCTCGGGAGCGCCCGCCCTTGAGCTTCCAGGTCTCGACCCACGGCCTGCGGATCTGCGTCCACGAGTGGCGCCCCGTCCCAGGCCCGCGCACCGACGCGACGGTGCTGTGCCTGTCCAGCACCGGGCTCTCGGGCAAGCAGTGGCGGCGCCTGGCCAAGCGCCTGTCCCGGGCCGGCTACCGCGTGCTCGCCCCGGACTTCATCGCCTACGGCGAGTCCGCGCCCTGGCCCGCCAACGAGGAATTCGAGACGACCCACGACGTCGAGCTGGTCCAGGCGGTGCTGCGCACCTGCGAGGGCGAGGGGCCGGTGCATCTCGTCGGCCACTCCTACGGCGGGCGCGTCGGCCTGCGCGCGGCCGTGGAGGCCGTCGAAGCCCTCGAGGCCACGCACGAGCGCAGCGCCCTCGCCACCCGGCTGCGCTCCATCGCCCTGTACGAGCCGACCTGCTTCGGCGTGCTGCGCTCGACCGGCGCGACCGAGGCCCTGTCCGAGCTCGACCAGTACAACACCGACGGGCGCTTCCTCGACCCGACCTTCGGCGTGACCGAGGCCTGGGTCGAGCGCTTCCTCGACTACTGGAGCGGACCCGGGACCTGGGCCGAGCTCGGGCCCGAGCAGCGCCGCCCGTGGCTGGCCGCGCGGCGCAAGATGTTCCAGGAGGTCCGCGAGACCGCCCTCGACGCCCTGCCCCTGTCTCGCTACCTCCGCACCCTGGCCAAGGCCGGCCTGCCGCTGCTGACCCTCGCGGGCTCGGACTCGCCCCGCTCGGGCCGCGACTGCAGCCGCATCCTCGCCCGCGCCTGGCCCCGGGAGCTGGCCCGCTACGTCGAGCTCGAGGGCGTCGGCCACATGGGCCCGGTCATGGCGCCCGTCGAGGTCTCGCGGCTGATCACCGACTTCATCCTCGCCGCCGACGACGAGCTCGGCGAGGAGCTGGTCGAGACGCTGAGCTAGGAGCCCGTCGTGGCCGACATCCTCCTCGTCGCATTCGTGCTCGCTAGCGTGGCGATCCTGCTCCGGCGCGGGCACGAGCGCCGGGTCAGCCGTCGCCGCGTCCTCGAGCAGGCCCGCGGCCAGGCTCACGAGCTCCCGGCCATGCTCCCGCTCCCCGACGCCGCCGAGCTCCCGGGCGCCGACCCCTCCCGGCCGATCCACGTGCGCTCGCCCGCGGTCATCGAAGGTCGAGCCGAGCGCTGGCCGTGCCCGGTGTGCGAGGGCGACATGCGCAGCCAGGGCCAGCAGGTCGAGACCCTCGGCGGGCGTCGGCTGCGAGTCGTCCAGCTCCGCTGCGTCCGCTGCGGGTTCGCGCGGCCGGCCTACTTCAGCCTCGAGCAGCCCGCCTCCGGGCAGGGCGAAGCCCCCAACTAGTCCGAGTTCAAACGAGCTCGAGCTCGAAGGACACGCTCACGAGATCGACCCCGTGCTCGGAGCCGTCGACGGTCGGAGCTCCCGCACGCAGGCGCGACCCTTCGGCGCACAGCTCGAGCACCCGCTCGGCGTGGGCGCAGGCGTCGCCCACCACGTGCTCGGCGAGGCAGGCCGGGATCCCCTGGATCCGACCGCCCACCCGCCCGTCGTCGAGGGCCAGGGCCTGGACCTGGGCAAAATCGATCTGCAAGCCAAAGACCTCGGGCATGCGCCGGGCCAGCAGTCGCGCCGGCGCAATGCGGAGCGTCCACCGGGCCCAGGTCCGCAGCTGGCGCTCGGCTCGGAGTCGCGCCAACTTGCGACCGAGCTGCTCCTCGCGCAGGCCGCAGTGTCGCGCGCACCAGCGCCTGGCGTGAACCAGCGGCGTCAGGTCGAGCCACGCGTCCGCGCCGGGCAGCTCCTCGAAGCACGCGAGCACGGCCGGATCGACGTCCTCGAGCGCCTCGACGAAGCCCCCGCTGAGGTGGCTGTCGACGAACTCGACGAGCTCGGCGTAGGCGGCCGCGCGAACCCGAAAGGGGCTCTCACCGAGGGCGAAGGGCCAGGCCTCCTCCGCCACGCGACGACCATCCAACATGCATTCGAGTATGGCCCGACTCTGCCGAGGGTAAAGCCGGCCGCTCTCAGAAGGTCGGCCAAAACGAGTTTGGCCACCCCTCTGACTATTTTAGCCGTCGTGGACGACGCCACTCCCTCCCTGCCCCACGTCCACGACTCAGACGGAGCGGTCACTCTCGACCGACGATCGGGGGGAGCTGCGGCGCCCCCCCACACCGAGCGGGGCTCCGAGCCAGCCCTGGTCCCCTGCTCCAACTTGGCGCAGGCCCTGCTCCATGCTGGATCAGCTGTGGATCACCCGCGCCCGCCCATTCGAGCAAGCCATTGAAATCACGCAACTTTCAAGCTCGAACGGAGGTTGCAATGTAGCCGGGCATGCGAGTCAGCTTCTACGGAGTCCGAGGTTCCATCGCCACCGCTGGAGAGTCCACCCGTCGCTACGGCGGCAACACGCCCTGCGTCGCCGTCGAGGTCGCCGGTGAGGTGCTGATCTTCGACGCGGGCACGGGCATCCGTCGCCTGGGCAGCGACCTGGCCCGAGCGACGGGGGCCGGTCGCCTCCACGTCAACCTGTTCTTCAGCCACCTGCACTGGGACCACATCCAGGGCTTCCCCTTCTTCGGGCCGGCCTACATGCCGGGCAACCGCGTCGACCTGTGGCACGTCCGCGGGGCTGGGGCGGCGGACGAGCCCGGCGTGCGCGAGGTGCTGTCCGAGCAGATGCGCCCCCCGACCTTCCCGGTGGGCATGGAGGCCATGCGCGCGGACCTGGCCTTCCACGAGCTCGGCGCGAGCGAGGTCGTGCGCGTCGGCGAGGCCCGGGTGCGCCACGCCTTCGTCGACCACCCCAACGGCTGCGTGGCCTGGCGCGTCGACCACGGCGGCGCCTC
>NZ_ABCS01000025.1 GCF_000170895.1 Plesiocystis pacifica SIR-1 | reverse complement strand
CCCTCTACAGCGCCGCCGAGCAGCTCGACGAGGACCGCGACTGGCACCCGACGGTGTTCCCCAAGCTCGCCCGCGGCCAGGGCGACCCGAGCAACCTCCACCACGCGGGCGCGTGGTGCTTCGACTCCGGCACGCCGCTCAACGCCTCGACCCTGACCGCCGCCGGCTGGAGCGCGGGCTGTGCCCTGGACGCGGCCCGAGCCGTTCGCGCGGGCGCGCCGCTGGCCTACGCCCTGTCCCGCCCCCCGGGTCACCACGCCGAAGAGGACATGTTCGGGGGCTACTGCTACTTCAACAACAGCGCCATCGCGGCCCGAGAGCTGCGCCAAGGCGGCGCGCGCGTAGTCGTCCTCGACATCGACTTCCACCACGGCAACGGGACCCAGAGCCTGTTCCAGACCACCGCCGAGGTGCTCACCGTCTCGCTGCACGGGGACCCCCGCGCCTACTTCCCCTTCTACACCGGCTACCCGCGCGAGACCGGCGAGGGCGAGGGCAGCGGCTACAACCTCAACCTCGTGCTCGAGGCCGGCTGCGACGGGCAGGCCTACCTCGCCGCCCTCGAGGCCCACGCGCTGACCACCATCCGCCACTTCGCCCCCGACTTCGTCGTGCTCGCCGCGGGCCTCGACGCCTACGCCAAGGATCCGATCGGCGACTTCGCCCTGAGCACCGAGGACTTCCACCGCGTCGGCGAGCTCGTCGGGGCCATCGGCGTCCCCGTCGTCGCCATCCAAGAGGGCGGCTACTACACGCCGCACCTCGGGCGCAACGCCGTCGCCCTGCTGCGCGGGCTCCGAGCCGGGCGCGGGCTCTCGGGCGGCTGAGCGGGGTCAGACCTCAGTCGACCAGATGTTCATGTCTTCGATGCCGCCGCCGATCCGGCACGACTGCGGCATGGTGCCCTGGTAGTCGAAGCCCAGGCGCGAGAACGCCAGGTTGATGCCGGGGACGCTCGCCCTCGCCAGCGTGAACGCCGTGGGGTAGTCGAGGCCGCGCAGGTCATCCATGAGATCCTCGAGGATGAACTGCATGTAGCCGCGGCCGCGGTGGCTGGGCAAGGTCGCGCAGTCGGTCAGCTCGGCCGTCTGCGCGGACGGGATCAGGTCCGCGCTCGCGCACGCGACCGGATCGCCGTCCGCCTCGATCAGGCGAAAGGGCGTCCCGCCTTCGATGGCCTCCGCGATGTAGGCCGCGTCGCCGCTGGGCGTCGGGTACTGCGTGAAGGTCCCGTCCAGCAGCGCGGCGATGCCCGGGGCGTCCTCGACCTCCGCCCGCCGGGTCTCGACCGGGGCGTGCTGGCGACCGCTCCCGCCCTTGTGCTCGATCAGGGACAAGACCTCGGCCACCGACCACGGGTCCGCGAGCCGAGCCCGCGCCTGGTCCGGGTAGGCCCCGAGCACGGCGCAGTCCTGCTCGCCGCGGTAGAAGCTGGGCATCAGGCCCTCGCGCCGAAAGCCCTCCGCCGCGAAGCCGGCCTCGAGGGCGACCGGGGCCAAGACCACCACGCGCCCGCGACCTCGGGCCTGGGCCTGCTCGAGCAGGCGCAGGCCCAGCTCACGCGCCTGCGCCTCGTCGGCCAGCCGCGGATGGTCACAGCGCACGCGGTCCGAGTAGGGCTCATCGCGGAGCTGGGCGCGGGCCCCAGCCCCGAGCTCCAGGGTCACGGACTGGCCTTGGGCCATCAACGCGTCGAGCCGCGGCTCGTCCCCGCCGAGCGCGAGCGGAGGAGGTGTGGGCGGCAGCAGCAGCGCAGGGGACAGGTCGTCGGAGAGCTTGGAGTTCAGCATGGCGTGGGCTTGGGCGCTCGGCTCGGGCGGGCCTGGCTTCGAGAGCGTGAGCTCCAGCGCGGCCTCGGCGACACCGCTCAGTCGCCGAGCTGCGCCTGTATCGCGGTGGATGAACGCAGAGCGCGGAACCGGCTGAGCTCGAAATACGAGGTGCGACGCCAGCTCACAGGCACTCAATGCGTTCGAGTGTGCTGTCACCCCCTATCACACACGGCGAACGCCGTCAACCTCGGCCAGACACCTCCCCAGCCTCAAAGTATCATCATTGATATCGTCATATCGAAACGCGGCGCCGAGCTCGGATTGGACGCAGTCGCAGGATCCGTGAGCCCGATCCGACGCCGCGGCGGCTCTGATCAGGGGCTGCTCTAGCCGTCGTGGACGACGCCAGGCCCTCCCTGCCCCACGTCCTCGAGCGCGTCGAGCTGCGCCCGTGACTCCGCGACCTTGCGGTGCTCGGGCCCGAGGGCGGCCTCTCGCACGGCGAGGGCCTCGGCGCAGCTCGCCCGCGCCTGCTCGAGCTCCCCACGCCCTTCGTAGAGCGCACACTCGGCCGCGAGGCTCGCCGCCAGTTCGAGGTGATCGGGGCCGAGGGCTTCGCGCTGGATGTCGATGGCGACCTCGAGCTCGCGCTCGGCCGCGTCGAGCTGCCCGAGGCCGGTGAGCGCCCGCGCCAAGCTGGCCCGCGCCTTCGCTACGGTGGGGTGGCGCGCGCCAAAAGACGCCGTATCGCGGGCGATCGCCTCCTCGAGGCTCGCCCGCGCGCCGGCGTAGTCCTCGACGTCGAGCTGCACCCCCCCGATGTTGCGCAGCTTGGTCGCCACGCGAGGGTGGGCGTCGCCATAGTTTTTCCGGGTGATCTCGAGGGCCCGGAGCAGCAGCTCGAGGCCGCGCTCGGGCTCGCCCTGGGCCGCGTAGATGCCCCCCAGGTTGTTGAGGGCCCAGCTGATGTCGGGGTGGTCGGCCCCCAGGGAGCGCTCGCGCAGCGCCAGGGCCCGCTCGAGGGAGCGCTTGGCCTCGTCGAGCTCGCCCTGCTGAAACTGAATGCCCGCGAGGCTCACGAGCAGCCTGGACTCCCGTTGGCCCTGGGGGTCGCCCGCGTGGACCCGCGCGACCTCGGCGTGTTCGAGCCACAGCCGACCCTCGGCCAGCTTGCCCTGAAACACCCCCGTCAAATCGCCCAGCTGGGCCGCCGCAGCGAACGCGCTCGTCCAGCGCCCGCCTTCGGCGGCCTCGAGGTACGCGGACTGCGTCAGCGCCACGGCCTCCTCGTACTTGGCCTCGAGCCCGAGGATGGACGCCTCGGCCAGCTGAACCTTGGTCGTCAGCGGCGGCCAGGCGAGGGCCTCCGCCCGCGCGTTCAGCTCGTCGATCTGCGCCCGCGCGCCGTCGAGGTCGCCGAGGGTCCGCATGTGCTCGATGCGCCACACCTGGCCGTAGACCTCGAGGATCGCCTCCTGCTGCGCTCGCCCTGGCGCGTCGACCTGCAGCAGCAGCGCGGCCTCGTCGACGCAATCGTCGACGGTCCCCGGCTTGGCCGCGGCGGGCAGCATGGTGATCAGCGTCTTCTCGTCCGCCCCGCTGAGGGCCTCGACCAGGCTCGAGAGCTGGGCCCGGTTCTGATCCAGGCACCACCGCGACTTGGCGACCGTGGCCGCGTCCCAGTCCGCGGCGACGAGTTCATGCTCGCACGCCTCCACCCGGCGGCCACGCCACGCCTCGGCCCGCGCGTCGAGCCAGGGCATCAGGCGATCGGCCGCGCTCGCACCATGGGCGGCGCCGCTGCCCTCGAGCCCGCCGCGCAGCCGCGCTCGCGCGCTCGCGTTCCACACCGCCTCGATCTCCTCCCCCGCCGCCACGCAGGCCGCCTCGCGCTGCTCGTGGTCCCAGCTGCGGTAGCCCAGCCCGGCCGCGACCCCCAAGCCCACGGCGGCCACGGTCACGACCCCGAGGACCCGAGCCCAGCGCCGACGCCCCCGCTCGATGGCCGCGAGCAGCTCGTCCATGCTCGCAAAGCGCTGGCCTGGGTCTCGATGCATGCCGCGGACCAAGACCGCGCGCAGCCACGCGGGCGCGTCGAGGCGGCTCAGGGGTTGCTCCACCCGACCCTCGCGCACCGCACGCGCGAGGGTCTCGACGGTGTCCCCAGAGAAAGGCCGCTCGCCGCGGATGGCCTCGAACAGCGCGACGCAAAAGGAGAACTGATCGCTGCGCGCCGTGACCTCGCCCGCGCCGAACTGCTCGGGGCTCATGTACGCGGGCGTGCCCAGGTAGGCCCCCGTCCGGGTCAGCCGGACGCCGCTGAACGATCCGCTCGAGCGCGGCAGCTCGTCGGACGCGGACGCGTCGAAGTCGTCCTCGAACACCCGGGCCAGGCCGAAGTCCATCACGCGCACGCGGCCGTCGTCGCCGATCATCACGTTGTCGGGCTTGAAGTCGCGGTGGATCAGCCCGGCTCGGTGGGCGGCCGCGAGGCCCCGCGCCGCCGCTTCGAAGATCGGCAGCGCCTTGTCCCAGACCCGCTCGTTGCGGCGGTTGCCCCCGGACAGGTTGGCCTCGGTCCACGCGCGCAGGGTCTGGCCCGCGACGAACTCCATGGCCACGTAGACCTGTCCCTCGTGGACGCCCACGTCGTAGATGGCGACGACGTTGGGGTGGCTGAGCTTGGCGAGGGCGAGGGCCTCACGGCGCAGCCGCTCGCGCCCGCGCAGGGCGCTCCTCGAGCCGCCCCTGAGCAGCTTGATCGCGACCTTGCGATCGAGCTCGGGGTCGTAGGCCGCGAGCACGACCCCCATGGCGCCGCTGCCCAGCGTGTCGAGGACGATGTAGCGACCCAAGCGCGGGCCGTGGCTTCCCGGGCTCCCGGAGTCCTCGGGGCCTGCCGCAGGCAGGTGCTCGCTCGCGGGTCGAGCCTCCGTCCCATCCAGACCAGTCGTGAGCACCAAGTCAGGATGACCCGGGTATGCCAACCAGCAACGCGGCACGAAAGCGCAGCGGGCGCGAACCCCTCGCCCAGCCCCGGGCTCTGTCATACTGCCGCCGATGCTCATCGTCACCGGCACGAAGCGCTCGGGCACCTCGATGTGGATGCAGATCCTCATCGCCGCCGGCTTCCCCCCCTTCGGCGAGGCCTTCCCGTCGAACTGGGGCGAGACCCTGCGCGGCGCGAACCCGGCCGGTTTTTACGAGTCCCTGCTGCGTCAGGGCATCTATTGGCGCACCAACCCCCACCCACGGACCGGCGCCTACTTTTTCCCCGAGCAGGTCGAGCGCCACGTGGTCAAGGTGTTCATCCCCGGCCTCGTGCGCAGCGATCGGGCCTACATCGGCCGGGTCGTCGCCACGGTCCGAGCGTGGCGCGAGTACGTCCACTCCCTCGAGCGCCTCTACGCCATGGAGGATGAGGCGCGCCTCGAACAAAAGCCCGAAGCGCCCCGCCCCGCGCGCATCCCCTCGGGTCTCGAGTGGTGGTCGGAGAACTTCGCCCTCGTGCGCGATATCGCCATCCGCCGCTACCCCATCCACGTCCAGAGCTACGACGGACTGCTCGCCGATCCGGCCAAGGTCATCCACTCGACGCTGCGCTGGATCGGCGACGCCGAGGTCGGGCCCCAGCAGGCCGAGGCCGCCGTCGCCGTGGTCGAGCCCAAGCTGCGCACCCAGACCCGGGCCGACGAGGACGCAGCCAAAGCCGAAGCCGAGACTGAAACAAAGACACCGGAAGACCCCGCGTCCCTCGGCGGCGTCCCGGCCGAGTTCGTGCCCCTGTTCGACGAGCTCTACGCGACCATCCACGCCGGCAAGGGCATGGCCAAGAGCTTCATCCTCGAGCTCAACGCCGCCAACCAGCGCCTGCTGCCGATCATCCAGGCCGCCCAAGCGAAGGTCCACGCCGAGAAAAAGCGGCGCCGGCCCGACGCCCAGTCCACGGACGGTGCCGGGCCAGCACCCAGGCCCGGCGGCTCCTTCCCCGACGAAGCCCTCGACTGGACCTGAGCGCGCCTGAAGCTCCCTCCCCCACGTCCTCGACTCAGAGGCCCGACCAAGCTCGTTTTGGCCGACCCGCTGTCCATTTTGGCCGTCGTGGACAACGCCGCGCCCCCCCTGCCCCACGCCCACGACTCCCTGTGAACGAATCCACGCCCCCGCTTGCGGGGGCGACCACATGCCCCCTCAAAGGTACGAGCCCCATTGCCCCACGACCAGAGCGGAGGAGCGGACAGCGACGAAGCGCCCCCGGTTCGAGGCGGCTGTGGGGGCAAAGCAGCGCTCAGCCCAGCATCGCCGAGAGCACGAGCTGGGCGTGCACGCCGTGGAAGGCGACCTCGTCCTCGTCGGTCACCGGCTCGAGCCAGGTGTTGAGCGCCGTATAGGCCGACGAGGCCAGGAAGCTGACCCAGATGGGATCGGGGTCCTCGAGGGCCCGGCGAAACTGCGGGTGGGCGGCGTCGAAGTGCACGCCCGCGTCGATGTCGACGAGCTGCCGGCCGCTCCCGGCCTTGGCCCCGATGCTGTCGAGCAAGCCCTCGTTCAGCAAGCTCTGGCGGACGCCCCGGACCAGGCGCAGCTCGTCGCGGATGCGCTCGACGAGGACGTCGACGGGGTCGGGCGGCGGCGGCTTGGCGGCCTCCCGCGCCGCGGCCTCGCGAGCCTCCCGCTCCGCCGCCTCCCGGGCCTCTCGCTCCGCCGCCGCCGCGGCTTCGCGCTCCGCCGCCGCTTCGGCCTCCGCCTCCGCCTCCCGCTCCGCCGCCTCCCGGACCTCTCGCTCCGCCTGCTCCCGCGCCTCTCGCTCCTCCTCGAGCTCGCGCGCGGCCTCGGCCTCCGCGGCCTCCTGGGCCTCGAGCTTGGCCCGCTCCTCCTCGCTGAGCAGCAGCCGGGCCCGCTCCGCGGCGTCCAGGCCCGGCGAGCTCGCGTCCCAGATGCCCAGGTGCGAGAACTCGATGGGTCGGACCTGGGCCGCGAGCTCGAGGGAGATCAGCCGACCGCAGCTCATGCGCAGCAGCGCCGTCTGGTTCAGGCGCTCGATCAGGTTGCCGGTGATGGCGTCGAAGCTCGCGCCCGAGAGCTGCGCCCGGGCCAGGCGAATGGCGAGGGCGCGCAGCATCTCGATCCGGACCGCGCGCTTGCGGACGACCTCGGCCTCGCCAAAGTCGGCCCGCTCGGCCCGGCGCAGGTCGGACTGGTGCTCTCGGAGCAGGCGCGAGTAGGCGTAGACGGCCCGGCTCTCGAAGTAGCGCTTTTGCACGGAGCTGAACGCCGGCGCCTCGAAGCGATCGTCGGCGGTCAGACCCGCGACCGCCCCCTGGACGGGGAACAGCGCCTGGGGATCGCGGACGGTGATCACCCGGACGCCGACGTTGTCGTGGCCCTCGCCCTCGTCACCGAGGATCACCCCGGAGTCGAAGGGCAGCCGATCGGGCAGCCACATCTGCCCGCGCATCCCGTGGCGCCCGCAGGCCACGGTCACGAGCGTGTCCCTGGGCGCCGCCAGCGGGGGCATGGGCGTGGCCCCGTCGCGGCGCCGCTCCCCGTAGACCCGCGCCCGCCAGCGCTGCGAAAAATCGTGCAGCTCGCCGAACAGCTCCTCGAGCTGCGGGGCCTCGTGGGCGCGGACCAGCAAGATCGGGAAGGGCGGCGGCACGTCGTGGCCAGGGTGGTGCGAGACCACCCACAGCTTGCGGTGTTCTTCGCGGCGCGCGATGAGCTCGTCGAGGCTGCGGCGGGTGCCGTCCACGTCGACGAAGCCGCGCAGCTTGGCGAAGGCCCGGCCGACCTCGTCGAGGCGCCGGGGGAACATGCCCGCGCGCGGGCACTGGCGGCGCCAGTAGGCCATGACCCACGACCACGCGAGGCCGCGCTGGCGCTCGTCGAAGCCCGCCTCCTCGTCCGCGTAGGCCCGCGCCAGGGCCTCGAGCAAGGGGCCGCGGATGTGCTCGCGCAGCATCACCTTGGTCTCCTTCAGGCGCTCGCCCTTGGGCTTCACCCCCGAGTAGTCCGACTTCAGCTCCGCCGCGTCGTCGTCGATGACCGCGACCACGGGCAGGATCGCCGCGAGCTCGAGCTCCTCGATCATCCGGCGGTCGTGGCACAGGGTCAGGCGCAGCTTCCCGCCGTCCCCGGGGGCCCACGGCGGGATCGCGATCTGACCGCGGAAGCCGTCGGCCTCGACCTCGACGTGGACCAGGCGCTGGTGCGCCGGGACCTCGATGCGCTCGAGCCGGGCCCGAGCCTCGAAGCGCGCCTGCTGCCGCCGCTCGTGGATCCAGCCCTCGCAGTCGACGAGCTCGTCGCGCGGGAACAGGCGCATCAGCTGGCTCAGCTCGCCCTCGCCCAGGCGCAGGATCAGCCGCTCGCCCGCGTACTCCAGCACCGGATCGGTGATGAAGCCGAGCTCGCCCTTGGCCGCGAACTCGGCCTCGACCTCGGCCAGGGAGACCTCGCGGGCTCCGGTGGTCTCGAACCAGGTCACGGCCTCGAAGCGGCCGTAGGCCTCGAGCAGCCAGCGGTGGAAGCCAAAGCCCGCCCCCTTGCTGGGCGGCCGGGGCACGCGCTCGGCCAGCTCGAGCACGGCCGCGGCGGTGGGCAGCTTGCCGTCGTCGACGAGCAGCTCGATGGCCGTCGTCAGCACGCTCAGGGGCTCGCCTGGGTGCAGGACCATGAGCTGGAAGTAGTCCTCGACCGCGGCGGCGTGGGCCGCCGCCGCGTCGCCCTCGCTGCCGGCGGGCGGGTTGGTCCAGTGGTGGCCGCGGATCGTCCGCCAGGCCCTCGCGTGGTCGAGGCTCAAAAAGGGCATGCAAAAGGCCGCCCACAGCAGCTTGCGCTCGGGCAGCTCGGGGATCCGCGAGCGGCCCTCGCGGGGCTGGGCCAAGCGCGCGTCCAAGAGCGCGATCAGCCCGGCCTCGACGGCCTCGCGCAGCGGCTCGCTGTCCCCCGCCAGCGCGTCGTAGTCGCTGGTCACCGGCGCCTGCTCCCAGCTCAGCGAGGCGACCAGGCCGGGCAACCACGCCCGCGTCGTCACCTCGCAGACCCGGCGCCGCTCGACCAGGAGCTCGACGGTGGCCCGCCGCGAGGCCCGGCGGGGGTGGCTGTCGAAGCGGTTGATCTCGAAGCCGACCAGGCCCGTGACGCCGCCGCGCTCGACGGGGACCGCCCACGTGTACACGCCGAGGCGCGGGTCTTGCTGCGGACGGCGCAGGAAGGCGCGGCGGCCGAGATCGCGCAGGTAGGCCTCGGTGTGATCGTGGAGCGCCTCCTCGCCAAAGATGGCCGCGAGCAGGTCCCGGTCCGCGTCGGCCAGGCGCAAGATCAGCTCGTCGATGCTCGGCACCAGCGGAACCTCGGTGCTGACATACAGCAGCTTGCCCCGCTCGCCCGCCGCCCCCCCCTTGCCGCGAGCCGCGGCGATCTCGACCAGGCTGAGCTCGCGGTGGTCCACGCTCGGAAAGCTCAGCATCCTCGCGACCGCGGTCGGCTCGGAATCCTGCCCAGGACTCACCGCCAGGCCCAGGCGCGGCATGAGCTCCGGCGCCTCGAGGCGCTCGAGCCAGCGCCGCGCCGCTCGGCGGCTGAAGCCAAAGGCCTCGAGCCAGCGGACCCCGAAGTCGTGGCGCGTGGCCACGGCCAGCACGTTGCGGACGACCTCGCGGCGGTAGGGATCGACGCCCTCGGCCCAGGCGCTGACCAGGGCCGGCAGCTGAGCCAGGATGACCACGGCCGCGCGCGCCAGCGGGCGCGTGAGCTCGACGCTGGCGTAGTCCTCGGCGAGCTCGAAGGGGCCCTCGATCACCGCGCTCAGCCCGACCACGCCGAAGTTGATGCCCTCGGCCTGGACGTCCGCGTAGAGGCAGCCGTCGACGATGATGCGCACGTCCGAGTCCAGCCCCGGGCGCAGGGCGACCTGGCCGACGTAGCCCTCGGCCTCGAAGCTCAGCGCGTGGCGCCAGTCGCCCTGGGGCAGGCTCGGCGGGTGCTGCCGCCTCCGCCACAGGAGCCGGTTGATCTCCCAGCCGACCTCGCGCACGAAGTCCTCGGTCACGTCGGCGCCCGCCGGGAACACGCGCTGGAAGGCCTCGCGCACCTTGGCGTGCTCGGCCAACACCACCGGACCCCAGCCCGGCGGGACCACGGCGCCCCCGGGGCGCTGGCTGACGATCATCAAGCCGCGCTCGGGGTCGTGGCTCGCCGCCAGCTCTCGCGTGGACATCCAGCGATCGTCGACGAGCTGCCAAGTCGGCAGGTCGCACAGCCTGCCCAGGGGCCCCGCGTCCGGGCGCAGCCAGCTCTCGTCGCCGTGCTCGACGAAGAACTCGTGCAAGCGCGAGAACACCTGCCCCGCCCCCAGCTCGCCGCCCGCGTTGTGGGCCTCGAGCCCCCCGGCCGGGTCGTGCGCGAAGGTCCCGGCCATCCAGTCCTCGGCCAGGCGCCCGAGGATGTGGTCGCGCAGGTGGCCGACGCCGACCATCATCGCCTGGTAGCGCGGGTCATTGCGGACCACGTCGGCCTGCGAGACGTCCTTGCGAAAGTCCTGGGCGTTGGCCCAAAACCACAGCCCGCGCGGGACCTCGGACAGCGGGTGCGTGACCACCTCGACGCCGTTGGACAGCACGACGACGCAGGCGCGATCGAGCTCGTGGGCGTGCACGCCCCCGACGAGGCTCACCCCGTCCCGCTCCCAGCTCATCCGCGCGTGCACGCCGCTCGCTGGCAAGCCGTGGCTGATGGACTCCCCGTCGAGGGTGATGGGCATCGAGGCCAGCGCACAGTACTTGCGCAGCATCAGCTCCTCGGGGATGGTCCCGCGCCGGTCGTGGACGAAGCGCATGAACAGCCCGGGCCGAAAGCGCTCCTTGACGTGCACGCGGGTCCGGTAGCTGCCGTCGCCCTCGGTCCCCAGGGCGTCCGGGACCGCGTCGATCAGCGAGATGGCGTCGTCTTGCTCGGGGCGCAGCACCCCGAGGATGCCCACGGCCTTCTCGTGGGCGCCCCCGTCGTGCACGCCCACGTCCCCGCCCACGCTCTCGATGCGAGCCCAGCGCGGGTTGAGGGCCATGACCGCGTTGCAGGCCAGGGCCAGCTCTCGGCGCGCGCGGATCTTGTAGGTGCTGCGGTCGACGAACAGCGCCGTGTACAGCTCGTCGAGGTCCGCCCAGTCGAGGGAGGCGTCGAAGTGCATGCGCATGTCGTCGCTGTCGATGGTGAAGTCGATGCGCGTGGCCCCGGCCAGCACCGCGGCCTCGACCAGCAGCAGGACGTAGCGGTGCGGATCGGCCAGCTGGAACTGGCGCATCTTCTGGCGCGCCTTGTCCCGGTCCAGGGAGAAGCCCCCGGCCGAGTCGAACTCGGCGTCATCCTGGAGACCGGCGATCAGCTCTGCGGCTTTGGACATCGTAGCTCCCGCACTTTCATGGCCGTCGCGGCCAGCTCGGCGTCGGCGGCGGCCTCGATGGCCCCGCGCTCGAGGAAGAACAGCTTGATCAGCTGGTAGGCGGCGAGCTCCGGCTCGCGCACGGCCACGCCCAGCAAGGTCCGGACCACGGGGTGGTCCGCGTCGACGACCAGCACCCGCCGGCGCGAGAACAGGCCCGAGCCGAGGGTGCCCGCGTCCTCGGCCGCGGTCAGCTCCCCGAATTCGCGCTGGCTGATGGCCACGCGGCCGTCGAGCAAGCTCCCGCTGTCGGCGAAGCGGCCGAACTCGCAGCCGGCGACCTTGTGCCCCCCGAGCTCGAGGATGCGCGCGGTCGCGTTGGCCAAGCTCGCCCACTTGCGCGCCTCGGCGGCGTCCGGGGCCAGGGGCATGAAGCGGCGCCGCCCGAGCAAGCGCGGCGGGCCCTGGACCTCGGCCAGGTCCGCGAGCGCGCCGAGCAGGCCGGTCATGCAGCTGCGCTCGAGGGGCGCGCCCTCCCGCGCCTGCTCCCACAGCTCGCCGAGCACCGCCTCCATGCCGGGGTCGCGGGCGTCCTCGTCCCCGTGCTCGACCTCGAGGGCCTCCGCCCGCGCCTGGGCCTCGTGGGCGGCGAGGCGCAGCTGCGCGGCCCCGCCGAAGCTCGCCAGCACCGGCAGCTTGGCGTCCTCGACCGCCCGCGACAGCGGCGTCGGACCGGCCGAGACCCACAGCTCGCCGAGGCGCGCGACCGCCTTGCGCAGAACCCCCCAGGTCAGCAGCTCCCCGCTCGGCGCCCGGGCGCAAACCAGCTTGGCGTGCGCCCGGCCGATGCCCTTGGCGTCGCGGATGTGCCAGCGCGCGGCCGCGTAGAGCTCGACGAGCTCGCGCAGCGCGGGCGAGGGCTTCGCCGAGGCCTCGGCGACGTCTTCGAAGGCGCCCCACAGCGCCGCGTCGCCCTCGCGGACCACCGCGTCGATGCGCTCGAACACCTGGTCGCGCAGCGCCCCCCGGGCCAGCTCGCGCAACTTGGTCACGACCTTGTCGAAGTTGCGATCCTTGATCACGTCGTCGCGGGTCAGGGTGTGCTCGAGGTAGCGCGAGGACACCTTGAAGCTCAGCCCGAGCAGGTCCTCGACGACGCTGCCGTGGCCCCGGCGCGCCTCGACCAGGGTCAGCCCGCCGTTGAAGTAGGCGTGCGAGCCCTGGCCGATCGCCCCCCAGTTCGGCGCCTCCCAGTCCAACCCCTCGATGGGGTCGTGGCCAATCTCGATGTGGGAGAAGTCGTCCTCGTAGCGGTGGACCAGCGGCAGGCCCAGGCCGAAGGGCTCGGAGATCAGCTCGCCCCGGACCCGGACCTCGCCGCGGGCGTGGCGGCACCAGTAGCGGATGACCTCCCCGGCCCGCCCCACGAAGGCGTCGTAGTCCCCGCGCGTGGTGTTCTTGATGATCCGGACCGTCGTGCCCTCCATGGCCTGGTCGAGGCGCAGGCGCTTGAAGTTGCGATCGACGTCGAAGAGCACCCGCCAGGCCTCACCCGCCCGGGCCGTGTCCACGCACACCGCGTCGGGCTCGATGGCGAACACCGACACGAAGCCGATGCCGAATTTGCCGATCTTGGTCATGTCCCCGTCCTTGGCCGACGAGAACAGGCGGGTCAGCTTGCTGTCGATGATCTGCCGGTCCATGCCCTCGCCGAAGTCCTGGACCGTGATGACCATGGCTCCAGCTTGGGCTGCGCTCGCGTCGCCGGCCTCGCTGGCCTCCCCGGCGGGCTGGAACTCGAAGTCGATCTCGACCTCCGCGCTCCCGGCATCGAGGGCGTTTTGGATGAGCTCGCGGAAGAAGCTCATCGAATCGGAGAACTGATTGATGAGGTCGTCGAGGGCGTCGCCGACATCGACGGCAGCGGGGCTCGTCATGGTGCAGGCACGCTAACGCGAGGGAGGCCCCGGCGTCGACGGTCGAGCTGTCCTCACCACCCCCAGCTGCTAAACTACGCCCGTGCCCTCGCGTCCCCTCGAGCTCGCCTCGACCCCGGCCCTCGCGGTGCTCGTGGCCGCCTCGGCGGCGGGCCCAGGCTGCCTGGTCGCCCCCACGGTGAGCGGCAACGGCGAGGAGGTGACGGGCTGGGAGGACGAGCTCGGCGGGGCCGAGACCAGCCTGCCGACGGGCGCAGACGATGCAGGAGAGGCCGGGACGAGCACCGGCGTCGACGCGGGCGAGGACGGGGCGAGCAGCGAGAACGCCGGGGCGACCGACGGCGACGACAACGGCGACGGGCCCGAGGACGCCGACGAGGGCACGGGCCCGCCGACGGACCTGCCCTGCTGCGTCGAGACCGAGGTGATGTTCACCGACGTGACCGCCCTCGCCGGCCTCGACCACGCGCACGGCGAGGGCTACGCGGAGCCCCCCGACTGCCTCATCGACACCCTCGTCCCGCCCAAGGAGAACTTCTTTTGCAGCATCGACTGGTCCGCGGCCGGGGCGGTCGCCGGGGACTTCGACGCCGACGGCTGGGTCGATCTCTTCGTCACCCGCCTCTACGAGCCCAGCATCCTGTACCGCAACAAAGGCGACGGGAGCTTCGAGGACGTGACCGCGAGCGTCGGCCTGGCGGGGGTCGACCACGGCTCGGGCGCGGCGTGGATCGACGTCGAGAACGACGGCGACCTCGACCTCTACGTCAGCGTGGTCGGGAGCCTGCGCCACCACCTGTTCATCAACCTGGGCGGCCAGTTCACCGACCAGGCCTTCATCCGCGGGGCGACCCTCGAGAGCGGCCACCCGCTGACCGGGACCACCGTCGCCCCCGGCGACTACGACAACGACGGCTACCTCGACCTCTACGTCAGCGACTGGCGCAACTCGGCCATCGGCGACCACCCCTCCTCGGCCCGGCTGCTGCACAACCGCGGCGGCGAGGGGGCCCCGGGCTTCTTCGAGGACGTGACCGAGCAAGCGGGGGTCAACGTCGACCAGGTCCACCTGCTGTCCGAGACCCCGACCGTCGGCACCTTCGTGCTGACCTCGACCTGGGCCGACATGGACGACGACGGCTGGGCGGACCTGCTGCTGACCTCGGACTTTGGCTGCAGCCGGCTGTTTTGGAACAACGGCGACGGGACCTTCCTCGACGGCACCGAGGCCGCCGGGGTCGGCAGCGACCGCAACGGCATGGGCGCGGCGATCGCCGACTACGACCGCGACGGCGACCTCGACTACTTCGTCACCTCGATCACCGGGCCCTACAACGACGGCAACCGCCTGTTCCGCTACGAGGGCGGCCGGACGTTCTCGGACCAGACCGACGCCGCGGGCGTGCGCGAGGGCTACTGGGGCTGGGGCGCCGTGTTCTTCGATCAGGACAACGACGGCGACCTCGACCTGAGCATGACCAACGGCTGGCGGGCGACGCTGAACCTCGACGATCCCATGGTCGCGTGGACCCACGAGCCCGGGGAGATCTTCGTCGACGAGGCCGAGGCCGTCGGCATCGTCGACGAGGGCGCCGGGCGGACCCTGCTCGAGTTCGACTACGACCGCGACGGCGACCTCGACCTCTTCGTCGCCAACGTCGGCGCGCCGCCCAAGCTGTTCCGCAACGACTCGATCACCCCCAACCGCTGGCTGCGGGTCGACCTGCGCGGGACCCAGACCAACACCCAGGCGATCGGCGCCCGGGTGCGGATCAGCGTCGGCGGCGAGAGCTGGATCCACGAGGTCGGCGGCAGCGACCAGACCTACCTCGGCCTGTCCGAGCCCACGGTCCACTTCGGCGTGGGCGGGGCCGACAGCGTCGACGAGCTGCGCGTGCTGTGGCCGGTCAGCGGGACCGAGCAGGTGCTGACGGACATCCCGGTCAACACCACGGTCACCCTGGTCGAGGGCGAGTAGGCCAGTCGCCGAGCAGGCGAGTAGGTCAGTCGCCGAGTAGGCGAGCAGATCAGTCGCCGAGCAGGCCAGTCGCCGAGCAACCAAGAAAAAGGGCGGGGCCCGAAGGCGCCCGCCCGTTCGCACGTCGTGCTTGGCTCAGGGGCAGACGCCGCCGCAATCGTCGACCGCGCCAACGCACAGGCCGTCCCAGCTGTTGTTGCAGCAAAAGGCATCCTGGGCGCACACGCAGTCGAGGACCGCCTGGACCTCGCAGCTGCCCGCCCCGCCGTTTTGGCAGCAGGTGCCCGAGGTGCAGGCCGACTCGTCGTAGGCGTCGCAGGTGCCGTTGCAGTCCGCGTTGGTGCTCGCGGCGTAGGCGTCGGGGTTGACGGTGTCGCAGCCGACGGAGTCGCCGTCGCAGACCTCGGTGCCCTCGACCATCCCGTTGCCGCACTCCTGCGCGTTGCACATCGAGGTGTCGTAGGCGGTGCAGTCCGCCGAGCAGCCCAGGGTGCCGCCGAGGGGGAAGCCCTGCGTCTCGCAGGTCTCGTCCCCGAGCTGGCCGGGCTCGCAGATCTCGCCGAAGGTGATGTTGCCGTCGCCGCAGGCGTCGGCGTCGATGCGCGCGGTCGAGCCGTCGGGCAGGTGCGCGAGCAGGAACACCGGCGCGCCGCCGGCCTCGTTGACCGCGTAGACGTCGACCAGGATGTCCGGGCCGAGGTCGGGCACGGAGAAGGTCACGTCGGGGACCATGTCGTCGTTGACGTCGACGCCGATCGGGATGGCGCCGGCGGGGGCGTCGATCTGCTGGGTGCCGCCGTAGTCGAGGTCCTGGATCAGCGGCACGGGCGGGTCGGCGAGGAGCCAGATGTCGACCTGGCCGACGTCGGGCGCGGTGTGGCTGACCTGGTAGCGGATCTCGCCCATGGCGATGCCCATGTCGTCGTCGACGAGGGCCAGGACGCCGAGCATGTCGAGGTAGTTGTGGGCGACGGCCGAGTACATGGTGTCGGCGGCCAGGTCGACGTCGACGGCGAGCACCGCCATGTCCGGGGGCATGCCGGCCGGGACGATCGCCACGTTGTGCGGGCCCTCGGGCACGGTCAGGTAGTCGGTGCCGGACTCGAAGGCCAGGTCGGCGACCACGGGCATGTCGCCGCCGTCGAGGTAGATGTCCACGGGCGGCGCGTCGACGCCGAGGTGGAGCACGCGGAGCATCGCGTCTCCGGGGGGCGGATCCGTGGTCTCGGTGTCCGCCGTCTCGCCCATGTCGGTCGTGTCGTCCGTCGTGTCCTCGGTGGTCGCGTCGTCCGTCGTGTCCTCGGTGGTCGCGTCGTCCGTCGTGTCGTCCGTCGTGTCGTCCGTCGTGTCGTCCGTCGCGTCGTCCGTCGTGTCGTCGGTGGTGCCGACCTCGTCGTCCGTCGTCGTATCGGTGTCGTCGGCGACGGTGTCGGTGCCGATCTCGTCACCGTTTTCGGTGCCGGGGGTAGTCGTGTCATCGGCACAAGCCGCGAGGGCCAAGCTGGCGACACCGAGTCCAAGGAAAAGGTTGTGAATCGAACGATGAGTCATGGGGAGATTCCTCTGCTGTCTATCGCTGGCCCCGATACAATTCGGGGGGACCCGCTACAGCAGAGCTCTTGCATACCACAATCCAAGGTCAACCTTCGTGTAGACTTGATGGTGTTTTTTGTCGCCATCACCGAGCTCCTTGGGTCTGACCGAGCCTACGCCCAGGCCTGCGGCCTCATCGATTCGAACGAGTGCAAAGCCGCCCATGCTCGTTTTCGTGGCCTCGCGTTCGCGGCGCGCTCCGAGTCGTGCAGCTTTCGCGGGAGCTCGGCTGCACCATCCGCAATTCGAATCGCCTCCAGAGTGTCTGTATTCGAACCTTTCTCCGAGTGCCACTACTGATTGCGAGCGTCGAGCCGACTTCGCGATGGGGGTCCCGATAAAAACCGACTTGCACCCTTGGGTTTCTAGGCTAGGTCCGCTGCCATGGGCATGCTCGTCGATGGCCAGTGGACGACTCGGAGCGTCCAACCCGACGCCAAAGGCCGCTTCGTGCGGTCCAGAACACGCTTTCGGCAGTTCATCCGGCGAGACGGCAGCACCCCCTTCGCGCCCGCCGAAGGCCGCTACCACCTCTATGTGTCGTGGGCCTGCCCCTGGGCCCACCGCGTATTGATCGCACGCGCCCTGCTCGGCCTCGAGCAGGCCATCAGCGTGTCCGTAGTCGACCACTTCATGGGCGACCGAGGCTGGCGCTTCGACCCCAGCGTGGCTGGAGCCACGGACGATCCCATCCACGGCGCGCGCCACCTCAGCGAGGTCTACGTGGCCGCAGAGCCCTCGTTCACGGGCCGGGTGACCGTGCCGGTGTTGTGGGACAGGACTAGCGGAACCATCGTGAACAACGAGTCGCGCGAGATCGTACGCATGCTCGATCACGAGTGCACGAGCCTCGCCCGCGCCCCCGTCGATCTCGCCCCTGGTGCGCTGCGCCCAGCCGTCGAGTCAGCCATCGACGCCATCTACGAGCCCATCAACAACGGCGTCTACAAGGCCGGCTTCGCGGGCTCCCAGGCCGCCCACGACGAGGCCATCCGCGAGCTGTTCGCGGCCCTCGACCACTGGAACGCCGTGCTCGGCGAGCAGCGCTGGATGACGGGCGAGCGGCTGACCGAGGCGGACCTGTTCCTGTTCACCACGCTGATTCGCTTTGACCTCGTCTACCACACCCACTTCAAGTGCAACCGCCGTCGCGTCGTCGACTACCCGAACCTGTGGGGCTTCGTCCGCGAGCTCTACCAGCTGCCTGCGGTCGCAACGACGTGCAACTTCGAGCACATTCGAAGGCACTACTTTGGCAGTCACCGAAGCATCAATCCGCGCGGCATCGTAGCCCACGGCCCCCAGCTCGAGCTCGACGGGCCGCACGGCCGCGACGCGGTCGGTGGCCAGGCCGCGGCGGATCTGTTCGCGCGCGCGCCCTGATCGCGCCGGGTCTGCGCCCGACCTCCGGGTGGGTTCAGCTCGAGGCGCGGGCCAGCTCGTCGAGGGGCGGCGGGCCGTCCTCGACGAAGCGCTCGACCAGGCTGCGCAGGGTCTTGATCGAAAAGGGCTTGTCGAGCTTGTGCGCGTCGGACAGGCCGCGCCCCAGCAGCTGCGTCGGGAAGTCTCCCCCGGTCATGAACACGATGCGCCGGCAGGCCTCGGGGCGCTGGGCGTGGACCCGCTCCCACAGCTCGGCGCCGGTCAGCTCGGGCAAGATGACGTCGCACAGGATGATGTCCCAGTCCTCGCTGACGATGCGCTGCAGGGCCTCGGTGGCCGTGCCCACGGTCGCGACCTCGTGGCGGGCGAGGGCCTCGCTGACCATCTCGCGGATCATCGGCTCGTCGTCGACCACGAGCACCCGCGCCGACCGGAGCACGACCCCGGAGGGCTCGCGGATCACCCGGCGGGGCACGTCGTCGTCGACGATCTCGGCCCCAGGCAGGCGCACGAAAAAGCGCGTGCCGACGTCGACCTGGCTCTCGACCACCAGCTCGCCGCCGTGGGCGGTGATGATCTCGTGGGTGATGGCCAGGCCGATGCCCGTGCCTTCGCCGACGGGCTTGGTCGTGAAGAAGGGATCGAAGATGCGCTCGAGCTTGTCCGGCGGGATGCCGCAGCCCGTGTCCGTGATCTCGACCTCGACGCGGCCGTCGTCGAGGTTGCGGGTGTAGACGTCGACGCGGTTGTTGCGGGGCGTGCCCGGGGCGATGGCCTGGGCCGCGTTGACCAGCAGGTTGAGGAACACCTGGCCCAGCCGCGCCTCGCTGCCGAGCACCGGGGTCACGGCCTGGTAGTGCTTGAGCAGCCGGGCGCGGTGGCGGACCTGCAGGTCGGCGATCTCGATGGTCGAGTCGAGCAGGGCGTGGACGTCGACGCGCTGACCGTCGCCGGAGTCGGGCCGGGCGAAGCGGCCGAGGTCCCGGGCGATCCGCCGGACCCGCTCGGTGCCCTCCTGGGTCCGCGACAGCAGCTCGCGGATGCGCGCCCGCGAGGCGGCCACGGCCACGGGGTCGTGGTCCGGGGCGTCGCGCATGCGGACCTGCTCGTCGAGCTCGTCGGCGAGCAGGCCGAGGTTGCCGATGACCCACGACAGCGGGTTGTTGATCTCGTGGGCCACGCCCACGGCCAGGGTGCCCACGGTCGCCAGCCGGTCGGCGAGGTAGAGCTGGCTCTGCATCTGGCGCTGCTCGCCGGCGTCGCGGATGATCGAGATGACCGCCGGCACGCCCATGAAGGTCGCCGGGATCGAGGCGACCTCGCCGATGAACACCTCGCCGTCCGAGCGCATGAAGCGGATGTCCTGCACGGGCTCGGGGGCCCCGGACTCGAACATCTTGGCGACCCGCGCCCGGGCCCGCGCGACGTCGCTGGGGTGGATGCGGTCGTAGACCGAGCTCCCGACCAGGGCCTCGGAGTCGGCGATGCCGAGCTGGGCGCGCGCGGCCGGGTTGACGTAGACGTAGCGCCCCTCGCTGTGGACGATGATGCCGTCCGGCGAGGCCTCGAACACCGAGCGCAGGCTGGCCTCGGACTGGCGCAGGGCCTCCTCGGTCAGCCGCCGCTCGGTGATGTCCGTGAACACGCCGATGATGTAGCCGTCGCCGCTGGGTATCCAGCGCACGTCCGCGGCCACGCGGTAGTCGTTGCCGTAGCGGTCGCGCAGGCTCAGCTCGCGCTCGCGCACGCGGCTGACGGTCTGGATGTCGGCGGTCAGGGCCGCGACCTCGCGCGCGTCGAAGACCTCGGCGAGCCGGCGCCCGGCGACGGTCCCCGCCCGCTGCCGGAGCATGCGCTCGAGCTCCCGGTTGCACTGGTGGATCTCGCCGTCGCGGCCGGCGATCAGCGCGGGCAGGGGGACGAGGTCGAAGATCGCCCGCAGCTGACGCGCGCTGATCTCCGGGAGGATCGAGCCCAGCGGGTCGGCCCGCTCCGAGCCCCCGCCGACGTCGGCCGCGATCGCCCCGCTGCGCTCGGCCACGGTCAGGCGCAGGGCCAGGCGCTCGGGCGACATGGGCACGCACAGGAAATCGTCGGCGCCTCCAGCCAGGGCCTCCTCGGCCAGCGAGAGCTCGCCCAGGCCGAGGATCCACCGCGCCCGCAGCTCGCGACGGTAGCGCGCGCACAGCTCGACGAGGTGCGGGCCCGCGACGATCACGATCGACGCGATCGGCAGCTCCTCGGTCAGGCCCAGGTCTCCGCGCGCGACGACCTCGTGACCTCGCCGCGACAGCGCGTCGGCGCAGTCCGCCCGCCGAACCGCGTCTGGATCGACGATGAACACCTTCACCGCAGACTCACCCCCTGCATCGCCTCCACGCCCAGCTCGCTCCGGATCACCACCATCCGTGTCACGCGGTGTTCAGGATACCACCGACGCGGTGGGGCTCGACAACCCAACGCGAGAGCGCCGAGAAGCCACTCCAGACTCTCGGCGCTCGGGTTGGCGTGGCGCGTTGTGACTGGTGGTCCAGTCAGCCCCAAGCCCGGGCTACGCCCCAAGCCATGGTCAGTAGCACAGCTGGGCGCCACCCACGATGTTGACGCACTCCATGCCCCCGGGGCAGGTCTTCCCGCCCGAGCAGTCCAGCTCGCAGTAGGGCGTCATCGCGTCGTTGCACACCGGCGTCGCGGTGCCACCGACGTTTGCGAAGCACTCGGCGTCCGAGGAGCACAAGTTGGTGCAGAAGCCGTCGTAGGGGTCGGTCTGCCCCTCCATGGTCACCGTCGCGCATCCGTCGAGGCCGGGGCAGTTGACCGCGTCGAGGCAGTGCGAGTAGAGCTGGCCCGCGCCGGGCTGGGGCGTGTTCGAGCAGCCCGAGATGTCGACGGCGCAGTTGTTACACGTCAGCGCCCCCTGGTCGTAGCCCAGGCTCTGGCAGGTCGCCCCGCCGAAGTCGTTGCCGTCGCAGCTCTCGCCGGGATCGAGCACCCCGTTGCCGCAGTCCGCTCCCCCGCCGGTGGTCGTGCCGCCGTCGGTCGTCGTGTCGGTACCGCCGTCGGTCGTCGTCGTATCCGTCCCGCCGTCGGTCGTGGTCGTCCCGCCGTCGGTCGTGGTCGTGTCCGTCCCACCATCGGTCGTGGTGTCGCCGCTGCTGTCCCCGCTCTCCTCCATCGTGTCCTCTTCAGCCTCGTCGTCGTCGCCGCTGTCGACGGTCGTCGGGGTGCCCGAGCCGAAGGAACCGAAGGAGGAACTCGTGGGGTCGTCGCCCGCTCCAGCACACCCGGAGGTCAGGACGAGGACCGAAACGACCGAACAAAACAACTCAAAATGACGCTTCATGACTAGGCTCACGATTGAGGCAAGGGAACGTCACACACCATACCACCCCGGCCTCCCGGCGTGTGAACAACTGAAACCTAGTGCCAGCATTGGGCTCGCCGCAGGCGACCGTTGCGAGCGCGACTACTCGGGGTTCACGCGAACGGGCGGCGTCCAGATCCAACCGTCTTGGAGCCACAGATCACCGAACTCGTCGATGACCTCGGCGAGCGGCCCATCCGCGTTGCCGAGCAGTAGATCTTCCGGTCCTCGCCAGCCCTCCCGCGCCCAAAAGTAGGCGCTAAAGGCGGCAATCACGGCGTGGAAGACGTGAATGTTGCGAACCACGAGATCCGGCCACACGCGGTCGAAGGCCAACTCGGCGACGAGCTCCGCGAGCATCTCGCGGCGGATCGCAAAGGTCTGGTCCACAGCCCCCAACCGGCTCCGCTGTTCTCGGCGCGCGCCGAACAAGCGGATGAGCGTCGCGCGCGGGTGCACCTCGATGAGGTTCTCGTGCAAGCGCAGCTGCGGCGACAGGCTCCGGCGCAGGTAGGCCGCCCGCGCGGCGAGGGGACCCATGCCCTGGCCGAGGGCCTCCCGGGGCTGCAAGGTCGCGCGCTCGAGCAGCAGCTCCGTCGCGCGCTGGGTGTAGGGCGTGACCGAGGGCTTGCCCGGATCCGTGCGACCCCGGCGAACCTGGAGGCGCTGGGCGTTGCGCGACATCCAGCGGACCACGGGGACCTCGCAATTGGCGACGCCTGGGCACGCGAGGGTGCAGCGGACGCAAGCGGGCAGGGTCAAGGGCGCGTCGAAGGCCACGACGGTGTCGTCGTCGAGCCAGCGCTCGAACCACTGCATGAGCACGTTGTCGCGGAAGGGCGCCTCGATGTGCCCCTTCCGCGCCTCGGCAGGCTGCTCCTTGTCGAGCTCACCGCCGCCGCGCTGGCCCCAGCGCGCCCGCGCCTCGGCCAGCACGAGCCGACCTTCGGGGCTGCGCGCCCGCGCTTGCGATCGGCGCACGCCCTCGGCCGCGCTCGACACGTTGGCCGCGTCGCCGAGGCCCGGATCGCGCGGGGGCTCGGCGGGCCCGAGCTCGAGCCGAGCCACGGCCGTGGTCTTGCCCCGACCGCCGCCGAGGCTCACCCCGACGAAGCGCTGAAAATGAGAGCGGGCGCCCCCCGGCGAACGGCGCGGGGAGAGCCCTGTCTGTTCCGACTCACTCAGGGCGAGTTCACTCCTGAACCGAGGGCATGCGCTCGACGAGGAAGCTCAGGTAGGCGATGGCCGCCGGCAGCTCGAGGGCCGGCAGCTGCTCGACGATCTCCTTGGCCTTGCTGCGCAGGGTCTCCGTGGGCCCCTCGCCCCGCCGACCGACGGGCTTTTCGAGGGGCACGTCGGGCTCCGGCGGCTGGTCGGGCTTGCCCCACGGGGGATCTTCGCCGAGCACGATGTCCTTCATGCGCAGCCAGCCGTTGATGTAGATGTGCAGCAAGTTCGCGCGGTAGCTGAACCAGCGATCGCGCTCGACGGGGTAGGACAGCAGCACGTCCTTGAAGCGACGGAAGGCGCCCTTACCGTCTATCGCCAGCACGAGGCGCTCGCGCAGGGAGTCGTCCTCGACGGAGGCCACGAAGCGCTCCATCCACCGGTACTGTTCCCGGGACGAGGCCGGGTCCAGGTGGACGTAGCGGTTCATGCTCTGCCGAATCTGACCGCGCTTCTCGTCGTCCTCGGGGCGGCTGTCGACGATGGTCACGACCTCGCCGGTTTCCAGGTCGAGGTAGCTGTGGGTCTCGGGGGCGTTGTGTTCGAAGGCGGTCTCGAGGGCAGACCAGTCGGGGTTGGGGGCGCTGGGATCGACTCGCATGGCTAAGGAGGTCTCTCGTTCTCGAATGGGCGCCGGTACGGCTACGCCCCGGGGGCCCTCAATGGTCCATGGGCCCCGACACCGTCCAGGGGAGTGGGACGGTGGGCAGGTTCGGCGCTGGTTGTGAAACCGCTGGTCAGGCGGTAGGTCGGTGACGCGCGAGGATTCGCGCGTGGATCAGCATAGTCCCCTCCCAGGGGGGAGGTCCAGCAAGATGGGTGATCCACGCGCCAGCGCCCCCCACTTGGGCCAGGTCTCCAGGTTCGGCCTCCCGCTTCAGCCACCTGAACCGATGCGCCATGGCAGCGCGGGCCAGCAACTGCGGCTCAAAGGAGCTTCTCGAGCTCGCGGTGGAGCTCCAGGGCGGACAGCTGGCCGCCGCGCTCGAGCTTGCGGAGCAGGCTCTGGATCCGCGAGCGGGTCGCCATGATCTGGCGGCGACGGGCGGGGCTGATGAGGTCGGTCTCGACGATCAGCGTCAGCTCCTCGTCCTCGAGCTCGTCCTCGTCCTCGTCGCCCTCGTCGTCCTCAGCGAGGGCGCGCTCGGCCACGCTGCGGGCCCGGGCCAGGGAGGCCTCGAGGTCGTGGATCCGCCGGCCGCGTTCCTCGACCTGGGCCTCGAGCTCCGCGAGGCGCGCGTCGCGGTCGTCGCCCTCGGCCGCGTCGGCCTGACTCTGCCCCTGCGCCTCGGCCAGCTCAGCCCGGACGCTGGCGAGCTCGGCCTCGAGGGCCTCGACCGGGCGAGATTGCACGTTCTCGAGCTCTCCGCGAGCCCGCGTGAGCTCCCAGCGCAGGGTCTGCTCGCGGCTCAGGGCCACGTCGAGGCGGCGGGCGTCGAGCTCCGCGTCGCCCTCCCCTTCGGCGCCCGAGTCTGGCTTGCCTTCCCCATCGTCGAAGTCTTCGGCCTCGAGGACCTCGAGGGCCTCCTCGAGGCTGGCGATGCGGTCTTGCGCCCCGTCGAGCTCGTCGAGCAGCTTCTGGCGCTCGATGGCCTGGAGGTCGTGCTGGCGCTGGACCTCGGCGAGCTGAGCCTTGAGCGGGCCGAGCTCGTCCCGAGCGGCGTCGCGGACTCGACCGCCGGCCCGCGCTCCGCTCGGCTCGGCCCCGAGCGCGGCCGGGAGCTCGACGTAGGTCACCCCTTCGCTGGGCACCCGGGGCCCGACGACCGCGACGAAGAGCTCGAAGCGCGGACTCTCCGCGCCGAGGGAGTTGTCGACCTCGATCTCGGCCGCGGACTCGTCTGCGTCGGCCCTGCCCTCGTCGCCCTCGGCCTCGAGCACCGCGCCAAAATCGTAAAAGGCGGCCAAACCCGGCCGCGTCAGGCCGTAGATGCGACCGTCGCCAGCGAGCTCCTCGACCAGGTCGGCGAGGGTCTCGTAGGCGCCGTCCTCGTCGCCGTCGGCCACGGGCAAGGTCAGGGCCAGGCTGCGCTCGCCGCCCTCGCAGCGCTCGGCGAGGACCTCGAGCATGGCGTCGCGCTCGGGGCTCGCGTCGCCGGCGAGGTGAACCAGGGCCACGCGCCAGCGCTCGTCCGCGGCGACCTCACCGGCGCCGTCGAGGCCGGCGAAGGCTGTCCCTCCGCGCACCCGGGCGAAGCTCGCGGCGCGCCGGCCGTTGCCGAGGATCATCCACGCCGCTCCAGGCCGCTCGTCCTCCCCTTCGCCCTCGCCCGTGGGCAAGAGCCGACCGAGCAGTTCAGCGAGGGGACCGTCCTCGGGGCCGCCCGCGTGGAGCACGGCCTCGAGCTCGCGGTCGTAGACGATCCGATCTTGCCCACGCCACAGCTCATCGAGGAACTGATAGCGCGCGGCCCAACGACGCTCGTCGCCCATGACGAGCGTTTCATACCCGCCAGGCTCCCCGGTGGCAATGGACGATCTTCGCCCCTCGACTCGCCCTTTGCCGCGGCGGCCTGGCGGTGATACTCCCTGCCAATCTGCCCAGCCCTCGGAGCCGACCCCAGCCCCGACCCTCAGACCGGCAGCGAGAGCCATGAACCCCCGCCTGCGCGCAAAGATCGAGAACATCGCCGAGCGTCACGAAGAGCTCGGAGAGATGATCTGTGACCAAGAGGTGATGGCCGACAAGCGCCGCTTCCTCGAGCTGTCCCGAGAGCACGCCGAGCTGACCCCGGTGGCCATGGCCTTCGCCAAGCTCGTCGAGCTCGAGCGCCAGCTGGGGGAGACCCGCGAGCTCCTCGACGACCCCGACATGCGCGAGCTGGCCCAGGCCGACGTCCGCGAGCTCGGCGGGCAGGTCGAGGACGCCGAGACCGAGCTGACCCGCCTGCTCACGCCCAAGGATCCCAACGACGCCAAGAACGTCATCCTGGAGATCCGCGCGGGCACGGGCGGCGACGAGGCCGGGCTGTTCGTGGCCGACCTGTGGCGGATGTACAACCGCTTCTCCGAGCGCCACCGCTGGGCCATCGACCAGGTCGAGTTCTCCGAGAACTCCGCCGGCGGCTTCAAGGAGATCACCGGCCGCGTCCAGGGCAAGGGCGCGTGGGCCCAGCTCAAGTTCGAGCGCGGCGTCCACCGGGTCCAGCGCGTGCCCGCGACCGAGTCCCAGGGGCGCATCCACACCTCCACCGCCACGGTCGCGATCATGCCCGAGCCGAGGACATCGACATCGACATCGATCCCTCGGACATCGAGTTCTCGGCCATGCGCTCGAGCGGCTCGGGCGGGCAGCACGTCAACACCACGACTCCGCGGTCCGCCTGCTCCACAAGCCCACGGGCATCGCGTGCGCTGCGACCAGAGAAGTCCAGCTCAGAACGCGAGCTCGCATGAAGCGCTGCGCTCGCGCTGCTCAGATCAGATCCAAAGCAAGCAACGCCGGCGTCCGTGGAGCGATCGACGCGAGGCTCAAAAATCGACTACAATTATCCGCAGGACCGCATCACCGACCACCGCGTCGCGCTGACCCGGCACAACATCTCCGGGTTCATGGACGGCGACATTGACGACGTCCTGGGCGCGCTGCGGGCCGATGACGAAGCCTCCCGCATGGCCGAGCTGACGGAATGACAGTCGTCATTCCGTCCGCTCTCTAGTTTGATGGCGGGACCGTGGCCGGTCCCGCCCTCGGCCCGGGCAGACCCGTCCCGAGCCTCCCACCCCTGCCCGGCCCTTCCGGGCCGTTGGTTTGGCGGGGATGAGGAGACTGGTGAGTCTGGAGGCGAAGGTGGTATGACCTTCGCATGAAGCAGTCGGTCAGCGTCGAGATCGCCGGCCAGACCCTGTCGATCCGCAGCGACGAGGGCCCCGAGTACGTGCAGGAGCTCGCGGACTACGTCGACGCCCACCTGCGCGAGCTCTCGGGCGGACGGCGCACCTACTCGGTCCAGCGCATGGCCCTGCTGGTCGCCATGCAGATCGCCGACGAGCTGTTCCGGGAGAAGGACCTGCGGGCGCGCTACCGGGCCCGGGTCGAGGCCCGGCTCGAGTCCCTCGAGCGCGTCCTCGACGAGCACGAAACTCAGCTCTCGACCCTCGAGGGCTGAGGCCGCAGCGGGCCGAAGCACTCGACCCTGGCGGGCGGATGCCCTACTTTGTCGCCCATGGGCGACCCCGACAGCCTGCCCCCCTTCGAATCTTCGGCGCTGAAGGTCCTGGCCGAGCGCGGCTTCATCGAGCAAGGCTCGGACTTCGCGGCCATCGACGCGGCCCTGTCCGCCGGCATGGTCACCTTCTATACCGGCTACGACCCGACCGCCGACTCGCTGCACGCGGGCAGCTTGCTGACGATCATGGCCATGCGCCACCTGCAAAAGGCGGGGCACCGGCCCATCGTGCTCATGGGCGGCGCGACGGCGATGGTCGGCGATCCTTCGGGGCGCAGCGAGACTCGCAAGATCCTGACCACGGAGACCATCCGCCACAACGTCAGCGCGCTGCGCAAGCAATTCAGCCGCTTCGTGCACTTCGACACCGGGGCCGACAACGACGCGCTCTTGGTCGACAACGCCGACTGGCTCCTCGGCGTGCGCTACATCGAGTTTCTGCGCGACATCGGCCGGCACTTCACGGTCAACCGGATGATCGCGGCCAAGACCTACCGCGACCGCCTCGAGGGCGAGCTGCCCCTGAGCTTCCTCGAGTTCAACTACCAGCTGCTCCAGGCCTACGACTTCCTCCACCTGATGCGCGAGCACGACTGCCGCATGCAAGTCGGCGGCTCGGATCAGTGGGGCAACATGATCGCCGGCGTGGAGCTCATCCGCCGGGTCGCGGCGGACCACAACAAGGCCCAGGGCCAGGATCCGGGCGAGGCCGACGCGGCCCCAGCCCACGCCTACTGCCTGACCTACCCCCTGCTGACCACCGCCGACGGCGGCAAGATGGGCAAGACGGCCAAGGGCGCGGTGTGGCTCGACCCCGAGCGCTACTCGCCCTACGACTACTACCAGTACTGGATCAACTGCCACGACCGCGACGTCGAGACCCTGCTGCGGGTGTTCACCGAGCTGCCCATGGACCAGGTCCGCGAGCTCGCCAGCCGCGAGGGCAAGGCCCTCAACGAGTCCAAGGCCATGCTCGCCTACGAGGCCACGCGCCTGCTGCACGGCGAGGACGAGGCCGCCCGCGCGCGCACGGCCACGGCCCAGGCCTTCGGCAAGGGCGAGGACTGGAGCGCGCTGCCCCTGATCGAGGTCCCCGGCGAGTCGATCAAGCTCCTCGACCTGGTCGTCCACGAGGCCGTCAAGGGCTTCAAGTCCAAGCGCGACGCCCGAGAGCGCATCAAGTCGGGGGCCGTGAAGATCGACGGCGAGTCGGTCACGGACGTCAACGAGGTGATCACCGCCGAGCGCTGCGGCGAGGACGGGCTGCGCCTGCAGACCGGCCGCAAGCGCCGGCTCCGGGTCAAGCTCAGCGGCGAGGCCCCGCCAGAGCCCGAGCAGGCTTGAGCCCATGGCCGAGGCGAGCGAGCCCAGCGAGCACGCACCGGCGGGCGCCTGGGCTCGCTGGCGCTACTGGCTGATCGTGCTCGTGCTCGCCCTCGTGGCCGTGTTCGCCCGCCGCGACGCCATCGACACCGGGGTCGTCAGCGACGACTACATGCACCACGCCATGCTCGCGGGCATCTACCCCGCGACGGGCGAGGACGGCCGAGACCGGCGGCCCTTCGACCTCTACGCCTTCTTGCCCGCCGACGCCGAGGGCCTCGACGAGCACGCCGCGGTCGGCACGACGCCGTGGTGGTCCGTGCTCCCCAACGACCCGGACGCCGACGGCGGGAGCGTGCGCTTCGCCGTGCTCCGGCCCCTGTCGAGCGCGCTGCTGACCCTCGACCACGCCCTGTTCCCGGGCCGCTCGGCGCGTCGCTGGCACCTGCACTCGCTGCTGTGGCTGCTGGCCGCCATCGCCGGGGCCGCGCTGGTCTGGCGGCGGCTGTTTGGCGAGGGGCTGGCCGTGCTCGCCGTGGCGCTGCTGGCCTGCGACCCGAGCTGGTGCACGCCGCTGGCGTGGATCGCCAACCGCTGCGCCCTCGTCGGCGCGACCTTCGGCTTCCTCGCCCTCGCCGCCCACATCTACCGCCGACCGATCCGCTCCCGCTCCGAGGGCGAGCCCCCGCCCGAGCGCGCCCGTCGGCTCGCCCTCGTCGAGGCCGCGAGCCTGGCCCTGGCCATGGCCGCCGGCGAGTACGGCCTGGTCGCCGCCGCCTACGTGTTGGCCTACGAGCTCGTCGCCGCCCGGGGCAGCGTCCGCGAGCGCCTCGTCGCCCTGGCCCCGGCCACCGCCCTGGCCCTGGCCTACCTCGCGCTCCACCGCCTGCTCGGCTACGGGACCTACGGGGAGGTCTACGCCAACGTGTTCGAGGCCCCGAGCGCGTGGCTGTCGACGGCCAGCCACCGCCTCCCGCGGCTGATCACCGCGGGGCTGTGGTCGATCCCCGCCGAGACCACCAAGTTCTTGTTTCAGCTCGACGCGCACGCGCCCTGGGCCGACCCCGGCGAGGACTTCTTCGACTTCATCGACTACCACCAGCGCGTCGCCTGGCTGGGCGTGGGCCTGAGCCTGACGCTGGCCATCCCCGCGCGCCTGGGCCTCCACGAGCACGAGCGTCGAGGGCTGCGCGCGCTGGTCCTCGGCGCCTTCTTGGGGCTGATCCCGCTGTGCTCGGCGCCTGCGCAAGTCCGGCTCCTGGTGCTCACCCAGCTCGGCGCGTGTGCGCTCATGGCCGGCGCCGCGCTCGGCTGCGTCCGCCTGGTCCGGGGCCTGTTCGTGCCCCCCCAAGATCGTGAAACTGGCCCCTCGCGCGGGCTCGCGCTCGCAGGCCTGGCCCTCGGCGCCCCGCCCTTGCTGCTCGCCCTGGGCCTCAACACCGCCCACGACCTGCGCTGGGGGCAGGACCAGCTCGACGAGCTGATCGAGTTCCAACGCCAATCCCTCGCGGCCTTCACCCAGGGCGACATCGGCCGGGGCCGCGTCGAGCCCGAGCGCCTCGACGGGGCCGACGTCGTCGTGCTCAACGCGACCTCGATCACCACCGCCCTGCACGGCAGCTACGTGCTCGACTACCACGACCAGCCCCTGCCCCGGAGCTGGCGGCCGCTGGCGATCCGGGCCCCCTCCTTCGTCGCCGAGCGCAGGGGCGCCAAGGTCCTCGAGCTGTCGGCCGTCGACGGCGGGTGGCTGCGCAACCCGGCGGAGCTCAACTTTCGCCGCAGCAGCCAATTGCTGTACGCGGGCGACGTCCGCGAGCGGCCGGGCCTGCGCGTCGAGGTCCTCGCCGACGTCCAGGGCTTCCCCACCCGGGTGCGCTTTCACTTCGACGTGCCCCTCGAGGAGCTCCTGTTCCTGCACGAGACCAAGGCCGGCCTCGTCGAGTGGACGCCGCCCCCGATCGGTGGAAACGCTCCGGTGCCCTTCGCGCGCATGACGGAGATCGACTGACACCTCCCCGTCCCCACGCCCTCAGCTTGACGTATCGAGGACACTAAGCTAAGTGTTCTGAGTACGCCATGAGCACCAAGCCCGAACGACTCTCGACCCTCGAGCTGCCCGCCGCCGAGCTCGTCCGCTCGCACCCACCGGTCTGGCGCGACGCCAACAAGAAGGTCATCGCCGCGCTCAGCTGCCCCGCCGACGCCGAGCATCGCGGCCAGATCCGGGTCACGCGTTGGCGCGCGGGCGCGCTACCCGAGACCCTGCCCGAGTCTTCCCCCGCCCTCGAGGCCCACGCCGACCTGTTTGGCTACGCGCCCGCGCCTGACGGCGAGACCCACTGGTACCTCAACTTCGCCGATCGCCGGCTGTTCATCGCCTACGGCAGCGGCCTGCTCGCCCAGGACGAGCTGCAGGTCGCCGAGCACCCCGCCCTCGGCAGCGTCGCCGAGGCCATGGCCGCGCTCCCCGATCAGGTCCCGCTCACGGCCGAGGACGAGCCCACGCCCATCCTGGTCGCTGGCGTCGAGCGACGCTGCGTGCTCGACACGGCCCCGGACCTCGACGCCGGGCGCGTCTACGGCCTCTACGGCCACCGCTTCCAGCGGGCGACCCCCGACGAGGTCCGCGGGGCGGTGACCGTGCTCGACCCGCCGACGGTCTCCAACATCCTGGCGATCGAGGCGCCGACGGCCTACCGCGGCGCGTACACGGCCAAGCAGATCCGCTTCATCTTGCGCACCGCGGTCGCGGGCTATCGCGCGGCCGCGCTCGAGTCTGCCGGCGCGCTCGTGATCCACACGGGCTTTTGGGGCTGCGGCGCCTACGGGGGCAACCGCGAGCTCATGGCGCTCTTGCAGATCCTCGCCGCGCGCATCGCCGGCGTCTCGCGCCTGGTGTTTCACGCCTTCGACAGCGAGGGGCTCGCGCTCTATCGCGCGGGCGAGGCCGTCGCCGCCGAGCTGGCGGGCCTCACCAGCCTCGACCAGGCCATCGCCGTGATCGTCGAGCTGGGCTACCAGTGGGGCGTCAGCGACGGGAACTGACTGGGAGGCGCCGAAGTGGGCGAGCGGCGATTGACCGGCGCGGCCGAGCCCGCTATGAGCGGAGGGCCGATGGTCCCGCGCGTGCGGGCCCGAGGGAATCCGGTGGAAATCCGGAGCTGCCCCGCAGCGGTGAGCGGGAACGAAAGCTGCATCGAAGGCACTAGGCCACGCCCGGGAAGCCGCAGCGAGTAGGTCACCGGGGTCTCGACCCCGTCGCCCGCGAGTCCGAAGACCTGCCGTCGGTGTTGTCCGTCACCCCGGCCCCGAGGGAGGGCCCGACCATGGCACGACCCACGATCTTCGCGCACCGATCCGCCCACTTTTCCATCGCCCTGATTGCCGCCTTCGCCCTCGCCTGCGTCGATGACCCCGACGCAGAGGACATCGACGAAGGCGGCACCAACGACACGGCCGAGACCGGCCCCGATCCCGAGGCGGCCTGCCTGCCCTGCGACGCCGACCCCGACGCGGGCGCCGACCCCTTCGCCGACTGCGTCCCCGTGTTCGAGCCCGCCGCCGCCACCGTCGAGGCCGGCGGCTGGAACCACGACCAGCTCCCCGACATCGTCCTCGGCCCCCCCGGCGGCACCCTCGACACCCTGTCCCTGGGCTGCGGCGGCGTGATCGTGCTGGGCTTCCAGGGCGCGGGCATCGTCGACGGGCCGGGGCCGGACTTCATCGTGTTCGAGAACCCCTTCGACGCCAGCTTCCCCGAGCCCATGGTCGTGGAGGTCAGCGCCGACGGCTGCGAGTGGTTCGCCTACGCCTGCGACCCCCTCGCCCCCGCCGACAGCGACTGCGCTGGCGCGACGCCGGTGGCCGCCACCCCCGGGAGCGACATCGATCCCACGGACCCCGAGCTCGCCGGCGGCGACGCCTTCGATCTGGCCGACGTCGGCCTCGAGCAGGCCTTCTTCGTGCGCCTGAGCGACCGCAGCGAGGCGACCTGGGACGCGCAGTACTGCGACCCGGGCCAGGCCGGCAAGGGCGGGGCCGACCTCGACGCCCTCGCCAGCGTCCACGGCTGATCTCGAGCGAGTACCGCGTGTCCGCTAGGTCCACACGCCGATCAGCGCGCTGACCAGCATGGTCACGATGATCAGGTAGCAGGGCACCGTCACCACGTAGACCCGCTTGGGCTGGAGCCCGCCGATCTTCGGCCCGAGCAAGCGCGGGTAGTTCACGCGCAGCGCCAGGTAGCCCAGGCCCAGGCCGCCGGCCAGCCATGGGTGGGCAAACACGGCGCACAGCCACAGCGCGACGAGGAAGGGCACCATCTGCTCTTGAGTGTTGATGACCGCCCGATCGGCCGCGAGCATCTCCCGATCGCCGCCGAAGTAGCGGTCGAATGGCTCCCCGCGCGCGCCGTACTCCCGCTGCAGGCGGTACTTCGTCCCGCGCTGAAGACCCAAGAGCAGGTAGTACCAGTACAGCAAGTAGGCGACGGTGACGGACACCGGGGCCGCGAAGCTCTCGGGCGACGGGGGCATGGACGCGATGCTACCTCGCGCGGCCGCGTGGTATCCCCAGCAGGTGCTGACGCGCGTCTCCTCCCTCGCCCTCGTCGCCGCCCTCGCCCTCAGCCTCGGCTGTGATCGCGGAGCCGCGGACGCGAAGGAGTCGCGCCCGCCAGCGCCGAGCACCGAGGAGCGCGAGCCCCCCGGCCCCGGCCTGCTCGAGATCGACGCCGACGCGATGCTCGACGGCATCACGTGGCTGGCCAGCGACGAACGCCGGGGTCGCTACACCTTCAGCCCCGAGATCCAGGACTCGGCCCTGTGGGTCCGCCAGCGCTACGAGGCCCTCGGCCTGAGCCCCGTCGGCGCGCAGATGATCCACCCCTTCCAAATGCGCACGGCCGTGACCGCTGGCGAGACCCAGCGCCTCGTGATCCACAGCGGCGCTCGAGCCCGCGAGGCCAAGGCCGACGAGTTCACCCCCATCGCCTTCGGTCGACCGGGCAAGGTCCGCGGCGAGCTGGTGTTCGCCGGCTACGCGACGCGCTGGGACCGCGAGCGTCAGCTCAGCTACTTCCGTCGGCTCCGCGGCCACGAGCGCGTCGACCTCGAGCGCGCCCCCGACGGGGTCTACGACGACCTCGACGGCGTCGACCTCGACGGCAAGATCGCCCTGGTGCTCATGCACGCCCCGCGGCGCTCGGACCTGCGCGGGCTCTACGTCGAGATCCGCGACGCCGTCCAGGACTTCGAGTTCGACGCCGGGCCGCTGCTCGAAGCGGGCGACGTCAAGGCCCTCGAGGCCCTGCACCGCCAGACCCGAGAGCGCATCGTCGAGCTCGCCGAGACCTCCATCGAGCTCGACGCCCTCGACGCAGCCTTTTGGTCCGTACCCGATCCGCGCGCCGGCATCGACGTCGAGATCCTCTACGCCCACCTCCTCGACTGCGCCATCACCACGCCCCAGTTCGTGCCCGAGCACAACCGCCTCGAAGAAAAGCTCGAGCGCCTGCGCGACGCCGGGGCCATCGGGGCCGTCGTCGTCAACGGCCCGCGCTCGTTCATGACCCCCGACGCGCGCGAGGCCGACGCCCTGCGCGAGCTCCCGGCCAAGGGCTCGGGCCTCGGCGTGGTCCGGGTCCACGCCCCCTTCCCCGTGGTCCAGCTGCGCTGGCGCGCCGCCGATCGCCTGCTGCGGATCGACGGCCGCAAGCTGTCCAAGATCCAGGCGAAGATCGACCGCGAGCTCGAGCCGCGCTCGGGGCCCCTGGGCGTCGAGGTCGAGCTCGAGGTCGAGCTCGACGAGGACTTCACCGAGAGCCCCAACGTGCTGGCGATGATCCCCGGACGCAGCGAGGACATCGTGCTCGTCGGCGCGCACCTCGATCACATCGGCGTCAAAGGCGAGGGCCACTGCCGGCCGCGGGGCGCCGGGGCGGATCTGATCTGCAACGGCGCCGACGACAACGCCTCGGGCACGGCGGTCGTCATGGACATCGCCCGCTCCCTCGCGGCCAGCGGCGAGAGCTTCGAGCGCACCGTGGTGTTCGCCCACTTCAGCGGCGAGGAGCTGGGCTTGTTCGGCTCGAAGGCCCTCGTCGCCGACCCGCCCTTCCCCCTCGAGCGCGTCGTGGCGATGATCAACCTCGACATGGTCGGGCGCCTTCGAGACGGGGCGCTGACCATCAGCGGGCTCGACAGCAGCGAGACCTGGCTGCCGCTGCTCGATGAGCTCGGGGTCGACGAGCGCGCGGAGCAGCTGCTCCTCGACCGCCACACCACCACGCGCAGCGACCACGCGCCCTTCTTCCGCCGTCAGATCCCCAGCTTGTTCTTCTTCACCGGCACCCACGAGGACTACCACCAGCCCAGCGACGAGACCGCGCGCATCGATCGCGAGGGGCTGGCGATCGTCGGCCAGCTCGCCCTCGACGTCGTCGTGGCGCTCGCCCGGGGCCGGGCCATCCGCTGGGGCGAGCTCGAGCCGGGTGAGGGCATCGGCTATGGCTTGACGGGCGCAGACTCGCCGACGCTGATCGAGCGCTAGCCCTTGGACGAAGCGGGCGCTCGAAATTGGGGTGCGTCGAGGCGGATGTCTGATCCCCCTCGCGCCCAAAAAAATCCTCACGCGAGCGCGGGCTGTCCCGCGAGGGCGCCAATGCTAGTCCCATCGTCATGAGCCCCTACGACGTCTACGTGCTCGTGCCCGCCCTCGAACAGCGCTGGTCGCAGCCGTGCATGTGGGCCCTGGCTAGACGCCTGCGGCCGCTGTTGACCAGCCTGGAGCTGAGCCTCTCGGTGCTCGCGGACGGGCTCGAGGCCTGCGTCGCGGGCGAGCGCGGCAGCTACCACGCCCACGCGGCCCAGCTGCGCGCGGTGCTTCGGTCCATCGAAGGGCAGCTCGACCTCATCGAGGCCGAGGCGCTCCGGTTGCACGACCCCAGATTGCCGTGGCTGGTGCCGAGCCAGGCCGGGCGCGAGGGCTCGACGCAGTCGCGGGCCCTCGCCGTGACGGCCCGCGGCCGGCAGCTTGGGACCTTCGACCGAGACCTTGGCCGCCTGCGCCTGCGCTACCTCGAGCTGAGCGCGGCGATCGGCTTCGACCTGGGCCTGGGCCTGGCCCTGTGCGGCCGGCCGACCCACGCGCGGGTCCTCGACTACGACGCCCTCGTCGATCCCGCGGGCCTGCTCGAAGCCCTGACCGTCGAGCGCTACGCCGAATTCGTCGAAGATCGGGTGTTCATGCGCGTGCACCAGATCGTCGAGGGTCAGCTCGAGCACTACCACCTGCTCCTGGCCGAGGCCCGCGAGGGCCTGGGCGGGCTCGGGCTCGAGTCGGCGCCGACGCCCAGATGCCCCGACGACCGGGCGCAGGCTGCTCAGCTCGAGGCCTTCGTCGCGACCCTCGATCAGGCCACGCGGATCATCGAGGTCTACGCCGACACCATCACGATCCTCCGCCACATGGACGCGTCGGACTACGCCCCCCTGCGCGTCGCCCTGCGCGACGCCAGCGGTGCGCTCTCGGAGCGGGCCCGGAGCCGGGCGCGGGTCGTCCACGAGCTGTTCCAGGCCCTGCTCGCCGAGTGCCCCGGCCTCGACCTGTTTCGCTGCGTCCAGGACCCCGCCGCGCAGCCCCGCAGCTATCGGGTCCTCGCCGCCTTCGAGCGCCTCGCCGCCGCGTGCAGCCTGTCCAAGTCCGTGCACGCGGTCATGGTCGACAACATGCTCGGGCAGCAGGTGCTGGGCACCCTCGGGGCCGAGGTCGTGACCCTGGGCAAGCTCGCCGCGGCGCCCGTACTGCCCGAGCTCGACCGCGCGATGACCCAGCTCTCGCTGTGGACCCTGCTCGCCCACGCCGACCAGGCCGGGCGGGTCATCCTCGAGCAAGAGCAGCGCTTTGGGCTCGCGGGTAAGTACAGCTTCGAGCCCAGCGCGGACGCGGCCAGCCCCGAGGCCATGCGCGCGAGCGTCGACGCCTACTACGGCTGCATCGTCTCGCGCTGCGCCGACGGCTGGGTCGCGCTGTTCGAGCCCGAGCGCGGGATGTTCATCGACCCGCCCGGGACCAAGCCCAGCCTCGGGCCCCGGCAGCTGCGCAACGCCTTCGAGGGCTTCTTCCTCGAAGTGTTCACGGGCATCCGCGGGCTCGAGCACCAGGTCCGCGAAGACCCCGTGCCCGCCGAGCGCCTCGACGTCGCCGACTACGAGCTCGCCGTCGACTGGAGCTTCCACGCCGAGACCTGCCTGGGCCCGACCGTGAAGGTCAGCGGGGTCGAGGTGTTTTGCTTCGACGCGCGCGGGCGCATCACCTTGGTCCAGGCCATCTGGGACACGAGCGCCGTCGCCCGCGAGATGCTCGAGCTTCGCCTCGCCCAGGGCGATCGGGAGCGCGCGGCCTCCTAGCCGCCCGACGAATTTCAGTTTTGCACGGAGCTGTCCCGACCCCGCCCCGGGTCGAGCGCGTCTTCGATCATCTGCAGCAACGGCCGAGTCCGATAGCGAAAGTCCTCGCCTCGGGCAGCGAAGCGTTCGAGCCGCGCCCGGGTCGCGTCGCTGGGCGCGGTCTCGTGCTCCGCGAGGGCCAGGGCCGCCTGTGCGGCGATCTGGAGGCTCCGGGCGCGGCGGCTGTCCTCGTCGAGGGCGCCCGCGACCAGAGCCTCGCGCACGGCGAGCATGTCCCCGCGCCCGGCCTCCCGGTCACCGGCGCGCCAGCGGGCCAGGCCACGCTCGAGCCGAGCGGCCAGCGTCGTGCCCTCCAGGCCCTCGTCCTCCTCCGCGAGGCGCTCGAGCAGCTCGAAGGCCTCGCTCGTGAACGCGACCGCGCCCGCCGTCGACCACCCGCACACCCAGCCGCGGTAGAGCGTGGCCTGGGCGTAGCCGAGGGACTCGGGGCCGAGGGCGACTCGGGCCCAGTCTCGCGCGAGCTCGAGGTCCTCGCTGGCCTGCCGACAGCGCCCGAGCTCGCTGGCCGCGACGGCGGCGTAGCGGGCAAAGCTCAGGCGCAAGTTCGCAGGGCAGGCCTCGGCGCCCGCGTCGAGGCACGCGCTCCCCCCCGCTTCGGCGATCGTCTCGGCGTCCATGAAGCGCCCCTCGAGCAAGCGCGCGAAGGCCAGGCGCGCCTGGGCCTCGAGGGTGCTCGGGTGCGCCGGGCCGCGCAGCTCGACGAGCGCCCGGTAGCCCGCGTCGAGCTCCCTCGCCGCAGCGCTCGCGCTCCCCTCCTCCTCGGCCTCGAGCAGGGCCCGGCCGAGCGCGACCTGGGCTTGCCCCTGCCCCACCCCGAGCGCCTCGAGACCCTGGGGCGTCGACGCCCACCGCCAGCCGAGGCCGCCCAGCGCTCCGAGCACGAGAACACCGACGCCCACGCCGAGCGCCCCGGTCCACCGACGCCGGGCTCGAAGCGGCGCCGCGAGGGCGCGGGCGAGCTCGGCCATGGACGCGTGGCGTTGGCTCGGCGCCCGAGCCAGGCCTCGGGCGAGGGCGAAGCGCAGCGCCTCGGGCAGCGCCGCGTCGGTGAAGGGCTCGAGCTCGCCGCTGGCCTTGGCCTCGGCGCTGGCGAACGCGTCCCGCCCCTCGAGGGCGCGCCACAGCGCGCTCGACAGGCAATACTGCGCGGCCTGATCCGCTTCGACGCGCGCGCCTGGCCAGCCCTCCGGGGGCCGGTCGCGCGCAGGCTCGACGCGAGCGCCCAGCGCAGCCACGAGGGCGCCCTCAGACAGCGGATGATCTCGGCTCGCCGCGAGGGCCTCGGCGACCGCCACGAAGGCGCCGAGGGTCCGCCGCCACGACGCCCCGCTCACTCGGCGGTGAAGCCTGCGGCCTTGTGGGCGCCGTCGCAAAAGGGCTTGTTCTTCGACGCTCCGCAGCGACACAGCGCCGCCCGGGTGCCCTGCCAAGCCTGGCGCCCGGAGCCCGTCAAGATCGTGAAGCTGCCGTTGACGAGCAGCGGACCGTTGGGCGCGCGCTTGACCTCGAGGGTCCCGCCGGCGTCGACCTCGGCGTCGCCGCTGGCCCCGACCGCGCCCTGGTCGTGGAAGGGGATGTCGCGGTGGCTGTTGTCGCAAAAGGGCTTTTGCTTCGACGCGCCGCAGCGACACAGCGCCGCCCGGTAGCGCACGCCGCCCATGTCCTCGGCGGCGCCGTCGATGTTGAGATCGCCGCTGAAGTAGAGCGGGCCGTCGTTGGCGACGAGCACCGTGTTGGTGCTGGCCGCGACCTCGGTCGGCCCGTTGTCCTTGCGGATGTAGGTCAGCGCGCCGGTCGGGCAGCGCTCGCACACCTCGGCGACGTCCTGGGCCGAAGCGGCCATGTCGGGTTGGCACCAGGGATTGCGACCGCCGACGAACAAGTCCCCGACGGCGCGTCCACACTCGCCGACGTGAATGCACAGCCGCTTGTCCCACTGGACGTCGACTTGATCGCCCGGGTACTCGTAGATGTTCTTTTCATCGGTCACCAGGTGATCGTCTCAGAAACTGGGTCCAAAGTGGAAGCAGTCCACCCAGGCAGGCCCAGTGTTACAATGTTCCGATGCTCTGGCGCCCCAGGTTCGACCAATTTCGCGTGACGACCCTGGCCGCGCTGGTGCTCCTCATCGGCGCGAGCTCGGCCTGCAAGGACGGAGACGAACCCCCGCCCGCGGCCGACCCCATGGACGACGCCTGGCTCGACGCCATCGAAGACGGCGACGAGGGAACAGTCCCCGAGGCCGAGCCCAAAACCGAGGTCGAGCCCAGCCCAACGCCGACCGCCCCGGCGGCCCCCGAGGCCGTGGCCGCAGCCGAGACTGGCGGCCTGGGTGAGACCGGCGAAGCTCAAGCGCCGGCTCCCGAGGCTGCTCCCGCGCGGACCGAGGCCGGCACGAAGCTCGCCGCGAACACGCCCCGCTCTCAACCGAGCGCCGGCTCGGCTCCGAGCCCGAGCGCCGAGGCTACGCCCACGCCCGAGGCCGCGCCAACGCCCGAGCCCACTCCCGAGGCCGCGCCAACTCCCGCGCCCGAGCCCGAGCCCCCCGCCGGCCCGCCCCCCCTGACCCTCGCCGACTTTGGCGGGACCTACGGCTACGTCGGCGGCCAAAAGCAGCGCGACGACTTGGCCGCGTCCATCGAGAAGGCCGTCGAGTCCCTCAACGTCGCGATCCGCGGCATCGGCCGCAAGCGCCTGACCAAGACCAACCCCATCGACTCCTGGGTCGAGCTGACCGTCACCGGCGACAAGGTCCGCACGCGCTTCGCCAGCACCTTCGACGCGACCTGCGTCGTCGACGGCGGGGCTTGCTACTGGACCAACAAAAAGGGCGTCAAGCACACGGTCAAGGTCCGCCGCAAGGGCAACAAGCTGATCCAGACCATCGTCGGCGAGGACGGGACCAAGACCTCGGTGTTCGTGATCTCCGAGGACCGCAAGCGCCTGACCGTGCACCACAAGATCACGGCGAGCCGGCTGAAGAACCCGATGACCTACCGGCTCAGCTACAAGCGCAAGTAGGCCAAAGCGGCACCAAGACCGCCCCCGTCAGGGCATCTCGTAGCTATTGCTGATCTCGAAGTCCGCGGGGTGCGGCGCGGGCACGCGGATGAAGCCGACCACGTCGACCTCGTCGATGGGCTCGCGCTCGATGCTGCACTCGGGCTCGCACACCAGGCTCTCGAGCCAGTGAAAGCGCAGCACCACGTCGGCCTCGGGGTCGCTGCCGCGCACCTTCAGGTGGTTGGTCCGCGCCTCGACCCGGCCGCCGCCCTCGGCGACGAGGTTGACCGCGACCGCGCCCTCTTTGACGCGGAAGATGCGGTGCCAGCCAAAGTTGGCGACGAGCTCGAGCATGGGGTTGGGCTCGCCGAGGTAGGCGTCGGGGCGGGTGACCACGACGTAGCGCACGGCGTAGGTCTCGAAGTAGTCGGCCAGCGCGGCCTGATCCTCGAGCACGCCGTCGGGGTAGCGGCGGTAAAAATTCGAGTAGGAGTGCTGGAGGTTGCGGACCGTGAAGCCGCCGAGGACCTGGGCGTCGGTGCGCCAGGCCAGCTCGTCGCCCAGCGGCGCGTTCTCGACGAGCACCCGCCCCTGGCCGTCGTCGTGGGCGTCGATCCAGTCGCACACCAGGCGGTCTTGGACGGCCTCGCCGTAGCGCAAGGTCGCGTGGAAGGCGAAGCCCGTGCCGGTGATCCCCGGGGTCTCGCCGTTGGACAGGGTCTCGAGGCGCGGCTGGAGCTCGGGCATGAAGTAGACCACGTCGGCCCCGAGGTGCTGCAGGGCCGGGACCGCGAGCACCCCGGCGAGCACCTTCTCGCGCCCGCTCCACTCCCCCGCGCGCAGGCTCTCGAAGCCGCGCACGGCGAGCTCGGCCGCCGGCATCGCGGCCAAAAAGCCCAGCGAGACCACGAAGCGGTAGGGCTGGATCTGCGCCGTCAGGCTCAGGTAGCTGCCGCAGTAGCTGAGCAGGGCGTAGCTGCCCAGGGCCACGGCGAACAGCCCAAAGCGCCGGTCCTCCTGCTTGCGCCAGCGCCACAGCTGGACCCCGGCGGCCGCGACGAAGAGCAGGCGAAAGCCCGTGCGCACGCTGATGAAGCCGGAGGTCTCGGGGTCGAGCAGGGTGCCGAAGAAGTCGGCGACGAGGAAGTCGAGGCCGGCCTGGCCGTAGTAGGCCGAGTCGAGGATGTAGTGCCAAAAGTCGAACGCGACCCGCAGCCACCACAGGTTCACGGCGATGGCGAACAGCGCGACGCCGACGACCATCGCGTGGTGCTTGCCCTCGAGCTCCCGGGCGTCCCGCAGCCACAGGAAGATCATCGGCGGGGCGAGCATGAAGAAGGTGTAGGGGTGCACGAGCAGGCACAGGCCCAGGCTCAGCCCCGAGGCGAGCGCCTGCCACACCCGCCGCTCCTCGACGAAGCGGTAGAACAGCCCCAGGGGCAGCAGGAACAGGTAGCCGGCGAAGTCGTACTCGACCATCCCGATCCACCAGCACCAGTGCACGAAGGAGTCGAAGAACCAAAACGCGCTCGCGCCCGCGGCCGCGACCAGGGCCGGCCAGCGCGTGAATCGAAGCAGCCGCGCGGCGGCGAACACCACCACCGGGACCAGCAGGTGCGCCACCACCAAGAACGAATTCCACGCGGCGCCCAGGCTCCACCCGAGCTTGCGGACGCCGACGTAGGTCCACAGCGCCCAGGCCTTGTTGTCGGCGTCGAAGATGGTCCCGGTCGGGAAGCCCGCGAGCAGGCTGACGTCGTAGGCCCAGGTCTCGCCGGCCTCGACCATGCCCTCGAACACCCGCTTGGCCTGGGCCAGGTGGACCGAGAGATCGCCGCGGGCGATGGGGTCCTCGCTGAGCACCAGCTCCGGCGGGATGTAGTGCCACATCAGGGCGAGGTGGACGAGGGCGACCGCGAGGGCCGCGAGGGCGAAGGTCAGGTGAGCGCGCGGCTTGGGCCCCGGCTCCGGGCTGGTCCCCGGCGCGCCCTCTTCCTGCGTCGTGTCCCCCTCCGACATCGGCCGAGATGGTAGGCGGGAAGGCTCAGCCGCCAAAGCGAGCGTCGACGGGAATCTGCAGCCACAGGCCCTGGGTGTGCCCGAGGAAGTAGACCGTCGCGCACTCGACCAGGAAGGCCAGGCCCAGGAGCAGGCGGACGCGGTTCCAGTAGCGCGGGGTGTCGTCGCCGAAGGGCACGAACACGCCGCCGATCGCCATGACGCCGGCCACCGGCGAGAGGAACAGGGCCGCGAAGCTGCCCGCCAACAGCAGCGCCCCACGGATCAGCCGCTTGGTCGCCCCCTCGCCCACGAGCACCGCCGTGGTCCGGGCGTCGTGGGCCGCGTCCTCCTCGCGGTCGCGCAGGACCTGGATGGACTCGAACACCATGGAGCACAGCCCCAGCTGCGCCACGAGCAGCCAGCCGACGATGTGGTCGAGGGGGAAGCCGATCAGCGGCATCGACACCCCCCACAGCGTCATGGCGACGACGTCGAGGCCCGGGACGCGCTTGAGCCTGTAGGAGTAGGCCCAGCAGATGCCGCCGCCGAGGATGAGCCCGACCAGCAGTTCGGCCTTCCAGATCACCGCCATGGCGACCAGCACCCCCAGCAGCCCGAGCTGGGCGTTCAGGGCCGCGCGCACGTTGGTGTGCAGGAACTGGGTTTTCTCCTCGTCCCGCGAGCTCGAGTCGAGGTCGTCGCCGAGGTCGTGGAAGTCGTTGTTGAGGTAGACCAGCAGGTTGAGCAGCAGGCCAAAGGCGAAGCGCCCGCCAAGCTCGCCGGCGGGGAGCCGGAAGGTCAGCATCAGGGCCACCGCGGCGACGAGGTTGGCCATCTCGAGGCGCGCCAGGCGAAAGCGCGCGACGTCGACGATGATCTTCAGGGCGGGGGGCACCTTCGGCACATTGTCACACAAGGCTCCCAAGCGTGCACTCGCGCACAGCCCGGTGCGCCAACGCACGGACTCGGGGCAGGGAACTCTCGCGGATAGGGGGCGTATGCGAGACCGGCGCAGGAATGCCACCGCCGATCGCCCAGTCCCCGAGCGGTCGGCCAACGAAAGCTCTGCGCCCCGTCCCCTTGCGCTCGCGCCTGACCGACTTACATGGCTTCCATCGCGTGGCTTTGCGGCGCGGTGGCCCACCCCGAGGCTCCATGGACCCATCGATCACCTCCACCGTCGTCGACGCGCTGCCGAGCGGCGGGTCCAAGGACTCCCGAGTCGACCTCTCCGAGCTGCAGCGCGAGCTCGAGGCCGTCGCCGCCGAGGCGCTGGACGCCCGAATGCGCGGCATCGACCTCGTGACGGCCGTTCACGACGACGAGGGCTTCCCCCAGCTGGCCCAGTTTCACCGCGAGCTGCGCGACGCCCTGCTCGTCGAGATCCCCAAGGATCTCCAGCCCTGGGTCGCGGCCATCGCCGGCGACGAGGCCCGGGAGCGCCTCGCGCCCAAGGCCAACGCGCGCAAGGCCAAGGCCCTGGCCAAGCTCGACGAGCAACGCGGGGCGCTGACCGAGCGCCTGTCCATGCTCCACGACGATCTCTTCATGCGGGCGCACACCGACCCCGAGGACGCGGGCGACGGTGACGCCCAGCTCCAGTCGGCGCTGTCCGAGCTGCTCGTGTTCGAGGCCGTGCGGCTCCAGCTCCTGGTCACCGTGTGGAGCTCGACGGACTTCGAGTCCCTCGGCGGGGACGAGCGCGCCATCGACCACATCGCCTGGGCCGAGGTCGAGGCCCTGATCGCCGAGCCGGCGATGACCGACGAGGCCGTCCGCCCGCTCCCGGTGATGGTCGCCGCTAGCAACCTGGCCCTGGTCAAGGACGCGGCCGAGCGCGTCGAGGCCCTGCGCCTGGTCAGCGAAGATCAGCGCGAGACCCTGCGCATGCGCGCGCGCCTGCGGGCGGCCCTCCGCGAGCTCCGCCTGCCCGAGTCCGTGCTCCTCGAGAACGCCCTCGCCGGGCTCCTCGGTGAAGACCGCCTCGAGCTGACCGAGCTCCAAGAGCAGCGCGCCATGGCCCTCGAGGGTCTGTCCCGCCAGGCCATGGACCAGCGCGTGTCTCGGGGCCGCCGGGCCCTCCGCCAGCCGCCCGAGAAGTGGCCGAGCCGGCGCAAGCCCGCGCTCTTCGACCTGCTCCGCTCCGCTCCGTCCGAGGACTGAGCTTGCCCTCGAGCAATGCCGAGGCCGAGGCCCGCCGCGGCTGGTGGTGGGGACCGACCGCCGTCGCCTCGCTGTGCCTGCTCGCCGATCAGCTGAGCAAGCAGTGGGCGTGGACGCGGCTGCGCGGCCAGCCGCCCCTGGTCCTGCGCCCCCAGGCCCTCGAGCTCGACTACGCCTTCAACACCGGATCGGCCTTCAGCCTGCTCGCCGACAGCCCCATGGCCCGGCCGGTGCTCATCGCCCTGAGCCTGGTGACGGCGGCGGCCATGGTCGCGCTGATTCGTCGGCTCCAGATCCAGCACGCCGCGGGCACGCGCGGCGCCCTCGTCGGCGCCCTGGGCCTGGCGCTGGTCCTCGGCGGGGCCCTCGGCAACCTCGTCGATCGCCTGGTCCGGGTCGACGACGTGCCCGTGCTGATCGCCAAGGAGCTGCCCTGGTGGATCGTCCGCGATCACCCCCTGCGCCTGGCCGAGGCCACCTTGCACGGGCGCCCCCACGTCGCCGTGCCCCACCGCGGCGTCGTCGACTTCATCGTCGTCTACCTCTCGCCGACGCTGAAGTGGCCGTCCTTCAACGTCGCCGACCTCGGCATCGTCGCCGGCCTCGCCGTGTTCGCGCTGTCCCTGGCGCTGCGCCGCCGTCAGCAGAACTGACCGTTGAAGCGCCAGCAAAGCTGCTGGCGCGCCGTCGACTGCGAGGGCGAGAACAGCTCGATGCGGTAGGCCTCGGCCGTGGCCAGGCCGCCGACGCGCAGGCCCAGCAAGGTCCCCGCCAGATCCGCCATGTAGGGCATGTGGCCGACGACCAGCACGTCCGTGTCGCCGTTGACCATCGGCCCGATCGCCCCGAGCACCGACTGGATCGTGCTCCCCGGGTAGAGGTCGTCGCGGGCCTCGACGGCCCCGGAGAAGGGCAGCGAGGCCAGGATGAGCTCCGTGGTCTGCACCGCGCGAACCAGCGGGCTGGTCCACACCAGGGTCGGCGCGACCTTGCGCTCGGCGAGCGCGCGCCCCGTTCGCCTCGCCTGCTCCCGGCCCTTCGGCGACAGGCAACGACCCGAGTCGCCGAGGCTGTTGGTGGAGGCGCGCGCGTCACCGTGGCGGACGAGGGTCAAGAACATGAGTGGTTGCGAGCATACGCCAAGGCGGATGTCCCATGGCTCCAGTTCACAGCCCGCCAACGCGCGTTGTTTCGCCGCAGGCGGCATTGCGCCTCATGCGCGCTCGCATGGCGCGCGTTGGCGGACTGAGGTAGGCTCCGCGCCACCCATGAGCGCGACCAGCAACTCCGGCGAGCCGCCCCGCATCAACCGCCTCATCCTCGTGGGTGTGGTGTTCGCCCTGGCCCTCGCTCTGGATCTGTGGAGCAAGGCCTGGGTCTGGGAGAACCTCCGCGAGGACGGCCTCAACACCGTGGTCTGCTCGCTCTCGGAGGCCTTTGGCGGCGACGAGACCTGCAAGTCCGTCGAGGTCGTCCCGGGCATCTTCTTCTTCAAGTACGGCTTCAACACCGGCGCCGCGTTCAGCTTCCTGCGCGACGCCACCTGGGCCCGGACCTTCTTCATCACGGTCACCTTCGCGGCGCTCGCCTACATGGGCTACCTCGCCTCGCAGATGCCGACCAAGCGCGCCTACGGCTTCGTCGCCGTCGGGCTCATCGCCGCGGGCGCGGCCGGCAACCTGCACGACCGCTTCGTCCGCGTCGACACGGTCTGGGACAAGGCCGCGGGCGCCTTCGTCGAGAAGCACGGCGTCGTCGACTTCCTCCAGTTCTACTACCCGTGGAACCCCGAGAAGTACTGGCCGATCTTCAACGTCGCCGACAGCGCGCTGGTCTGCGGCGTGTTCTTGCTGCTGATCTACCTGCACTTCCACGGGGCCGAGATGGAGGGCGCCGAGGAGTCCGAGGGCGAGGACGCCCAGGCCGAAGCCGACGGCGAGCCCAAGTCCAAAGGTCCGGTCAACGCCGACGGCGAGCCCGTCGACCCCGAGGCCCTGGCGACCGCCGACGACAACCCCAAGGTCCCCGCGGACGTCGCCTGACGCGAGCCCTCAGGGCCCGTCGAAGACCAGCAGCTCGTTGCCCTGCCAGTTGGTCGCGTAGACCCGCAGCGGCTCGTCGCAGGATCGGGGCTCCACGGCCACGCCGACGATCTGCTCGACCCCCGGGACCGCGTGCTCGTGGACGACCCGAGCGACGGTGTCGATGACCGAGACCGTCCCGCCCGTGAAGTTGGCGACGGCGATGAAGCGCCCGTCGAGGCTCGCCGAGATGGTCCGCGGGTTGTCGCCCACCGCCGCGCTGTCGAGCTCCTCGCCGGTCTCGGGGTCGTAGGTTGCGACCCGGTCCTCGCCAGAGCAGCTGACGATCAGCGCGTCGCGCCCGGGGCTCCAGATCACGTGGCGCGGGTACTCGCACACCGGCATCACCCGCAGCTCTTCGATTTCGTCGTAGCCCGACTTCTTGGGCACGAACTCGAGCACGTGGATCTGGTGGCTGTACATCGCGTTGACGTAGACCCGCCCCTGCTCGTCGACGACCATCCCCCGCGGGTGGTGGCCGACGCGGAAGTGGTCCACCGCCTTGCGCCGGCGCCGGTCCACGGCCGTGACCGAGTGGGCCGACCAATTCGCCACCCACAGCAGGCGCTCGTCGGGGGACAGGGCCATGACCTTGGGGTTGATGCCCACGGAGTAGGTGTGGCGCGCCCGCATGGTCTTGGCGTCCGCCTCGATGACCTTCGCCCCGGAGAAGCTCGACACGAACATGCGCGAGCCATCGGCCGAGAACAGGGTCTCCACCGCGTTGCCGTCGAAGCCCATGCGGCCCGCTCGCTCGAGCCCCGCCGTGGTCCACCGCCACAGGTTGTCGTGGCCCTGGTAGCCAAAGTTGGCCACGACCACGTGGGCGCCGTCGGGGCTGACCTCGACGGACTTGGGCAGGCTGCCCGTGGAGATCCGGGCGCTGAGCTCGAGCATGGGCGGGGCCACGCGGTAGTCGGACCGTTTGCGGCGCTTGGCCCGACCGCGGCCCTCTTCCTCGGCCCAGGGCGCCGCGCTGGTGTCCGCCCACGCCAGCTCGCTGCCCGCGGGATCCGGCTCGCTGGGGGTCACCGCGGGCTCCGGCCCCGAGCAAGCCACGGCCAGGCTCGCCAGGGTGAGGATGCGGGAAATTCGAGGCGCGCCCACGGTCGCCGGAGTGTGCCACAGCCCCAGGAAATCCCCGATTGAGTGCGCCCAGCCAGGCTCGATCGCGCGCTGGCGAAAACTCGGCGTCCGGGCCCGGACCGGCGCTGGGCTAGGCTCACCCCATGCGCCGCTGTGCGATCGATCGCCTCCGTCGACACCTCCTGAGCAGCCTCGGCCTCGCCCTCCCCTTGCTGGCCGCAGGCTGCGGCGACTCGGGGACGAACGACGAAGGCGCCGGCGTGACCACCAACCCAGACGAGGGCGCCGATCTCGGGGACGAGGCCGAGCAGAGCGAGGACGACCAGGGCGACGCGGTCGACGAGGAGTCCATGGACAGCTCGACGGGCTCCGAGTCCTCCGACTCGGAGAGCTCGGGCGAGGACACCTCGACGTCTTCGAGCGAAGACAGCTCGAGCTCGACCACGGGCGGCGAGGGCTGCGAGGTGTCCTTCGAGAGCTTCGGCCTGCCCAACGGCTCCTGGCCCGAGTGCGCGCTCGAGGAGTGGGGTCCCTTTGGCTGCCCCAACGAGTTCTACCTCGCCTGCGTCCCCCTCGAAGGCGCCGACAGCTGCGACGAGCTGTGCCCCGAGGGCGTGTGCGAGGCCTGCGTCGACCACCCCATCGTGCTCGACGGCATCGGCTCTTGCGGACCCTACGAGCTCGACGGCGAGTGCTGCAGCCTCGTCGCCCTCGAGGACGACTGCGGCGGCGGCATCGAGGGCCGGCCCTTCATCGTCGACGGGCAGCTCCGCTTCGCCAGCGTCCGCGCGGGCGAGTCGACCCGCGCCGCCCCCCTGCCCTCGACCCTCGCCGATCACCTCGCCGACCACTGGACCCGCGTCGCCCGGGCCGAGCACGCCTCCGTGGCCAGCTTTGCCCGCTTCGCGGCGCAGCTGCTGGCCGTCGGCGCGCCGCCCCAGCTGATCCGCGACGCGGCCCGAGCCGCCGTCGACGAGACCCGCCACGCCCGCGCGGCCCTGCGCCTGGCCGCGCGACATCGCGGGCACGACTGCAGCTTCGGCCCCCTCGACGTCCGCCGCAGCCTGGCGCCCTCGAGCTCGGCGCAGCCCCTCGATCGCAGCGAGCTCCTGGTCGCGTTGACCCTCGCGTGCGTCGACGAAGGCTGCGTCGGCGAGACCCTGTCCGCCCTCGAGATGCTGCACGCCGCCGAGACCTGCCGCGACGCTTCCCCCACCCTCGCGCGCTTGCTCGAGGGCATCGCCGCCGACGAGCTGCGCCACGCGACCTTGGCGTGGCGCTTCGTCGCCTGGGCCCTGGACCAGCGCCCCGAGCTGCGCCCCGCCGTCGCCCGCCGCTTCGCCCAGGCCCTCCCCCGCCGCGCGGCCGGCCCCGCGCCCGAGGTCTTGTCCGAGCACGACCAGCAGCTCCTCGCCCACGGCTGCCTGCCCGAGGCCCACCGCGCTCGCCTGCGTCGCCAGGGCCTCGCCGAGCTCATCGAGCCTTGTGCCCAGGCCCTCCTGGCACGCGCCGACACCCGCGGCGCCGCGACCCTCTGAGCCTCGCGCGCTCGGCCCATCACCCCCATCTATCTCTCCAATCGTCGCCCCCATTCGCCATGCGCGGCGATGTGGGCCGCGCTATGCCTGCGTCAGAGGATTCCCTTCATGACCCTGAAACTGACCCTGACCAAACAATCCATGCGCGCCTGCTTCGGCGCCCTCGTGGCCCTCAGCCTCACCGCTTGCCCCAGCGACGACGGAGCCGACGACGACATCGGCGAGACCGCTGGTGAAGAAGAAGAGGAGACCACCACCGAAGAGGAGGAGTCCACCGACACCACCGAGGACGAGACCACCACCGAAGAGGAGGAGTCCACCACCGAAGAGGAGTCCACCACCGAGGAGGAGTCCACCACCGAAGAGGAGGAGTCCACCACCGAGGAGGAGACGACCGAGGAAGAGACCACCGAAGAGGAGACCACCGAAGAAGAGACCGGCATGGGCCTGTCCTTCGAGGGCGACGTCTACCCGGTGATCATGGCCAACTGCAGCTGCCACGTGAACGGCGGCCCCGCTGGCCTCGCCATGCCCGACGCCGGCACCGCCTACGCCAACCTCGTCGACGTCGCCGCCACCCAGGAGCCCGGCACCCCCCGCATCGCCCCCGGCGATCCCAACGGCAGCTACCTCGTCGACAAGATCCAGGGCACCGCCAGCGCTGGCGGCCCCATGCCGCCCGGCGGCTCCCTCAGCAGCATGGACGAGATGCTCATCCTCGACTGGATCGCCGACGGCGCCCAGCCCTGAGCCCTCCACACACCATCCTGCATCCCAAGCGCCCCGCCTCAACGCGGGGCGTTTTCAATTCCAGCCTCCGCCTCCACCCAATAAAGCTGCTTGTGCCCCCGGGCCTCGTACATCGCCGCCAACGCCTCCAACTCCCCCCGCGACCCCGACCGCCGCATCACGAAGCGATTCCCATTGTCATCCTGCCGCCAGAGCACCCAAGACTCGCCCACCAACCCAAGCTAGCAACCGACCCCCACCCAGGCCCGAGCCACGACCCCGCACGATTTTCACCCAACCCAACCCAACCCAACCCAACCCAACCCAACCAAGCCAAGCCGCTCCTCACCCCCGCCAAACCACGCCCCCTCTCGAGGGGGCGATCACATGCCCCCTCGAACCCACGAGCGACCCTGCCCGAGGAGCGCAGCGACGAGAGGACCTGCCACAGGCAGGTCCGCTGCAGCCCCAGTTCCCTGCGCCCGAGGGGGTCCAAAGCAGCCGACCTGCCACAGGCAGGTCCAAAGCAACCCCAGTTCCCTGCGCCCGAGGGGGTTTAAGACAGCTCGCCTTTGCGGGCCTTCTCGATCCAGCTCAAGGCCTCCCGCTCGATCAGCGAGATGGCCTTGCTCTGAAACGGCCGGAACATGAAGGGCACGTCCAGCTCGAGGTCGAGCTGCCGCGGCTTGACCGTCATCGCCCCGTCCAGGCGCTTCCCCATGACCTCGAAGCTGAGCTCGACGCGGTCGTCACGGACCCAGTTGGCCTTGTAGTTGTACTCGGCAAAGCGCTCCCCGTAGGCTTCCGCGGCCTTGCGGGCGGCGAGCTTGGCGAGGTCGAGATCGAGATCGTGGGGAATCTTGTGCGTCTTCACGAGGACTCTCTGCGGTCATCCTAGCAGGTCTGCAGGTGCGTCTATCGCGACGCCCCTCCCCGCTCAGCGACCCCGATCGAAAGCACGCGCCTTGGCCAGGGTCTCGAGGCGCTCGGCCTCGGGATCGCTGTCGGCCACGATGCCCCCGCCGCTGCGCAGCTCGAGCCCGCGCGCGTCGAGCACACCGGTGCGAATCGGAATGCTCACCCGTACCCCGAGTCGGTCGAGGATCATGATCGCGCCGCAGTAGATGCCCCGCGCCTCGCCCTCGAGTTCGTCGATGATCTCGACGCTGCGCCGCTTGGGCGCGCCGGTGATGCTGCCTCCCGGGAACAACGCAGCGAACAGAGCGCGCAGGCTCCAGCCCGGCGCGAGTGCGCAGGACACTTCGCTGACGAGGTGGTGGACCGTCGGCAGCGACACCAGGCTCGGCGCTCGGGGTGCGCGCACGGTCCCGGGTACGGCGAGGCTGCCCAGGTCGTTGCGGACCAGATCGACGATCATCACGTGCTCGGCGCGGTCCTTGGCGCTCGCGCACAGCTCCTCGGCGGCCAGGCGATCGCGCCGGGGATCGGGGTCCCGGGGGCGCGTGCCCTTGATCGGCCACGAGCGCGCGAGGTCGCGGCCGCTCGGGTGCCCGCCCAGGCGCAGGTCGAGGAGGGTCTCGGGCGAGTTGGAGACGATCGCCCGCTCCGAATCGACGAGGATCAGCGCGCCCATGGTCGCGGGCGTGGCCCGGCGCAGGGCGTGGTAGACGGCGGCCACGCGCGCACCAAAGCTGCGCGTGCGCGCGGCCTCGGTCCACGGGGCGAACAGCTTCTGAGAGGCGTTGATCTGGTAGGTGTCCCCGGCGCGGATCGACTCGAGGGCGGCGCGGACCCGGTCGCGGTAGGCCTCGGCCGCGAGCTCGGGGCGCAGGGCCTCGAGGGGCCAGGGCGCGCCAAACTCGACCCCGAGCCCAGAGCCGTCCAGGGGCGTCTGCGAGCGGCACAGGTTCGGGTAGCGGCGCAGGACCAGGTGCGGCAACCCGCTGCTCCGCGGCGCTCGCCCGAGCAGCGCGGCGGCCCCGAGGTCGTAGCTGACCCAACCGATCCAGCCGTGCTCGGGCTGGGCCCGCCAGCTGGCCTCGACCTCGTCGAGGGCCGCGAGGTCATCGGCGACGACGACTCGATCGGGGCGGCGACCGATGGCGCTGCCCGCCTCCGCGCCGCCGTCGAGCCAGCACAGCTCGGGCTCGACCCCGTGGACGACGGCGTCGAGCAGCGCAGCCGGCCCGCTCACGTCGCGCCCTCGCCTCCCTCGGCTGCCACCTCGGCCGCGGTCTCGCCCTCGCCTTCACCGCCCGTGTCGCGCTCGCGCAGCGCCGTGATGAAGCCGCGCGTATAGGTGTAGGCGCTGATCACCGACAGCGCCGCGGACACGTAGAGCAGCAGCATGCCGACCTCGAAGAAGTGGATCACCCCGCCGATCGGCGCGCGGTAGGGGAAGTAGATCAACACCATCGAGATGCCGATGACCTGGAAGCTGGTCTTGGCCTTGCCCCACGCCCCCGCCGAGATCTCCACGCCCTCGTTGATGGCCATGGTCCGCAGCCCCGAGATGTAGAACTCCCGGCCGAGCAAGATGACCACCAGCCACGGCGGGATGCGCCCCTCCGCGACCAGGTAGACCAGCAGGGCCATGACCATGATCTTGTCGGCGAGGGGATCGGCGAACTTGCCGAAGAAGGTCACGAGGCCCTGGCGACGGGCGAGGAAACCATCCAGGAGATCCAGGCCGCCCGCGCTGAGGAACACGAGCATGGCGAGGAAGCCCATGATCGGCTCGGGCCGCCCGACCAGCCACAGCACCGGCGGGATCATGAACATGCGCCCGATGGTGATGAGGTTGGGCGCGTTGAGGATCTCGCGCTTGAAGGCCGCCAGCCCCGGGCGGCGCGCATCGTTCTTGCCCGCGCCAGCGTCCTCGGAGGCGGGCGCTCGCTCCTTTGGCTCCGTGCTCAAGGCGACTCAGCCCTTCTTCTTGCTCGCCTGGGGCTTCGCTTTGGCCTGCGGCGGCTTGCCGGCCTTGGGCGGCACCTTGGGCGGCGGCACGGCGCGCGAGGTCGGCACCTTGGGCGGGACCGCAGGCACGGCGGGGCTGGGGACCGCGATGGGCCCGCTCCGGGCGTCCTCGACGGGGCGAGCGGGGCCCTCGGGCAAGGCCACGAACACCGCGCCCTCGCCCTCGCAGCGCAGGAAGGGGCTGCCGCGCTCGGCCGAGGGCACGACGTTGCCGACCCAGCCGACGAAGCCGTCGTGGTGCACGCGGTGGGGGCGCTCGGGCGAGACCTTGATGGCCACGAGCTCGCCGGACACCCGCAGCGCGACCATGCCCTCACCGGCGACGCGGATCAGGGTGATGTTCGCCCCGCCGCGCGAGCCCGGGAGCATGCCCACGTCCCACATCAAGCTCGCGTCGAGGGCCCAGATGGTCCGCTCGACGAAGAAGCACAGGTCGCGCTCGAGCCTCAGCGGATAAAAGCGCTCGTCCTCGCGGGAGATGATCAGGTAGCCCTCGCCCTCGAGGGAGGCGAGGCGGCGGAACACGTCGGGCACGGCCCGCCCCTGCATGCGCCGATTGAGCGGCCGGATCTCGAGGTTCTCGCTGCACAAGAGCAGCGCGTCCGTACGCGTCATCGTCTCGCCCGCGACGTTGACCAGCAGGTGACCCTCCCGCGTGAGCGAGATCGAGTCGGTCCCGGGCTCGGGAGTCAGCAGGCGACTGAACGCGAAGCTCGTGACGCCGGGGATCTCGGAGGAAGGCACGCGCGGCCAGGTTACCCCGAACCCTACTTGGTGGCCATATACAGGATCCCCAGGCACATCTCGTCCAGGGTCCCGTCGCCCCAACCCACGTCCGCGGGCTCTAGCGGCCCGCCATCGACGATCGGCTGGTTCTCCGGGCTGTTGTCGTACTCGCAGTCGAGGCGCACCGCGTCCCCAGGCCCGAACAGCTGGGGCTCCTCCATGAGGTAGTCGCCCTGCCAGTTGAAGTCCCAGTCCTCGATGTTCAGCAGGCAGGTGTCCTCGCCCCCTTCCTCGAGGGTCAGCTGCGCGCGCGTCCCCAGCATGTGCATGTGCAAGGTCGCCCGCCACACCTCGAGCTCGTCGCTGGGCGACACGCCGAGGTTGGAGGTCAGGTACTGAATGATCGGGTTCTCGCGCGCGAGGGTCACGCCGTGCGTGACCCCGCTCTCTCCAGCCGGGATGGTCATCGGCGTGGCCCCGAGCACCCAGCCGTAGTTGACGATGGGGATGAAGTCACCGCGGCGCTCGACCTCGGGCTGAGTCTGAAAGGCCAGGGAGGTCAGGTCGGGCTGGGGCTCTCCGCCCAGGGCGCTGTAGTGGACCTGGACGATGAGCAAGGAGCCGGGCAGCACCCGCACACCCGTCCCGGCCGGGGCCTCCCAGCGCTCGGCCCCCGGGGCCCAGTCGCCGAGCCAGCGCGCGGACCAGTCGACCTTGCCCGGGCCGCCAAAGCAGCTGTAGCCCGGCCCCGGGTCCTCGTCGTCGAAGGCCTGGTAGGCCGGAGCTTCGTCCGGATCCGCGACGAAGGTGATGACGTGATGCACGAGCTCGGGCTGCCCGGGGAAGACCTCGTGGCCGACGACGAACTGCTCCTCGGTCAGCTCCTCGGGCCAGGGGATCGCAAAGCAGCGGTAGTCGTCGAGCTCGCCGGGCGCGGGGGAGTAGGGCTCGGGCAGCTCGATGATCAGGTCGGGCTCCCAGGGCTCGGGCTCCGGCGGCGGCTCGGGGGCGTCGGCGGGATCGCCCTCGGGGTAGCCGGCGTCGATCCACCCGAGCAGCAGCGCCTCTTGTTCGGCGCTGAGCGAGCGGTCGTGCTGGAAGCTGTTGCAGTCGGCGCTCGGTGGCCACGGGGGCATGGAGCCTGCGACGATCGACTCGCCGAGCAGCGGTGCGAAATTCTCGACCTGCTCCCAGGTCTCGAGGGCGAAGGGAGCGATGGCGCCCGCCTGGTGGCAGCTCACGCAGCGCGCGTCGATGACCGCCTTGGCGTCCTTCCAGTAGGTCAACCCAGCCTCGCCGGTGTCGGTCCCGGTCTCCGTGGTCGTGTCGGCCGAGTCCGTCGCCTCGGTGTCGTCGACGGGCCCGTCCTCTCCGGTGACCTCGCCGTTGCTGCCGACCTCGCCCGACTCCCCGAGCTCGTCGTCGCCCGCCGGAGCGTCCCCGCAGCCCACAGCCAGGGGAACGAGCAGGGCGCACAGCCCCATCCTCATCGAGTGTCCGAGAGCTGCCATCGCGGACCATCATGCCCGAAACGTCGGTTCCGAGGGAGTCAGCGCCCTTGGCGCGAGTCACTCTCGGGGGCCTCTGTCTACTTTAGCCGTCGTGGACGACGCTTGCGGGGCAAAGCAGCCTCAATTCGCGATGTGGCGCGCCGGCCCGCGACGTACCGCCGTGCCACCGCCCAGCTGGGTCTGACGCTCGTAGGCGTAGTAGCGGCGCAGCACCGACTTCACGTAGGCCCGGGTCTCGGCGTAGGGCGGCACGCCCTCGTACTTGAGCACCGCGCCCGCGCCCGCGTTGTAGCCCGCCGCGACCAGGACCATGTCGCCGTTGAAGCGGTTGGCGAGGAGGCGCAGGAGCTTGCAGCCGCCGTAGATGTTCTGGCGCGGGTCGAAGGGCTGGGACACGCCGAGGAACTTCGCCGTGCTCGGCATCAGCTGCATCAGGCCCATGGCCCCGGCCCGGCTGACGGCGCTGGGGTTGAAGCGGCTCTCGGTGTGAATCACCGCGCGCACGAAGGACTCCGGCAGCTGGTAGCGCCGGGCCGCGCCGCGGATGTAGGCGTCGTAGCGGTGCGCTCGCTCGGTGTCGAGGGTCCGGGTCTTGCGGTCCGGCCCGACGCGGAAGGCGTCGGGTGAGGAGCCGGTCCGGTTGGCCTTGACGCTCTTGTAGAGCTTCCAGTCCCCGCCCTTGCCCCGCGGCCGGTTGGTGATGTGGATGACCCCGTCCTCGTCGACGTACTTGAAGTAGTTGTTGTTGCCCGCGGGGCCCCGGGGCTTGCCTGCCTCGACGGTGTGGGGCTGGCCCAAGAGCACGGCCAGGCCCAGGCTCAGGGCACCCAGGGAGGCCAGGCGCAGCTGACGTCGGGTCACGCGAGAGAGCTTGGGCATGGGTGCGCATTTTAGCAGCACCTCGCGCGAGGGCGAAAAGATGTGCCCATCAGGCCAGGGGCGCGCTCGCCCCTCCCCCACGTCCACGCTTCAGGGCCGCGCGCTGGACTCGCCGAACAACGTCGCCGAACCCAGCGCGGGATCCAGGACGCCGCGCTCGCGCAACAGATCCCGCGCGAGCCCGAGGCCCTCGTCGAAGTCACCCACCGCCGTGATCGGGACCCACGGCATGACCCAGGTCAAGGTCTGCAGCATCGTGCGAACGGGCGCGTTGTTGGTCACGACGACGTCGTGGATGACCCAGCGATCGAGGACGGCTCTATGGCGGATGCGCAGCTTGATCAGCCCGCGCCGAAACACCCCCGTGGGCCGCTGCGCCAGGCGCATGTCGACGACCACGACGATCGGCTGCTGGGCGACACCGAGGTACTCGGTGAACTCCTCCACCCAGGCCGCGAAGCCCTCGAGCATCGCGGCGTCCTCCAGCTGGCCGGTCCAGCGCAGGCCCACGAGCGGGAACTGGCGCGCGTCGGCGGTGAAATTCCCCGCCGCCCCTTCGACCTCACACTCCGACCACATCCCATCTTCAGACTAGCTGGGCCACGGGGAATGCGCAGCCTCGAAGGTCCTTCGGGCGTCAAAAAAGTGACCCCGATCCGCATGGACCCAATGGCGCTCAAACGCCCCTGCCGGGCTCGCCAAAGAGCGCCGACGGAAACAGCTCGAGGTCCGCCTCGCCGCGCTCGCGCAGCAGACCTTCGGCGAGCTCGAAGCCCTCCTCGAGGGCGCCGACCGGCGAGATGTGTACCCACGGTGTCACCCACTGGAGCGTCCGCAACACCCTCCGCATCAGCACGTTTTCGGTCACCACGATGTCCCGGATGATCCAGCGATCCAGCCGCTCGCGCTGCCCCGCGCGGGTCCTGGTCAGCTCGCGTCGAAAGGCCGCCGTCGGCCGGCTCGCCTCGCGCACGTCGATGACGAGCACGGCGACGCGGCGCTCGGCCTCGAGGCGCACGATGAACTCGGACAGCCACTCGCCGAAGGCGTCGACGAGGGCGAGCTCCTCGAGGCGTCCGCTCCACCGCACGCCCACCACCGGAAACTGGCGTGAGTCGGCGATGAAGCCCCCGTGCGTCCCCTCGACCACCCGTCGTGCGCCCATCGATCTTCCAGCCTAGCTGGACTACGGGCAACGCGCAGCCCCGTGGCCCGTCGGGCCTCAAAAACCAGCAAATCTGATAGCGTGTCCGAAGCTCGTGCCTGAGACCTCGGTTCACCGCACCCAAACCCTCGTGCTCGGCAGCGGGCTCGCGGGGCTGTTCTTCGCCCTGCGCGTGGCAGAGCGCCGCACCGTCACCATCTTGACCAAGCACCGGCGCGAGTCCTCGAACACGCGCTGGGCCCAAGGGGGCATCTCCGCCGTGTTCGGGCCGGACGATGACTTCGACGCCCACGTCGCCGACACCCTGAAGGTCGGCGGGGGGCTGTGCCGCGAGGACATGGTCCGCCGCGCCGTCGAGCTCGGGCCCGGCCTCGTGGCCGGGCTGGCCAAGGAGTTCGGCGTGCAGTTCGATCGGGTCAGCGACGACGCCGACGCCCCCTTCGAGCTCGGCCGCGAGGGCGGACACTCGCGGCGCCGGGTCGTCCACCACCGCGACATGACCGGCGCCGAGATCGGCCGGGCGCTCATCGAAGCCGCCGAGCGCCACCCCAACATCACCATCCTCGAGCACCATGATGTGATCGACCTGCTGAGCTGGCGAAAGGTCGATGGTGAGGCGGGCTGCTTCGGCTGCTACGCCCTCGACATCGCGCGCGATCGCGTGGTCGCCTTCGTGTCACCGATTACCGTGCTGGCCACGGGCGGCGCCGGCAAGGTCTACCGCTACACCTCCAACCCCCACGTCGCCACGGGCGACGGGATCGCCATGGCCTACCGCATCGGGGCCGAGGTCTCGAACCTCGAGTTCATGCAGTTCCACCCGACGATCCTGTTCCACCCCGACGCCAAGAGCTTCCTGATCTCGGAGGCGCTCCGGGGCGAGGGCGGGATCTTGCGGCGCCGCGACGGCTCGGACCTCATGGCCGGGCGCCACCCCATGGGCAGCCTCGCCCCCCGCGACGTCGTCGCCCGGGAGATCGACGCCGAGCTCAAGCGCAGCGGACAGACCTGCGTCGAGCTCGACATGACCCACCTCGACCACGACTTCATCGTCGATCGCTTCCCCGCGATCCATGCCCGGTGCATGTCCCTGGGCATCGACATGCGGCGCACCCCCATCCCCGTCGTGCCCGCAGCCCACTACACCTGCGGCGGCGTGGTCGTCGATCCCTGGGGCCGGACCAGCATCCCGGGCCTCATGGCCATCGGCGAGGTCGCCATGAGCGGCATGCACGGCGCCTGCCGACTGGCCAGCAACAGCCTGCTCGAGGCCGTGGTCCTCGCCCACGGCGCGGCCGAGATCTGCGACGACTTTGGTCGTGAGCCTCCGGCGACCGGCCGCTTCGACCTGTGGAACGAGGGCGACGCCGTCGACTCCCACGAGGCGGTCATGGTCACCGCCAACTGGGAAGAGGTCCGGGCGCTGATGTGGAACTACGTCGGCATCGTCCGCTCGAACAAGCGCCTGGCCCGGGCGCGCCGGCGCCTCGAGGTCCTCCACCAGGAGATCCGCGAGTACTACTGGCACTACCGCGTGACCCGCGACGTCTTGGAGTTGCGCAGCATCGCGCTGGTCGGCTACCTCATGGTCGAGAGCGCGCTGCGACGTCGGGAGAGCCGCGGCCTCCACTTCACCCTGGACTACCCCGAGCTCGACGCGTCGATGGCCAGCGAAACCGTGTTTACCCGCCAGGAGGGCCCATGAAGATTCTCTCCACCGATATTTCGGTGCCTCTCGTGGGCCTCGCCCTGATCGCCCTTGGGCTCAGCTCGGGCTGTGCGGCCAGCGCCAAGCGCAGCCCCCAAGGCCTGCGCGAGGCCTACGCGGCGGCCCTGCGCGCCGACGACCCGGACGCGGCCTACGCCCTGCTCGCCCCGGAGGTCCAGGCCCGCACGGACATCGAGTCCTTCCGCGAGCGCTGGGCCCGCAACGGCGATCGCCACCACGACACCCTCGAGGCCATCGACGATCTCGATGACGACCGCCAGGGTGCGGTGATCACGGGGACGACGACCCACGAGGGCGGCGTCGTCATTCACTGGGCCCAGACCCGGGCGGGCTTCCTCGTCGTCGACGGCCTGCCTGGCATTCCCGACACCTCGACGCCGACCTCGGCCGCTCGCGCGCTGGTCGCCGCGCTCCGCTCGATCTCCGCCGTGCAGCTCGAGCGGGTCCTCGCCACAACCTTGATCGAGCGCCTCGGCGAGGACTGGAACGCCCGCGCGGACGCCATCGAGGCCGCCCTCACCGACCCTGGCGCGATCACCTACTCCGGCGACAACACCCGGGCCATGCTGCGCTACGGGGGCGGGCGGCTGATCACCTTCGAGCAGACCCCCCAGGGCTGGCGCGTCTCCGACCTGCGCTGAGGCGCCGACATTTCGGTGCCCCCGCACGGACGCGCAGCTGCCATTTAGGCGGTCCTCACAGGCCTTGCGCACATCGGGGTGGAGGCCCCGGACTCTGGACTCATTGAGCGCCGCGAGCTAGTCTGTCTGGCCTCTGGGGAAGGGGCCGGCGCGCCGGTGACCCGTCCAGAGGTCAGGGTAACGTCGTTCACCCCATGACACCCAACACGGGTGGACGACGTCCACGCGTCGGGCCACGAGCTCGACGCACGAGGACCGAGATGATCGCAGCGCAGCGTTTCGACATTGGAAGCACCGCAGTCTACCCCGCCCATGGTGTCGCCGACATCATCGGCGTCGAGACCAAGACCGTGGGCGGCCACGACCTGAGCTTCTACCAGCTTCAAGTCCGCGGCAGCGGCTTGAAGATCATCGTCCCCGTCAACAAGGCCAACGAAAACGGCATGCGCCCCCTCGCGGGACCCGATGCCATCGATCGCACCTTCCAGATCCTCCGCGATCACGACGTCCCGATCGATCGCCAGACCTGGAACCGGCGCTACCGCAACTTCATGGACAAGATCCGCGCAGGCGCCATCGAAGGCGTGGCCGAGGTCTACCGCGACCTCGCCCTGCTGCGCTCGCAAAAGACGCTCTCGCACGGCGAGCGCGAGATGCTGCGCACCGCACGCGACCTGCTCGTGGGCGAGCTCGCGGTGGCCCGAGAGACCAGCGAGTCCGAGGTTGCCGAAGAGCTCGATTCCATGTTTAAGAACTAGCCTGAGAACGCACCGTCGACCCTGCGAGAGCCGAGTCGTGGTCCGCTCCCTTCAGCTCTCGCCTCCGCGGCTTTGCGGGGGCGCTTCGCGTTGAGCGCGTGCGCTCGGCTTCCGTGAGGGCCTCGTCATCGAAATCCAACTTTCCAAAGAACCCTGGGAGCTCGTCGAGGTCGACGCCTTCGTCTGCCCCACGAACTCCAACTGTGTCTACGACACCTTCCCTGGCTCGCGCCTGCGCGAGCTCTCGGGCCTGCCCCTCGACAGGCTCCTCGCCCCGCACACGCCCCTGGCCATCGGCGCCGCGTTCGTGACCGATGCGGGCAAGATGAAGGCCAAGAACCTCATCCACGTGCCCAACACGCCCAAGCCCGGCGAGCAGGTGCAGGTCGAGGACATCGCCCGGGCCGCCTCGGCGGTCATCGTGGTCTGCGAGCTCAAGGGCTACCAGAGCGTCGCCGTGCCCCTCATGGGGGCCTTCGATACGGGCATTCCGGCAGAGGAGGCCGCCCGTGCGATCCACAGCGAGTTCCGCAGCCACCGCGGCGAGCGTCCGAGCCGGGTCCTGTTCGTGGCCCGCAACAAGGACGAGGTCGACGTGTTCGAGATGGCCATCGACGGCATCGGCTGATCTTCGAGCGCTCGCGCCCGGCTCTCGGCGAGACTCGGGCGCTCCCCAAACAACCTGGCGCGGGTGTTTCACCCGCCACGGCGGTGCTTCGCTAGTCAGATGTAACCCTGCCCGGCCGCGACGAAATGTGATAGTCGCGGTTCATGAGCGCAATGTTGGTGCTCCTCGCGATCGCGGGTGTCGGTGTCGCCGTCGGCTGGCGCATGACCCCTCGCCGCGATCACGGACCCTCGCCCGAGGGCCTCGCGCGGCTGTTGCAGCTCGGCATCGCCATGGTCGGCCTGGCCGGCCTGGTGCTGCTCCTCGTCCCGTGGTTCCTCGCCATCCCGAACATGGAGTGCACCCCCGAGCTCGAGCGCGCGAGCGGGTGCGTGCTCGGGCTGCGCGAAAAGGCGCTGTTCGGGGCGTCCACCTTCGCCTGCGCGGTCGGGGCGGCCTTCGCCTACGTCCTGCGCAAGGGCGTGTTCGACGGGCCCGAGCCGGCGGCGGTCCGCGACGATGGGGCGCCGCCGCCCAAGCCCAAGCCGGAGCCCAAGCCGGAGCCCAAGGACGACCCGCCCGCCGAGGATGACAAAGCCGACGACGACCCGCCCGCCGAGGATGACAAAGCCGACGACGACGCCAAGACCGACGCCGAGCCGCCAGCCGAGGACGAGCCTCCGGCCGAAGACGAGGGGGACAAAGCCGACGAGGCCGCACCCAAAGCTGACGACCAAGCCGACGACGGCGAGGACAGCGCTAGCGAAGGCGAAAACAAAGACGCCCCCGCCGAAGACGACGCCAAGGCCGACGACGAGGCGCCCAAGCTCCCGGGCCACCGCAAGCTCGAGGGCCCGGTCTTCCAGGCCTTCGTCGACGACGGCACCGTCGAGCTCGAGGCCGCCATCCGCACCGCCGTCGAGCGCCTGCGCGAAGGCGGCAAGCGGGTCGCGGTGGTCTTCTCCCGGGGCGCGAGCCAGGACGCCAACTTGGCGCTCAACGAGCTCGCCGAGGCCTTCAAGGCCTACCGCTACGTGCTCGAGGGCACCGGCGAGGTGACCGAGGGGCTGCCCAAGGGCGAGGCGCCCGACCCCACCGAGACCGACGCCATCGCGGGCGCCCAGGCCCGCCACGCCGGCGAGCTCGCCCTCGACCTGGCCGGCACGCTGATCGAGACGGTCATGCTCCTCGACACCCGCGTGGCCTTCCCCCGCTACGTCCTCGATCGCCTGACCGAGCTGCAGTCGGTGTGCATCGCCCACGCCCACGACGACGTGAGCGCGGCTTGCCAGGTCATGCTGCCCGGCACCAACCCCGGCGAGCGCGAGGGTGAGCTGGTCGACAGCGCCGGCAGCACCAACAACCGCCGGCCCCGGGCCTGGCTGGTCAAGCGTATGGTCGAGGTGCTCCACGAGCTCGAGGCCGACGAGTCTGGGGAGGCCGGGGGCGACGACGAGGAGACCTCGCCGAGCTCCGATGGCTCGCTCTTCTCTCCGCCCGGGAGCCTGTTTGGGCCGTCCTCGCTGTTCGCGACGCCGAGCCTGAGCAAGCCGATCCCCAAGGCCGACTCGAAGCCCATCCCGCTCTTCGACGCCAACTCGCCGGACGACTCGCCGGACGACTCGAAGGCCGACGAGAAGGCCGACGACGCCAGGGCCGACCCTGACGCCAAAGCCGACGACGCCAGGGCCGACGACGACGCCAAGACTGACGCAAAGGCCGAAGACGAGAGCGACTCGTGAGCGCGACCCGCCGCGCCGCCCTCAGCTTCCTCGTCGCCTTTGTCCTCGCGCTCCTCGGCGGATGCGCGGCCGAGCCGAGCGAGGGCCCGCTGTGGGTCGACCCCGGCGCGGTCCGGATGAGCCCCGAGCGCACCCGCGTGGAGGTGGTGCTCCACAACCGCACGGCCGTCGTCCGCCCCGTCGCCGACTTCGCCCTGCGCGGGCCCGACTGGGGCGCCTTCCGCATCGTCGACGAGTCCTTCCCGCGGACCATCGGCGGAGAGGACTGGGCGCGGATCACCCTCGAGGCCTCGCTCGAGAGCTTCCGCGGCGAGGACGGCCGCTTCCGCGACGGGACCGCCCAGCTCGAGCTGCGCTCGGACAGCCACCGCGTCCGCGTGCCCATCGAGTTTCGGGGCGAGGAGCCCGAGCCCCTCGCGTGGCCGGGCGTGCTCGCGGCGGCGCTCTTGGTGGTGCTCGGCGGCGGGGCGGCCTTCGCCTTGCCTCGCTCGCTCCGCCGCGATGACGCGCCCGCTCGCGCCCTGGGCTCCCGCAGCTTCGTCGCCGTCGCGGCCGCGAGCGCGGCGATGTTGCTCGCGCTGATCCCCCTCGGCCCCTCGCTGTGCGCGGGTCGACTCGGCGCCCGCGTCGGGCCCGGGGAGCTCAGCCAGTGCGTCGAGCTCGGCGGCGGTCCCCTGACCGGCCTGACCCTGCCCGCGTCCCTGCCCACCCTCGCCTGCGTCGCCGTCACCCTGCTCATCGGCGCGGGGGCGTGGGTCGCCAGCCAGACCGACGCCCCCCTGCGCAGCCTCGCGCGGACCCTGCCGCTGGTCCGCGCCGTCGCCATGCTCGCCCTGCTGACCGCGGCCTTCGCCGCCCTCGCGCCGGCCGATCCAATCTCGGGCGCGCCCGCGGACCCCAGCTTCCGCGACCTGGTCTGGGCCCAGACCGCGACCGTCCCCTTCGCCGGACTGCACGCGCCGCGCTGGGGCGCGCTCGTCCAGCCCCTCGGCTTCGCCCTGGCCCTCGCCCTGCTCGCCCTCGCCGGCCCCGACCCCGGCGCGCTGTTTGGGCTCAAAGGAGACGAGCCAGCCAGCGCCATCAGCCAGGACCCCCTCGCGGCTCGGCTCGACGCCCTCGCCCTCGCGGCCCTGGTGACCACGGTCTACCTCGGCGGCTGGACCGTGCCCGGTCTGTCCGCCGGCCTCGCCCGCCCCGTCCCGGCCCTCGTGCACGGGGCCGAGCTCGGCCTCGGCGTCGTCGTGCTGGGCCTCGAGGTCGCCCTCGTGCTCTACCTCGCCGCGCAGCTGCGGCGGTGGTTCGAGGACAGCCAGCGCCGCAGCGCGGGCGGCCGCGCCCAGGCCGAGGCCCGCCGCCTGGCCGTGTGCACCCGGTGGCTCCTGCCGCTGAGCGTCGTCAACCTCTTCCTCTGACGCGCACGCCCCCGCCCAATCCGGAGCCCGCCATGTCGCCGACGCCCGCCCGCCACCGCAGCCCGCTGGCCGGCCGCGTCGCCATCTTGGCGGTGTTCTACTTCGTCCAGGGCTTGCCCTTCGGCTTCCAGTCCAAGGCCCTGTCGATCTACCTCGCCGCCATCGGCGTGTCCCTGACCAACATCGGCTTCGCCGGCGCGCTGTCCCTGCCGTGGCTGCTCAAGCCCCTGTGGGCGCCGCTGGTCGATCGCTTCTACAGCGGCCGACTCGGCCGGCGGCGCAGCTGGATCATCCCCATGCAGGCCGCCCTGGCCAGCACCTGCCTCAGCGCCGCCTTCGTCCCCGCCGAGCACCTCGGCGCGCTGCTGACCACCGTCGGCCTCGCCAACGTGTTCGCCGCGACCATGGACATCGCCGTCGACGGCCTGGCCGTGGACCTGCTCGACCGCGAGGAGCTCGGCTACGGCAACATCGCCCAGGTCGTCGGCTACAAGGTCGGGATGCTCATCGGCGGCGGCGTGCTGGTGTGGGCGAGCCAGTGGATCGGCTGGCAGGGGCTGTTCCTGGCGATGACGGGGCTGATCGGCGTGGCCCTGGCGGTGACCCTGGCGTGGACCGAGCCGCGCCGCTCGAGCCCCGCGCCCAGCAGCGACCCCGAGAAGTCCGACGACCCGAGCTTCCGCGAGGTCCTCCAGACCCTGCTGCGCGCCCTGGCCAGCCCCGGCGGCCTCGCCCTGCTCGCCGTCGTCGCCACCTACAAGACCGGCGAGGCCATCAGCGACGCGATGTTCGAGCCCTTCCTGGTCCGCCACGCCGGCTGGGTCGAGTCGCGCATCGGCCTGGTCGTCGGCACCTGGGGCATGGCCTTCTCCCTGACCGGCTCCTTCCTCGGCGGCTGGCTGGCCAGCAAGCTCGGCATCTACCGCGCCGTCGTGGGCTTCGCCATCGCCCGAACCCTCGCCATCGCCGGCGTGGTCTGGCTGGCCAGCTTGGCCCCCGAGGCCATCGGCGAGCGCGAGGTCCTGCTGGTCAAGGGCTTCGAGGAGGTCGCCGGCGGCGGCCTGACCACGGCCATGTTCGCGTTCATGATGGCCCGGGTCGACCGCCGCATCGGCGCCACCCACTACACCGTGCTCGCGGGCGTGGAGGTGTTTGGCAAGGCCCCGGGCGGCCTGTTGTCCGGGGTGCTCGCCGACCGCATGGGCTTCGTCGGCGTGTTCGGCCTGGGCCTGGGCGTGTCCGCGCTGTGCCTGCCGCTGCTGGCCCTGGTCCGCAAGTCACCGCCGGCCGAGCCCAACGTGCTCGAGCCCCACGCGCTGCCCGCTACTGAATCGGCTCCGCCGACGAGCGAGGCTTCGCCCGAGGATTGAGCGGGCCGAGCTTCCCGGGCTGGGCCGACCTTCCGTCCGCCTTCCCGTCCAGCTTCCCGTCTGCTTTCTGGGCCGCCTCCCGCCGCTGCATGGCTCGCTTGCGCCGAGCCTGCTCCGCGTCCCGGCGTCGCTCGTCCGCCGCCTCCTGGCGCTCGCGCTCTTGGTCCAGGGCCCGCTGCTCGCGCTCGGCCTCCGTCAGCAGCTCCCAGACCTCGAGGTCCCGGCCCCGAAAATGGATGCTCCCCAGGCGGCGGCGACCCGTGAGCAGCTCGGGCGTGCTCTTTTTGAGCTGGCGCTCGACGAAGTCGCGCTCTTCGAGGACGAGGTGGGTGATGCCGAGGGCGTGGATGACCTCGGGGCTGGTGTTGAACTGGCGCGGGCGCACGTAGAAGTGCCAGTAGTCCGTCTCGAACACGGCCTGGGCCGCGAACTCGCCCACGACCACGGCGTGGCGATCGCCGATCAGCGCCTCGAGCTCCCCGCCCATGTCCGCCGCCGAGGACTCGCCCTCGCTCAACCACAGGCCATAGCGCGCGCCGGTCGTGCCCGCGCCGAGCAGCCCCAGGACCACCAGGCCCGCGCGCACGCCGTGGCCCAGCCACACCCGCGGCCACTCGTGGGCCCAGGCCCGCGCGACCATGCCCGCGGCGAGGTAGGCCGCCGGCGGGAGCATGACCAGCTGAAAGCGGATCGCCCGGTGCGGGCTGGCGAGGTTCGCCGCCAGGCCCAGGCCCAGCCACGCGAGCATCCACAGATCCATGGCGTCGATCGAGCCGCGCAGGCCCGCCTCGTCGACGGGCGTCGGCGCGACGGCCTTGCCCTTTCGCTCGCGTCGACGGGCTCGCCAGCGCTGGACCACCCCTCCGCCGACCCGCGCGATCTCGAGGGTCGCCAGCCACAGCATGACCGGCGCGAACACCATGAACATCAGGCGGATGCGGTTGCTGAACAGGCCCCGGGCGAGCAGCTTCGACGCGCGCCCGAGCACGGTCACGCTCTTTTTCTGCGCGCCGGTGAAGTGCTCGGCGTTGAAGGCCAGGCGCTCTTGGTACTCGGGGTTGAGCAGAAACACCGCGAGCACGACCCCCGTCACGAGCACGCCCAAGAGCGCCGACCACAGCTGCGGGCGGCGCAGGAGCTCGGTCCAGCTCGGGTCGACCTCGCGGCTGGTCGCCCGAGCGGCGCGCCAGCCCAGCCAGGGCAGCGCCACGCAAAAGGCCGGGACCAGGAGCAGCCCCGTCTGCTTGACGAGGCAGGCGACGAGCAGGCCGAGCACGGCGAGGGCGGACCAAGCCGGCGCGCGCTCGGGTCGGCGTTCCATCTGCGACAAGGCCACGCTCGCGACCAGGAGCCACGCCAGCAGGGCCCCCTCCATGAGCGCCAGGCGCGAGTAGACGAGGTAGGCCCAGTTCAGCCCCAGCAAGCCCGTGGCCGCGATCGCGGCGACGGGACCCCGGCGGATCAGCGCGAGCCAAAACAGCAGCGCCAGGGTGACGAGGGCGTGGACCACGACGAAGGCCCGCGCCTGGAGCACGCCGACGCCGAAGACCCGAAACCACAGGCACTCGCCGTAGACCCAGGCGGGGCTCTGGATCCGCCAAAAGCCGTACTCGTCGGCCTCGGATAGGCGCCAGCTGCCGAACTTGGCCTGGTTGCGGGCCTCGTGGGCCTTGGCCGGCTCGTCGCGGAAGTGGGCCTGGCCGCGGTAGCCGGGGACCACGACCTCCGGCGGGTCGAGGTCGAGCTGCCACACCCGCAGCGCGCCCATGAGGGTCAGCAGCGCGAGGGCGAGGACCCAGGGCCCGAGGCGCCGTCGTCCCTGCTGTGCCGCGCCCTCGCTCACGGCGGCGAGTATGCACGACTTTACAAGCAGGGCCTCGCGGCGGAGCATGGACCGCGTGCGAGGGTCCGAACAGGCGCGGCGAAAACCCCCGCTGACGGCCGCCCTCGTCGCCCTCGCGGCGCTCGCTTGCACGCCCGGCTGCCGCCACCGCGGGCCTGGATGGACGCCCGATCCCGCCCGCGCGACCTCCACGCAAGAGCGGGCCGAGGCGCCGTCCGAGGCTGCGCTGGAGCTCATCGTGCTCGGCTCGGTGCGCCCGGGAGACAGCCCCCGCGCGCGCCGACTCGGCGCCCGGCTCGAGACCCTCCTCGACGGCGACGAGCTCGTCTTGTGGCTGGGCACGGACCTGGGTCGAGCGGGCCCGGACGCGCGCGTGCGCGACTGCTCCAGCGAGAGCGGCGAGCCCGTGCTCGCCCTCGTCGAGGCCCAAGCAGGCTCTGTGTGGCGCCTGCCTGGCCCCGACGAGTGGCGCTGCTCCCCCGAGCCCGAGGCGCCGAGCAGCTGGGTCGTCCGCGTGGGCGCCGACGGAGCGGCCCGGGCCGACTGGAGCTGCGGCGCGGACGGCTGCGCCCTCGCTCCAGCCCGCCTCGACGATCGCCTCGAGCTCGTCGGCCTCGAGCTCGCGACCTGGGCCTACCCCGAGCTCCTCGACGACGCGCGCCGGAGCGCGCTGCACCAGCGCCAAGCCGAGCTCCTCGACGCCCTCCCCTCCCCCGATCGCGATCCCGAGCGCCCGGGCGGGCCGCCCCGCCTGCTCGTCGCCGCCGTCCCGGTGGACTCCGCGGGCGCCCACGGCCACGGCGGACGGCTCGAGCGCGCCGGCATGCACCGCTTGCCCGAGGCCGTGCGCGACGCGGTCCAGGCCGGCCAGTTCGCGGGGGTCCTCGCCGGCCTCGAGCCCAGCTTGCAGCTCAGCGAAGACCTCGGCCCGGCGATGATCCGCAGCGCTCGCAGCTTCCCGAAGGCCCCGGTGTTTCAGGTGATCTCCGGCGCCGCCGGGGGAGGCCGCCCCGCCCTGCCGACCAGCCGCGGGCGCGCGTTGATCCCCGAGCTCGAGAGCGAGCACCTCGGCTTCGCCCGCTTGCTCGTCGACCCCACCTCGAGCTGGGCCGAGGTCGAGCTCCACGCCCACGTCGGCGGCCGCTGGCAGGTCGCCCGCGCCCAGGTCTCCCTCGAGCCCCCAGCCCACGGCGCGGTCCGACCCGCCGTGCCCATTCAGCCCTGCCTGCGCTGCGACCCCGTCAAAGGTGCCGCCGACGGGCCCGTCTACGTCCCCCGCTGACTGTCAGGCTCGGGCCGCCTGCTGGCCGCCGCCCGAGATCACGCGCAGCGCGTCCTTGAGCGTCCGGACGCACATCCCCGGCGGGATCGACTGGCTCAGGTTCGAGATCGTCTGGGCGTTCGCTGGCGAGATGCCCGTCAGGTAGGCCTTCGCCCCGAGCATGCCCAGGGAGGTCGTCAGCCGCAGCAGCTCGCTCGCGGTGAGCTCGTCGACGACCCCCAGACCGGTCAGGTCGATGATGACCCGCCGCGCCTTCGTGCTGCTCACGGCCTCGAGCAGCTTCTCGCGCACGACCTGGCTGCGGTTGCCGTCGAAATGTCCCGCGAGCGGAACGGCGAGCACGCCCGTCCAGACTTCGATGATCGGAGCGGTCAAGGTCAGGATCTCGCGCTTTTGGGCGCCGATGACCTGGAGCTTCTCGTCGAGCTCCTTGGCCGAGCGGGCGAAGCGGTTGGCCTCGGCCCGGGCCGACTCCGCCTCCTCGAGCTTGGCCTTGGCGTCGTTTTGGGCCCGCCGCTCCTGGGTGACGTTGGTGAACTCGACGACGGCGCGGTTGTGGGAGATGGGCCGGACCAGGATCGAGAACACGCCGTCCGGGACGACCTCGTCCTTGTAGGGGACGTCGCCGAGGGCCATGGTCTCCCCCGACTCGATCACCTTGGTGAACACGCTCGGCAGCGGCGTCTCGAGGGCGCCGGGGAAGCCCTCGTTGATGAACTTGCCGAGCACCGCCGAGGGCTCGACGCTCAGAAAGCGCCCGGCCGCCTGGTTGCACACCCGCAGCACGAGGCTCTCGCGGTGCCCGGGGCGGGTCAGCTCCCACACGCACACGCCAACTTCGAGGCCCGCGATGACCTCGTGCAGGGTGACCTCCGTCTCTACCATCCCTCCATGTTAGGGCCTTGCGTTTTGCGCATCAGCCAAAGTTTGCTGCTGACATTCGTCAGACAGCACCGAGCACTTTCTGCACACCGAGGCCAAGACCGCTCAGCCTGACGACTCGTCGCTCGGCGGGCAGCCGTCGTAGCCGTCGGCCTCCCCGGTCCGCGGCGGCTCGACCTCCCAGCGGTAGACCTCGCGGGCGCAGTCCCCCAGTAGGGACTCGATCTCCGAGGCCACGCCCATGCCCTGGGACAGCGCACAAACGCGCAACACCGCCTCTGCCTGGGCGAACACGGGCCACTTCACCACGCCTGGATCGATCACCTCGTAATCGACACTGAGCGTCAGATAATGGCGTTTCCCGTCCTTTTCCTGGGCCACCGAATTGACGATTGCGCGGGGCTCGGTGCCGCCATCATCCATGGTCAATCCGCCCGTGTACCAGTTGGCCGCGCACGCAAAGGGGGTGAAGGAAAAGTCAGCCTGGGTGTGTACCCCCGACGCCATGTCGGGCGCGGGGTAGAGCGCCTCCGGGTTCCCCTGCGCGCTCCCAGCCTCGAGGATGTAGAAGCTCGGGACCTCGTCGTCGGCGTTGGTGAAGGCCAGGAAGATCGAGATCGGCGAGAAGCGATCGAGGTCCAGGTGGCGCGCGCCGGTGATGAGGTCGACACGCCCGACCGTCGGCGTCGAGCCGAAGGCCTCGGCGTAGCACTGGACCACTCCGTCGACGGAGAAGACCAGGTGGTCGCTGGCCTTGACCACGCCGAGGTAAGTGATGAAGGACGCGTCGGGATCGGCGCTCTGCGGCACGGTCACGCGTACGGACTGGCAGTCATTTCCGACCCAGTCCGCCTCGTAGGGCTCGACGCGGTGGTGCCGAGCGGTCAGCGCGTAGAGGGTGTGCCGGCCCTTGGCCTCGCGCTGTCGGGCGACCAGCGGGTCCTCGCCCGCGGCCCGATCGGCCGCCAGATCGCCGAGCTTGGCGTCGAGCTTGGCGCCGAACTTTCGCAGCTGCTCCGGGCCCTGGTCCAGCTTCGCGCGGGCCCTGCTCGCGCCCTGGGCGACCGTGTTGAGCCCCTGCGACCGCGCCTTTTGACGGCCCTCGAGGAGCTCGCGCAGCTCGTCGCGTTTGCTCAGCCGCGGATCCGGGTCGTCCTCGAATTTGGCGATGCGGGCCTCGATGTCCTCGCGGGTGACTCGGGCGTCGGGCAGGGTCCGCTGCACGATGTCGATGAGGGCGTCGGAGTCCAAGAGCGCTTCGAGCTGATCCTTGTCCATGCTGGCGAGGCTACCAGGGCAATGCGCGAGTCCCGTGTTCTTTGATGGTCGATTGCGAACACCTGGTGCTCCAATACGCCCCCCGACCACCTCCCCACGCGCGCGAGCCAGGGGTGGGATAGGCTCCCACTGACGCCTGTGCCCTTCCTAGGTGGCAAGTCGCTTGGCCAACCTGATCGCGCTGGCGGGCGCGCTCGGGCCACACGCTGCGAAGCGCCGCACCCACAGGGGCCTCGGCAGGTGTTTTGGGGCCTTCTCCGGGTTGGCACGATGCCTGCTTTCCAAACGGGCATGGATCTCAGCTTCGAGAGTCACGCCGCGCCCCTGTCGTCGCCCGCCCTGTTCGCGGTCCTCGACTCGGTCCTCGACGAGCACGACTGCGAGGCGCTGATTCGCCGGGTCGAAAATCAAAGCTGGCTATCGACGACCTGGGACGGCTCGGGGGACGCGCTGCCACGCCGAGTCTCCGACCCTGACCTCCCGTGCCGCTTCGTCGACGACGACGTCCGCCCGCCCTTCGCCTCCGTCGTCGATCCCGTCCTCGCCCTGCGCCTGTTCTATCGGCTCGAGGCGATCTTGCCCGAGACCATCGGCGAGGCCCAGCTGTCCGGGCTCAAGCCGCTGATGCGCTGCGTCCACCTCAGCGCCGGCGAGGCGACCACGACCCACCGCGAGCCGCTGCGCGCCTGCCCGGACGGACAGATCAGCGCGCTGAGCTTCATCCTCTTCCTCAACGACGCCTTCGAGGGCGGCTCGGTCGAGTTCCCCGGGGTCAGCCGCAGCGTCGATCCCCGCGCCGGCCGGGTGGTCGTGTTCGCCAACGACCTGCTGCACACCGACGCGCTCGTGACCGCCGGCGACCGCTTCACCCTCGAGGGCGAGGTCTTCTACACCCAGCGCTGGCGGCCCTATCGCTGACTGCCCGAAACAAACGAAGAGCCCACGGCTTTGGCGGCCGCGGGCTCTTCGTCTTGGTTGACGACCGCGCTCAGGGCGTGGCGTTGAAGATCAGCGTGAAGATGGCCCCGCCCGCGGTGGCCGAGCCCGCGCGCGCGACCAGATCCTGAGCCACGCCGCCGATCTCGACGTCGAACTCCTCGCCGAGGCCCGGCTGGATGAGCACGAAGATGCCGTTGCTCGAGGTCTCCGTGTCGGTGAAGCCGTCGCCGGCCTCGTTGAGGTAGCGGAGCACCGCGTTCGAAGAGTCCGGCTCGGTCGGCACGACGACCGCGCCCGCGACCGGATCGCCCGTGTTCAGGTCGCGCACGCGCCCGACCACGCCGCCCGCCACACCCAGGGGCAGGTAGTTCTCGAACTCCGGATCCGCCTCGAGGTAGCCGCTCCACTCGGTCAGCGAGGCCTCGGGCACGGCCCAGATGTCGCGCTGGGTGGTCGCGGGGCCGTACTCCGTGGACCCGACCGGCGAGGCGAGGCCCGTCGCGGTGATGAAGTAGCCCTCGCCCGAGGTCAGGGCGACCAGGCCGATGGGCGCCGCGAGGGGCTCGGTGCTGGTCGCGTCGAACTGGCCGTTGGCGTCGGAGGTCGCGGTGATCAAGCCCGCCGCGCCCTCGGGGTCGCCCGCGGCCGTCAGCGCGGCCTCGGCCCGGACCTCGATGCCCTCGACGACCTCGCCCGAGGCGAAGTCGAGCACGCGGCCGTAGGTCCGCGTGTTGCAGTCGGCCGGGGTCTCCTCGCAGGTCCCCTCGACCGGGGGCGAGGCCTGGAACTGCAGGCACACCTGGGTCGAGCAGTCCTCGTTGGTCGAGCAGGCCTCGCCGACCGCCGCCCCCTCGATGGGATCGTGCTGCGGGCACTCGGCCCCGCCGGTGGTGTCGGTCTCGGTCTCGGTGGTCTCGGCGTCCTCGGTCGCGTCGTCCGTGGTGTCCTCGGTCGTGTCGTCCGTGGTGTCGTCGGTCCCGTCCTCGGTGGTCGACTCGGTGTCGTCGCCTACCTCGTCGTCGTTGCTCCCGCCGTCGTCGGTGCACGCGGTCATGGCAAACGCCAAGATCAGCCCAAGGCAAGCCCCATCAAATTTGTTCATGCGCATTGATTCTCTCCAGCCGGCCCTCGTCGCCGGGGCACGTCCGCGCAGCCTAACAGTCCGCTCACGGCGCAAACAAGCGCCCACGCCCGACCGCGCGCCCACGCCCATGCACGCAAAAACCCGGCATCCTGGGGGATGCCGGGCTTGAGCTAGCGAACTCTCGAGGGGTTCGGGCGAGGGCTTCGGGCGAGGGCTTCGGGCGAGGGCTTCGGGCGAGGGCTTCGGGCGAGGGCTCCGAGGCTCACTCTTCGGTCTCGACGTAGCCGCGGGGGACCTTGAAGTCGAACAGCTTGTCGTTCAGGCCGACGTTGGTCTTGATCCCACGCAGCTGGAAAAAGTTCGACGATCCGTCGGTGTTGTAGACCACGAACTTGTCGACGCGGCCCGTGCTGGCGTGGACGATGAGCAGCAGCCCCTTGTAGTGCTTGTTGTCCTTCTTGGGCCGCAGCTGGAGGACGTAGTGGTCGGCGTCGCCGTAGCGCTCGACCTTGTCAGCCTTGGCGTAGCGGACCTGGAACTCCTTGAGCAGCTTCTGCCCGCCGAACAGGAACTTGAGCGCGGCGTTGACCTCGGAGTTGCCCTCGATGTCGGTCTTGATCACCTGGCGGGTGTCGTGCTCGACCATCCACAGGTTGGTCCCGTTGGAGTAGTAGTCCGCGTCCTGCCCGTCGTTGTAGTCCCAGACCATGTTGCCGGGCTTTTTGAGCTTGAGCTTGCCGCCGGTCTTGCGCGACTCGCCGTAGGTCGGGTTCCAGTAGACCTGCTTGAACTTGGCCTCGAGATCGTCGGCGCTGTCGTAGAAGCTCTGGACGAGGACGAGCACTTCGGACGCGTTGTCCGGGCGCCAGGCAGGCTCCTTGGCTTTGGGTGCCTTCTTCTTGGTCTCGGCCGGGGCCGACTCGGGTCCTTGGACGCCGAGCAGCTCAGCGACCGAGCCGGGCCCAAAGCCAAAGCCGAGGCCAGGGCCGAGGAGGGTCAGGGACAGGAGAAAAGCGATGGGGGCGTTCATGGTTGGGTCCGGTTGGGTCCTGTCGTTTGGGACGGCGCTGCTGCCCAGCTTATTTGCCAACGGCCGTAAAGGCCATGTGATCGAAGAGCGCGAGCGCCGCTGACGAGGGGGATGGCCCGCTGACGGGGCCCGTGAGCCGGGGATTCCCCTGCATACGCGGGCGCGGCCAGGAGGCTCTCCCCGCCCAACGCCGGGCCCGGGCGGCAGCTCACAGCAAAATGCCCGCCGGTGTCGAAACTCCGAGCGGGCAGCGTGGGGGCGGCGGGACTGCCCCTCCGATCAAGCAGGCGCGACGTAGACCTCGCGGGGCTTCGAGCCATTCGAGGGCCCGATCACGCCGTCCTCCTCCATGCGCTCGACGATCTTCGCGGCGCGGTTGTAGCCGACGTTGAGGCGCCGCTGCAGCATGGAGGTCGAGACCTTCTGGGCGTCGGCGACGATCTGCACGGCCTTGTCGTAGAGCGGATCCGCGGGGCGCTCTTCGATCTCCGCGCCGGGGTCGGCCTCGGCCTTGGTGATCTCCATGTTGTAGGCCGGCTTGGCCTGCTTGCGCACGAAGTCGACGACCTTCTCGATCTCGGCCTCGGACACGAAGCAGCCGTGCACGCGCTGGGGCTCCTTGCCGCGGTCCATGTAGAGCATGTCGCCCATGCCCAGGAGCTGCTTGGCGCCCTTTTGGTCGAGGATGGTGCGCGAGTCGATGTCGGAGGTGACCTGGAAGGCGATGCGCGAGGGGAAGTTGTTCTTGATCGTGCCGGTGATGACGTCGACGGAGGGGCGCTGGGTAGCGAGGATGAGGTGCACGCCGGCGGCCCGGGCCTTGGCGGCCAGGCGCGCGACGTTGGCCTCGACCTCCTTGCTCGCGACCATCATCAGGTCGGCGAACTCGTCGATGACGATCACGATGTAGGGCATCTTGTCCGGGCGCGGCGGCAGCTCGACGCCGCCGGTGATCGCCACGGCGTTGCCCTGGGCGTCGAACTGGACCCCGGACATCAGCGCCCCGTTGACGCTGTCCTCCCCGTCCTCGCTGGCCTCGTCCTCGAGCCCGCGGGCCTCGGCGAGCAGCGCCCGGCTCTCGGCGTCCCACTCGCCCTGGAGCTTGGGCAGCTTCTTGTTGTAGCCCTTGATGTCGCGGACCTTGGCCTCGCTGAGCAGGGCGTAGCGCCGCTCCATCTCGTTGACCGCCCAGCGCAGGGCCAAGTTGGCCTTCTCCGCGTCGGTGATCACCGGCAAGAGCAGGTGGGGGATGTCCCGGTAGATGCTGAACTCGAGCATCTTGGGGTCGATGAGGATCATCCGCAGGTCCTCGGGCGTGCACGAGTAGAGCAGCGAGCACAGCATCGAGTTGACGCCCACGGACTTGCCCGAGCCCGTCGCGCCGGCGACGAGCAGGTGCGGGGCCTTGCCGAGATCGATGGACACGGCCTTGCCGGTGATGTCCTTGCCGAGCACCAGCGGCAGGTACTTGGACTCGCCGACGTAGGCCGGATCGGCGAGGTTCTCCTGGACGTAGACGGTCTCGCGGGTCTTGTTGGGCACCTCGAGGCCGACCGTGGACTTGCCGGGGATGGGCGCGAGGATGCGGATCCGGATGGCCTCGAGGGCCATGGCCAGGTCGTTCTCGAGGTTCTGGATGCGCGAGACCTTGACCCCGGCCTCGGGCTTGAACTCGTAGCGGGTGATCACCGGGCCGGGGTGGATCTTGGTCACCTTGCCCTTGATCTTGAAGTGGTGCAGGGCCTCGACGATGCGGTCGGCCTGGCTGTAGATGAACTCCTTGTCGATCTTCGCCTTGCTCTTCTCGACGGCCGCGAACAGGTGCAGGGGCGGCAGCTCGTAGGCGCCGTTGGTGTAGGTGATGGGCTGGGCGCCGTCGCGCTTGCGCTCGGCGGTGGCGCTGGCAGCCGCCGCGGCCGCTGCCTCGGCGCGCTTTTTCCGGGCCCGCTCGGCGATCTCGGCGGGGGTCAGCGGGGCCCTCTTGCGCTTCTTGCCCCCGTCGGCCGCGTCGTCCGAGGCCTCGCCTTCTGCTTCTTCCGCGTCCTCGGACTCGGACGCTTCCTCGGCCTCCGCCTCGGGGCTCGGCGCCTCGGGCAGGCTGAGCTCGGGCTCTTCGGTCACGCAGATCTCGGGGCGCTCCTCGACGGGCTCTTCCTCCGCTTCGGCCTCCTCGAGCTCCGCCTCCTCGGCTTCTTCGACCGCCTTGGCCTTCGCCTTGCGCTTGCCCTTCTGCTTGGACTTGGCGGCGGGCTCGGCCTCGACCTCGGCTCCTTCGACCTCGGCCTCCTCGCCCTCTTCGAGCTCGAGCGCCTCGCCCTCTTCGAGCTCGGCCTCGGCCGACAGCTCCCCGCTGCTCACGCGCTTGCGGTTCTTGCGGGCCTTCTTGCCCCGAGAGGTCGACGCCGCGCCCTTCTTGCGTCGGCTCCGACGCGAAGATCCGCGCAGGCGCGACGCGAGCTCACGCTCAGCCTCGCGCACCGCCTCTTCTTCCTCGACCTCCTCGGCCCCAGCCTCGAGGGCCGCAGCCTCCTCGGCCTCGAGGGCCGCGGCCTGAGCCTCGAGCTCGTCCCAGGCCAAGCGCTCCTCGTCGTCGAGGCTGTCCTCGGCCTCTTCGGACGCCTCGTACTCGCAATCCTCGACCTCTTCAGCGTGCTGGCGCTGGGCCTCGACCACGCCGACCATCGCCGAGTAGACGGTGCGCCCAACCCACAGCCCACCCCGACCGATGGCGACGGCCCCGGTGCGCAGGTGGGCAAAGCTCAGCGGCGTCGACGCGATCAGCCCGAGGGTCATGATCGTCACCGTGATCAGGTAGGTCCCGGCGTGCTCGAACAGGCCGAGGCTGACCTCGCCCAGGAGCTCGCCCGAGAGCCCGCCCGCGGTATAGCCGTGGACGCGGTAGACCGGGAACATCACGTGGAGCAAGACGCAGCCCGCGAGGGTGGCCGAAGAAAAGCCCATGCCCTCGCCCATGTTGAGCTCCATGCGGTGGCCGAGCAGGGCCTTGACCCCGATGCCAAACACGCCGAGCACCACGAGGTAGGCGGCCATGCCGAATCCGGCATAGAGGGCCGCGGCGACCAACCGACCGACGGGTCCCATGAGGTTGCCGTCGCCGAATTGATAGGAAGACAGGCCACCGAGCATCAGCGCTCCGATGGCGAGCAGGGCCACGCCCAGGAATTCGCCCCAGCCCCGAGGGATCCCTCCCTGGGGCTCGCGGGGCGCGGGCTCGATCTCCTCGGGCTTTTGGCTGCGCTTTTTCCTCTTGGCCATTTGCTCAGTGGGTTCGGTGGGAAGCAGGACGGGATCCGCCTGGCTCCGAACTCCAGCATGAGGTAAGATAAACACCTACATCAAGACTGAATTTTCGTCCTTGCTTCGTCGATGGGGTGCGACCTGCGGCGAAGGACGGTAGTGTCCGTCCCATGATGCGACGCGTCGCCATCCTGCTCCCCCTTTTCGCCCTCCTGGCCGGAGGCTGCAAAAAAGTAGACGAACTCCAGGCTGCCCTGGACGCGTCACAGGCCGAGCTGAAGAAAACTCAAAAGGAGCTCGAGGCCGAGCGCCAGGCCAACGTCGAGCTCGAGGCCGAGAACCAGACCCTCCAAGAGCGCATCGCCGAGCTCGAGGCCGAGATCGAGCAGCTCGAGCGGCAGATCAAGGATCTGGCCGAGAAGGCCGGCCTGACCGAGAAGGAGCTCGCCGAGCTCCGCGCCGAGAAGGCCAAGCGCGAGGCCGAGCTGCAGGTCTACCGCGACCTGTTCGCCAGCCTCAAGAAGATGGTCGACGCCGGCACCATCAAGGTCGGCTTCCGCGAAGGCCGCCTGGTCGTCAAGCTCGACGAGGGCATCCTGTTCGACTCGGGCCGCGCCAAGCTCAAAAAGGAGGGCCAGGCCGCCCTGACCGAGCTGATCGCCCCGCTGCGCGACGTCAACCGCGACTGGATCGTCGCCGGCCACACCGACAACGTGCCGATCAAGACCGCCAAGTTCCAGAGCAACTGGGAGCTCAGCTCGGCCCGCGCCGTCGAGGTCGTGACCTTCCTGATCGACACCGGCATGCCGGCCGAGCGCATCGGCTCCGCGGGCTACGCCGAGTTCGACCCGGTCGCCGACAACAGCAGCCCCGAGGGCCGCGCCCAGAACCGTCGCATCGAGATCGTGCTCATGCCGACCATCCCCAAGAACCTGCAGGACATGCTGAGCAACGGCTGAACTCCATCTCCTCGAACGCGGGGCCGAACCCTCGGCCCCGTTTGCAATTGTGCGGGTCCCCCCCAGCCCATGACCGAACAGCCCGACCGCGCCTACCTCGAGCCCAACGCCTTCGTCGACAGCGACCACCCCGCGGTGCTCGCCTACGCCGAGACCAAGGGCGTCGGCGAGACCCCGCGCGAGCGGGCCGTGGCCCTCTACTACGCCGTCCGCGACGAGTTCCGCTACTCCCCCTGGCACGTGCGCTTCGTGCCCGAGGCGTTCACGGCCAGCGGCGTGCTCGAGCGCGGGCCCGTCGAGGGGGCGCACTGCGTCGACAAGGCCAACTTGCTGGCCGCGGTCGCCCGCGCCCTCGGCGTGCCCAGCCGCCTGCACTTCGCCAACGTCCGCAACCACATCGGCACGGCCAGCCTCGAGCGAAAGCTCGGCACCGACCTGCTCGTCTATCACGGCTACTGCGAGCTGTGGCTCGAGGGCCGCTGGGTCGCCGCCACCCCGGCCTTCAACGCCCAGCTGTGCGCGCGCCTGGGCGTCGCGCCGCTGGACTTCGACGGCCGCGAGGACTCCGTGTTCCAGGAGTACGACGCCCAAGCCGGGCGCTTCATGGAGTACGTGACCGACCATGGCCACCACCCCGACATCCCCTTCGAGGCCATGGTCGCGGCGTGGCGCCGCCACTACCCGAGCATCGCGTCGACGGGCCGGTGGCCCAAGCCCGGTCAGGGCTGAGCGCAATGGGCAGGAGGGCATCTGCCCGACCGCCGGGGAGGAGGACCCGGGACGGCTTTGCCGACGCGGGGGAGGGCCTGCGAAGGCCCTCCATCAAATCTACCGAGAAAGGCAGCCGCCCACGGGTTCAACGCCAGCTGAGTCCGTGGACGATGCTTTCCTGGATCATGGGTCCCGGCGTGGCCGGGGTGGGCGACTGCTAGAGGCTGGCCCCCGCGGCCGAACTTCCAGAGGAAGTTCTGATGCGGGAGGCTAGCCGTTCAGCAATTCTTCGACCTCTTTGAAGTCGAGCTTGGCGTTGGCGTCGAGGTCGAACATCTCGAGCACGCCCTCGATGAACTCGGCGACCTCGCGCTCGGAGGCCTCCATGCCGCCCGCGCTCAGCAGGTCACCGAGGAAGCGCTCGAGCTCCGGGCCGACCTCGATGAAGCCCGAGCCGTCCGCGTCGTAGTGCTTCCACACGGCGTCGAGGTCCTCCCGACTCAGCTTTTGAAGCCCGGCGTAGCGCTCGAGAAAATTGCTGTTGGCCACGACCCACGAGTAACACGCCGCCCCGCGCTTCGCCTACTCGGCGGCCGCGGCCGCTTCCGCTTCCGCGCGGGCGCGCTCGAGGGTGTAGGGCTCGACGGCGCAGGCAAACTCACCCGCGCGCAGGCTCAGGGGAGGCGCGGACCCGCCGGGAGACTCCTCCGTCACGTGCAGCCCGAGGCCCTCGCAGGCGAAGCGGCCGCGCACGGTCCCGTCCTCGGCCCAGTCCAGGCTCACGCGGCACTCGGAACCGCCCGCGGCCCCGTTGTTGAACGCCCGCTCGTCGGCGTGCCACCACACCGCCGCGCCGGGCTCGGGGCCGCAGCGGCTCCCGTGCTTGCCCGCGTCCATCTCGGGGTAGTCGGCCCGCTCGCCCGGGGCCTGGGCCGCGCTCACCCGGCACACATCGAGGTCGACGTGGGGCCCGGCGTCGCCGCGCTCGGCCGCGCTCTCGGCCAGGCGGATCCACAGGTAGTCGCCCTCTTCGGGGAGGTGGAAGTGCTGGCAAGACACGAGGCCGCCGGCGTCCGCGGACCACTCGAGGGCGCGCTCGGGGCCCTCGCCCGTGTCCAGGAGCATGCGCGCGCTCCCGAGGTCGAGCGCCTCCTCCGAGTTCGCCTCGGCCGGAGCCGTCGTGGGTGCCGGCTCCGGCTCGGGCTCACTCGGGGGCTCCGGGCTCTTGGCGCAGCCCGTCACCAGCACCACACCGAGCCCTCCAACCCAGCGCCGCCTTCGTATCCTTCGTCCCTCGTCGTACACGCTCATCGCAGCACCTTGAGATACACCGGAGCGCCGGTGGTTTCGACGCGGACCCGCAAATTCGCCTGCCCGGCGACGTGCCAGCGATCCCCCGGGGTCGAGGGCTGCAGCTGCAGCAGCGGCGTGGCCTTGACGGGCGCGGTGTCGATGGCCTCCCCGGCGTAGTCGCGCAGGTGGTAGAGCGCGGCGTAAGGGGCGTTGGCGACGGAGCCGTGGATGACCAGCTGGATGTCGAGCGCGCCGGCCTCCCTCGCCCCCGCGGCGCGCACGACCTCGCGGCAACGAGCCGTGTTCGCCCGCAGGTAAACCGGGTTCTCGTCGAGCTCGCGGCGGTAGACGATGGTCGGGCCCAGCACGGAGTTGCGGTTGAGCAGCAGCTCCACCCGGGTCCCCTGCCCCGGCGGATCGTCCGGGCTGGGCGGCTTCTCCATCGCCACCCAGCGCAGCCAGACCACGAAGCAGTCCTCGCTCAGGTCGAAGGTGAGCGTGGGGAAGCGAGCCGTCGCCATGGGCCCAGTCTACTGCGAGTCGACGCCGCCCCGTCGTGAGTCGTGGCGTGTACACTCCGCGCCATGTCGACGAGCGAGCCCGCCGCGGAGATCGTGATCCCCGATCGCCTCAACATGGTCCAGTTCTTCCTCGACGCCCGCCTCGACGAGGGCCTCGGAGACAAGGCGGCCATCCACTACCACGGCGACCCCGCGCTCGCGGCCGACCCCGGCCGGACCCTCAGCTACGCCGAGCTCGTCGCCGACAGCTGCCGGGTGACCAACCTCCTGCGCGAGCTCGGCCTGGGCATCGAGGACCGCGTGCTGATCCTGATGCCGGACACCCCGGCCTGGGTCGCGGCCTACTTCGGCATCCTCCGCGCGGGCTGCGTGGCCGTGCCCGCGAACGCCTGGCTCAAGGCCAAGGACTACGCCTACTACCTCGAGTACGCCCGGCCCAAGGCGGTGATCGTCGACGCGAGCATCTGGCCCGCCGTCGACGAGGCGCGCAGGGCCGAGGGCCGCCACACCAAGCACTTCATCGTCCACGACCGCTCGGCGGGGCAGCAGTGGAGCGTGCCCGCGGGCACCGTCGACCTGGCCAAGGCCCTGCGCGAGCTCCCCGGCGAGGCCCAGACCGAGCCGACCTACCGCGACGACTTCTCGACCTGGCTCAGCTCGAGCGGGTCCACGGGCAACCCCAAGTGCGTGGTCCACATGCACCACGACTTCGTGTGGAACACCATCGCCTACGCCCAGCGGACCCTGAAGCTGACCCGGGACGACCGCACCCTCGCGGCGCCCAAGCTGTTCTTCGGCTACGCCCTGGCCAGCAACATGCTGTTCCCCCTGAGCGTGGGCGGCAGCTGCGTGCTCTTGCCCCACCGGGTCAAGCCCGCCGACTACTTCGAGCTGCTCGCGCGCTACGAGGCCACGCAGTTCGTGACCGTGCCGACGACCATCGCCAAGATGGTCGCCGCCGCCGAAGAGGGCGCGGCCGAGGGCAAGAAGCTCGACAAGCTGCACTCGCTCATCTCCGCCGGCGAGGCGCTCCCGGCCCGGGTCTACCGCTCGTGGCGAGACCGCTTCGGCGCCGAGATCTACGACGGCATCGGCTCCGCCGAGATGTTCCACGTCTACATCACCAACCGCCCCGGGGACGTCAAGGAGGGCAGCCTGGGCAAGATCGTCGAGGGCTACGACTATGAGCTGCGCGACGACGCGGGCAAGGTCATCGAGGGCACCGGCGAGATCGGGACCCTGGTCATCAAGGGGCCGTCCGCGGGGCTGTGCTACTGGCGCATGCGCGACAAGTCGCGGGCGACCTTTCAGGGCGACGCGGTCGTCGGCGGCGACAAGTTCATGCTCGATGCCGACGGCTACTTTTGGTACTGCGGCCGCGGCGACGACATGCTCAAGTGCTCGGGGGTCTACGTGTCCCCGGTCGAGGTCGAGAACGCGCTGATCGGCCACCCCGCCGTGCGCGAGTCTGGGGTCGTCGGCTACCGCGACGACGCCGGGCTCGAGAAGACCATGGCCTTCGTCGAGGTCCACGACGACCACCGCGCCCAGCTCGACGACGAGGCCAGCGAGGCCGCCCTCGCCGAGGCCATCATCGAGCACTGCCGCGGGCAGATCGCGGCCTTCAAGGCGCCGCGGCGCATCGAGTTCGTCGACGATCTGCCGCGCACGGAGACCGGGAAGATCCGCCGGGCGGCCCTGCGCGAGCTCGCGAAAGACTGACCCGCGTCAGCGTGGGCACTCGCGAACGCCGGCCTCGCTGACCAGCGCGTCCATGGGCAGGTCGTGGGCCTCCGCGGGCAGGTCGTCGACGATGAACTCTTCCAGGCAGGTGCCCATGGCGAGGGCGCGCGCGCCCTCGCGGCCGGCCTCGGCCCAGCGCGCGGCGGGCCATCGGCTGCCGAAGGCGCGGTCGTAGTGCCCCGCCCCAAAACCCAGGCGCAGGCCCCCGGGCGAGAAGGCCAGGCCGGGGACCAAGATCAGATCGACGCCCTCGGCGGGTCCCGGCGCGGGGCTGCTCCGCCCGCGCTCGGCCGGCTCGCGCAGGCCCATCTTGCGCCGCTCGAGGGCCTCGAGATCGGCGGGTTCGCGCAGCTCCCAGAACACCATGCGCGGCCCGTCGACGCGGGGCAGCCACAGGCCCTTGCCCGCGCTCAGGGTCTGCTCGAGGAGCGCCCAGGTGTCGGGCTCACCGCGCACACCGACGAAGGCGGCGACGCCCCGGGCCGCTCGCCAGCGCGCGTCGGCGAGGACCTGGGCGACGAGCCGCGCCGAGGCTGACGCGAGCACCTCGGGCTCGGCGCGGCGCAGCTGCTTGCGGCGCGCGAGGACGCGCTGGCGAAGGGCTATCTTGAGCTCGGACACGTCGGTCATGCGCGGGCGCGAGCTTAGCAGCTGCGAAACGCACAGCGCTCGCGCACGCTGCGCTTGTCGATGTCCCTACAATGAGGCGCCGACCATGAAGCACAGCATGCAATGGCACGACGACCTGCTCGTGGTCGCCGTCGAAGGTCTGGTCAAGCCCGAGGAGGCGCGCAGCCTCGGGCTCCAGATGATCGAGATGCTGAGCGACGTCCGACCCCGCCTGGTGCTCCTGGACTACACCCGCATGACGGTCGCGCTGAGCCTCGAGACCCGCCGGGCCACCCGCGAGGTCGCCGAAGGCCTGACCTGGGACCGCGCGGCGATCTACGGGATCACCAACATCAACCGCATGGTCCTGCGGGTCCTCGTGACCCTGCTGGGGATGGCCAACAACACCCAGTTCTTCGCCACCGAGGCCGAGGCCCGGGCCTGGCTGCAGGCCCACCACGCCTGACGCGGCCGGCCACGGCCAGACACGGCGGGCTCGGGTCCCGTCGGCTCGGGGCGTGCGATACAACCGGGCGTGCCCAGCTTCCCCGAATACGACGACTACGACGCGACGGGCCTCGCCGAGCTCGTGCGCGGCGGCGAGCTCTCCCCCCGCGAGCTCGTCGACGCGGCGATCGAGCGCATGAACACCCGCAACCCCGGGCTCAACGCCGTCGTCCACCGCATGGACGAGGTCGGCCGGGCGCGGGCCGAGGACCCCGAGCTGCCCGACGGCCCCTTTCGCGGCGTCCCCTTCCTGCTCAAGGACCTCAAGGCCTACGACGCGGGCCAGCCGGCGACCAACGCCTCCCGCCTCTACCGCGACTTTCGCCCGGACCACGACAGCGCGCTCGTGCGCCGCTTCAAGCGGGCGGGGCTGGTCATCTGCGGCCGCACCAACTCCCCCGAGTTCGGGATCATGGGCGTCACCGAGCCCGAGCTGCACGGGCCCACGCGCAACCCCTGGGACCCCAACCACACCCCTGGGGGCAGCTCCGGCGGCTCGGGGGCGGCCGTCGCCGCGCGCATGGTGCCCATGGCCCACGGCGGCGACGGGGGCGGGTCGATCCGCATCCCCGCGAGCTGCTGCGGCCTCGTCGGGCTCAAGCCCAGCCGCGGACGCACGCCCCTGGCCCCGGCCTACGGGCGCTGGGGCGAGTTCGTCGTCGAGCACGTGCTGACCCGCAGCGTCCGCGACTGCGCGGCGATGCTCGACTGCGTCCACGGCCCGGCGCTCGGCGATGCCTACACCGCGCCGCCTCCCGCCGAGCCCTTCGCCGCCGCGCTCGACCGGCCCCCCGAAGGTCGCGGGCAGCGCTCTGGCGGCAAGCTGCGCATCGCCTTCACCACCGACGCGCTCATGGGCCCGCCCGACCCGACCGCGCCGGAGTGCGCCCGCGCCATCGAAGAAGCGGCCAAGCTCGCCGAATCCCTCGGCCACGAGGTCGTCGAGGCCCGCCCCAGCTACGACGCCGAGCTGCTGACCCGGGCCTACTTCAGCACGGTCTCCGTGGGCATCGCGGCGGCCGTCCGCGTGGCCGAGCGCAGCTTTGGACGCAAGGTCCAGTACGCCGAGCTCGAGGGCGCGACCTGGCTGTTGCGGGCCATCGGCGAGGCGATCAGCGCCGGCGAGTTCCTCGAGCTCCGCTCCCGCCTCGAGGACGAGTCCCGCCGCGTCGCGACCTTCTTCGAGGACTACGACGTGCTCTTGACCCCCACCCTCGCGCGCCCGCCGGTCCGCGTCGGCGAGCTCCAGCGCAGCGCGGCCGAGCTCGCGGGCGTCCGCCTGCTCACCGCCGTGCCGGTCCGCGCCGCGCTCATGAAGGTGCTCGAGACCATGGGCAGCGAGGCCCTCGCGCCCAACCCCAACACCCAGCTGTTCAACATCACCGGCCAGCCCGCGATCAGCTTGCCGCTGTGGTGGACCGGCGACGCCACCCCAGACGACGGCGCCGCCGGGCTCCCGATCGGCACCCAGTGGGCCGCGCCCATGGGCCAGGAGAAGCTGCTGCTCCGCCTGGCCCGGCAGTTCGAGCAGGCGCGCCCCTGGGCCGCCCGCCAGCCGAACCTGTGAGCTACTCGGCGACCGCCTCGTCGACCGCCTCGTCGACCACCGGGACCACCCCGGTGGGCGCCTTGGTCTGCGCCTCGATCAGCGCGGCCTCGAAGCGCTCGACGATCTCCCCGGCGCCCTCGACCGCCCCGATCCCGTCGACGCTGCGCCCGGCCTGGAAGTAGTCCTTGTAGTTCGTGCCCTCGAGCGAGGCGTTCTTGAGCTGGAACATCGAGCGCAGCGAGTAGAAGGTGCGCATCCAGTGCTTGGCCTTGCGGTGCTGGAGCAGCCGGCGGGCGATGGGCCCGGCCTCGGTGCCCACGGCGCGCACGTAGTCCGTCTCGATCACCGCCACGGGCACGCCCGAGATGCGCACGGTGAGCACGATGTCCTCGGCCTTGGCCCGCACGATGGCCCGCTTGTAGTCGTCGTGGGCGCGGCACTCCTTGGTCGCGATGAAGCGCGTGCCCAGCTGGCAGGCGGCGTAGCCCATGCCCATGGCGTCGACAAAGCCGGCCGCGTCCCCGATGCCGCCGGCGCAGACCAGCGGCACGCCCAGATCGCCCATGTCGTCGAGCAAGCGCCGCGGGTCGTGGTTGCCCGCGTGCCCGCCGGCCCGACGGTTGACGCAGATCAGCCCGTCGACGCCGCCGTCGAGGGCCTTGAGCGCCCACTTGCGCTCGGTGACGTCGTGGTAGACCACCCCGCCGACGGCGTGGACCTTGTCGACCACCCAGCGCGGGTTGCCCAGGGCCGTCACGAAAAAGCGCACCCCCTCCTCGAGGGCCACGTCGATCCACTTGCGCATCCGGTCCTCGTAGGCCTTCACGGACTGCTCGACGATGGCGTTGAAGCCCAGGGGCTTGTCCCCCGCGAGCTTCTTGATCTCGCGCAGGCCCTCGCGCAGGTCGCGGTTGTGGACGTAGATCATCGACAGCGGCTGGACCACGCCGATGCCCCCGGCCGCCGACACGGCCGCGATCAGCTCGGGGTTCGAGCACGGGTACATCGCGCCGCAGATCAGCGGGACGCGGGCGCCGGTGTGGCGCGTGAACGCCGTCGGTTCGGGGGAGAGCTCCACGAAACGCCGTATAGCAGACGCTAGGGCCCTCTGCGAGGCCACACAATCGCGCCCGGGGGCGCGCGCGGCTCCCCTTCGATCGGGTGTTGATCCGCGCTTCGCGGTGCTAGCGTCGGTGGCCATGGACCTGCGAACCTGCGCTCCACTGTCGCTCTTGGTCGGCACTCTGAGCCTCCTCGGCTGCGGCTCGGGGGCGGGATCCGAGGACGCCAACGAGGACGGCGCGGACGAGGCGGCCCAGGGCAGCGACGAAGACGAGACCCACGCTGGGGAGCCCGACCTTCCGCCCGACCTCCCCGGCGAAGAGGGCTTCGATCCCTACCCCTGGCCCGAGGAGGCCCTGACCGAGCTCGTCGATCCGCGCATCGGCAGCGGCGGCGCGGGCTACACCGTCGGCAGCATGAACCCCGGGCCCGCCCTGCCCTTTGGCATGGTCAAGGCCGGCCCCGACACGGGCATCGGCCCGGTGCAGCTGGGCTTCCTCAATTGCACGGGCTACCACGCCGAGCAGACCCACCTGTGGGGCTTTTCCCACTCGCGCCTCAACGGCATGGGCGTGCCGGACTACGGCGCCGTCCAGGTCACGCCGGCCGTGGGCATGAGCCCCGAGGCGGCGGCCGTGGGCGGCGCGCGCTCGCTCTTCGACCACGCGGACGAGGCCGCGCTCCCGGGCTACTACGCCGCGACCTTGATCGAGGCGGGCGTCCGCGCCGAGCTGACCACGGGCATGCGGGCCGCCCGTCACCGCTACACCTTCGACGCGCCCACGCCCGAGGCCACGCTGGTCATCAACCTCGCCTACAACCCCGGCGGCGCCCTGTCCTCGGCGAGCCAGATCGAGGTCGACCTCGAGGCCGGGATCGTCCGCGGGATGAGCACGGTCCAGGGCAGCTACTCCAAGCGCTTTGGCGGCCTGCCCACCTACTTCGCCGCGCGCATCTCCAAGCCCCTCGCCGGCGTGGGCGCGTGGACCGACGAGGGCGAGCTCGTCGACGGCGCGACGAGCATGAGCGGGGCCGAGATCGGCGCGTGGCTGACGGTCGACCTCAGCGGGACCGACCCCGACGACCCCGCCAACTCGCCCGTCGTCGACCTCGACCTGGCGATCTCCTACGTGTCCATGGCCGAGGCCGAGGCCAACCTCGCCGAGCTCGACGGGGCCGACTTCGGGGCCACGCGCGCGGCCGCGACCGCGACCTGGCAGACCGAGCTCGAGCGCATCCGCGTGCTCGGGGGCAGCGACGAGCAGCGGCGGCTGTTCTACTCGGCCCTGTACCGCACCTTGTTGACGCCCACGGTGTTCACCGAGGCCAGCGGGCAGTACCGCGGCTTCGACGGCCAGGTCCACGACGCCGGCGCGCGCACCTACTACAGCGACTTTTCGCTGTGGGACACCTACCGCACCGTCCACCCGCTGTTCAACCTGATCCAGCGCGACCGCCACGCGGACATGCTCGAGTCTCTGGTGTGGATGGCCGAGCAGGGCGGCGACCTGCCCAAGTGGCCCCTGGGCATCGGCTACACCGGCGGCATGGTGGGCACGAGCGCGGACCTGGTGCTCGCCGACGCCTACCTCCGAGACGTGGTCGACTGGGACGTCGAAGCCGGCTACGCCGCGGCCCGCCTGCACGCCCTCGAGCCCCGGCCCAACGCCGGCCGAGCTGGCGTCGAGGGCTACCGAACCCTCGGCTGGGTGCCCAGCGACGAGCACGGAGCCGCGGCCTCGCGCACCCTGGAATTCGCCCACGCCGACTACGCCCTCGGGCGCTGGGCCGAGGCCATGGGCCTGTCGGAGGACGCCGCCTTGTTTGGCGACAGCGCCGGCAACTGGACCAACCTGTGGTCGCCGGAGCTCGAGTTCCTGATCGGGCGCCGGGCCGACGGCAGCTTCGAGGTCGAGGGCTTCGATCCCCTCGTGTGGGAGGACTACTACTCCGAGGGGACCGCCCTCCACTACCTGTGGGCCGCCCCCCACGACACCGCCGGCCTCGCCGAGCTGCTCGGCGGGCGAGCGGCCGCGCGGGCCCGCCTGAGCGCCTACTTCGAGGACTCCAAGACCTTCCTCGAGGGCCCGGAGTACAGCGCGCTGATGCCCGTCCCCTACTACTGGCAGTCCAACGAGCCCTCGCTCCACGACGCCTACCTGTTCACCGAGCTGGGCGACCCGTCCGAGACCCAGCGCTGGGTCGCGTGGGCCCGGGAGCACCACTACGGCCTCGACCCTGGGGGGCTGCCCGGCAACGACGACGCCGGGACCATGAGCGCCTGGTACCTGTGGTCCGCCATCGGCCTCTACCCCCTCGTCGGCGGCGAGGGCTACTGGATCACCGCGCCGATCTTCGAGCGCGTCGAGCTCGACATGGGCGACGCCGAGGCCCCCGAGCGGCGCCTGGCCATCGTCGCCGAGGACGCCGGCCCCGGGCAGATCTACGTCGCCGCCGCGCGCTGGAACGGGCAGGAGCTCGAGCGCCCGTGGTTGACCTGGGAGCAGCTGCGCGAGGGCGGGACGCTGCGCCTCGAGCTCGACGACGCCCCCTCGGAGTTCGGGGCCGACCCCGCCTGACTATTGCTCAGCTCATCAAGGCGAGAGCTCGGCGACCTCGTCGGCGGCGCGGACCCCCGCTCGAAGGGCGCCGTCCATGTAGCCCGTCCACACCCCCGCGGTCTCCGTCCCCGCCCAGTGCACGCGACCCACGGGCTCGCGCAGGGCAGGGCCCGGCCCGGTCAACACCCCCGGAGGCAGGGGCGAGACGCAGCCGGTGGTCCACGCCTCGCTGCCCCAGTCGCGCTCGTCGTAGTCCAGGGGCGCGGCGGCGCTCGGTCCAAAGTAGACGACCATCGCGTCGACGACAGCCTGGCGTCGGGCGTCCGCGTCCGCGGGCAGCTGCTCGGGCTCGATGAAGGCCAGCAAGACCCCGGGGTCGTCGGCGTCGGGCCCGGAGTTGTCGTGGGTGAAGGAGACCCCGGGGAGGTCGCCGAAGGCCTGCCCCGACAGGCCCACCTCGCGCCAAAAGGGTGTCTCGTAGACGAGGTGCGCCTTGGCCCCGGGCGCGGTCACCCACAGGTCCTGGAGCTGCGCGCGCGCGTCGGGGAGGGCCGGCTCGAAGGCGATGCGATCGGCGTCCAGCGGCGACATGGCCACGATGACGCGGCGGGCGAGGGTCGGCCCGCTGGGGTGCTCGACGCGGACCCGCTCGCCCTCGTCGACGACGGTCGACACCGGCTCCGAGAGCCACAGCGCCGGCCCGAGCTCGTCGGCCATGCGCACCGACAGCTCCTGGGCGCCGCCGCGCAAACGCAGGCTCTGGGCGCCCTCGAGCAGGGCGTCCAGCGAGCCGGCGGCGTGGACGTAGTACAGAAAGTAGAGCCAGGACAGCTGCCCGGGCTCGGCGGACAAGGTCGCGCCCACGCCAAAGCTCAGGGCCTGCTGGGTCTCGCTGGACAGGTCCTGGCTGTCCATCCACTGGGCGACGGTGATGGCGTCGAGGGCCGCCGCGTCGGGGGCGGTCCAGGGGGCACCCAGGGGAACGGTCATGGCCAGGCTGTCGATGTCGGCGAAGGTCGCCGCGGTCTCCGGGCTCGGGCTCACGCCGCCGGGCTCGGTGAAGGTCAAACCGCCCAGGTGCAGGACGGTGTCCCCCGTCGCGTGATCGGGGAAGGTCTCGACGCCCAGCTCGTCGGCGAGCTCGAGGATCGCCGTCTGCGTCGGGCCGACCCACTGCCCGCCCCCTTCGGCGAGGGCACCCCCGGCGAGCTCAGTCGTCACGGTCCGGCCGCCCACGCGATCCCGAGCCTCGAGGACTGCGACGCTGTAGCCCTGGGCCTGGAGGCGCCGGGCCGCGCGGAGACCCGAGAGGCCCGCCCCAACGACGGCCACGTCCACGTCCACCTCGACCTCTTCGCCGGACTCGCCAGACTCGGTGGCCTGCGTGTCCGTGCCAGGACCGGTCTCACCGGCCTCGTCGGCGGCTTCCCCAGGCGCCCCTGCCCCCGAGGGACAGGCACACAGGAAGGTCAGAGAGGTCGCGCCAAGGAGCTTGGCCAGGGTCGGAGGCATGGCTCCAAGCTGCCGCAGCGCCTTGGCCGTGTCCGTTGGAGATTGGTGACCGATCGTGAGCGTTTGTAAGCAATCTGCGAGCTCCGCGGAGCCTTGACTAGACTCGAGCGATGCCGGGACACACGATCTTGCTGGTCGAGGACGACCAGCGCCTCGCCGACCTGGTCGCGGGCTTCCTCGCGCGCCACGGCTTTCGGGTCCGGGCCGTCGCCAGCGCGGAGGCTGCGGAGCAGCAGTTCGCCCGCCTGCGCCCGGATCTGTGCATCCTGGACATCCACCTCGACGGACCCGTGGACGGCCTGAGCCTGTGCCGGGGGCTCCGGGCGCGCTTTGACGGGCCGCTGCTGTTCCTGACCGCCCGGGTCGAGGACGAGGACGAGCTCGCGAGCTTGGCCGCGGGCGCGGACGACTTCCTGCGCAAGCCGGTCAAGCCCGAGATCCTGCTCGCGCGGCTGCGGGCGCTGCTGCGCCGGGCGGGGCCCCGCGCCCGCGTCGAGGTCGGGGCGCTGCGCATCGACCCGCGCGCCCGGGAGGTCCGCGCCCGCGGCCAGGTCCTCGCCCTGACCGACGCGGAGTTCGACCTCTTGTGCTTCCTGGCCACCCGGGCCGGGCGGGTGGTGAGCCGCGAGGAGCTGGTCTGGGGGCTGCGGGGCATCCCCTACGACGGCCTCGACCGGTCCATGGACGTGCGCGTGTCCAAGCTGCGCCGGAAGCTGAGCGGGCCCGGGGCGAACGCCGCGACGATCAAGTCCGTGCGCGGGGCGGGCTACCTGCTGGTGCCCGCGGAGGCGCCCCGGTGAAGCTCTACGCCCGGACCGCCGTGGCGGGGGTGGTCTTGTTGCTGGCCTCGACGGCCGCGTTCTTTTTGCTCCGCGCGGGGCCCCTCGCGTCGGGAGACGCCGGCGCCCTCGAGCGCGCCGAGTCCCTCAGCCTGCTCGTCGACGCCGGGCTCATCGCGGCGGTCACGGCCGCCTGGGCCATCCCCTTGCGGATCCGCCTCGCGCGCCTCGAAGACTGCTCTCGCGCCGTCGCCCGGCGGGACTTCTCGAGCCGCGTCGGGGACACCCGCCGCGACGAGCTCGGCCGGGTCGCCCGCGCCTTCGACGAGATGGCGGGGGAGCTCGAGACCCTGCTCGCGGATCGTCGCCACGTCCTGGCCGCGGTCTCCCACGACTTCAAGACCCCCCTCGCGCGCCTGCGCTTTGGCCTGCGCGAGCTCACCGCTCCCCTCACCCCCGAGCAGCGCCAGGCCCTCGCCGAGGCCCTCGACGGCGACCTCGAGGAGCTCGATCAGCTCGTCGAGCGGCTCTTGCTCCTGGCCCGGGAGAACGCCCCGCCGCGGGAGCCCCCGAGGGCGGTCCAGCTCGACGCCCTGGTCGAACGCAGGCTCGAGCGGCTCGCCGATCCCCGGGCGAGGCTGCGCGTCGAGGCCGAGCCGCCCGGGCCCCACTTCGTGGTCCACGCCGGGCCTCGGGGCACGGCGAGCCTCGTCGACAACTTGTTGCTCAACGCCACCCACCACGCGGCCCGACGCGTCGAGCTCCGCCTGCGTCGAGAGGCCCTCGAGCGCGGCGTCCCGGGCTTCGTGCTCGAGGTCTCCGACGACGGCCCGGGCGTCGCCGAGGCCGAGCGCGAGCGCATCTTCGAGGCCGGCGTCAGCGAGCACGGGGCTGGCCGCGGGCTGGGCCTGGCGATCGTGGCCGAGCTCGCCCGGACCCACGGCTGGCGCGTGGGGGTCGAGACCAGCGCCTATGGTGGCGCCCGCTTTTGGGTCCGCGGACGGCTGCTCGGCTCCTCGTCGCCGGAACGTCAGTGTTCGGGATAGGCCGTCCAGTTGGCCGTCCACGGCGTCGTACCGGGGGCGAAGGCGCCGGCGTAGGTCGCCGCCTCGTCGAAGATCCCGTCGCCGGGCGGCTTCACGCCGACGCCGGCCGCCGCGGCCGAGGGCACCCAGCCCGGGTTGCGCAGGTCGTAGGGGTTGGCGATCCCCGGATCGCTCCCGAACACGTTGCCGAGGGCCTCGGCCATGAAGGCCACGGCCTCGTCGAAGCCCTCGTCGTCGTCCTCGAGCATCTCCTCTTGCGCCGTCGGGAAGTAGTGGGTCCCGTCGGGCCCGGCCGCGAAGAACATCGAGTGGCTGACGACCATGGCGCCGTCCGTGACCTGGGCGACCGTCGCCGGATCCTTGAGGTCGATGCTCTCGACGGGGTGGCCCATGAAGATCGCGTTGCGGACCTCGCCAGCGGTGCCCTCCTTGAAGGTCGCGCCGCGCTGGCTCGCGCCGATGGTGTTCGAGCCGATCAGCGTGGCGTTGTAGACCCGCGGCATCGAGCGGGGCTCGGCGTCGTTGTCGTCGCTCCAGTTGTCGCACTCGAAGCCGTTGTCCCCCTCGGCGTCCTGGATGATCGCGATGAACTGCGCGTCCCCCCGCCAGCCGCGGTCCCAGTCGAGGGAGTCGTCCTGGGCCTGGGAGATGACGACGTGATCCATGCTGACGGTCCCGCCGAAGATCTCGACGCCGTCGTCCTTGCCCTGGTGGACCTGGACATGGTTGATGATCGTGCCCGTGCCGCAGCCGCCGAGGGTCAGGCCGTTGAGCTCCTCGTCGGTCTCGAGGGGGAAGCCCGCGAACTCGACGCGGACGTACTCGAGCGCGCCGCAATTCCAGCTGTCGTCGGTCCCGCCGAAGCTCGCCCGCTGGACGTCCTCGAGCCCCTCGAGCACCGGGTTGGGCTCGTTGACGGTCGCGCGGCCGAGGAGCGCGAGGCCGCCCCAGTCGCCGCTGATCCGCATCCCCTCGGGCTGGGCGCTGGACAGCACGATCGGCTCGAATTCCGTACCCCGGGCGTCGAGGCGCGCGCCGCTGGTCGAGACCAGCGCAGACCCAAACCCCCCGCGGATCTGCGTCCCGGGCCGGATGCTGAGGGTGACGCCAGGCTCGATGTAGATGACGTCCTCGAGCAGGTAGGTGCAGCCCTCGTCCCCGGGCTCCCAGGTCTGATCCTCGGTGATGTTCTCGCGGACCGCGACGACGCAGCCGCCGAGCTCGGCCTCGACGCAGGTGTTGTCCTCGCCGCAGATCTGGCCCTCGTCGCAGTGCTCGTCGCGCTCGCACAGCTTCCAGTCGTCGGCGAAGGTCAGCGTGCAAGCGCCGACGGCCATGGCCGCGAAGGTCGTGCAGGTCAGGGTGAGGGAGGCCTTGCGCATGGCGAGAGGGTCCGGGGTGTTCGCTTCAACGGCGCGCCCAGGGAGTGACAACTGCGAGACAGGGGGCGCCGAGCTTCTCGCACTCCCGTAACGCCACCGGCACAGCGCCAGCGCAGTGTGCCCGACATGTTCCATGCCTCTCGCGCTCGCTTCGTCCTCGCGCTGTGCACCGCGACCGTCGTCGGTGCCCCCACCGCCCACGCCAGCTTGGCCATCCAGCCCGCCGAATCCGGCGCGGCGCCAGCGGGCGAGGCCCACCGCTTCACCGAGCGCGCCGTCGCCGACTTCGAGGCCGGACGCTACGAACAGGCCGTCGAGAACTTCGAGCGGGCCTACGCCCTCGACGGCAACGTCAACAACCTGTTCAACATCGGGCGCGTCTACGAAGAGGCGGGCGATCTCCCGGCGGCCATCGACTACTACACGCGCTTCCTCGAGCAGCCCGGCGTGAGCCTCGAGTACCGCGAGGCGACCCTCGAGCGCCTCGAGGTCCTCGAGCGCACCCTCGCGGCGACCCGGAAGAACGAAGGCGACGACGCGGCGGCCGAGGGCGCCAGGGCCGGCGCGACCGAGCCACCGCCGCCCGCGGTCGAGGGCGAGGACGATCCCCCGCCGCCGATCGACGACGCGGCCCAGGCCCGGGCCCGCAAGCAACGCGTCGCCGGCTGGGCGGTGCTCGGGGTCGGCGGGGTCGCGCTCGTCGCTGGCGGCGCGATCGCGGGCGTCACCGCCTCGACCGCCAGCGCCCTCGCCGACGAGACCGACCCGAGCGCCCGCGCCGACCTGATCCTGCGCGGCCAGTCGCTCGCGCCGGCGGCCGACGCCCTGCTGATCTCGGGCGGAACGCTCGCGCTCGTCGGCCTCGTCGTCGCGCTCACGGCCAAGCCCGAGCGCTCGGCGAAGGCCACCGCCCTCGCTCCGACGATGCTGCGTCGCGGCGCGGGCCTGAGCTTCGCGACGAACTTTTGATTCCACTCCAACGCGAAGCAGATTGGGCACGAGCGGTCAACCGTTCGTGCCCTTTTCGATCGCCCACACCCCGAAGCCGGGTCGCCCCGATCTTGCGCGCGTTCACCACTCCAACGCGTATTTGAGCGAAGGTGCGAGAGTGCTCATAGGGCCCCCTGAACGACCCTCCAGTCTCGCGGGGCGATTTGCCCCGATCTGGGCGGTCACAGCGGAGTGCGCCCTCCCCTCACGGGCAGCCTCTGCTGCTGCGGCCATGTTTTTGAGCGCGATTCGGGGCTAAGAGAAACGCCACCTTCGAACCCAACTTTGGGCTACAGCGCAACTGGGTCCATCGATACACTGACCACCCCCGCCCCAGCGAGTCGGACCGGACGCTTGGTCGAAAGATCAACCCTCCAGCACTCCCGGAGACCTCCCTCGTCTCCCGCGGAGGTCGAGCCGCCACGAGAGATTCGATCCGTCGAGTGACCAGATGATCCAGGACCCCCGAGAGCCGCGGACGAAGGGCTCGAGCCTCGATCCGGAGTCAGTGCTGACTTGGCTCAAGGACAGCATCGCTCGCATGCTCGAGGTCGAGGCTGGACGCGTCGATCCGCAGACCCGCTTTCGCGAACTCGGCCTGGACTCCTCGCAGATCACCGAGCTGCTCTCGCGGCTGTCGAGTCACTTCGGGACCACCCTCTCGGCCCTCGCCCCCTGGGAGCACCCCACGCCCCAGGCCCTCGCCAAGTTCATCAGCCAGGCCGGCGAGGGCAGCCCGCGGCTCAGCGGCAGCGCGCCGAACCCCCGCTCCTCCGTGTCCGCCCTGGCCACCCACGACCCCATCGCGATCGTCGGCATCGGCTGCCGCCTGCCCGGCGGGGCCAACTCCCCGCGCGAGCTGTGGTCGATGCTGCTCCAGGGCGGCAACGGTATCGTCCAGGTCCCGCCCGAGCGCTGGGAGGCCAAGAACTACCTCGACGTCGATCGGGCCGCGCCCGGCAAGATGACGACGCGCTGGGGCGGCTTCCTCGACCAGGACGTGGGCGAGTTCGACGCGCCCTTCTTCGGCATCTCCCCCCGCGAGGCCCAGCAGATGGACCCGCAGCAGCGCCTGACCCTCGAGCTGGCGTGGGAGGGCCTCGAGGACGCGGGCATCGATCCCCTCGGCCTGCGCGGGCGCAACGTCGGCGTGTTCATGGGCTCGATGTGGTCCGACTACGCGCGCATGACCTCCGAGGACCCGCTGGCCATCGACCAGCACAGCTCGACCGGTCAGGACACGGCGATCATCGCCAACCGCGTGTCCTACACCCTCGGCCTCGAGGGCACGAGCATGACCGTGAACACGGCCAGCTCGGCCTCGCTGAGCGCGGTCCACCTGGCCTGCCAGAGCCTGCGCCTGGGCGAGACCAGCATGGCCCTCGCGGGCGGCGTGAACCTCATCTTGATGCCGCACAGCACCATCTTGATGAGCAAGCTGGGCACCCAAAACCCCGCGGGCCAGTGCCGGGCCTTCGACGCCTCGGCTAACGGCTACGTCCGCGCCGAGGGTGGCGGCGTCGTGATCCTCAAGCCCCTGAGCCGAGCGATCGCCGACGGCGACCGCATCTACTGCCTGATCCGCGGCACGGCGACCAACAACGACGGCTTCTCCAACGGCCTGACCGCGCCCAACCCCAAGGCCCAGGAGGCCTGCATCCGGGCGGCCCTGGCCAACGCCCACGTCGATCCGGCGACCATCCAGTACGTCGAGGCCCACGGCCCCGGCACGATCCTCGGCGACCCCCTCGAGGCGAGCGCCCTGGGTGCGGTGATCGGCAGCGCGCGGCCCCGGGACTCGCCCCTGCGCATCGGCTCGATCAAGACCAACGTCGGCCACCTCGAGGCGGCGGCGGGCATCGCCGGCCTGATGAAGGCGGCCCTGGCCCTGCACCACCGCATGCTGCCGGCCAACCTGCACTTCGATCAGCCCAACCCGCACATCCCCTTCCGCGACCTCAACCTCCAGGTCCAGACCGAGCTCGAGGGCTGGCCGGCGAGCGACGACATCCCCCGGGCCGGCGTGTCCTCGTTTGGCTTCGGCGGGTCCAACTGCCACGTCGTGCTCGAGGCCGCGCCCAAGAGCGAGGTGCTGATGCTCCCGCTCGTGGCCGAGTCCGCCGGCATGCTGCGCATGCAGGTGCTGACCGCCCTCGACTTCGGCTTCGAGCTGCACAACTGGAACGAGACCGCGGCCCTGTGCCGGGCCCTGAGCGAGCGCGCCGGCGAGGGCCCGCACCGCGCGACGCTGACCCTCAACGCCCCCGATCAGCTGGTCAAGGGCCTGTCCGACCTCCTGCGCGGGCAGCTCAAGGCCCTGCCCAAGGCCCCCGACCCGCGCCCGCGGGTGGTCTTCGTGTGCTCGGGCCACGGCTCCCAGTGGCTGGGCATGGCGCGCACGCTGATGGTCGGCGAGCCCGTGTTCCGCAGCGAGCTCGAGACCATCGACCGGGCCGCCTCGGAGTACACCGACTGGTCGATCATCGACGAGCTGCTCGCCGACGGCCTGCGCTCGCGCCTCGATCGCACCGAGGTCATCCAGGTCGTGCTCGTGGCCATCCAGATGGCCCTGGGCCAGCTGTGGAAGACCTGGGGCATCGAGCCCGACGCGATCGTCGGGCACAGCATCGGCGAGATCGCGGCGGCCTACCACGCCGGCATCTTGTCGATGCAAGACGCCATCCACGTGGCCATCGCGCGCGGCCAGCTGATCAGCGAGCTGGCCGCGGGCCGGGGCGCGATGCTGGCCGTGGCCCTGCCCGAGTCCGTGCTCCTCGAGCGCCTCGGCGACGCCGCCCAAGAGCTCGTCATCGGGGCCTTCAACGGCCCGCGCAGCACGGTGCTCTCGGGGCCGCGCCCGGCCATCGAGCACGCCGAGTCCCTGCTCAAGCAGCGCAACATCCAGCGCACGCGCCTCGACATCGACTTCGCCTCGCACAGCCCCGAGATGCTGGCCGTGCTCCAGCCCTTCGAGGACGCCATCGCCGACATCTCCCCGCGCGTGGCCAAGTGCGCGATGGTCTCGACGGTGCTGGTCGAGAAGCTGCACGGCAGCAACTGCGGCCCGCGCTACTGGAGCCGAAACCTGCGCAGCCCGGTGCGCTTTCGCCAGGTCATCGAGCTGCTCGCCGAGGACGGCCCCACGGTGTTCATCGAGCTCAGCCCCGACGCGGTCCTGCTCGAGGACATGCGCCAGACCCTCGAGGAGTCCCGGCACGAGCACCACTTCCTGGCCTCGTGCGACCGCAGCCGGGACGAGCGCGGGGTCATGCTCGAGAGCCTCGCGCAGCTGTTCAACCTCGGCTTCAACCCCGACTGGCGGACCGTGTGGGCCCAGACGCCGCTGCTGTCTTCGCTGCGCGAGGACCTCGACCAGCGCATGAGCGAGACCCTCGGCGAGGCCAAGAGCGAGCCCAGCTCGGCCCGCCACTACAGCGTCCCGCTGCTGCTCTCGGCCCGCTCCGAGACGGCCCTGCGCGCCCAGGCCGAGCGCCTCCAGGCGCACCTCGAGGCCAACCCCGAGCTCTCGCTCAGCGACATCGCCCACTCCCTGGCCACGACCCGCGCCCACTTCACCCGGCGCGCGATGATCCTCGCCGAGCAGGTCGACGACACCCTGCTGGCCCTCGACGCCCTCGCGCGCGGGGCCGAGGACCCGCGGGTGATCACCGGCGACGCCCTGGTCGAGGGCAAGGTCGCGTTCGTATTCTCGGGCCAGGGCTCGGAGTGGGCCGAGATGGCGCGCGAGCTGGCGCGGGCCTCGGACCGCTTCCGCGAGCACCTCGTCGCCTGCGAGCGCGCCCTCGAGCCCCACGTCGACTGGTCGCTGCGCGCGGTCCTCGAGGGCCACGAGGGCGCCCCCGGCCTCGACCGCGTCGACGTCGTCCAGCCCGTGCTGTTCGCGGTCTCCTCGGCCCTCGTGGGGCTGTGGCGCATGGTCGGCATCGAGCCCGACGGCGTCGTCGGCCACGGCCTGGGCGAGCTGACCGCGGCCTACGTCGCCGGCGCGCTCAGCCTCGAGGACGCCGCCCTGCTCGTCGCCCAGCGCAGCATGGTGCTCGCCGAGCTCGCGGGCCAGGGCGCCGTCGCGCGGGTCTCGATGCCGCCCGACGACCTCGCCACGGCGCTCGAGGGCTGGGACGGCCAGCTGACCATCGCGGCCATCGACGGGCCCAACTCGGCCCTCGTCGCGGGCCTGCCCTCGGCCGTCGCCGAGCTCACCGCCCAGGTCGCCGACGCGACCCAGCTGCCCATCGACTACCCCCGCGGGACCCCGGCCCTCGACCCGCTCCGCGACACCATCGTCAGCCAGCTCGAGGACGGCGAGATCAGCCTGTCCGAGCTCGACATCCCGCTCTACTCGACGATCCGCACCGACAAGATCGTCAGCCGAGAGCTCGACGCCGAGTACTGGTTCCGCAACCTGCGGCTGCCCGCGCGCTTCTCCGACACCATCGAGAAGATGCTCGACGACGGCTACCGCTTCTTCCTCGAGATCAGCCCGACGCCGCTGCTGCTCGAGCCCCTCAACGACCTGCTGCGGACCATCGAGCCCCCGGGCGTGGCGATCGCCTCGCTGCGCCCCGGGCACAGCGGGACCGGCCAGCTGATGCGGGCCCTCGGCGAGCTGCACACCCGCGGCTTCGAGCTCGACTGGCGGCGCGTGTCCTCGGGCCGCCGCGTCGACCTGCCCACCTACCCCTTCCAGCGCCAGCGCTACTGGCTCGACGTCGCCAAGGCCCACGAGATGGCGACGGTCCAGGTCGCCGCGGCCCCGGCCGCCGACGCGGGCTTTTGGAACGCCGTCGAGTCCGGCGAGGTCGACGTGCTCGCGGCCGCCCTCAACGTCAGCGACCGGGCCCAGCGCGACTCCCTGCAGACCCTGCTCCCGGCCCTCGGCGCGTGGCGGCGGACCCACCAAGAGCGGACCTCGCTCAACGCGTGGCGCTACCGGGTCAGCTGGAAACCCAAGACCGCGAGCTCCTCGTCGAGCACCATCGACGGCCTGTGGCTGCTGATCGTGCCCTCGGAGCCGCCCAACGCCGAGCTCGAGACCGCCCTGCTCAGCAACCTCGAGAGCGCGGGCGCGAGGCCGCTGCGCATCCCCGTCGACGAGGACGAGCCCGACCGCGAGGACATCGGCGATCGCATCGCCCGCAAGATCGCCCAGCTCGAGGACGTCGGCGCACAGTTCGAGATCAAGGGCGTCATCTCGCTGCTCGCCCAGGTCGAGGAGTCGCTGCACGAGGCGCCCAACTTGCCCGCCGGCCTGGCCCTCAACCTCGCCCTGGTCCAGGCCCTCGGCGACATCGAGCTCAAGGCCCCGCTGTGGATGCTGACCCAGGGCGCCGTGTCCGTGGGCGGCGCGGAGCAGCTCCGGCGCCCGCTCCAGGCCATGGCCTGGGGCCTCGGCCGCGTCGCCGCCCTCGAGCACAGCGAGCGCTGGGGCGGCCTGATCGACATCCCCGAGGAGCTCGACCTCAAGGCCGCGCGGCGCCTGGTCACGGCCCTCGGCCAGCTCGGCGACGAGGACCAGCTCGCGCTGCGCAACACGGGCCTGTTCGTCCGCCGCCTGCACCGGGCCCCGTCCGTCGACTTCGGCGAGAGCAAGCCGTGGAAGCCCCGCGGCACCATCCTCGTCAGCGGCGGCGTGTCGGCCTTCGGCGGCGCCGACTTCACGCGCTGGCTGGCCTCGGCCGGCGCCGAGCACCTCGTGCTGGCGACCGCCGGTGGCCCCGACGCGGTGCTCACCGAGCGCGGCGCCCGGGTCACCCTGCGCTCGTGCGACACCACCGACCGCGAGGCCCTGGCGACCCTGCTCGACGAGCTCGACGCCGAGGAGCAGGAGCTGACCGCGGTCATCCACCTCAACGCGGTGCCCCAGACCACGCCGCTGGCGAACATCACCATGGACGAGCTGATCCGCGTCGCCTCGGCCAAGGTCGTCGGCGCCCGGCACCTCCACGAGCTGACCAGGGACTACGACCTCGACGCCTTCGTGACCTTCTCCTCGGTCACGGGCGTGTGGGGCAGCGGCAACCAGGGCGTGTACGCGGCGGCCAACGCCTACCTCGACGCCTTCGCCCAGAACCGCCGGGGCCTCGGGCTGCCCGCGACCTCGATCGCGTGGAGCTCGTGGGCGACCTCGACCAACGAGGCGGCCCAGCACGAGCTGCGCCGCCGGGGCCTCGACCCCCTCGACGCGAAGATGGCGATGTCCGCCCTGCAGCAGAGCCTCGACAGCGACGACGACGTGATCGTCGTCGCCGACGTCGACTGGTCCCGGTTCGCGCCGACCTTCACCGCCAACCGCCCCAGCCCCCTGCTCGACGACCTGCCCGAGGCCCGCGCGGCCCTGGGCGAGGGCGACGCGGACGGCGAAGGCGACGAGGCCCGGCTGCTCGCCCGCCTGCGCCCGCTGTCCACGAGCGAGCGCGAGCGAACCCTGATCAACCTCGTGCTCGCCGAGACCGCCGCCGTGCTCGGCTACGACGACACCGCCCGCCTCGACTCGCACACCGGCTTCGTCGACCTCGGCCTCGACTCGCTCATGGCCGTCGAGGTCCGCCGCCGGCTCCAGCGCGAGACCGGCCTGACCCTGCCGGCGACCCTGGTGTTCGACTACCCCTCGCCGCGCCACGTCGCCGAGCTCGTCTACCAGAGCCTCGCGCCGGCCCTGGGGGTGATCGACACGGACATCGACGAGAGCGGGCCCCAAGAGCGCATCGACAACCACGAGCCCGTGGCGATCATCGGCGTCGGCCTGCGCATGCCCGGCGGCATCCTCGATCTCTCGCAGCTGTGGTCCTTCCTGTCCGAGGGCCGCGAGGCCGTCGGGCCCCTGCCCCAGTCGCGCTGGAACGTCGACGAGTTCTACGACCCCGACCCCGAGAGCAAGGGCCACAGCTACGTGCGCGAGGGCTCCTTCCTCGACCAGATCGACCAGTTCGATCCGGCCTTCTTCGGCATCAGCCCGCGCGAGGCCAAGAACATCGACCCGCAGCACCGCTTCCTGCTCGAGTCGGCGTGGGAGGCCCTCGAGGACGCCGGCGTGGTGCCCAACGACCTGCGCGACTCTCGGACCGGCGTGTTCGTCGGCCTCGGGCCCAGCGACTACGACCTGCTGCGCCAGGGCCCCGGCGAGGCCTACACCTTCACCGGGACCCAGACCTCGTTCGCGGCCGGGCGCATCTCCTTCGCCCTCGGCCTCCAGGGCCCGGCGCTGGCCCTCGACACGGCCTGCTCCTCGTCGCTGGTCGCCTTCCACCTCGCGGTCCGCTCGCTCCGCGCCCGGGAGTGCGAGCTCGCCCTCGCGGGCGGCGTGCAGATCCTCGCCGCGCCCGACGTGTTCGTGCAGCTGTCGCGGACCCGAGCCCTCGCCCCCGACGGGCGCTGCAAGACCTTCTCCGCCAACGCCAACGGCTACGGCCGCGGCGAGGGCGTGGTCGTGTTCGCCCTCGAGCGCCTCGCCGACGCCCAGGCCAAGGGCCGCGAGATCCTGGCCGTGGTCCGCGGGACCGCCGTCAACCACGACGGGGCGAGCAGCGGGATCACGGCGCCCAACGGCACCTCCCAGCAGAGCCTGCTGCGCGACGCCCTCGCCGACGCCGAGCTGACGCCCACGGACATCGACTACGTCGAGTGTCACGGCACCGGCACCTCCCTCGGCGACCCCATCGAGGTCCAGGCCATCGCCGCCGTCTACGGCGACCAGCGCCCCCCGGACCACCCCCTGCTGCTCGGCGCGATCAAGACCAACATCGGCCACCTCGAGGCCGCGGCCGGGCTCGCCGGCGTCGCCAAGGTCGTGGCCAGCATGCACTACGGCAGCTTGCCGGCGACCCTGCACACCAAGCCCCGCAACCCGCACATCGACTGGGGCACCCTGGCCATCGACGTCGTCGACGAGCACCGCGAGTGGCCGGACTCGGAGACCGAGCGACCGTGGCGCGCGGGCGTGTCCTCCTTTGGCATGTCGGGCACCAACGCCCACGCCATCCTCGAGGCCGCGCCACCGAGCGCGCCGCGGCCCGAGGCCATGGCCGCGCCGCCTCCGGAGCTGCCCCTGCTGATCTCCGGGCGCTCGCGCAACGACCTGAGCGCCCAGGTCCGCAGCCTCGCCCAGCACCTGCGCGAGCACACCGGCCCGGTCTCGGCCCTGAGCCTGGCCTACTCCCTGGCCACGCAGCGCACCCACTTCAACACCCGCCTGGCCGTCGCCGTCGACAGCGAGAGCTCGCCGGACATCATCGTCGACCTGCTCGACAACTTCGCGGGCACGGGCACCCCGGCGCGCGGCTCCGTGCTCACCCCCGAGGACCACCGCCCGGGCAAGCTGGCGATCATGTTCACGGGCCAGGGCTCGCAGCGCCCGGGCATGGGCCGCGAGCTCTACGAGCGCTACCCGACCTTCCGCGACGCCCTCGACAACGTCTGCGCCCACCTCGACTTCCACCTCGAGCGCCCGCTCTTCGAGCTGATGTTCGCCGACCCGGACAGCCCCTCGGCCTCGGTCATCGACCAGACCGAGTACACCCAGCCGGCCCTGTTCGCCCTCGAGGTCGCGCTGTTCCGGATGTGGGAGGCCTGGGGCATCCAGCCCGACGTGCTCATCGGCCACTCCATCGGCGAGATCTCGGCGGCCCACGTCGCCGGCGTGCTGTCCATCGAGGACGCCTGCACCCTGGTCGCCGCGCGCGGCCAGCTGATGCAGCGCGAGCTCCCCGGCGGCGGGGCGATGGCCTCGCTGCAGGCCGCGGAGGAGGAGGTCGAGCCCCTGCTCGACGCCCGCGTGGGCATCGCGGGCCTCAACGGGCCGATGTCCACGGTCATCTCCGGCGACGAGCAGGCCGTGCTCGACATCATGGCCCACTTCGAGCAGTTCGACCGCAACGTCCTGCGCCTGACGGTGAGCCACGCCTTCCACTCGCCGCGGATGACCCCGATCCTCGACAAGTTCCGCAAGGTCGCCGAGAAGCTCGAGTTCAACGAGCCGCGCATCCCGATCATCTCCAACGTCACCGGCGAGCGGGCGAGCGGCGACGACCTGCGCTCGCCCGAGTACTGGGCCCAGCACATCCGCCAGGCCGTGCGCTTCGTCGACGGCGTGCGCGCGCTCGAGCGCGAGGGCGTGACCACCTTCCTCGAGCTCGGGCCCCACGCCGTGCTCTCGGGCATGGTCCCGCCCTGCCTGTCCGACGACGCCCAGGCCAAGGCCGTGGTCCTGCCCAACCTGCACAAGCGCAAGCCCGAGGTCGAGACCATGACCCTCGCGCTCGCGGGCCTGCACGCCCACCACCACAGCCTCGACTGGGAGGCCGTGCTCGCCCCCTTCTCGCCCCAGCGCATCCCCCTGCCCACCTACGCCTTCCAGCGCCAGCGCTACTGGCTCGAGCGCAGCGTCGGCCGGGCCGCGGACGTCGCCTCCGCGGGCCTGTCCGACGCCGAGCACCCCCTGCTCGGCGCCAAGGTCCAGCTCGCCGACTCCGACGCCGTGCTGTTCACCAGCCGGCTGTCCATGGCCGAGCACCCCATGCTCGGCGGCCACGTGGTGTTCGACGCGACCATCATCCCGGGCACGGCCTTCCTCGAGCTGGCGATGATCGCGACCTTGCGCGTGGGCCTCGACCGCGTCGAGGAGCTGACCATCGAGCGCCCGCTCAAGCTCCCGGCCAAGGGCGGCCTGCTGCTGCAGCTCTCGCTCAGCCCGGCCAACGAGGCCGGCTCCCGGGAGCTGACCATCTACGCGCGCTCGACCGCGAGCGAGCACGCCGGCTGGTTGCGCCACGCCAGCGGCTCCATCGGCCAGGGGCCGCGCAGCGCCGACTTTGCCCTCGACGCGTGGCCGCCCCCCGGGGCGACGCCGCTGCCGGTCGCCGAGGACCTCGAGTCGGCCTACGCCATCCTCGAGGAGATCGGGCTGCGCTACGAGGGGGCCTTCCGCGGCCTCGACAAGGCCTGGCGCCACGGCGAGGAGCTGCTCGTCGAGGTCTCCCTGCCCGAGCAGCACGGCCGCTCGGCCACGGACTTCGCCATCCACCCGGCCCTGCTCGACGCCTCGCTGCACCCCCTGGTGCTCGAGACCATCGAGTCCGACGCCATCCCCCTGCCGGTCTCGTGGTCCAACGTCGAGCTCTACGCGACCGGGGCCTCGCGCCTGCGCGTGCGCTTCTCGCCCACGGGCGCGAGCGGGACCTTCGCCGTGGCCATCGCGGACGGCTCCGGTCAGCCCGTCGCCGCGATCGAGGCCTTCGCCACGCGCCCGGCCACCGCCGCGCAGATCCAGTCCGCAGGCAACGTCGGCATCCTCGACAACCTCTACCACGTCGAGTGGACCATCCCCCTCGACACCGGGGCGTTCAGCTCGAGCGGCGAGTGGGTGATCGTGTCCGAGGGCGACCCCCTCCAGCTGTCCGACACCCTGTCGCGCTCCTCGCTCCAGACCCGGCCGGTGGCCAGCTTCGACGACCTGATCGCCGACCTCGATCGCGGGCACGCGGCCCCCGAGGCGGTGCTCATCCCCTGGCTCGGCAGCGCGGCCCTGCCCTCCGGCGCCCACGAGCTGAGCATGCGCGCCCTGGCCCTGCTGCAGCGCTGGCTCGAGGACGCGCGGCTCGAGGGCAGCCGGCTGATCTTCCTGACCCAGCGGGCCGTGTCCGTGGGCGAGGGCGACGACGTGCTCGACCTGGCCACGGCGCCGCTGTGGGGCTTGATGCGCGTCGCCCAGGTCGAGAACACCGAGCGCCAGCTGACCATCGTCGACATCGATCACAACGAGGTCTCGGCCTGGGGCCTGCCCGCGGCCCTGGCCTGCGACGAGGAGCAGCTCGCCCTGCGCGACGGGATGATGCTCGCGCCCCGGGTCGAGCGCCCGCACCTCCAGGACGAGCTGTTCCCGCCCATGGGCCACCTCGCGTGGCACCTCGACGTCACCGCCAAGGGCTCCCTCGACAACCTCGAGCTGGCCCCGGCCCCGCACGCGCGGGAGAAGCTCGCGGACTACGAGGTCCGCGTGGGCGTGACCGCGGCCGGGCTCAACTTCCGCGACGTGCTCAACGCCCTGGGCATGTACCCCGGCAAGGCCGGCGCCCTGGGCATCGAGGGCGCCGGCGTGGTCCTCGAGGTCGGCTCCAAGGTCAACGGCCTCGCCCCCGGCGACGAGGTCATGGGCCTGCTCGACGCGGCCTTCGGGCCCCTCGCGGTCACCGACGTCCGCAAGCTCGCGCCGATCCCCACGGGCTGGACCCACGAGCAGGCCGCGGCCGTGCCGATCGTGTTCCTCACGGCCTACTACGCCCTGGTCGAGGTCGGCCGGCTGCGCGCCGGGGAGCGCATCCTGATCCACGCGGCGACCGGCGGCGTCGGCATGGCGGCCACCCAGCTCGCCCGGCACATCGGCGCCGAGGTCTACGGCACGGCGAGCGAGCCCAAGTGGGACACGATGCGCGAGATCGGCTACGACGACGCCCACCTCGCCAACTCGCGCACCCTCGAGTTCGAGCAGAGCTTCCAGGCGGCGACCAACGGCCTCGGCGTCGACGTGGTGCTCAACTCCCTGGCCCGGGAATTCGTCGACGCCTCCCTGCGCCTGCTGCCCCGCGGCGGCCGCTTCCTCGAGATGGGCAAGACGGACATCCGCGACCCGGAGACCGTCGCCGAGCAGCACCAGGGGGTGCGCTACACCGCCTTCGACCTGATGGTCCTCGACCCCGAGCTGGTCGCCAAGATGCTCACGCAGCTGGTGCTGCTGTTCGAGCGCGGCGCCCTGAAGGCCCCGCCCGTGCGGACCTGGCCGATCCAGTCCGCCCAGGCCGCGTTCCGCTTCGTCAGCCAGGCCCGCCACATCGGCAAGGTCGTGCTGACCATGCCGCGCACCCTCAACCCCAACGGGACCGTGCTGATCACCGGCGGCCTCGGGGCCCTGGGCTCGCTGCTGGCCCGCCACCTCGTCGAGCGCCACCAGGTCCGCCACCTCCTGCTCGTGTCTCGGCGCGGGCCCGAGTCGCCCGACGCCGGGCGCGTCCAGGCAGCCCTCGAGCTGCTCGGCGCGCGGGTCGAGATCGCCGCGTGCGACGTCAGCGAGCGCGATCAGGTCCGCGAGCTGATCACCCGCATCCCCCGGGAGCGCGCGCTCACGGCGGTGTTCCACGCCGCCGGCCTGCTCGACGACGGGCTGCTCGCCTCGCTCACCGACGCGCGCCTGGCCAAGGTGTTCCGGCCCAAGGTCGACGCCGCCATCGCCCTGCACGAGGCCACCCACGACCAGCCGCTGGCCTTCTTCGTGCTGTTCTCGTCGATCGTCGGCGTGCTCGGCAACCCCGGCCAGGGCAGCTACGCGGCCGCCAACGCCTTCCTCGACGGGCTCTCGGCCCACCGCCGCGCCCAGGGCCTGCCGTCCATGAGCCTGGCCTGGGGCCCGTGGGCGAGCGGGGGCATGGCCGCGCGCTTGAGCGACATGGATCGCGCCCGCATGCGCCGGCGCGGCATGGTCCCCCTCGATCCCGACGAGGGCCTGCGCCTGCTCGACGCCGCCCTCGCCCACCAGCACGCCACGCTGATCCCCGCGCAGATCGACACCAACGCGTTCACGGCCGAGCAGGCCGAGCCCCCCGCCATGCTCCGCGGCATGGTCCGCGTCACCGCCCGCCGCCAGGCCAGCGTCGGCGCGCCCAAGGCCGCGCCCACGAGCAGCCTCGAGCAGCGCCTCGCCGCCATGGCCCGCAGCGAGCGCGAGCAGGCCCTGCTCGACCTGGTCCGCACCGACGTCGCCGAGGTCCTCGACCTCAACCGCCCCGAGAGCCTCGGCCCCGATCGCCCGCTCAAGGATCTGGGCCTCGACTCCCTCGTCGCCGTCGAGCTGCGCAACCGCCTGCAGGCGACCACCGGGCTGCGCCTGCCCTCGACCCTGCTGTTCGACTACCCGACGCCGGCCGCCCTCGCGGGCCTGATCGCCGAGGAGCTCAACCTCGACGACGTCGCCCCGGCGGCGAGCCGGCCGCTGCTGTCCGAGTTCGGCCGCCTCGAGACGATGCTCGCCTCCCTCGGCCCCGAGGACGTCGAGCGCATGGGCCTGAGCGAGCGCATCCGAGGCATCGCCGCGCGCTTCGCCCCCGGCGTGCTCGCGCCCGCGTCGGCCCCCTCGCCCGCGCCTTGGGCAGCCCCCGCCCCAGCCCCCGCCCCCGCGCCGAGGACCGCCCCCGCCGACCCCGAGCCCGAGGTCGAGGTCGAGGTCGAGGCCGACGGCCCCGCCGACGAGGACCTGTCCCAAGTCAGCAACGATGAGCTCTTCGAGCTGATCAACAGCGAGATCGAGGGGCTCATCGACCCATGAGCGCGGAAGAACAGAAGCTTCGCACCTACCTCGAGAAGCTGACGACCGCCCTGCGCCACTCCAAGGCGCGCCAACAAAAGCTCGAGGGAGAGCTCGAGCGCCACCACGAGCAGCTGCGCGAGCCCATCGCCCTCGTCGGCATGGCCTGCCGCTTCCCCGGCGGCATCGACAGCCCCGAGCGCATGTGGGAAGCCCTCGACGCGGGCTTCGACGCGACCACGTCCTTCCCCGAGGACCGCGGCTGGGACCTCGACGCGCTCTACGACGCCGACCCCGACCACGCCGGCACGACCATCACCGAGCGCGGCGGCTTCCTCCACGACGCCGCGCTCTTCGATCCCCTGTTCTTCGGCATCAGCCCCCGGGAGGCCGAGACCATCGACCCCCAGCAGCGCGTGCTGCTCGAGCTCAGCTGGGAGGCCCTCGAGCGCGCGCGCATCGTGCCCAGCGCGCTCCAGGGCAGCAACACCGGGGCCTACGTCGGCATCATCTATCAAGACTACGGCGGCCGCTTCATCGCCACGCCCGAGGCCCTCAACGGCAACGTGTGGATCGGGAGCTCGGGCAGCGTCAGCTCGGGCCGGCTGTCCTACACCCTCGGCCTCGAGGGCCCGGCGGTCAGCGTCGACACGGCCTGCTCGTCCTCGCTGGTCGCGATCCACCTGGCCTGCAACGCCCTGCGCCGGGGCGAGTGCGACCTGGCCCTGGCCGGCGGCGCGACCATCATGGCCGCGCCGATCATGTTGATCGAGTTCAGCCGCCAGCGCGGGCTCGCGCCCGACGGCCGGTCCAAGGCCTTCTCCAGCGCCGCCGACGGCGTGGGCTGGGGCGAGGGCGCGGGCATGGTCGTGCTCGAGCGCCTGTCCGACGCCCTGGCCAAGGGCCACCCCGTGCTCGCGACCATCCGCGGCTCGGCGGTCAACCAAGACGGGCGCAGCCAGGGCCTGACCGCGCCCAACGGGCCGGCGCAGCAGCGGGTCATCCGGGCCGCCCTCGAGCGCGCCGGCCTCGAGCCCGACGCCATCGACCTCATCGACGCCCACGGCACGGGCACGCGCCTGGGCGACCCCATCGAGGCCATCGCCCTCCAGCGCGTGTTCGGCAAGACCCGCCCGCCCGAGCGCCCGCTCTACATCGGCTCGCTCAAGTCGAACACCGGGCACAGCCAGGCCGCGGCCGGGGTCGGCAGCTTGATCAAGGCCGTGGTCGCCATGCAGCACGGGCGCATGCCCAAGACCCTGCACGCCGAGGACCAGAGCGGGGAGGTCGACTGGGAGGGCGGCGGCGTCGACGTGCTCGCCAAGGCCCGGCCCTGGTCCACGGCCGCGGGCGCGCCCCGGCGCGCGGGCGTGTCCTCCTTTGGCATCTCGGGCACCAACGCCCACCTCGTCGTCGAAGAGCACGCCTCGAGCGCAGCGGCGCCGGCGGGCGCGCGCGCGGACGCGGGGAGCTTCCCGGTGCTGCTCTCGGCCCGGTCCAAGGCCGCCCTGCGCGGCCAGGCCTCGCGCTTGGCCGAGCACCTGCGCGCCCACCCCGAGCTGCCCGTGCCGGCCGTCGCCCAGGCCCTGCTGCACACGCGCAGCCACTTCGAGCAGCGCGCGGGCGTGCTCGCGAGCGCGGACGACCGCGCCTCGGTGCTCGCCGGCCTCGACGCCCTCGCGGCCAAGACCCCGCACCCGCTGACCGTCGAGGGCAGCGCCCTGCGGGGCGGCAAGCTGGTGTTCGTGTTCCCGGGCCAGGGCGCGCAGTGGCTGGGCATGGGTCGGGCCCTGCTCGAGCAGTCCAAGGTCTTCGCCGACACCGTGGCCGCGTGCGCGGCCGCCCTGAAGCCGCACCTGGACTGGGACCTCTACTCGATCCTCCGCGGAGACGAAGGCGCCCCCTCGCTGCAGCGCGAGGACGTCATCCAGCCCGCGCTGTGGACCATGATGATCGCCCTGGTCCGGGTCTGGGCCGAGCTCGGCGTCGAGCCGGACGCGGTCGTCGGCCACTCCCAGGGCGAGATCGCGGCGGCCTGCGTGATCGGGGCCCTGAGCCTCGAGGACGGCGCGCAGATCGTCGCCCGGCGCAGCAAGGTGCTGAGCACCATCGCCGGCTCGAGCGGCATGGGCCTGACCTCCCTGTCCAAGGCCGAGCTCGAGCCCTTGCTGGAGCCCTACGGCGACCGGCTGAGCCTGGCCGTCGACAGCGGCCCCGCCTCGACCGTGGTCGCGGGCGAGGTCGCGGCCGTCGACGAGCTCCTCGCGACCCTCGACGCCCGCGGCGTGTTCGCCCGGCGAGTCAAGATCGACTACGCCTCGCACACCCGCTACGTCGAGCCGATCCGCCCCCAGGTGCTCGAGAGCCTCGCGGGCCTCCGCCCCCGCCGCGGCCGCGTGCCGATGCTCTCGACGGTGACCACGGACTTCGTGACCGGCGAGGAGCTCGACGCCGAGTACTGGTACGCCAACCTGCGCAACCCGGTCCGCTTCGCCGAGGCGACCCGGGCGTTGATCGCCGCCGGCCACGACCACTTCGTCGAGGTCAGCCCGCACCCGGTGATGAGCGTGGCCGTCAACGCCACCCTCGAGAACGAGGGCCGCCGGGGGGCCGTGGTCGGCAGCCTGCGCCGGCAACAGGGCGCCCTCGAGCAGGTGCTGCTCGGCGCCATGGGCCTGCACTGCGCCGGGCGCCCCGTCGACTGGAGCGCCCTGCCCCCGCTCGCCAAGCCCAACACCGTGGCCGCGCTGCCCGAGCTGCCGACCTACGCCTTCGACCGCCAGCGCTACTGGATCGACCCGCCCCGGTCCCAGGCTCGAGCCCAGCCCCAGGCAAACCCCCAGCGCGCCCGCGTCGGCGCCTCCTCGATCGCCGCGCCTGCCGGGGGCGACCACCCGATCCTCGCCGAGACCGCGCCGCTCTCGGGCACCACCGGCGTGCGCGTGTGGGAGGGGCAGCTCGACGGCGAGCGCCTGCCCTGGGTCCACGATCACCAGGTCGGCGGCGCGACCTTGTTCCCCGGCGCGGGGACCATGGAGCTGCTCCTCGGCGTCGGCCAGGCCCTGGGTCCGAGCGCCGTCGAGCTCCGCGACCTCGAGCTGCTCGAGCCCCTGGTGCTCGGCGAGGACGCGGCGCGCTTGCAGGTCGTCACCCAGGAGTCGGGGCCCAACGAGTGGCGCGCGACCCTATCCGTGGCCGACTCCAGCGGCGACGCGGGCTGGACCGCCCTCGCCCGCGCGACCTTGCACCGCGCCAACCCGGACGCCGCCGCGCCGGGCTCCCTCGACGCCCTGCGCGGGCGCCTCGAGGTCCAACGCGTCGAGGACCTCTACGATCGCCTGCGCGCCGCCGGGCTCGAGTACGGCTCGGCCTTCCAAGGGCTGCGCGAGCTCGCCCTCGCCCCGGCCGACGACGGCGTCCTCGAAGGCCTCGCGCGCGTCCGCCTCGACACCGAGCTGCCCGCCCTCGCGCCCGCGGCCCGGACCGGCTTCGCCATCCACCCCGCGGCCCTCGACGCGGCCTTCCACCTCGCCGCCGCCGCGATCCTCGACCAGCACCCGGACCAGGGGACCTTCGTGCCGACGGCCATGGAGCGCCTCGAGTGGTACGCGGGCGACGACGACCGCCCCCTCGCCGCCGATCCTTCCGGCGACCTGTGGGTTCACGCCCGGCTCCGCCGCGGAGCCGAGCGCGGCCGCTTCCTCGCCGACTTCGAGCTGTGGGCCGCCGACGGCCAGCGCCTGGGGCGGTTGACCGGGCTGGCCCTCGACAGCCTCGACCCCCGCGCCGCCGCCTCGACCCAACCGAGCTCCCTGCTGCAGCTGCGCTGGCAGACCCACCCCGAGCCGGCCCCAGCCGCGGCCCCGCTCGGACGCTGGCTCGTGCTCGGCGGCGGCCCCTCGACCGAGGCCATCGCCAGCGCCCTGCGCGAGCGCGGGGCCACGGTCGAGGTCCACGCGCCGTCGGCCCTGGCGACGCCGCTCGTGCGCGCCTTCGTCGAGGGCGCCGAGGCGGCCAAGGAGCGCGCCGGCGTGTTGGTGCTCGCGGCCCTCGAGCTCCCGAGCTTCGACGAGGCCTCGGCCGACCCCAGCTACCCACGCGCGCGCGCGGCCGAGCCCGCGTGGTCCTCGACCCTGGCCGCCGTCCGCGAGCTCGCGGC
>NZ_ABCS01000026.1 GCF_000170895.1 Plesiocystis pacifica SIR-1 | reverse complement strand
TGCTGCACGCGGTGGGGTGGTCGACGGGGAGGAATTTTTTGACGGGGGTGAAGAGCATCGAGGTGGCTCGACCCTGCTGCAGGCATTTAGAGAACACGGCGCAACTCGTTCGAGACCCCAGCATTCGCTCTGCGAACCCCGAGCAGGCCGCTCGGCGGGAGGGGTCCCTGCGACGAGCACCGAGCCGCCTACAATCTTGGAAGAGCAGAAGATGTGGCTCGGCTCGAGCGCAGGAGTGGGGAGGCGCCCGCCGAATAGGCCGCGGTGCACCGCCGGAGCCCCGACCCATGCCAACCAAAACCAACGACCTCCTCTATCAATTACCCACGACCGCCTCCATCGATCACCCAACCCCCCCCACACGAACCTCCCCGATTCTTCGCAGATTTTTTGGCGACCTCCACCGCACCTGCTAGGGCCCTCGACACCCCAAGACGAGCCCGTGAGGAAGCCCCCCGGCTCCCGAGACTCGTCCACAGCTGGGGAGAACAACTCGTGGAGGGCGAGGCGCGCCATTTTCCCGTGGACAAAGCGGCACCCCGTCCACGCCCATCCACGATCTCCGATCTGGTGAAAGCCGAGTCATTTCAGTGACTTGACTGGCTTATTCACTTCTCCACAGGACAGATCAGAGATCGAGAGAATTTTAAAATTAAAGAACCCTGATCCCTTAGCGGCCGACCTCGAACTCTCGCCCGTCCAGCCCTCCCAAGCTGCCCGCTCCCCTGGTACAACGGGCGGCCGAGGACCCCATGGAGTTCGAGATCGATCAGGCCCGCTTTTTGTCCGCGCTCACCCTGGCGTCGACCGTCGCGGATCGCCGCAGCACCATGCCCGTCTTGGCCAACGTGCTCCTCCGCGCGACGACCGACGACGAGCTGGTGTGCTGCGCGACGGACATGATGATCGCGCTGACGGAGAAGGTGCCCTGCAAGGTGAGCAACCCCGGCAGCCTGACCCTCGGCGTGCGTCACCTGCAGAGCGTGGTGCGGACCCTCCCCAGCGGCGCGCTGCGCATCAAGAGCCTCGACAACTCCTGGGCGCAGATCCTCGCCAAGCGCTCCGAGTTCAAGCTCATGGGCATGCCCGAGGGCGACTTCCCCGAGCTGCCCGACGCGAGCGGGGAGAGCTTCACGACGGTGCCCGCCCACAAGCTGGTCAACCTCATCGAGAAGACCCTGTTCTCCGTGTCCACCGACGAGGCGCGCATCAACCTCAACGGCGCGATGCTCGAGTCCGACGGTCAGACCGCGACGATGGTCTCGACCGACGGCCACCGCCTGACCAAGTTCAGCCTCGAGCTCGAGGGCCTCGCCCTGCCCCGGGAGATCATCGTCCCGCGCAAGGGCATGGACGAGATCCGCAAGGTCCTCAACCGCGTCGAGGGCGAGGTCGGCATCGCGGTCAGCGACCAGTACCTGTTCGTCGAGGCCGAGAAGCTGACCCTCTCGGTCAAGCTCAACAACGTCACCTTCCCGCCGTGGAAGCAGGTCGTGCCCAAGGACTTCCAGCGCCGCGCTGGGGTCGAGCGCACCGAGCTCATCGGCGCCCTGCGCCAGGCCGCGGTCATCGCCCCGGAGAAGACCGCCACGGTCAAGGTCCAGCTCGACAAGGGCAGCTTGCGCCTCAACGCCGACAACCCCGAGCTCGGCGCCATCAACCTCGAGCTCCCGGTCGACTACGACGGCAGCCCGCTGACCGCCGGCTTCAACGCGAACTACCTCATCGAGGCCCTCGGGGCCCTGAGCGCGGACCGCATCTACCTCGACTTCCAGGGCGAGCTCGATCCCTGCGTGCTCCGCCCCGCCCCCGATGACGAGGGCAACGACCCCGTGGACTTCCTCGCGGTCGTCATGCCCATGCGCATCTGAGAGGTCCCAGGCCCCCGTCTTGGAGCTGCGCCGGCTGACCCTCGCGGACTTTCGCAACTTCCGCGGAGCTACGCCCGAGCAGCCGGGCCCTGGGGTCGAGCTGGCCTTCGGCGAGCGCTTCACGGTGCTGTGGGGGCACAACGGCGCGGGCAAGACCAACGTGCTCGAGGCCCTGTACCTGTGCTCGACGCTGCGCTCGTTTCGGACCACTGACGCCAAGGCGCTGCTGCGCCGGGGCCAGGACCACGCCCGCGTCGAGCTCGAGGCCTTCGACGACGACCTGGGCCTCGACACCTGCCTCGAGGTCCGAATCGATCGCGGCGCCCGCTCGACCCGCCGCAGCGCCCGGGTCGACGGCAAGCTGGTTCGATCGGCGACGGACTTTTACGGCCGGGTTCAGGCCGTGCTGTTCACCCCCGAGGACCTCGGGATCCTGCGCGGCTCCCCGGGCGGTCGACGACAGTTCCTCGACCGGGTGCTGTTCGCTCGGCAGCGGGCCCACATCGCCGACGTGCAGCGCTACGAGAAGCTGCTGCGCTCGCGCAACCGCGTGCTCAAGACGGATCCTGCGGAGCTGCCCCGGGCCGAGCGCACGCGCATGCTCGACACCTACGACCACGGCCTGGCCGAGGTCGGGGCGCAGATCTGGGATCGAAGGCAGGGCCTGGTCGAGGACCTGCGCGAGCCCTTCGCGGCCGCCTTCGCGCACATCCACGATCGCCGGGATCCGGGGGAAGGCGGGGCCGCCCTCGCGGCCGGTCTGGCCTACGGGGCGCGGGTGCTGACCCGGGAGTCTCAGCCGGCGACGGCGGTCGAGGACCTCCCGGGCCGTCAGCAGGCCCTGGCGCAGGCTCTGCGTGACACTCGACGGCGCGACGAGGCCGCGGGGCGGACCACCGTCGGGCCGCACCTCGACGACCTGCACGTGCGCCTCGACGGCGTCGAGGCCGGGGACTTCGCGTCTCAGGGCCAGGCCCGGGCGCTGGTCCTCGCGTTCAAGATCGCCGAGCTCCGGGACGCCCAGCAGCGCCACGGTCGACGCCCCACCCTGCTCCTCGATGACGTGTCCAGCGAGCTGGATCCGCGCCGCAGCGCCCGTTTGTTCGAGACCCTGGCCCAAGAGGTCGGTCAGTGCGTGCTGACGACCACGGACGCCCGCTACATCGAGCTCGGGGCCGGGGTCGAGCGCCGGGACTTGCAGGTCCGAGACGGCCAGATCCGCGTCGCCTCCGAGTCCTGATTGGGGCCCCAATCGGGGCGTCGATCGGGCCCTCGATCGATGGCTCGATCAGGCCGTTGGCGAAGCACCAAAAAGTGCTGATTTCGCGCCGCTAACGCCCGGTTATTCGCCGATCTCGCCTGGTCAGGGATCGCCTTCGGTGCTATCTTTCGCGCGCGCGAGGTGCCCAGACAAAAGCCCCATCTCGAGGCTTCGATCTGGACCCCATCGCCACCCCGCTCCGACCATGACGACCGCCGAATCCCAGGCCCCCTCCGCGTCCGAGACCGAGTCCCCCGAAGCCCAAGAGGGACAGCCGACGCCCGCCGCCGACGGGCCGCCGCCCGCCTACGACGAGAGCTCCATCTCCCACCTCGAGGGCCTCGAGGCCGTGCGCAAGCGGCCCGGCATGTACATCGGCGACACCGACGTCACCGGCCTGCACAAGATGGTGTTCGAGATCCTCGACAACTCCATCGACGAGGCCCTCGCCGGGCACTGCAAGCAGATCCAGATCGTCATCCACGAGGACGAGTCGATCTCGGTCGAGGACGACGGCCGCGGCATCCCGACCGGGCCCATGGAGGTCGAGGGCAAGATGGTCCCCGCGGCCATCGCCGTGTTCACCAAGCTGCACGTCGGCGGCAAGTTCGACAACGCGGCCTACAAGGTCTCCGGCGGCCTGCACGGCGTCGGCGTGACCGTGGTCAACGCCCTGTCGGACTGGCTCGAGCTCGAGATCAAGCGCGAGGGCAAGGTGTTCACGGCCCGCTTCGAGCGCGGCGAGGTCGCCCGCGAGCTCGACGTCGTCGGCGAGACCGAGGCCCGCGGGACCAAGGTCACCTTCCACGCCGACCCGCTCATCTACACCGGCGTGCGCGTCGACTTCGACACGCTCAGCTCGCGCTTTCGGGAGCTCAGCTACCTCACCGAGGGCGTCAACATCACGCTCACGGACCTGCGCCCGACCATCAACGGCGAGAAAAAGCGCGAGCAGTCCTTCGACGGCGAGGGCGGCGTGGCCAGCTTCGTCGAGCTGCTCACGGCCAAGCGCACGCGCATCGGGGCGATGATCGAGCTGCGCTCGCAGGTGCCCTTCGAGTTCGAGGGCCAAGATCACGAGCTCGGGGTCCAGGTCGCCCTGCAGTGGACGGACGCCTACCACGAGATGGTCCACTGCTACACCAACAACATCGCCAACCGCGACGGCGGCACGCACCTGACCGGGCTGCGGACCTCGCTGACCCGCGTGGTCAACGGCTACGCCGGCGACAAGAACCTGCTCAAGGGCCACAAGGGCAGCCTCGCCGGCGAGGACGTGCGCGAGGGCCTGGTCGCGATCATCTCGGTCAAGCACCCCGACCCCAAGTTCAACTCGCAGACCAAGGAAAAGCTGGTCTCGAGCGAGGTCACGGCGCTCGTGGGCACGGCGGTGACCGAGGCCCTGAGCCGGCACTTCGAGGAGAAGCCCAAGGACGCCAAGCTCGTCGTCGAGAAGGCCCTGCTGGCCGCTCGGGCCCGGGCCGCGGCCCGCAAGGCCCGGGAGACCATCACCCGCAAGGGCGTGCTCGACGGCCTGAGCTTGCCCGGCAAGCTCGCCGACTGCCAGGAGAAGGACCCCGAGCTCGCCGAGCTGTTCATCGTCGAGGGTGACTCCGCAGGCGGCTCGGCCAAGCAGGGCCGGGACCGGAAGGTTCAGGCCATCTTGCCCCTGCGCGGCAAGATCCTGAACGTCGAGAAGGCGCGCATCGACAAGATCCTGTCGAGCCAGGAGATCGTCACGCTGATCACCGCCCTGGGCACGGGCATCGGCGAGGACACCTACTCCATCGACAAGCTCCGCTACCACAAGATCATCATCATGACGGACGCGGACGTCGATGGTTCGCACATCCGCACCCTGCTGCTGACCTTCTTCTTCCGCCACTTCGTCGAGATCATCGAGCGCGGCTACCTCTACGTGGCCCAGCCGCCGCTGTACAAGGTCAAGGCCGGCAAGAAGGAGCGCTACATCAAGAACGAGGGCGCCCTCGACGAGTTCATCGTCAGCAACGCGGTCGCCGACCTCGAGCTCGAGATCGGCGGCGCGGCGGCGTCCAAGGAGGTCCTCGCCGAGGTCGCCAACGCGGGCATCCGCTACAACAACGTGCTGCGCTCCCTCGAGCGGGAGCACCGGCGCGGCATCCTCGAGGGCATCCTCGGGGCCATCGAGGCCCGGGGCTGGGAGGCCGTCGAGGCCGCCTTCGAGCAGGGCGACGACGCCTTCCTCGCGGCCATGGGCCAGGCCGTGGTCGAGGCCGCCGTGCCGACCATGCCGCTGACCAAGGTCGCCGCCAGCTTGCGCAAGGTCCTCGACGAGGTCGAGGCTCCCGCGGAGGGCGAGGGCGACGAGGGCGAGGGCGAGGTCCAGGCCGCGCGGGAGCGGACCGTGCTGCGCTTCGCCGTGCTGTCCGACGGCGTGACCGTCAACGAAGACGTCGGCCTGCCCCTGCTCCGGTCCACGGAGATCCGCGAGCTCCTGCGCATTCGGGCCGAGCTCGCCGCCCGCGGCGAGGGGGCCATCAAGCTGCGCAAAAAGGGCGACACCATCGCCGAGCCCAAGTCCCTGATGCAGGTCATCGACCACGTCGGCGAGGTCGGGCGCAGCGGCCTGTCCATCCAGCGCTACAAGGGTCTGGGTGAGATGAACCCCGACCAGCTGTGGGAGACCACGATGGACCCGGAGAACCGGGAGCTCTTGCAGATCAAGATCGCCGAGAAGGACATCGCCGACGAGGTCTTCACCGTGCTCATGGGCGACGAGGTCGCGCCGCGCCGGGAGTTCATCACGGAGAACGCCCTCAACACCCGCAACCTGGACGTCTAACTTTGCCCCCGCAGGCGGCTCGAACCGGGGGCGCTCCGTCGCTGTCCGCTCCTCCGCTGAGGTCGTGGGGCAATGGGGTTCGTCCCTACCGAGAAAGGCAGCCGCCCACGGGTTCAACGCCAGCTGAGTCCGTGGACGATGCTTTCGTGGATCATGGGTCCCGGCGCGGCCGGGGTGGGCGACTGCTAGGCGGCATGTGGTCGCCCCCGCAAGCGGGGGCGTAGTCTGGCGAAGGTGACGCAGATGAAGGTCAGACCGTCAGGCCCGGACGACGGGCACCTCAGTAGGCTTGGTCGAGCAAGGCCTCGAGCTCGGCGTCCTCTTCGGCCAGCTCGATGAACAGGCTCTGGACGTCGAGGGCCTGGGCGCCCTTGCCCCGGCGGGGGATGGCCCAGCGCTTGCGCGATTGGTAGCGCTTGACGCCCGTGGGGTCACCGACGAGCTCGACGCACAGGTCGAAGCCGCGGGTCGGCTTGCAGTCGCGGGTGCGGACCTCGTAGCTGCGCTGGGCTTGGAGCATGTGCACGACGCCGCGGTCCTTGCCCTTTTGCTTCCACGTGAAGCTGTCGTAGGAGCCCTGGTAGACCGAGCCGTGGTAGAAGCTGCCGGCGCTGCGCTTGGCGACCTCGGTGATGACCATGGCGTCGACCTGGTCTCGGGGCCCCAGCGGCATCTCGCTGACCCACAGGCGATCAGTCAACTTGGCGGGGGCCTTGTTGTTGCATCCGCTGACGAGGCCGAGGCTGGTCCCCAGGAGCAGGAGGGCGCCGACGAAGCTCGGAAGGCGAGTGCGTGCGGCACGACTCGAGGGATTCACGGTGCTGGGTGCGGTGGGCTCGGGGATCACGGCTAAATCGTGACAAGCTCTCGCCGGCTCAGCAAGGTGGCTTTTGCGTCAGCGACGCGGGAGATACCATGGAGCCATGCTCGACCTCGATGTCCTGCGTCGCTCCTCCCTCCTCGCCAGCGCCGCCCTCGCCCTGACCCTCTTCGCCTGCGACAGCGGCGAGGGAGAACACGGCGGCGGGCACGGAGAAGGTCACGCCGAATCCCACCTTGGCCGGATCCCCGCTGCGGCCCCCGAAAAGCCGATGATCGACGTCGACAAGCTGCGCAAGCAGGCCTTGAAACAATTCGCGGTGCTGCCCGAGTCCTTTCCAAGCGCACAAAACCCCGGCACGAAGGCCAAGGTCGACCTCGGTCGGATGCTCTACTACGACGGGCGTCTGTCCGTGAACGGGGAGATTTCGTGCAACAGCTGCCACGTGCTCAGCGAGTACGGCGTCGACTCCCTCCCCACCTCACCGGGTCACGAAGGCAAGAACGGCGACCGCAACTCGCCGACCGTGTTCAACGCCGCCGGTCACCTCGCCCAGTTCTGGGACGGGCGCGAGCCCACCGTCGAGGCTCAGGCCAAAGGGCCGATCCTCAACCCCATCGAGATGGGCATGCCCGACGAGGCCACCGTCGTCGCGGTGCTCAACGCCATCCCCGGCTACGTCGAGGCGTTCCAAAAGGCCTTCCCCGACGCGGCCGAGGGCGAGGCCGTCAGCTACGACAACATGGCCAACGCCATCGGCGCCTTCGAGCGCAACCTGGTCACGCCCGGGCCCATCGACAAGTGGCTCGCCGGCGACGACGCGGCGCTCTCGGCCGAGGCGATCGCGGGCCTGCAGCTGTTCATGGACTCCAAGTGCACCGATTGCCACACGGGCACGAACTTCGGCGGCGCGAACTACCAAAAGCTCGGCGTCGAGAAGCCCTGGCCCGGGCTCGAGGACGTGGGCCGCTTCGCGGTCACCAAGGACGAGCGCGACCGCAACGTGTTCAAGGTCCCGAGCCTGCGCAACATCGAGGAGACCGGCCCCTACCTCCACGACGGCTCCATCACCAGCCTCGAGGACATGGTCACCAAGATGGTCGAGTACCAGGTGCCGCGCGAGGCCCTGAGCGAGGAAGAGATGGCCAACATGCTCGCCTTCCTCGGCTCGCTCACCGGTGAGCTGCCCACGGCCTACATCGCCAAGCCCGATCTGCCCGAGGGCGACGTGGCCGGCGTGGTCGGGGGCACGGGGGGCGATGACGCAGACGCGGACGCGGACGCGCCGGTCGAGGACGCTCCGGCCGAAGCGGAGCCCAAGCCCGAGCCCAAGCCGGCCGAGGATGCTCCGGCGGACGGCGGCGAGTAGTCCCCTCCCCTCTCAAACGAAAAGAGCAGCTCCATGGCTGCTCTTTTTCGTGCCTGCTCGCGGACCTCAGCCCGCGTCGGGCTCCCACGGATCGGGGATCGGCAGCACCGTATTCGGCGTCTTGCCGTCCATGCGATGCGCCACGAACTCCGCCACCGTGGTGTGCTTGAGGTAGGGGTTGTCGCGCAGCTGCTCGTCGACGGTGGCCGAGGGCGTGGGCCCGTAGTGGTGCCCCGGGTACATCACCGTGTCCTTGGGCAGCTTGCTCATGAGCGCCTCGAGGGTCTCGAACATCAGCTCCGGATCGCCGCCGACGAAGTCGCAGCGTCCGCAGCCGTTCACGAACAGGGTGTCGCCGGTGACGATCGAGTCGCGCAGGCGATAGGAGCACGAGCCCGGGGTGTGTCCCGGGGTGTGCATCATCGTGATCTCGAGCTGCTCGCCGACGCGCACGGTGTCGCCGGGGCTCGAGGCGATGAGGTTCTCGCACTTGAAGTCGGCGAACTCGATCTCCGGGCGCAGCATGTGCACGGGCACGTCGACGTGTTTCAGCAAGGCCTCGACCTTGTCGACGTGGTCGAAGTGGCTGTGCGTGCACAAGATCGCCGAGATGGTCACGTCGAGGCGCTCGGCCTCGGCGAGGATGCTCGGCGCGTGCCAGGCCGGGTCGACCACGGCGACGGAGCGCGTGCGCTTGTCACCCAGGAAGTAGATGAAGTTGTCCCAGGGCCCGAGCTCGAACTGGTGGACGAAGATGCCGTCTTGGCGCATGCAGTGGCCCCTAGAAGGTGATCACGGAGCGGATCGACTCGCCCTCGTGCATCAGGTGGAAGGCGTGGTTGATCTCGTCCAGGGGCATGGTGTGGGTGATCATCGGGTCGATCGAGATCTTGCCGTCCATGTACCAGTCGACGATCTTGGGCACGTCGGTGCGGCCCTTGGCGCCGCCGAAGGCCGTGCCGCGCCAGCTCCGGCCGGTCACCAGCTGGAAGGGGCGCGTCGAGATTTCCTCGCCCGAGCCCGCGACGCCGATGATCACCGAGGTGCCCCAGCCCTTGTGGCAGCACTCGAGGGCCTGGCGCATGACCTGGACGTTGCCGACGCACTCGAAGGAGTAGTCCGCCCCGCCGCCGGTGAGGTTGACGATGTAGGGGACCAGGTCGCCCTCGACCTCCCTGGGGTTGACGAAGTGGGTCATGCCGAAGCGCTCGGCCATCTCTTTTTTGCCCGGGTTGATGTCGACGCCGACGATCATGTTGGCCCCGGCCATGCGCGCGCCCTGGATGACGTTGAGGCCGATGCCGCCCAGGCCGAACACGACCACGTTGTCTCCGGGGGCGACCTTGGCCGTGTTGATCACCGCGCCGATGCCCGTGGTCACGCCGCAGCCGATGTAGCAGATCTTGTCGAAGGGGGCGTCCTCGCGGACCTTGGCCACGGCGATCTCGGGGACCACGGTGTAGTTGGTGAAGGTCGAGGTGCCCATGTAGTGGAACAGGGGCTCGCCGTCGATCGAGAAGCGCTTGCTGCCGTCGGGCATCAGGCCCGCGCCCTGGGTCGAGCGGATCGCCTGGCACAGGTTGGTCTTGCCGGACGTACAGAAGTTGCACTCGCGGCACTCGGGGACGTAGAGGGGGATGACGTGGTCTCCCTTTTTGAGGCTCTGCACGCCGGGGCCCACGTCGACCACGATGCCCGCGCCCTCGTGGCCGAGCACCGCCGGGAACAGGCCCTCCGGGTCCGCGCCCGAGAGGGTGTAGGCGTCCGTGTGGCAGACACCCGTGGCCTTGATCTCGATGAGGACTTCGCCTTCCTTCGGGCCGCCTACTTCGATCTCTTCGATGGTCAGCGGCTTGTTCGGGGCGTGAGCGACAGCGGCGCGCGATTTCATGGGCCGAGGGTACCAATGGAAACTTGGTCAACCACCAAAAAGGCTGGCCCGATGATTCGGAGCCAGCCTCTCGTGGGTTTGAAATGGGAGCGCGGTCGGGCGCTAGGTGAACATCGCCTCGATCTCTTTTTCGACCTCGTCCTCGGTCTTCTCTTTGACCAGGGCGAGCTCTTGGATGAGCAAGGCCCGGGCCGTCTCGAGCATGTTCCGCTCGCCGTAGGACAGGTCCTTGTCACCGCGCAGCAGGTAGAGGTCGCGGAGCACCGTGGCGATCTTGGCCAGCGAGCCCGTGCGGATCTTGTCCATGTACTCGCGGTGGCGACGGTTCCAGGTCGCCGTCGAAATCTTCTCGCCGCGCTTGCGCAGGACCTCGTAGACCTCTTCGACCTGCTCGTTGGTGATCAAGTTGCGCAGACCGACGGAGTCGGCGTTGGACATCGGGACCATCAAGGTCATGTCCTTGCCGAGCACCCGCAGCACGTAAAATCGCTGAGTCGTTCCCGAGATCTCCCGGTTCTCGATGCCGGTGATCTCGGCGACGCCGTATCCAGGGTAGACGGCCTTATCACCAACTTGGAAATCGGGCATACGTTCGGATCCTGAGCCGCAGACGCACTACGGCGGGTCGTAACAACTACCATGATGGTGGAGAAAAGTCAAAAACCTGAGCTTTGTCTCACTCGCGCGCTAGCCCACGGAAAAAGCTAAAAAACCCCCCGCAGCTGGGCTCGCGGCGGGCTCGGATTTGAAGGCGCGGAGGCGATTGCTCGACCTGGGTAAAGCTGCCGTCGTCGCCGTGTGAAACCAGCCGAATCGGTCGATGCGTCTTGAACACGAGCGGTCGAATTCGCGTCTGGGCAGCCATGCGAGGTGTGCTTCCGTTGGCATCCAAGGTCGGGGTCGGGCCCCGCGCAGACCAGGGTGTGGGCTTGCCCCCAGGTCCCGTTTCTCTATCATCACTCGCCATGGCTCCCCGCAGCGGCATTGGTGCCATCGTCCTCGGACTCGGCCTCGCGCTCGTCTCGGCTTGTACGCCGAACCCCGAGCGCCTCGACTCCCCGGCGAGGAATTTCTACTACGCCATCGAGGACGACGATAAGCAGCTCGAGTACCTCAAGCTCAAGGAGTCCGAGCGCCAGGCCCACCTCGAGAAGCTCGGCCTATGGGCAAAGTGGCTCGAGCTGTCCAGCGAAGAGCGCGAGGCCGCCGAGACCGGTGAGATCAAGGTCGGCTTCAAGGAGTTCGCCGCGTACATGGCCTGGGGTCTGCCCGCCGACGTGCGCGTCGCCGAGGCCCGCGGCCGGGAGGTTCGCTACGAGACCTTCATCCGCTGCACCAGCGGGCCGAAGATCGGGCGCTACGTCAGCTCCAACGTCGACTGCGACGGCACCTCGAGCGAAGTCCAGATCGCCGTCGAGAAGGGCATCGTCACCGAGATCAAGTACCTCGACTAGGCCGAGCCTGGTCTTCGACTTTCAGAGGGTCGGCCAAAACGAGTTCTGGCCGACCCTCTGTCTATTTTAGCAGTCGCGGACGACGCCACGCCCTCCCTGCCCCACGTCCGCGACTCAGGGCGCCCTCTCTTCGCGGCGCTCTTTGTCTTGGTTGTTTCCGCCCAGGATGTCCTGGAGGTTGGGCCGATGGCGCTCCCAGACCAGGCCGGCCGTGGCCGCGGCGAGCAGCTTGTAGGCCAAGGGCGCGGTCGGGTCGGCGATGGTCAGGCCGACGATGGTGGTCGTGGCGGTGAGCGAGCCGATCGCCGACACGCGGGTGAGCCACAGGGTCTGCAGGTAGATGGCGATGCCGACCACGGCCGCGACCGGGGACAGGACGAGGAACACCCCGAACGCGCAGGCGACCCCCTTGCCGCCGCGAAAGCGCAGGTAGGGCGTGAAGATGTGGCCCAAGATGGCGGCGAGGGCGACGAGGGCGAGGGGCCCGGGCGCGTCAAAGCGGGCGCTCGCGGCGAGCACCGGCACGCTGGCCTTGGCGACGTCGCCCACGAACACGAGCAGGCCCCAGCCCTTGCCGAGGTTGCGCATGGCATTGCTCGCGCCGATGTTGCCCGAGCCGACCGCGCGCAGGTCGACGCCCCGGGCCTTGCCGATCAGGTAGCCCACGGGGATCCCGGCGACGAGGTAGGCGCCGAGCATCCACGCGAGGACCTCCAGGCTCATGAGCCGCGGCTGGCTTTCTCGTCGATGCCGCTGACGCCGTGGCGCTCGTGGACGATGGCCGACACGCCGGCGGGCTCGAGGTCCCGGGCGGCGAGGCCGACGAGGGCGAAGAAGAGCAGGTCCGCGGCTTCCTTGTGGACCTGCTCGTCGCTCTCGCTGGCCAGGGCGACGGCGAGCTCCTCGGCCTCCTCGCGGATCTTCGCGTTGATCTTGGCGATGCCCTTGTCGAGCAGGCTGCGGACGTAGCTCTTGCCCTCGGCGTTGGTCATGCCCTCCCCGGCCTTGCGGGCGAGGATGGTCGACCACAGCAGCTCGACGGCGGGATCGGTGGCGTGGCGTGGCGGCGCGGGCCCGTCGTCCTCGCCGACGATCGTGCCGAGGTCCTCGCCAGAGATGCCCAGGCGCTTATAGAAGCACGAGTCCGCGCCGGTGTGGCAGGTGGGGCCCGCGGGCGTGGCCGCGACGACCAGCGCGTCGCCGTCACAGTCGACGCGGATCGACTCGAGCGCGAGCACGTTGCCGGAGCTCTCGCCCTTTTGCCACAAGCGCTGCTTGGAGCGGCTGAAGAAGGTGACCTTGCCGCTGTCGAGGGTGAGGGCCAGGGCCTCGCGGTTCATGTAGCCCAGCATCAAGACGCGGCCGTCTCGGGCGTGGGTGATGATCGCCGCGACGAGGCCCTTGTCGTCGGGCGCGAGCGTCGACCACAGGGACTCGAGGGTGTTCATGACAGTCTCCGAGCGTGCTCAGGCCGCGCGTCGGCCTTCCGGGGGTCGGACCGGGATGCCGCGCTCGGTGAGGTACTGCTTGGTCTGGGCGATGGTGTAGAGGCCGAAGTGGAAGATCGACGCGGCCAGGGCTGCGTCGGCTTCGCCCTCGCCGAGGGCCAGGCCCTGGCGGATGTGCTCGAGGGAGCCGACGCCGCCGCTGGCGATGACCGGGATGTTCACGCGCCGGGCGACCTCGCGGGTGATCCACAGGTCGTAGCCGTCGCGGGTGCCGTCCTTGTCCATGGAGGTCAGCAGGATCTCGCCCGCGCCGAGCTCGGCGACCTGCTCGCACCAGCGCAGCGCCTCGAGGCCGGTGCCGCGGGAGCCCCCGTGGATCACGACCTCGTAGAGGGGCTCTTCGTCCCGGGGCAGCGCGGGCATGCGGCGCACGTCCACGGCGACGACGATGGCCTGGCTGCCGTAGCGCTTGGCGAGGCGCTCGATCAGCGGGGGCGAGCTGACGGCGGCGGAGTTGATCGCGACCTTGTCGGCGCCGGCGTTGAGCAGGCGGCGGACGTCGTCCTCGCGGCGGATGCCGCCGCCGACGGTCAGCGGGCAGAAGATCTGCGGGGCGACGCTGCGGACGATCTCGACGAAGGTCTCGCGGCCCTCGGTGGTCGCCGTGATGTCGAGCAGGCACAGCTCGTCGGCGCCCTGGCGGTCGTAGGCGCGGGCGGCCTCGATGGGGTCGCCCGCGTCGCGCAGGCCCTTGAAGTGCACGCCCTTGACCACGCGGCCATTCTTGACGTCCAGGCAGGGGATGATGCGGCGTTTCAACATCGGCTCAGGGCCTCCTCGAGGGTGAAGTTGCGTTCGTAGAGGGCGCGGCCCAAGACCACGGCCCGGATGCCGACGCTCGCCAGGGCGTCGAGGTCGGCGAGGGTGCCGACGCCTCCGCTGGCGATGACGTCGACGGACTCGATGTTCTCGGCCTCGCAGTGCTGATCGATCTGCGTCTGCAAGGCCGCGGTGGACTCGACGGCGGGGCCGACCTGCAGCCCGTCGCGGGCGACGTCGGTGTAGAGCAGGCCGCCGGCGCCCCAGGTCGCGGCCTCGCGGCCGAGCTCGGCGGCGCTGATCGACGAGAGCTCGCGCCAGCCGTCGACGGCGACCATGCCGTCGCGGGCGTCGATGGCCACCACCAGCTTGCCGGGGTGGCGCTTGCACGCGGCCTCGACGGCCTTGGGCTCGCGCACTGCGAGGGTGCCGACGACGATCTTCTCGACGCCGGCTTCAATCAAGGCCTCGATCGCGCCGACGTCCCGGACGCCGCCCCCGACCTCGAACTCGACGGGCGTGTCGCGCAAGCTGGCGACCTCGCGGGCCGCGTCGAGCATGCGGCGGATCAGCTCGACCTGGCGGGCCTCGCCAAAGGCCCCGTCGAGGTCGACGACGTGGATGCGCTGGGCGCCCGCGCGGACGAACTCGGCGGTCAGCTCCCAGGGCTGCTCGGAGTAGACGGTCACCCGCTCACGGTCGCCCTCGGCCAGGCGCACGGCCTTGCCCCCGAGCAGGTCGACGGCGGGGATCACCAGCACTGGCGCCTCACTGGCGGCTCCCGAGCAAGAACGCACGCAGGAAGCGAAGCCCGGCCTGCTGGCTCTTCTCGGGGTGGAACTGGCAGCCGAAGATGTTCTCGTGACGGACCGCGGCGGCGAAGTCGATGTCGCCGTAGGTCGCCGACCACATCACGTCGTCGGAGTTGGCCGCGTCGACGTAGTAGCTGTGCACGAAGTAGTAGTGCTCGTTCGAGGGTCGAACCTCGTTCCAGCCCATGTGCGGGATCTTGAGGCGGCGGGTCTTGTCGCCCTCTTCGACGGTCATGTTGTCCGGGAAGCGTCGACAGCGCCCAGGCAAGATGCCCAGGCCCTTGCGGCCGCCGCCTTCCTCGGAGCCCTCGAAGAGCATCTGCATGCCAATGCAGATGCCGAGGAAGGGGTCACCCCGCTGGATCACCATGCGCAGGGCCTCGCCCATCGCGCCGTCGACCAGTTGGTCCGTGTGGTCCCCAAAGGCTCCTTGCCCCGGGAAAACAACGATTCGTGAGGTCGCCACCAGGTCGGGGTCGTTCGTCACGATGGTCGACGACCCAACCTGGATGAGCGCGCGCTCGACGCTGGCGAGGTTACCCAGGCCAGCGTCGACAAGGGTCAATTCCCGAGCCATGGGTCGGGCGTTTCTAACACAAAACCTGCTTGAGACCGACGAAATTCTGCGATCATGGTTGGCTTACCCGTCCATTTGGCGCCATGAGCGCCGGACGTCGAGCCAGATGGGGTGAGCCGATGTCTCGGTCGTTTCCGTCAGCTCTCGCTCGACGCTTCGATCGAAACCTGGTCGACCAGTCCGTCGAGCGCGACGAGCACGGAGCTGCGCAGACGTAGAGCCTCGGCCCGGGGGGCGCTGGTCGAGCTCCGCCGGGCGCGAGCCAGGGCACGCTCGAGTTCGCGGAAACACGAGCGGGCGTTGACCCGCCAGTGGTCCGCGAGGTCGCGCAGGCCCGAGCGGACGGCGGCGCGCAGGGCCTGTTCGCCGCGGCTGGCCGCTCGCCCGTGTCGGTTGATCAGCTCCTGGGCGAAGCCCCGCGCGGCACTGCTGGCCAGGTAACCCCGGGCCCAGGGCACGAGGCGCTCGACGAGCAGGTTGGCGAGGACTTCGTGTTCACCCGCGAGGCTGGCGATGCGGGTCTGCAGCGCGGCCATGGCCGCGTCCTCGAGGGTCGCCTCGAGGTACTCCGCGTCTTGCTCGTCGAGCTTGCGGCGCAGGCCGGCCCCGGCCTCGACGATGCCCAGGGAGAGGGCCTCGCGGGCGAGGACGTCGTCGAGGTTGAGCAGGCCCTCGTGGAGCTCCTCGGAGAAGCGGGCCAGGGTCCGGGTCGCGCGCTCGAGGGCCGCGGCCGGGTCCTCTCCGGCGCCGCGCCGCTCGAGCTCGGTGACCGCCGCGAGCACGCTGGCGCGGGCGAGGCCCAGGGCCTCGGTCAGGCGCCGGCGGATCAGCTCGGCCTTGAGCTCGCGGGCGTGGGCGAGGAAGTGGCGCTCGAGGGCGTCGTCGACCACGGTGAAGGGGTCGACCCCCTGTCCGGAGTCGGGGCTGGCGCCCGTTCGGTAGTCGAGGGCCTGGGCGGCGGACAGCGGCAGGACCTCGACGAGGACCTCGCCGAGCTGCTCGCGCAGGTAGGTCGTGAGCTCGTCGCGGTCGGCCTCGCTGTCGAGGGTGTCGACCTTGTTGAGCACGCCCAGGACCTTGCGCCCGCCCTCGCGCAGCTCCGCGAGGATGCCCGCCTCCGTGGCCGTTCCGCCCTGGGTCGCCGAGAACAGCCACACGACCGCGTCGGCCTCCTCGATGAACTCGCGGGCGACGGTCTCGTGGTACTCGTCCAGCGCGTTGAGCCCGGGGGTGTCGACCACGGCCGCGTCGCCCATGCGCTCGCCGACGCGGTCGATCTCGAGGTGGCGGATGCGGTCGGCCTCGCGGTCGTCGAGGTTGCGCAGGTAGGCGTCGAGCTCTCCCGCGGCCACGGTCGAGATGGTCGCGTCGCGGTAGTGGACCCGCGCGCCCCGGCCGGCGCCGCGGCGGAACACGTTGATGGTGTTGGTCGTCGGCAGCACGCCCATGGGCGCGACGGCCTCGCCGAGCAGGGCGTTGACGAAGGTGCTCTTGCCCGCCGAGAACTCGCCCATGATCGCGATGGTCAGCGGCCGGGCGAGGCGCTCGCGGGCGGCGATGACCATGCGCAGGGCCTCGGCCCCGCCGTGGATCGTCGCGCCGAGGATGTCCACGGGCAGCTTGGCGAGGAGCTCCGTGGCGGCGCCGAGCTGGTCCTCGAGGCGCTCGCCGACCTGGGGCCGGGTCAGCGCGGCGAGGCGCCGACGGGCCGCAGGCAGGTCCGGGTCCTGGATCAGCGCGGCGACCAGGGCCCGGCCGGCGGCGTCCATGCCCGCGGGGCCGTCGAGCATCGATCGCTCGGCGACGGCGAGCTCGCGCTGGGCGGCGACCAGGGCCTCGCGGCGCAGCGGGTCGCGCAGGGGGCTGAGCTCGTCGGGGCCGAGGACCTCGCCGAGCTCCGGGCGTAGGCTCAGGTGGTAGGGCGGGCCCGCCGAGAACTGGCGCTTGATGTCCGCGGGCACCAAGTCGGCGCCGCGGCCCTCGTGGGCCCGGCTCAGGGCCTCGCTCAGGGCGGCGCGGATCCAGTGCAGGCGCAGCTCTTCGCCCAGGGTCAGCGCGGCCTCGTCCCCGAGCTCGTGGCGCACGGCCGCGAGGGCCTTGGTCACGCTCGGCGAGAAGTCCTCGACGAACAGCGCGACGTGGGCGAGCTCCTGGGACCGGGCCGGGCGGGCGTGGGGCGGCGCGCTGCTCAAAGCTTGGGCCAGGGAGCTGAGCATGGCCGTGGGCGGGCTCAGCTCGTCGTCGGCGCGGCTGGCCTCGCGCCACCGGCGGAACTCGGCGAGGGCCCACAGGCGCAGGCGCTCGCCGTCACCGGCGTCGAGCTGGAGGTAGCGCAGGGCCTCGGCGCAGGCCTGGCTGGCGTCGGGGCTGACGTGGATCAGCACGCGCACCCGGGCCTCGAACACCAGGCCGCCGCCGGGCTCGGAGCTCGGTCCGCTCGGCAGCTCGGTGAGCAGCTCCATGGCCGCGCTGCGCTCGCCCCGGGCGGCGAGCACCCGGGCCAAGAGCGCGGTCTCGAGGGCCGTGTAGCTCGTGTCGACGAGCTCGTCCCCGGCCCGCGGCCCGTCGAACTCCGTGCCCGCCTCGTCGACGGTGAGCATGTCCTCTTCGGGCTCGACCCCGGGCTCGGCGTCTTGGTTGGCCTCGGCGGCCGCGGCCGCGCGCTCGCGCACGACCTGGCGGCGGGCGTCGGTGATCCGGCGGTGGTAGGCGGTCTGGACCCAGCGCTCGGCCTCGGACACCCGGCCGTCGGCGAGGAGCTGATCGACGCCGAGGGCGAGGGTCAGCCGGCGCAGGCCGTCGCCCGCGCCCGGGGGCAGCGCCGCGGCGGCCTTGCGGATCTCCCGGATGGCGCGCTCGTGCTGGCCGAGGCGGCGGTGGGCCGAGGCCGCGAGCAGGTGGGCGAGGAGCTGAGCCTCGATGAGGTCCTGGGAGGACAGGCGCTCGAGGTTGCGCTTGCCTCGGCGCAGGTGGTCCAGGCACGCGCTCGGGTCTTGCTGGTGGCGCAGGGCCTCGGCGGCGTCGACCAGGGCCATCGCCCCGACCCGCTTGGCGTCGAGGCGGTCGGCGAGCTCGCGCAGGATCTCGATGCCCCCGGGGACCCGATCGTCGATGAAGCGCTCGTGGGTGGCCGTCAGCGCCAGCGCATTGACGAGGTTGGGCTCGTCCCCGTAGGCGCCGGTCAGCTCGCGGAGCACGGTCCGGGCCTGGCCGGCCTCGCCCGCGACCCGCAGCGCCCGGGCCTGCTCCGTCGCGTCGCGCACGGCCTCGGGCACGCCGACGTTCTCCGACACCTCGACGACCAGGTCGCGGGCGCGCTTGGCCCACTCGTTGACCGTGTTGCCCACGGAGTTCAGGTTGAAGCTGCGCGCCCACTCGCGGGCCTGCCGACCCGCCTCACGGGCCTGACGCCCGACCTCCTGGGCCTGGCGGCTCGCTTCTCCAAAGGGCTTGTCGTCGTCTTCCTCGGCCATGGTGCGGTCTCCTCTGGGTCGGCCCCGGCTCCGGCGGCTCGGCTCGGTCAATCAGTGCAGGACGGGCGCGTCCTCGTCGTCGCCCGAAGGGTCCTCGGCCTCGCGGTCGAGCTCGATCGAGCGCAGCTCGGTGATGAGCGCGTCGAGCTGGGCCTCGAGGCCGTTGAGCTCAGCCTGGGCGACCACGGCCACGCGCTCGCGCAGGCGCTTGGCGGCTTGCTCCGCGGGCGTGTCTTCGCCTTCCTTCGAGTCCTTCGAGGCGTCTTTGGGCTCGGGCGCGGCTTCGGGCGCCGCTTTGCTCGGCTCGGCGTCGGCGTCGGCGTCGGCCTCGACCTCGACCTCGACCTCAGCCTTGGCCGGCTCGATCTCGGTCGCGGCGTCGGTCGCTGCCGCGTGCACGCGCAGCTGGGCCTCGTGACGATCGAGGCGCTCTTGGGCCGTGCGCAGGGCCGTGAGCAGCTGCTCGCTCAGGGACAGGTCGGCCAACATGAGGTGATCGTCGAGGGCGTCGCCATGGCGCGCGACGAGCTTGTCGATGATCGCGCCGAGCTGATCCGTGGCCGCGTCGAGGGCCCCCGGCAGGGCGTCGCGGACCTGCGCCCGGGCGTCGCGGACGGTCTTCTCGCGCAGGATCACCGTGGTCAGCGGAGACGCGATGGTCATGACCATCCCGGTCACGGTGCTGCCGAGGTACCAGATGATCGTCCCGACCAGGCCCAGGGCGAGGGTCCCGACCTCGACGATCACCGCCGGCGGCTCGACGTAGAGCCCGGGCCCGCGAAAGCCCAGGGGCATCATGGCCTCGACCAGGCGGCGGTGGGCGAGCTCGCCGTGGGTCGCAAAGATCTCGCGGGTCAGGGCCTCGAGCTCGCCGCGCAGGCGCTCGCTCTCTTGGCGCGCGAACTCGAGGAAGGCGTCCTGGATCGCGCCGGGGATGACCTGGGTCAGGGTCGAGAGGTCGGCCTTGTGGATCTGCGCCAGGGCGGACTCCTCGAGCTCGCCCCGGAACGCGGCGATGCGCTCTTTGCTGGCGCTGACGATGGTCTCGCCCGCGGCGGGGATGCGCTTGCGCAGGCCGTCGAGGTCGTGCTCGCGGGCGGCGAGGGTCGACTCGACCGCGGCCAGCTCGCGGCTCAGGGCGTCGCGCTCGAGGTAGAGGGCGCGGGCCTGGAAGGACGCGTTGTAGCCGAGCAGTCGGGCCTGGCGGAGCATGGCCGAGCGGGCCCGGGCCGGGAGGATGGCCGCGCCTTCGCGGGCGAAGCCAAACAAGCGGGCGCGCACGGCCGCGAGGGCGCGCACGGCCTCGAGCTCGCTGTCCGCTGAGCCGCCGCCCTCGCGCAGGGCCGACTTCGAGTCGACGCAGTAGATGTCCAGGGGCCCGGGCAGCACGGAGCTCAGGCCCTCGCGGCTGTGGGCGATGACCCGCTCGCGCTCGTCCTCGGGCACCAAGTCGATGCGGTTGATGACCACGAGCAGCTTGGCGCCGCCGCTCTCGTCGAGGCCTCCGACGGCCGCGACGGCGTCGGTGATCAGCCGGAGCTCGGAGCGGCTGAGCACCTGGGTGGCGTCGAGGACCAGCACGAGCACGTCGGCCCGGGGCAGCTCGGAGCGGCTCAGGGCCGCGCGGAAGCGGTCGATGTCGTTGAAGCCGGGGGTGTCGATGAGCTCGACGGCGCTCGGCAGGCGCTCGGGGTCGACGAGCAGCTCGGGCTCGCGCCCGGCCTCGTCCTCGGCCTTGCCGCGGGCGAGGGTCGCAAAGCGCTCGGCGTCCACGGGGGTGCGCCCGCCGTCGGCCTCGAGCAGGTAGGTCCCGGGCTCGCTGCCGTCGCCCGCGGTCGCGGCCGAGCGGATCGCAACCACGGCGCCCGTGGTCGGGGTGACGCCCACGGGCAGCAGGGCCTCGCCGAGCAGGGCGTTGAGCAGGGAGCTCTTGCCGTGCTTGATCTCGCCGAGGATCACCGCGCGCACGCGGCCGTCGTCGAGGCGTCGGCGGGCGTCGGCGACGACGGTCTGGGCCAGCTGCTCGTGGCCGAGGGCGTCGGCGACCTTGGACAGGCGCTGGGCCGCGTGCTCGAGGCGAGCCTTGGGCGTGCGGGGGACGGGCGTGTCGGGCATGGCGGTCACAGGATCCCCAGGCGGTCGGTGAGGCGGGCGTCGACGCGGGCGAGGGACCAGGCGTCGGCGGGCACGTGGAGGTTGGCGTCGGGCTCGTCGGGCTTCGACGCGCCCGACTTGGGCTCGGCGTCCGACTTGGGCCGGGCGCCCTCGCCGATCTGGCGGATGAGCTCGGCCCGGCGGGCGCGGGTCGCCTGGATCCGCGCGTAGACCCCCGAGCGGGCGAAGTCCGTGAGCGCCTGGATCCGCGCCTGGGTCGAGGGGCCGTCGGGCAGCCAGTCCGAGGCGGTCAGCTGCGGCGCGCCGTCGAGGGGCGTGTGCAGGTGCTCGCCGGAGCGGGTCAGGACCACGGGCGGGTTGCTCAGCATCTCGATGGCGGCGTCGAGGTCTCCGCAGCACAGCAGCCCGGCGCGGTCGGCCGAGAACACCATCACCCGCGTCCACGGGCTCAGGGCGCCGCGCAGGCCCCGGATGCCCAGGCGACCCTCGCGGCGACCGGCGAACAGGTGGGCCGTGAAGAACACCGCGTGGTCGCAGTGCAGGTGGCCCAGGCCCGAGCCGATCGCAAAGGCGCGGGCGCTCGGGGCCAGGGCGGCGAGGGCCTCGGCGTCGACGATCAGCCAGCGCGCGCCGCCTCGGGTCGCGCCGAGGCTGGCGACCAGCGGCCAGCGACCGCGCTGCTCGGGCCGGACCACGCGCAGCGTCGGCAAGGGCGCGCGCAGCAGGGCGATGTGCCCCCCGATCTCGCGCATCAGCGGGACCGGGGCCGCCGTCGCGTCGAGCAGCGCGTCCTCCATGAGCTGGGCGGCCAGACGCGGCCAGGCGCGGTCGACGGTGCGGACGAGGGTGTTGCCGACCGTCGAGCTCGACAGCCAGCGCGAGCGCCGGAGGTCGACGCCGTAGGCGTAGCCCTGCCGGGCCATGCCCTGCTCGTAGACGTCGAGCAGTCGGTGTTGGACGAAGTGGGAAAGGTCGGGGCTAGCGCTCACGGTGGCCTCGCCGGCCCTGCTCGAGCAAGGCGCGGGCGATGCATGGTAGCAGGGCGCGCCGGGGCTTCTGACGCCCAGGCCCGAGTTTCTCAGAACCGTCCAGGGGCGCGGCCCCTCGGGCCTCTGGCAGTCAGCGCCCGAGCATGGCGAGGGCTTCGGCGTGCAGCTGGGGCGTCGCCGCGGCCACGGTGTGACCGCCCGCGTCGGCGTCGAAGCTCTCACCTCGCCAATCCGTGATGACGCCGCCGGCCCCCCGAACGACCGGCGCGAGCGCGGCGTAGTCGTAGTGTTTCAGGCCCGACTCGACGACGAGGTCGAGCTGCCCCATGGCGAGCAGCGCGTAGGCGTAGGCGTCCATGCTGAAGCGAGCCAGCTTGCACGCCCGGGCCAGGCGCGCGAACGCGGCCTCCTCGGCGGCGTCGAAGTAGCCGACCGCGCGCGGATCGGTGGTCGAGACGCGCGCGTCGGCGAGGCGCTCGCAGCCGCTGGTCGTGATGGCGCGGACGCTCGCGCGGCGGTGCAGCCACGCGCGCTCGCCCGCGCCGATCCACCGCTCTTCGACGTGCGGCTGGTCGATCACGCCGAGGATGGGCTCGGGCCCGCGCTCGAGGGCGATCAGCGTGGTCCAGGTCGGCGCGCCGCAGATGAACGAGCGCGTGCCGTCGATGGGGTCGAGGACCCACCGCAGCTGCGCGTTCGGCAGGCGCTCGCCGTGCTCTTCGCCGAGGATGCCGTGCTCGGGGTAGCGGCGCTCGATCAGCGCCCGGATCGCGCGCTCGGCCTCCCGATCCGCGTCGGTCACCGGGTCGAAGTCGGCGGCGAGCTTGTTGTCGACGGCGAGCGCCGAGCGAAAGCGAGGCAAGGTCTCGCGCCGAGCCGCGTCGGCCAGCTCGTGCGCGAAGGCGACGAGCGCGTCGAGGTCGAGGGTCTGTGCCATGGGCAGCGCCCGCTAGAGGCCCCGCATGGTCCGCTCGACCTCGCGCCGGCCGGGGGCGTTTTGCGGCGCGATCTTCAAGTATTCCTCGAAGGCCTTCTTGGCGTCGCCGCGCCGACCCAGCCGCATGTAGCTCTCGCCGAGGCGGCGCCAGGTGTCGATGAGCTGGCGCTCTTGCGCGTACTCGATCGCGTTGTCGACCCCCGCCTGGAGGGCCTTGGCCGCGGCGCTGTGCTGGTTGCGGTCGTTGAGCATGCGGCCCTCCTGGTAGTAGGCCTCGAACAGGTTGGGGTCGAGCTCGTGGGCCTTGCGGAAGTCGGCGATGGCCTGCTCGCGCTTGCCGAGGTCGCGGTGGGCGAGCCCGAGGGCGAGGTGGGCGTAGGGGTAGTCGTCGCTGTCGGCGACCACGGGGGTCAGCAGCTCGATGGCCTTGCGCGCGGCGCCGTCGTAGGCGTAGAGGCGACCGAGCAGGGCCGCGGCCATGCGGTTGTCGCCGTCGAGCTCGAGGGCCTTGCGGTAGTGGCCCTTGGCGTCGGGGACCCGGCCGTTGTACTCGAGGGCCTGGCCGAGCCAGACCTCGACCTCGGTGTCGCCCTCGGTCGTCTGGGCCTGCTGGATCTCGGTCAGGGCCTCGACGTAGTCGCCCTGGACGAGCAACGCGCGGCCCAGCAGCAGGTGCGCGCGCAGCTGGTTGGGGTCGCGCTCGAGCACGGCCTTGGCCAGCTTCTCGACGTCGTCGTAGCGCTCTTGCGCCAGGCGCAGCGAGGCGCCGGTCAGCAGGATCTCGACGGCCGCGCCCTCTTCCGAGAGCTGCTCGCCGATGAGCGCGTCGAGCTGTTCGAGCTGCCCCTTGCGCAGGTAGACCTCGCCCAGGGGGGCGGTCAGGCCCGGGAAGCCGCCGGTGCGATCGAAGAGCTCGACGAGGGCCTCCTCGTGGGCCTTGCGACGATCGAGGGCGTCGAGGATCTGGGCGCGGAGCAGGCGGGCGTGGTTGTTGCCGGCCTCGATGCGCAGGGCCTCGTCGGTGGCCTCGAGGGCGTCGGTCAGCGAGCGCTGGCGCTCGAGGATCTGGGCGCGGAGCAGCTCGAGGGTCGAGCGAGCGCGGCGGCCCTCGGCGCTGTCCTTGTCCTCGGTGGCCTCGATCGCCTTGCGCTGCTCGTCGATGAAGCTCAGCGCTTCGCCGGACTTGTCGAGGTCGAGGAGCAGGGCGACCTCGGCCTCCATCGAGGGCGTGTAGAAGGGGTCGAGGGTGCGGGCCTGGGCCCAGGCCTGGCGGGCCTCGTCGACGCGCTTTTCGAGGGCGTGGGCCTCGGCGGCGATGGTCATCGCCTCGGCGTCGGCGCGCTCCCCCAGGGCGCCGATGCGCTCGAGGGCGCGGACGAACTCGCCCTCGGCGAGGTCTCGACGCGCGGCCAGCTTGATGATCGCCGGGTCCTCGGGCCGCTCTTGTTCGAGCACGTCGACCTCGGCCTTGGCCGCGGGCAAGTTGGCGTTCTCCAGCCAGATCATCACGCGATCGATGCGCGCCGCGAGCAGCCCCGCGTCGGTGGCCAGGGCCTGCTCGAGCAGGCGGACCGCCTCGATGATGTTGCCCTGACGCCGCGAGAGCTGGGCGCGCTGGCGCAGCAGCTCGGCCTTGTGGCCGTCGCTGACGACCGCGGGGCGCAGATCCTTGCCGGCGGCGACGGCCTCGGCGAGCAGCCCCTCGGCGGCCGTCGAGCGCATCAGGACCTCGCGCAGGCTGAGCTGATCGGGGGCCTCGTTGGCCGCCTTGCGCAGGGCCGCGAGGCCGTCGTCGGAGTTGGCCGCGAGGCGGGCCTCGAGCACGACGAGCTGGGCCGCGCGGTCCTCGGGGCGCAGGGTGAGGACCGCCTCGGCCGTGGCCCGGGCGCCCTCCACGTCGCCGGTCTCGAGCTGGACCCACGCGCGGTAGAGCTGGCTGCGCGGATCTTCGCCGCCGAACTTGGCCAGGGCGCCCGCCGTGTCGCCGTTGGCGAGCAGGCCGAGGCCCTCGATGCGCGCGATGAAGGGCTCGGGTCGACCCTGGTAGCTGGCCAGGGCCGTCGACGCGATCTGCAGGCGCTCGGGATCGGGCCCGTAGCGCAGGTGCAAGAGCATGGCGGCCTCGGCCTGGCCGACGGGGTCGTTGGCCGAGCGCTCGAGGGCCTGGACGTAGGCCGCGGGGGTGTCGAGGTCGAGCTTGGCGAGGATCTCCTCGGGGCGCTCGGCGGCCTCGCGGGGCGCACCCTGATCGCCGCCCTCGCTGGCACCGTCGCCGCCGCTGCTGCCCGCGGGCGCGCCGGTGTCTCCCTCGCCGAGCAGGCCCAGCTGGGTCGCGGCCACGAAGCCGCCGCCGCCGAGGACCAGCAGGCCCACGAGGCTGTAGGCGACGATTCGGCCGATGCTGCGCCCGCCCTTTTCCGGCGACGCGTCTCGGCCCTTGACGCGGATCTTGGCCCGCGTCTTGGTCTTGGCCTTGTCCTTGTCTCGCTCCCCCGACTGGGCCGCGGCCTCGCTGGCGTCGGAGTGGATCTCTCCGGCGGCCTCGCTGCCGTCGCCCTCGTCGACGTCGAACTCGAGCTCCTCGTCGGGCACGTCGGCGTCGGCGTCGAGGTCGAGGTCGGGGATGTCGAGGTTGCTCTCGAAGTCGGGCTTGGGCGCCGGGAAGTCGTCGACGAGGCCCGGGAGGTCGTCCGCGGCCATGGGCAGGTCGTCCGCGGCCATGGGCAGGTCGTCCGCGGCCATGGGCAGGTCGTCCGCCGGCATGGGCAGATCGTCGACGGCCATGGGCAGGTCGTCCGCCGGCATGGGCAGGTCGGCCGCCGGCGTGGGCAGGTCGGCCGCCGGCGTGGGCAGGTCGGCCGCCGGCATGGGCAGGTTGTCGAGGATCAGGCTGTCGGCCGCCGTCGGGAGCTCCGCCGCGGGCTCGTCATCGAGGGCCGGCATGGGCAGATCGCCGAAGCTGTCGCCGCCGTCGAGGGCAGGCATGGGCAGGTCGTCGAAGCCACCGCCACCGCCGCCGTCGAGGGAGGGCATGGGCAGATCGTCGAAGCCACCGCCACCCCCGGTCTGGGCCGCGGCCGGCGTCGGCGCGGCCAGATCGTCGAAGCCGCCGATGCCGTCGGCGGGCATGGGCAGATCGTCGGCCGGGCGCTGCTGCGTCGCGGGGGCGGGCAGGCTGTCGAGGCTGCCGAAGGTCGGGCGCTTGCGCTGGGGCGGAGCGGGCGGAGCCGCGGGTCGGGGCGCTGGCGCCGAGGGCCCGCTGGTGTCGAGGGTCAGGTCGTCGTCCGTCGGCGTCGGCAGATCGAGGCTGTCGAACTGCCCCGATTGCTCGAGGGTGATCTCGCTGTCCTCGGCGAGCACCGGGTTGGCCGAGTCGAGGCCCGCGAAGCCGCTCTTTGGCAGGGCGCGGCGCGGGGTGGCGTCGATCGGCGGCGCGTCGAGGTCCCCGAGCTCGATGGGCTCGTCCTCGTCGTCGTCGCGGAACTCGAACTCCGAGACCCCGCTCATCGCCGCGGGGTGGTCCATGGACTCGAACTCGCTGATGTCGCCGGTGGTGATCGACTCGAGCTCGGGGAGCGCCTCGGGGTTGCCGGTGAAGAAGGGATCGTCGACGTCGAAGGTCCCCGAGTCGAGGCTCGAGGGCGCCGGGGTCGGCTCGCGGGGCGGCACGGGGCGGGCCGAGGGCTTGGGTCCGCGCTCGGGCCCCGGTCCGCGCTCGGGTCCCGGTCCGCGCACGGGCGCCGAGCGGCCGAAGGCGGGGGGTCCACCGGGCACGGGCGGCGGGGCGGACTTCTTGGCCCCGCCCAGGGGCGGTGGCGCGGGCGGTCGCCCCTGGCTGGGACCACCGAGGGGCGGCGGCGGGACGACGCCGGGCTTCTTGATCGGCGGAGGCTTGCCGACCCCGCGTCCTTTCAAGGGAGGCGGCGCTGGCGGGCGACCCGAGACCGGCGCGGCCTTGGCCATCGGCGGGGCCGGGGGCGGCAGCGGGGGCTTGGGCGGAGGCGGAGCCGTGGCCGCGACGAGGGCCTCCTCTTCGTCGTCGTCGTCGACGGGGAAGGCCAAGCCGCCGTCATCGTCGTCGTCGACGGGGACGGCCAAGCCGCCGTCGTCGTCATCGTCGTCGACCGGAAAGGGCAGGCCGCCGTCGTCGTCATCGTCGTCGACCGGAAAGCTCAGGCCGCCGTCGCTCTGGGCCGCGCGCATGGGCTCGTCGTCGTCGTCGTCGCGCGGAATCGAGAAGGTGCCGCTCTCGTCGAGGCTCAGCCCCGTCATGCCAAACAGGGTCTTGGACGGGGACCCACGCCCCGAGGGCGGGGGCGGGGGCAGAGCCGAGCCGGCCATGGGCGGGGGCGGCGGGAGCGGCGAGCTGCCGCCTTCGTCGGGGAGGGGTTCGTCGAAAGGAGAGGGACCGCTCCCGGTGGAGGCTCCGCAGCGCGGACAAAAAGGCGGAAGCCGCACTTTGGAGTCGTCGATCGTGTGGCTGCAGTTCGAGCAGGTGAACATGGTGACGGCGGTCCCGGATCCGGCGGTCGAAGCTCGGGCAGCCGATCATATCATTGCCCGCAGCGCGCGCCCCTTTTTGCGGCCAAGGGCCAGGGAAGGCTGGGGGGGTCCTGGTCAATTGCCTCATCACCCGAGCAGGGGCGCGGACGATTGGGTAGTGTCGGCCCCGGTGATCCTCCGCGACCCGGTCCACGGCCTGATCTCCTTCGCCCCGACGACGCCGGGACCGGGTGACCCGTACCGCCTGCTGGTGCGCCTCATGGACACCCGCGAGGTGCAGCGGCTGCGACGAATCCGGGCCCTGGGCCTGGCCTCGCTGGCCTTTCCCGGCGGCGAGCACTCTCGCTTCGCGCACGCCGTGGGGTCGGCCTACGTGATGAGCCGCTACCTCGAGCGGGTGCGTTCGCTGGCCGACGAGCTCCCGGCGCACGACCGCATCGACAGCGACTGGGAGGCGATCGCGCTGGCTGCGGCGCTGGTCCACGACCTCGGCCACGGGCCCTTCTCGCACACCTTCGAGCACGTCTTGCCCGACGCGCGCATGCACGAGGACTGGACCTCGCAGATGCTGCTCGACCCAGACACGGAGGTCCACCGCGTGCTCCACGAGTTCGACCCCCAGGCGCCCGCGGCCGTCGAGCGGTTGATCCACGGCGCGTGCCCGATCCGCCACCTCGCCCGGGCCGTCTCGGGCACCTTCGACGTCGATCGTTGCGACTACCTCATGCGCGACAGCCACATGACGGGCGTGCGCTACGGCCTCCTCGACCTCGACTGGCTGCTGGCCTCGCTGCGCCTGTACCTGCCCGCAGGCGCGAGCGCGGCGACGCTGGCGGTCGACGGCGCCAAGGGGCTCACGGCCGTCGAGGGCTTCTTCCTCGCGCGCTTTTACATGTATCGCCAGGTCTACCTGCACAAGGCCGTGCGCGCGGCGGAGGTCATGCTCCGCGGCCTGTTCCGTCGCCTGCACGAGCTGCACGACGCCGGCGAGAGCGTGCCCGGGACGCCCGACGCCCTGGCGGCGATGTTCCGCGGGGCGCAGCTGTCGACGGAGGACTACATCAGCCTCGACGACGCGTTGCTCGAGACCGCGATGTGGCACTACGCCCGCGGCGACGATCCGGTGCTGCGCGGGCTGAGCCAGGGGCTGCGCGAGCGCAAGCTGTTCAAGAGCGTGCGCGTGCGCGACGAGGTCAGCGACGAGGAGGTGCGCGCGCGCATCGATCCGCTGGTCGCCGAGCTCGGCCTCGATCCGCGCTACTTCGCCGGCATCGACCGCACGAAGACCCGGGCCTACGTCGAGGACGAAGCCCTCGTCGTGCTCTCGGGTCCGCGGGTCCAGAGCCTGCTCGAGGCCTCGCCGGTGATCCACGGCCTCGCCTCGGAGGTCTACACCTCGCACCGCGCCATGTTCCCGACCCAGCTGCGCCACGCGGCCGCGGACGCCCTCGAGGACCTGCGCTGATGGGCGGCCAGCGACGCTTTGCGATGGCGCGCTGTCGCGAGTGCGGCCTGCACGAGGAGCTGTGCATCTGCGACCAGCGCCCGCGCCTCGAGCTGCGGACCAAGCTGCTCGTGGTCCAGAACAACAAAGAGCGCAACAAGCCGACCAACACCGGGCGGATGATCCCTCAGGTGCTGAGCCACGCCGAGCTGATCTACTTCGGGGCGCGGGGCGTGCCCTGGGACGGGGGCCCGCTCGTGCGCCCGGATCACGACTACGTGCTCGTCTTTCCCCGCGTCGAAGACCCCGAGGGCCAGGCGCCCAAGCCCGCTCCGGTCCTCGACCCCGAGCGCATCGCCGCGCTCGAAGCCAACAGCCAGTCCGAGCCGGGGCGCACCCTGGCCGTGGTCATCCTCGACGGGACCTGGGCTCAGTGCGCGCGCATGAGTCGACGGGTGCCCGAGCTCGCGGCCATGGAGGCCTGGGGCTTGCCCGAGGGTCCGGCCTCGCACTGGGGCGTGCGCGTGCCCTCGGAGCCCAGCCGGATCTCGAGCTTCGAGGCGGCGATCCGCGTGGTCGAGCTGTTCGAGGGCCCCGAGCCCGCAGCGCAGATGCAAGCGCACTTCGATCGCATGGCCGCGGCGATGCAGTTCATGAAGGCCAAGCGCCCGGACCCGCGGGTCCCAAACGAGTGGATCGAAGCTCGCCAGGCTCGCTTCGGCCATTGACCACGAACAGGCACGAAAAGGCCCGACAGCGCAGACTGTCGGGCCTCTGGGGGGATTGGGTGGGGGAGAAGTAAGAAAAGCCAAGTCGTGGGTTCGACGCTAGGCGCCGAGGCGGTTGCGGATCGAGGCGAGGATTTCGTCCTCGCGGGCGTGATGCGGCTCGGGATTCTCGAGCTTGGCCTTGATCAGGGCCTCGAGGATGGCGCCGCGCTCGGGGTGGGGGGGGAGATGCTGGGCGAGGCCGAGCTTGCGGCTGACGAGGACCTTGAGGAAGGGCTCGATCTTGCGGACCTCTTGGGCGATGCGCATGGTCGCGGCCTTGCCTTCACCGCGGCGGAAGGGGTAGCGAGGGGCGCTGTTCTCGACGGCGACCACGACATCACGAGCGAGCTCGATGTCGACCTTGTCCTCGACGCCGAAGGAGGCGATCACGATGGGACGGCTCTGCGCCTTCTTGTTGCCCTCGCTGCTCCACCAGACGTTGTGGGCGATCGAGAGGTAGGTTCGGCGAGAATCGCCACAGCGGACCTTGTTCTTACGCAAGTACATTGATCAAATCCTTTTTGGTGTTCCTGCCGAGGAGCTCGATCCGGCCCCTGTTGGCCTCTGACGGGTCGCCAGAGCAAATCTTCAAGTCCCATGCCGACGCACCCCGAGATGGGGGATGTAAGCTCGGCCAATCGGTGCACTCGAAGGGCTTCAACCCGCTTTGAGTGGCCATCAATGGCTATGGAGCGCCCAATCGAGATTTACATCGATTTGCAAGTCATTGAATTTACGCAGGAATTTTCCAGAATCGGGACATTCGGGGGCCGCGACGCGATTCGATCCAGGGCCGCACGGGGTGCTGGCTCCCCGAATCACGGCTTTTTGGGGGTGGTCGATCCAAGCGGGGGCGTTGGCCTCGCCTGTCGAAAGTGTTGCGCATCGCAACGAGCCAAGCGCGCCGCCCAGACTGGTGACACCCAGGATCCAAGACATGTTTGTCCGCGCAGTCCTGGTGCCACGACAGCGATGTCGCGGGACGGGATCGGCCTGGCGCGTAGGCTGGCCAGGGTGGCCACAAACGAGGGTTTGGACCCCCCGTACCCCGGGGAAACCCTCGATTGTTGGCCGCCTCTGGCTGCTTTAGCCGTCGTGGACGATCACGTCCACGACTCAATCTTGGCTGTCGAGGAGCGCGATGATGAGCGCCTCGGGCAGGGCCTGGTCCGGCGTCCGCGACACGAACGCGCCGGCGTAGCCGCGACGCACGAAGGTGCCCCGACCCAGGCGCGGCGCGAGCACTTCGAGGGCGCGGACCTCCTGGCCGCCGATCATGTGGGGATTGGCGTGGGTCTCAAAGTGAGGCTTGGACAGGGGGCCCTCCTCCACGAACACCTCGCTCAGGAATTCGACGACCACGGCGAAGTCGACCCGCTTGCCCTGGAGCTCGTCGGTGAGCTCGCGGGGCAGGCCAGCCGGGAGGTCGCCCGCGATCGCGCGGACCATGAAGGGCTCGAGGATGTCGGTGTCGGCGAGCTCTGCGCCCTTGGGGGCCGCGACCACGCCGAGGTCATCGATGACGTGGGGCAGGTCGGCGCGCATCGAATTGGCCCGGGCCTGGCGAGCCTCCTGCTCGGCCTGCGCCTCGGCGGCCCGGCGCTTCTTGTCATCCTCGACGGTCGCGCGCTTGGGCTTCGCGGGGGCTTGGGCCTGCTGGCCACCAGGCGCGTCAGAGCTGGGGCTGGGGCCGCCGGGCGCGTCGGGTCCGGGTCCGCCGGCCGGAGCGTTTGGATCCTCGCCCTCGCCCTCGGCGGGCTGGCCCGCGAGGGTCATCAGCATCTCGCGGTCGTCGGCGTCTCGCTCCATCAACGAGCACGAGACCTGCGGACCGCCGGCGAAGCCGTTGGCGAGCTCCTCTTCGGCGAGCTGCATCTGCGCGAGCAGCTGGGCGACGGGCCAGTCCTGCGCCGTCGATCCGGCGGGCATCTGATCTTCGGTGGCGTCCTGGGCCGCGAGGGCCTGGCCGCGCTGGGCGACGATGAAGCCCTGGCGCGGCTCGTCGGCGTCGTACCAGTACTGGATCAGCTGCTGGGGCATGACCTGCGAGGCCACCATCCCGAGCTCGGCGTTCTCGCGCCAGAAGGTCGCCGGGTTGTCCCCGATGATCGAGCCCTCGATGTGCGCGAGGACCAGCTGGATCTCGGGGTGGCGGGTCAGCACGAGCCGCGCGTCGAGGATGTTGCGGGCCTGGGCCACCAGGCTCTCGGCCATGACCGCCGCCAACATCGTGGGGCGAAACATCGAGAGCGGGAAGATGATGCCGCCGTGACGGCTGGGGAGGCTGATGTCGTCGACCATGGCGCGCCCGGAGTGTACGCACTCGATCGCCGTTGGAGAACCCGCCCGGTCAACCCTCGTCCATGACCGCGATGGACACCTGCCAGCGGTCGGCCTCGAGGTCGCAGGGGAAGCGGCCGACGACGAGGTAGGGGCCCTCGGGGAGGGCGCAGCGGTGAAATTCCTGGTGGACCTTGCCGTCGAGGGCGATGAAGGACCGGTCCTCGCACCACTCGTCGAAGCGCGCGAGGGCGAAGTCGAGGATCGAGCTGCTCTCGTCCCCGCCGACCTCGGCCGCGGTCAGGGCGACGACGCCCCCGCCTGCCTCGAGGGCGAGGGCGCGCTCGTTGATCGTCACCTCGTCGGTCGGTCGGCAGGCCCAGGCCTCCGCCCCCGTCGAGGCCCCGGCCGGGCCCCGCGGCGCGTCCGGGGTCGGGCAGCTGCGCGGCTCGCTGGGTTTGGGTTTTGTGTCGGGGTCTTCGCCCGCGAAGGGGTCGGGGTCTTCGCCCGCGAAGGGGTCGGGGTCTTCGCCCGCGACGGGGTCGGGGTCTTCGCCCGCGTCTGCGCCCGCGCTCGCAAAGGGATCGTCGACGAGCGCCTCGCCCTGGGCGTCGGCGGGCTTGCACAGCGCGCGCGCGCGGCTGTCGACCAGGGGCCACTCGAGCCCCGGGCCCATGACCTCGACGATGTCCGCGAGGGTGCGATCGAGCTGGACCCAGTTGCCCTTGGGCGCGTCGGCGTCGGTCGGCGCGTCGGGGTCGCCCTCGCCCTTCCCTGCCCCCGGCGTGCCCTTGGGGTCCCGGGCCTTGGTCTGCGCCCCCTCCCACACGCAGCGCTCGAGCTCGTCGTGCTCGCAGTCGGGCGGGATCTTCTCGTGGGGGCAGGCGCTCAGGGTCCCGAGCAGCGCGCCGAGCAGCGCGAGGTTCGGGAGGTCGAGGCGGCCGGTCATGAGCGGGTCGACGATCGCAGAGGCGAAGAGATTTGCGAAGCCGGTCAGCGCCGACGTCGCCCACCGACCCAGACTTGGGTGATGGCCTCGGCGCGGCCTGCCAAGAGCAGGGCGTCCACGGCCAGATCGGGGTCCACCCCGCGCAGCAGCCAGTGATCGAGGTCGAAGCAGGCCGCGTCGAAGGGCGAGCCGACGGCGAGGCGGCCGAGCTCGGGCCGACCGAGGGCCGCGGCCCCGCCGGTGGTCACGGCCGCGGCGAGCACCGGGGCGACGTGGCCGCGTTCGTCGCGCAGGCACAGCCGGGCCTGCCGGCGCAGGCGCTCGTGGAGCTCGAGGCTGCGCGCCTCGGTGACCAGGTCGATGATCGCGTTGCTGTCGCTGCCCAGGGCCAGGGTCGCCCCCGCCTCGCGCCAGCGCGTCGCCGGGACGATGCCGTCGCCGAGGTCCGCCTCCGTCGTCGGGCACACGCAGATGTTCTGGTCGGCCATGAGCGCGAAGTCGGGCTCGTCGATGTGGATGGCGTGCACGGCCGTGAACGCCCCGGGCCGGGTCATGAAGCCCGCGTCGGCGAACACCCGCAAGGGCGAGCGGCCGTGCTCTTCCCTGCACTGGGTGTTCTCGAGGGGCTGCTCGGACACGTGGCTGTGCAAGACCAGCTCGTGGGCGTGGGCGTAGGCCGCGAGCTCGGCGAGCTCGGGCGCTCGCACGGCGCGGACGCTGTGCGGGGTGACGCCGACGCTCAGCGTCTGGGCGCGGTGCTCGCGTCGGCTTTGGGCCAGCTCGCGCAGGCCATCGACGCGGGCGAGGTAGCGATCGACGGAGCCGTCGCAAAAGCGGCGCTGCTCGGGCAGCGGCCCGTCGTGACCGACCCCGGCCCGGGCGTAGTAGACCTCGAGCAGGCACAGGCGCAGGCCGACCTCGTCCGCCGCGCGGATCACCTGCTTGGACAGCTCGTTGGCGTCGGCGTAGGGCTGGCCGTCGGCCTGGTGGTGGAGGTAGTGGAACTCGCCCACGCAGGTGATGCCCCGGGCGAGCATCTCGGCGAAGCAGTCGCGGGTGATCGCGTACACCCCCTCGGGGTCGAGGGCGTTGGCGGCCGCGTACATGGCCTCGCGCCAGCTCCAGAAGCTCGACGGGTCCGCGCGCTGGCGCCGGTGGGTCGCCCCGCGGATGCCTCGCTGGAAGGCGTGGCTGTGGGCGTTGACCATGCCCGGGACGAGCAGGCTGTGGCCGAGGTCGTAGACGAGCTCGCCGGGCTCGGGCTCGCGGGCGTCGTCGATGGCGACGATCGAGCCCGTGCTTTTGTCCACGGTGATCATCGGGTCGCGCGCGAGCGCAGCCACGCCGCCACTGCCCTCGGGCTCGACCCACGCGACGCGGGCGGTGAGGGTGAACTGCTCGGGGCCCGCGGTGCTCGTCATGACGGACGCTGGCTCGCCAGCCACTGGGGCAGCTCGGCGGCGGTCTCGAGCACGTGCTCGACGCGATCGAGGAAGCTGGGCGCGGGTGCCTTGGCGGAGGCGGCCTCGCGCGTGGCGAAGTGCTCGGGCCCGGTGCGCACGCCGATGAAGGTCAAGCCAGCCGCGGCCGCGGCCGTGTGGTCGTCCTCGCGGTCGCCGACGTAGAGCGCCCGCCCCCGGCCGTGGCGACCCAGGGCGTCCCACACCGGCTCGAAGCAGCGCGGGTCCGGCTTGTTCGCCGGCTGATCCTCGTAGGCGAAGATCCCCTCGAACAGCCCCGGGCGCAGCCCCGCTTGGCCCATGCGCTGGGCCAGGCGCTTGCGCGAGCGCTTGGTGACGATCCACAGGCTGTGCCCCCGCTCGCGCAGCCCCTCGAGGGCCGCGGGCACCCCGGGGATGTGCGGGTAGCTGTGGTCGTCGGCGAGCTGTTCGTAGCGGGCCATGAAGGGGTCGAGGCTGGTCCCGGGCCACAGCCGCGCGAGGGTGTCCTCCCAGGTCGGGCCGTAGTGGACCAGCTCCGCCGCGCTGGGCCTGCGCCAGCCCAGGTCCCCGGCGATGCGCTGGTGCAGGCGCACGTACTCCGGGAAGCTCTCGATCAGGGTGTCGTCGAGATCGAAGATCAGGACCGGGTAGACCATGGCGGGCTCACTTCGCCGGGGCGGCCTCGGGCTTTTTGGCCGGTGCAGCTTCGGCTTTGGTCTTCTCGGCAGGAGCGGGCTCCGGCGGCGCCTGGATGAACAGGGTCTGCGTCGAGTAGTCCAGGGTCCAGCGCCCGCGCCCGAGGACCTCGAGGCCGAGCATGCCGTCGAGGCGGAACATGTCGCTGGTCGCGTTTTGGTAGAGGAAGCCCCAGGCCGCGCCGAGGTTGGTGCGGGTGTACTCGCCGAGGGCGAAGCGCTCGATGCCCGCGAGGGTCGGGACGCCGGCTTGCATGGGTGGCGCGCCGATGCCCGCGTGGGCGTAGGCGCCCTCGTTGGCCGTCAGGTCCGCCCCGCGCATGCCCGTGTTGAGCAGGTACACGCCCTCGGCCCCGTTCATCTCGCCGCGCAGGTAGATGTAGTGGGTCTCGTGGACGTAAAAGGGAACCTCGGCCCCGACCTGGTTGGCCTTTTGCTGCTTGGCGCACTTGCGGCCGGTGTCGACGATCTCGAGCTCGCGCTTTTCCCGGTCGACGGTCAGCTGGCGCCCCGCGAAGGGCCGGATGCCGATCACCCCGTCGACGCCGGTCATGCCGACCACGGCCCCGAGCTGATCGGCGGGGAACATGGTCACGGGCACGTTCTTCACCGTCATGTCGCCCAGGCCCAGGCTCTCGAGCTGACCCTGGGGCAGGTTCGGCCCGCCGGCGGCCAGGGGCGCCATGGCGTCGGTGCCGATGACCAGGGAGTGGGCCTGCTGGTCGGACATCAGCAGGTCCGAGGCGCCGGTGTCGAAGAGCATGCGCAAGGTCGCGTCGTCCGCTTTGATCTCCAGGATGATCACGTCGTCGACGCCCTCGACGAAGGGCAGGGTCGTGACGCAGCCCTTCATGGAGGCCTGGAGGGGCTTGCCCTCGAACGCGGCGTAGCGCTCGCCGATGACCGGGAAGCCCGCGGCGGCCAGGTCCGCGCCGGCCTTTTGCCACTGCCCCTGGCGCAGGTGGATCCACGCGAGCTGGCGCGCGGCCTCGTCGGTGCGCAGGCCGTTCTTGACCGCGCCGCGCAGCTTGGTGTCGGCGTCCTTGAGCTTGCCCTGGAGCAGCGACACCCGGGCGAGGATGTACTGGGCCTCGATCTCCTTGGCGTCGAGCGCGAGCGCGGCCTTGGCCGCGATCGCGGCCTCGCCGAAGTGCGCGGCCTGGAACGCGGCCCGGGCCCAGCGGACCTGGGGCTCGAGCTCCTTGGGGGCCGCCTCGGCGTCGGACTTGGCCGCGAGCAGGTTGGCGAGCAGCACGTCCTGGGCCGGCTCCGTCGGGCCGAGCTCGGGCACGGCGAACATGTCCTCGCGGACGTCCCGGTGGTGGACGACCTGCAGGTGCAGCTCCACGACCTGGGCGGGCAGGCCCTCGACCTCGGTGATCTGGTCGATCTGCCACGCGACCTGGGCCCCGTCGACGTCGCGGTAGTCGGAGTAGACCCGGCGGACCAGGTCGCCGGTCTCGGTGTCGCGCTCGAGCTCCTCGTAGAGCAGCCCCGTGGATCGGTCGAACCACTTCTCGCTCTCGGGGGAGGTCTCGCTGGCCGCGAACCACCGGACCCCGTCGAGCTCGCGCACCCCCTGCTCGCTCTGGATGGTACGGGTCGGCAGGAGCTCGAGGGCCAGGTCGGAGCGCTCGGCCACGCCGAAGTACCAGTGCAGCAGCGCGTCCTCCCGGAGGATCGGCGTGGCCGAGGGGTCCTCGAGCATGAGCAGCTGGGGCTCTTGCTGGAGCTGCCAGCCCGTCTCCCCGTCGAAGCCGCGCTCGAGCACGTTGTCCCCGACGACCATGCGCCGGTACATGCGCCCGTCTGCCGTCGAGTAGAGGACGAACTGACCTTCGGTGTCCTCCCAGATGCAGTCCTGGGCCCCGGCCTCGCAGCCCTCCTGGGCCTTGAACACGACCCGGGCCTCGACCGTGCGCTGGCTCAGGGCGCCGAGGGCCTCCGCGCCGCCCGACGCCGAAATGTGACGATCGAGGAGCTCCTGGGCCGAGCTCGGGGCGGCCGCGGTCCCCGTCGGGGTCTCGAGATCTTCGGGGATCGTGAGGCAGCCGGTGGACGCGGCCAGAACCGGGAGCGAGGCGAGGATCGCGGACAGCGCGAATCGGCCTGAGCTCACGCCGTGACGGAGGAGGAGGGGGCGCGAGGCCATGGCCGGAAGCTTGCCTGCGGCCCCCGGGGGTGTCTAGACGGGCCGGATTGCACTTCTCACGTGGGCTTTTCTCCAGTGGCGGGCGGCGGGCTGCCAGAACCGACCGGGGAGGCTCGGCCCTGGCGACAGCCTCGGTCCTCCCTGCTATGGTTCGCCGGTGTTCGGTCTCGGCATGATGGAGATCGGGCTCATCATCGTCCTCGCGGTGATGTTGTTCCCGCCCAAGGAGCTGCCGAAAATCGCTCGCATGGTCGCGCGCGTCTACGGTCAGGTCCGCAAGACCGCCGAGGACTTCCGCAGCGCCGTGCTCGATGACGAGGACCTGCGCGAGCCCATCGACGAGATCAAGGGCGCCTACAACGAGGCCCGCTTCGAGGTCCGCGACGCCGAGCGCAAGGCTCGGCAGCAGCTCGCCAAGGCGCAGATGGATCTGCGCATGGCGACGGCGCGGCGACTCCAGGCCGAGCGCGAGGCCAAGGCGGCCGAGGCGGCGGCAGCAGCCGCGATCGCCAAGGCGAGCGAGGGTGGATCCGCAGAGGCGAGCGAGGCCCAAGAAGGCGCAGCAGGCGCGACGGCGCCGGTGGAGGCAGCCAACGACGGCGCCGAGACCGAGGCGAGCGCTCACCCGACGGTGGCCTCCCCCGATCCGCGCGTCATCGCCGGGCGCCGCTCGGGCGCCTACACCCCTCGCGCCTACACGCCGCCCGCTGCCTCCGTGCCGAGCCCCTCGTCGAGCACTGACGAGGCGGCGCCCAGCAAGGGCGGCGAAGACGAAGCCCGCGAGGGCGTCGCCTGACCTGGCCCCGCTCGCCATGAAGCTGCGCCCCAGCCACGCCGCGTCGAGCTGCGTCTTCGCCCTCGCCTGCGCTAGCACGCCCGAAGCAGCCAGCGTGAGCGCCGGGCACGAGCGCGGCGACCAGGCCGGGGCCGAGGGCGAGACCGAAGCACAGACGCGCAGCGCCGACGCGTCGATCATCGAGGACCCGCTCCCGTCACGCGGGCCCTTGTTCCATTCGTCCACCACTCTGCCCAAGCCGCTGCCGCTGAGCCCACAGCCTCCCCCCTCCAAAGGCTTCGAGCCCATCGACGCCTCGGTGGTGCTGGTGTGCAACTACGGTGTGGCCGTCGCCGAGGGCACCCTCGTTCGCTCGCGCCAGATCCTCGAGGACGAGCTCGAGGGGATCGCAGCTCTCGACGAGGTCTGCGGAGGCGAGCTCTCGAAGATCGACTTCGAGGCCCACGCGCTCGCCGCAGTGCGCGTGCCCTTCACCGCCTCGATCGTCTACGCAGCCACCCAGGGCCAGGCCCTCGAGGTCGGCGTGGTCGAGTCGGCCTACTGCGAAGGGCCCCAGCCGCCCGGGCCCTCGCTCGCGTTCATCGCCGTGCCGGCCGCGGTGGACTCGATGACGATCAGGCATCGCAGCGAGGGCGCGTGCACCGGTGAGCCCCGGCCCTGAGTCGTGGACGTGGGGCAGGGAGGGCGTGGCGTCATCCACGACGGCTCAAATAGGCAGAGGGTCGGGCAAAACTCGTTTTGGCCGACTCTCTGAGCGAGCGTGAACCCCGCGAAACCTCCGCCCATCAAGCATTGCGGAAAAGGCGCCGGCGTTGATCTCGCCTCCCCCGATCCGCGGGTCATCGCCCAGAGCCGCTCGGGCGCCTACACTCTCCGCGCACCGGACCCGGATGAGCACCACGGATCAAGACAGCAACGGCGAGGACGGTCTGGCTCAGGGGCCCGATGGCGACAAGCCCATGGCCTTCCTCGATCACGTCGGGGAGCTGCGCGCGCGGCTCGTTCGCATCGTCCTCGGTATCTTCCTCGGCTTCTTCGCCTGCTTCTACTTCGCGCCGCAGATCTCGGCCTTCCTGCGCCTGCCCCTCGACAACGCGTGGGAGTCCGCGGGCATGGCCGACGAGGCCAAGCTCCAGGCGCTGGCGATCCAGGACCCGCTCATGGTCGACGTCCGCGTCGCCGTGACCGCGGCCATCTTCCTGACCTTGCCGTGGATCTTCTTCCAGGTCTGGCTGTTCGTGGCCCCGGGCCTCTACGCGAAGGAGAAGAAGTTCGTCATCCCCTTCGTGGCGGTCTCGGTGATCATGTTCCTGATCGGCTCGGCCTTCGCCTTCATGGTGGTCCTGCCCTTCGTCTACGAGTGGATGATGGAGTACTCCACGGGCCGCGGCGAAGAGATCCAGCTCGAGCTGAACAACTACTTCAAGGGCACGACCCGGGTCTTGCTCGCCTTTGGGTTGGTGTTCGAATTCCCCCTCGCCGTGGCCTTCCTGGCCAAGGCCGGCGTCGTCACCGAGAAGGTCCTGGTCCGCTTTTGGAAGGTCGCCGTCGTGGTCATGTTCGTGCTCGCGGCCTTCTTGACCCCGCCCGAGCCCGTCAGCCAGATGCTCATGGCCGGGCCCATGGTCGTGCTCTACTTCATCTCGATCGGCGTGGCCTGGGTCATCAACCCCTCGTCCAAGGTCGAGGCGGAGCTCGCGGTCTATGACGAAGCCGACGAGGACGACGAGGACGGCGACGGCGACGGCGACGCTGACGACAGCGAGTAGTCGCGCGATCGAGCAGATCCGCGCGTGGAGGCGGCTGAGTCCTTAGTTTCCGCGCGCTGTAATGACATTACTTAATCGTTGAAAGCGTACAGCGGGCTGTGTCCTCCGGGCGCATGCGTCATACCTGCACCCATGGTGAAACGCGCTTCCCGGTTGTTCGCACTCAGCTTGTGCGTGCTCGCGCCCCTCGCGTGCACGGACGACGCCGACCCCGGCTTCGTCGACGACGAGAGCGGGAGCGAGGGCGGCTCGGACGACGCCGCCGACGAGGTCGGGACCGAGTCGGGCTCGACCACCGGCACGGGCGAGGGCGAGGGCGAGACCACCGAAGAGTCTGGGACGACGGAGGAAGAGCCGACCGAGAGCACCGAGACCGGGGAAGAGGAGTCGACGCAAGAGGAGTCGACGGCGGAGGAGTCCGAGACCGGCGAGCCCCTCCCGCCCTGCGACCCGGGCACGATCTGCGAGGACGCCGAGAACCTCGGCACCGTCAACGGCGACACCTCCAGCCCGCCGCTGATCGCCTACGGCAACAACGAGGCCATCTACCGCTTCCGGGTCAACGAGGACTACGGCGGCTTCCTCCAGGACGGCTACCCCCAGGAGGTCCGCGTCGAGCTCATGGGCGCCGAGGGGGCCAACTACGACCTGTTCGTCAACCGCAGCGAGGACGACGACAGCACCCCCTGCAAGGAGGGCGGGTGGACCAGCGCCGAGCCGGGCAGCGAGGAGACCATCAGCCTCGAGTGGGGCGAGACCTACCCCTTCGCCAACGGCTCCGACGACTCGCGCGACCTCATGGTCCACGTGTTCAGCGACCAGGACGTGTGCGACCCCGACCTGCAGTGGACCCTGATCATCACCGGCAACACCCTCTGAGGAGACAGCTCGATGCGCACGCACACGACCACCATCATGGGGGCGCTCGCCCTGACCCTCGCCCTCGCTCCCCTGGCCTGCACCGACGAGGGCGGCGGCTCGGACGAGCTCGCCGACAGCACCGGGAGCGAAGACACCGGCATGGGCGACGACGAGGTCGACGAGGGGACCACCGGCGCCGAGTCCGAGAGCGGGTCGGGCAGCTCCGACAGCTCCGAGGGCGAGGAGTCGACGGAGGAGGAGTCGACGAGCGAGTCCGAGAGCGAGGAGTCGACGGAGGAGGAGTCGACGGAAGAGGAGACCGAGACCGGCGAGACCTGGCCGCCCTGCGAGCCCGACAACAGCTGCGAGGACGCCACCGATCTCGGGTCCATGGCCGGCGACAAGCAGCGCGACTCGCTGATCCACTTCGGCACCGGCGAGGAGTGGGTCGAGTTCCGGGCCACCGAGGAGCTGTCCGGCTTCGGCTTCAACAGCGGCGCGCCCATGAAGGTCCGCATCGAGCTCAACGGCCCGCCCGGGACCGACTACGACCTCCACGCCAACCGCAGCGGCGACCCAGACGGAGACGCGTGCGGCAACGGCGGGTGGACCAGCGACGAGGAGGGCAACGCGGACATCCTCAGCCTCGAGTGGGGGGAGGGCGACGCCTTCGCCAACGGCGAGGACGACACCCGCAACCTGGTCGTCCACGTGTTCAGCGACGACGAGGTGTGCGATCCGGATCTCGAGTGGATCCTGGTCATCACCGGCGGCGTGCTTTGAGGCCGCACTGCACGCCGTAGAGGGCTTGGGTCTTGCTCTCGCCGGTCTCGGCGAGCAGCCCCGCGGACTCGAGGGCCTCGGCGATCGCGTCGATGCGCTGTTGTGGCGCGTCCTTGATGGACAGCTCTGCGACCAGTGGCGCGTCGGGCTGGCAGCGCGCGTACCACAGGGAGAGGTCGAGTTCGCGGCCCTCCTCGTCGGTGAAGCGCCACTTCAGCTCGGTCGCGCGGCGATCGCTGGTCTCGACCGTGGGCAAGTCGGTGGCCGCAGCAAAGTTGGTCAGTATCTTCGACCTACCTTCGTGCGACCAATCGTCGACTTCCCGGCGGTAGTGGACGGAGTAGCGGGCTGGGCCCGGACCCCTCGAGCCGACCTGCCGATCGATCTCGAACTCGGCCTCGCCGTCGAAGAAGGAGTGCTCCTTCCCTAGCGCGCAGCTCTGCGCGCGCTCCGGGCTCCGGAACTTGACGCTGACATCGGCGCCGTCGATGGGGTCACCGCAGCGCTCGAGGCCGTCGGCGCGCCTGTCCGTCTCGAGGTCTCGACGCACGCGGAGCAAGACCTTGGGTTCGCGCCAGGAAGCTCCGGCCTCGTCTTCAAAGGCGACGGAGCGACACTTGGGCCACTTGGCTTTGCGCTTGCGTTTGAAGCCCAGTCCGTCGAGGGCGTCGTCGAGCTTCTCGACGAGCTGGTTCGGGTCGGCCTCCAGCACGAGAGGGAAGGAGCTCTCCGTCGCCGAGAAGCTGCAGCTCTCGCCCTGCGTGGTCGAAGGCGAGGAGCTCTCGCTCTCCCTCTTCCCCTCCTTGTCTTCGTCGAGGATGAAGTCGTAGGTGTACAGCGCCTCGACATAATTCTCTCGATACTCGATCCAGGCGAAGGTCGACGCGTAGGTGAACACCCCGCCACATACGAGGGCGATGAAGAAGCTGGCCCAGGCTCCCGACGGTGACGAGGCCTCGGGTGGCGAGGCCTCGGGCACGCGAAAGCAGAGGGCGACGCGAAGCGACACGGCGAGGAGGGGGATGAACGCCACGAACACCGGGACGCTCCACTCCGTGGGGTCGTGGTGGCGGGGAAAAGCGTCGATGACTGTCAAGCAAGCCAGCAACCACACGACGATGGGCACGACCTTGCGCCAGGCCCAGACGCGGACCTTCCAGTCGGGGGGGCGAAGGCGGGATAGCACCTCCGCTCGCTCTCGCATCCCGGCGAAGCTCCCAAAGAGCAGGCAGACCACGCAGAAGATGAACCCGTGCATGACCCCGGCCTGGCAGACCCGGAGCTGCTCGAGGGTGAGCGCGATGTGCACTTCGGGATCTTCCTCGAGCATGGCCCGCTGGTAGGTGAGCTTTTGTTGGTGGCGTATGGATTCTTTTCGGATCTTCTTCCGGAACTTGAGCTCGTGGCGTTCACGGAGGGTGTTGTCGGAGCCAGCAAAGTGGAAGCAGTAGGTTGGGACAGATTCGTTGGTGGTGTCTCGGGCGATGCACCACCTCTGTTCCTCTTTTAGACAGTCTGCGTAGTCGTCGCATTTGTAATCCAGCTTTTGGCACGCTTTACGCAGCTCTTTGCAGCTCTTGGGCGGGTTGTTCTCGTTCTCGTTCTCGTTCTTCTTCTCGTTCTTCTCCTCGTTCTTCTTCTCGTTCTTCTTCTCGTTCTTCTTCTTCTTCTCGTTCTTCTTCTCGTCGTCGTCCTTCTTCTCGACGTCGTCCTTCTTCTCGTCGTCGTCCTTCTTCTCGTCGTCCTTCTTCTTCTCCTTGAACTTGAGGGGTGCCCAGTACGTCGTCAGTTCGACGAACTCGTCCGAGAAGCGTTGGACGACGATCCCGATCGGGTGGGACACGAGCAAGAGCGCGCCAACGAGCAGAGCGGGACCCGTCAGCGCAGAGCCTCTAAGAGAGTCCTTGAACCACGCGAGCACAGCGGATCCGCGCTCACGGACGACCGCGGCGGGTCTGGAGAGCAAAGCCTGGGGCTCCATCCACGCCAGGACCAGGAGCAGGACCCAGAGCAAGCCGAGGCCGAACTCGAAGAAAGTCGACACCATCAGCTCACGAACTAAATCCATCGCCTACCGTAGCACGGGCAGAAATGGCTGCTGGAAACCCCCTCGTGCTGAGCGTGTGGCACGACCATGCCCAGTAGTGAGGACAACGGCACGACCGTGGCAGCTGGTAAGAGCGACACCGTCACCTCTCCGGACTCCCGAGGGGAGTCGTGCAAGCTGAGCGACCCCGAGGCGACCTACAATCTAGGCGGGACGAGCTGCGTCCCGGTGTTCATGGAGGGCGCGGCTCCACCCGGGCTCGAGGACGTGGGCTGTGCATCACGTCGCCCTGAGCCCGGGGAGCCTGCGCGCGATCACAAGATCGGGTCGAAGCGCATCTCGATCTCGGTGCCTTGGCTGTCGAGGATCAGCTCGCCGTCGTGCAGGATGTCCTTGGGGATCTGCGTGCACTCGCTGAACTCATCTTGCCAGCACAGGGCGATGAGCAGGTCGTCCGCGAAGGTGTCGAGCTCCCAAAAGTCGATCTGGAAGATGCCCGGGGGGTTGTAGATGAACAGCTCGCTGGGCCACGCCGCGGGGCACGAGGACTCCGAGGACTCGTAGATCAGCAGGTCGTCCTCGTAGGCGTAGTAGGCGATCTCGGCCCCGCCCAGGCCGTCGCTGCAGTCGGGCGGGGTGTAGGCCATCACGCGGATCTCGTAGTTGAACTGGTTGGCGTCGACGCACTCCCCGTCGGCGCAGATCTCCTCGTCGAGGCACTCGTCGTTGTCCGAGCACGAGCCCGTGTCTTCGGTGGTCGTGCTCTCCTCGGCCTCGGAGGTGTCGGCGGAGCTGTCCGTCGTGCCCGCGTCGGTGCTGGTCTCGCCCGCCTCGTCGTCCGTGCCCGTGGTCGTGTCCTCGCCGGCGCTGGTGCCCTCGTCGGCCTCGCCCATCCCGGTCTCGCCCGAGCTCCCGACCTCGCCGCCGTCGTCGCTGGGGCAGCCCGTGAGCGCGAAGGCCATCGCGGCCGCGCACAAGCTCGCCACACGTCCCATCTTCATCTCGATCACTCGCATTCACCCTGTGTAGCCGACCGAACCCGCCGTGGGTTTGGTTCGGCGAGGGCTCGCGAGGAGAGAAAGCTGCTTACGATGCGAATGTACTCTCGACTCGAAGGCGCCCAGCCAAAGCGGAGGAGCGGAGCGACGAAGCGCTCAGCCAAAGCGGTCTTCACCCCCGCCAGGTGACGCCCCCTTCAGGGGGCGACCGAATGCCCTTGCGAAGGTACGAACACCATTGCCCACCAAGCCAAAGCGTAGGAGCGGAGCGACGAAGCGCCCCCGGTCCGAGGCGCTCGCGGGGGCAAAATCAAAGCAGCCGGGTGCGGCGGGGCAGCGACTGCGCGAGGCCGGCCAGGTCCGCGCGCAGGGACTCGACGCGCGGGTCGTCGGATTTCGCGTCGACGTCCATGAGCAGCAGGCCCACGCCGGCTTGGGTCTCGAGGCGCTGGCCCGTGATGTTGAGGCCGGCGTCGGAGACCCGCTGGTTGGCGGAGGTCAGCACGCCGGGGACGTCGCGGTGGATGTTGAGCAGGCGCGAGCGGCCGGGGCTGATCGCGGGGGCGTCGATGGCCGGCAAGGTGATGCAGCCGGTGGTCCGGCCAAAGCGGGTGTAGGCCGCGAGGGCCTCGCTGACCTCGACGCCGATGTTGGCCTGGGCCTCCTGGGTCGAGCCGCCGATGTGCGGGGTCAAGATGACCTGGCGCAGGCCCTGGAGCGGGCTCTCGAAGGGGTCGGCGGTGCTCTTGGGCTCCTTGGGGTAGACGTCGAGGGCGGCCCCGGCGACGTGGCCCGACTCGAGGCTCGCGCGCAGGGCCTCGATGTCGACCACGGTCCCGCGCGAGGCGTTGATCAGGTAGGCGCCGGGCTTCATCTTGGCCAGCTCGGCGGCCCCGAACATGTTCCGGGTCTGCGGCGTGTTGGGCACGTGCAGCGAGACGAAGTCCGACCCAGCTAGCAGGGCGTCGAGGCTCTCGGACGCGCTCGCGTTGCCCAGGGGCAGCTTGTTGACGATGTCGTGGTAGCGCACGCGCAGGCCCATGGCCTCGGCGAGCACGCTCAGCTGGCTGCCGATGTGCCCGTAGCCGATGATCCCGAGGGTCTTGCCGCGGACCTCGTGGGCCCCCTTGGCGTCCTTGCGCCACCGGCCCTCGTGGGCGGCCCAGCTGCGCTCGAAGAGCTGGCGAGACAGGCACACGATCTCGGCGATGACCAGCTCGGCGACGCTGCGGGTGTTGCTAAAGGGCGCGTTGAACACGGCCACGCCGGACTGGGCCGCGACCTCGAGGTCGATCTGATCGGTGCCGATGCAAAAGGCTCCGACCGCGGCCAGGCGCGGGACGGCCTCGAAGATCGGCGCGCGGACCTTGGTCTTGCTGCGCACGCCGATCATCACGGGGCCGTCGCCGGGCAGGCCGTTGAGGGCCTCGATGATCTCCTCGGGTCCCAGCCCCGCGGAGGTCCGGTGGACCTGGACGTCGGCGCGCTCGAAGGCGTCGCTGGCAGAGGCGTGGATGCTCTCGCTCAAAAGCACGTGGGCGCGTGGCACGGGCGGAGTCTGCAAGGCCGACCCGGCGCGGTCCAGCGCATCCGTGGAGCAATCTCGCGCGACCTCGCGACCTGGGAGCACGGGCCCCACCGCGGCGCCTGGAGACGAATCCAGATTGTGCGCGACTCGCGGATCCGTATGCTCGGGGTATGCGCGGAAGCACGAAAGTAATTCAGCTCGCCGGTATTTCCTTGATCTGCCTTGGTTTGACCGCTTGCCCGAGCGACGACGTCGGCGGCGTCGAAGGCTCGGGCGACACCGACAGCTCCACGCAGGGCGACGACACCTCGACGGACGACGAGGTCGGGAGCGAGTCGAGCTCGACGGGGACGACGACGGAGGAGACGACCGACGCGACGACGGAGGAGACGACCGACGCGACGACGGAGGAGACGACCGACGCGACGACGGAGGAGACGACCGCGGACGAGACCGCCGACACCACCGACGCGACGACCGAGGACACCACCGACGGCATGGAGACGGAGACCGAGACGGACACCGGGGTCATGCCCGAGTGCGCGGAGCAGGTCGACTGCACGGACGGCGGCAACTGCCTCGAGGGCATGTGCGTGACCGTGGCCAGCTGCCTCGAGCTCGCGGACCTCGACGTCGACGACACCCTCGAGAGCAACGCCTACGAGCTCGACCCCGACGGCGAGGGCCCCATGCCGCCCTACATGGCGTGGTGCGACATGGAGACCGACGGCGGCGGCTGGACCCTGGTCATCAAGTCCTACGGCAACTCGGACGCGTTCCACTTCGACTCGCCCGAGTGGCTGGCGATCGACCCCTACGAGCCGGGCAACTTCTTTGACGACCGCGCCGAGACCAAGCTGCCCAGCTGGTCCAACGTGTCCTTCACCGAGCTGATGGTCGCCATGGAGGCGCCGATCGGCGTGGACCCGGAGCCCTTGAACCTGCAGACGATGATCACCGACCTCGAGGGGGACAGCCTCTACGACCTCATCGCCCCCGACGGCTACGTGCCGACCTCGGCCGGGCGCGAGGCGTGGCTCGGGCTCATCGAGGGCAGCGCGCTCCAGCCCAGCTGCGACCTCGAGGGCCTCAACGTCCGCGGCGACAACGTCGACAACTGGCACCACGTCCGCATCGGCATCATCGGCAACGAGCAGGACAACTGCGGCTCGCCGGACTCGCGCCTGGGCATCGGCGGGGCGGGCAACGTGTGCAGCACCCAGGACTTTGCGACCGGCAACTACACCGGCTGCAACGACGTGAACGTCAACATCGAGTCCTTCGGCATGGTCTTCGTGCGTTGATCCTTTTTGCCCCCGCGGGCGCCCCCGGACCGGGGGCGCGCCGCCCCCGGGCGCGCGGTCTATTGCGGAGGGCGGGTCCAGTGTCCGGACTTGCCCCCGCGCTTTTCGAGCAGGCACAGGTCGGTGATCGTCATCGAGCGATCGATGGCCTTGCACATGTCGTAGATGGTCAGCGCCGCCGAGCTCGCGGCGCACATCGCCTCCATCTCGGGGCCGGTGCGATCGACGGCGGAGACGGTGGCCTCGACGATCACCCCGGGCAGCGAGGCGTCGAGCTCGAAGGCGACCTCGACGGCGGTCAGGCGGACCGGGTGGCACAGCGGGATGGCGACGCTGGCTTGCTTGGCGCCCGCGATTCCGCCCAGGCGCGCGACCCCGAGGACGTCCCCCTTGCCCATGCTCCCGGCCTCGATGCGCTCGAGGGTCGCGGGGGCCATGACCACCTTGGCGCGGGCTCGAGCCATGCGCGGGGTCTCGGGCTTGGCCGCGATGTCGACCATGTGGGCAGCGCCTGCGCTGTCGAAGTGGGTGAGCTCGTCGCCGGCCATGGGGCGGGAGGGTAGCAGCCCGGCGGGTGAGCCCCCACCCTGCTCCGACGTGGGCCGACTCGCCTCGACTTGGCCTAAGATGGCCAGGATGGATCTGCACCGCGTCTTGCTCTCGACCCTCGCCGTCGTCCTCGTCCCGAGCCTGACGGGGTGCCCGACCACGTGGAACTGCAACCCGCCCGAGGAGGCCTTCGACGTCGACGATCCGCTGACCGTCGAGCAGCTCGAGGCCCTGGCTACGGACTGGGGCGTCGAGGACTGGATGGAGCTCGACTGCGAGTCGGTGTGCAGCGCTCGGTACAGCGACGAGCGGGGCTGGACCGTGGGGACCACGGACAGCTGCGAGCTGGTCCAGCCCACGGTCGACGGGGACGGCGCGATGGTCGAGGAGGGGCACATCCGCTGCAGCGGGACGGGCTACGAGTACCTGTGCGAGGGTCGGCGCCCCCTGGGCTACGTCGAGGCCGAGCTCGACGGCGGGGCGGACGAGCTCGGTCGGGCCCTGGTCGCCATGGCCGTGCTCGAGGCGGCCTCGGTGCTGGCCTTCGAGGAGCTCGCCGGGCAGCTCGAGGGCGTCGACGCGCCCGCGCAGCTCGTGGCCCGCTGCCGCGCCGCGGCCGAGGACGAGCGTCGCCACGCGCGGCTGCTGACCCTGCTCGTCGAGGCGCGCGGGCTCGCGGTCCCGGCTCCGCACACGCAGGCCGAGATCCGGCAGCGCTCGCTCGTCGAGATCGCCGAGCACAACGCCGTCGAGGGCTGCGTCAGCGAGACCTTCGCGGCCTTGACCGCCCGCGTGTTCGCCGAGCGCTCGACGAGCCCGACCCTGCGCCGCGTGTTCACGACCATCGCCGCGGACGAGACCCGCCACGGCCAGCTCGCCTGGGACCTGCGCGCCTTCTTCGACACCAAGCTCGGCGCGGACGAGCGCGCCCGGGTCGACGCGGCCCAGGCCCGCGCCCTCGACCAGCTCCCGAGCTTCGCCCGGCAGTACGCGGGCTTGCCCGCGGCCTTTGGCGGGACCTCGGCGGAGACCTTCGAGGCCCTCGGGCGGACCCTGGGCGGTCGCCTTCGGACGCAGCGAGCCGCCTGAGTCGTGGACGTGGGGTAGGGCGTGGCGTCGCCCACGACGGCTAAAGAGGTAGAGGGTCGGCCAGAACTCGTTTTGGCTGACCCTTTGAGCGGTACCATTGCGGGCGATGGACCTGCGCCGCGCCCTGCTCTCGACCCTCGCCGCCGTGCTCGCCCCGACCCTCGCGGGCTGCCCGAGCACGTGGAACTGCCACCCGCCAGAGGAGGACTTCGAGGTCGACGCGGTCCTGACCGTCGAGACCCTCGAGAAGATCTCGACGGAGTGGGGCGTCGAGCAGGGCCAGCTCACCTGCGACCAGATCTGCAGCGCGCACTACCAGGAGATGCAGGGCTGGAGCGCCGGGGCCCTCGACAGCTGCGAGCTGACCCCGCCCATGGTCGACGAGGACGGCGCGGTGACCCAAGAGGGCCGCATCACCTGCGCGGGCACGGGCTACGAGTACCTGTGCAAGGGTCGGCGACCGCTCGGCTACGTCGAGGCGCAGCTCGAAGGAGGCGCGGACGCGGTGGGCCAGGCCCTGGTTGCGATGGCGGTGCTCGAGGCGGCCTCGGTGCTGGCCTTCGACGAGCTCGCCGAGCAGCTCGAGGGCTTCGGCGCGCCCGCGCAGCTCGTGGCTCGCTGCCGGGCTGCGTCCAAAGACGAGCGCCGCCACGCCAGGCTGCTGACCGTGCTCGTCGAGTCCCGCGGGCTCGCGGTCCCGGCCCCGCGGACGCGGGTCGAGGCCGAGACCAGCACGCTGCTCGAGATCGCCGAGCACAACGCCGTCGAAGGCTGCGTCGGCGAGACCTTCGCGGCCCTCGTGGCCCACGTGTTCGCCGAGCGCTCGACCAGCCCGGCCCTGCGCCGCGTGTTTGCGACCATCGCCGAAGACGAGGCGCGCCACGGCCAGCTCGCCTGGGACCTGCGCGCCTACTTTGGTACCCGGTTGAGCCTCGCCGAGCGCGCCCAGGTCGACGCGGCCCAGGCCCGCGCCCTCGCCGAGCTCCCCGAACGCGCCCGCCGCTTCGCCGAGCTCCCGGCCGAGTTTGGCGGGACCTCGGCCGCGACCTTCGAAGCGCTGGCGACCACGCTCACGGGCTACCTGCGCGTCGAGTCAGCCGCCTGAGCTGAGCGCACCGGCTTCGGGCACGGGCGGCGTGTCGTCGTCGAGCTCGTCGCGGTAGCCTGCGGGCAGGACGACGCGACGCTGGCGACCGCGCTTGCCTCGGACGGCGCGCAGGGCCGCCTCGGGGAAGGGCTCGTCGCCGTCGCAGGTGGCGAGCACGGCCTCGAGCTGGGCGAGGCTGTCGACCTTCATCAGGCGCTCGCGCAGCTGGGTCGAGCCGCGGAAGCCCTTGGTGTACCAGCTCGCGTGCTTGCGAAAGGCTCGCAGGCAGTTGGCCTCGCCGTGGTAGCCGCCGCGGTGCGTGTCCCAGTCGACCATGGCGCGGGCGTGCTCGACCATGATCTGCGCGACCTCGGCGAAGGTCGGGCCGCAGCGGGCGTCGGGGTAGATCGGCCGGCCCGAGAACAGGCGCGCGAGCTCGGCGAACAGCCACGGCCGGCCCAGGCAGCCGCGCCCGATGATCACCCCGGCGCAGCCGGTCTGGGCCATCATCCGCGCGGCGTCCTCGGCCTCCCAGATGTCGCCGTTGCCGAACACGGGGATCGAGAGTTGGTCGACGAGCTCGGCGATGCACGACCAGTCCGCGCCGTCCTCGTAGAACTCGATGGCCGTGCGCGCGTGCAGGCCGACGGCGGCGCAGCCTTCCTCTTGGGCCACGCGCCCGGCGTCGCGGAAGGTGATCAGCCGGTCGTCGATGCCTTTGCGAAATTTGATCGTGACCGGCACCTGGCCGCGCGCGCCTTCGACCGCCGCGGCGACGATGCGCGCGAGCAAGCGGGGCTTGGCGGGGATCGCCGAGCCCCCTCCGCGGCGGGTGATCTTGGGCACGGGGCAGCCGAAGTTCATGTCGATGTGCTCGACCCGCCCCTCCCCAACCAGGCGCTCCACGGCTGCGCGCACGAAGAACGGGTCGACGCCGTAGAGCTGCAGGCTGCGCGGCGCCTCGTCGGGGCCAAAGCTCGCCAGCCGCGCGGTCTTTTGGTTGCCCTCGACGAGCGGGCGCGCCGTGATCATCTCGCTCACGAACAGGCCGGGGATCGCCGCGCTAGAGCCGGCGGACTCGAGGCCCTCCCGGGCAAAGCGGCGGCACAGGGCGCGGAAGGGGTAGTCGGTCACGCCAGCCATGGGCGCGAGGACCACCGGCGGCCACAGCTCGAGGGCGCCGATCGTCACCGGCGCCGGCTGAGTGTGCTGCGTGCTCGCGTCCATGGGCCCAAAAATCGCAGCTTTCGAGCGACAGTAAAGACCCCCATTCGGTCGCGATGGAAACGAAACGAGAATTCATCCTCAGTCGCCCAAACCGGTCGTTAGCGCCGCCTTACGTGAGCAGACAGCCAAAGTGGGATGATTGACCACCCCTTCGAAAGTGGCACACTGCCGGCCATGCGTTCGATGTCGATCTTGCTGACCGCCGCCCTCGGGCTGACCACTCTCGCCGCCTGCGACAAGGGCGAGGCCAAGGACGCCTCCGCCAACGCCGGTGAGAAGGCCGAGGAAAAACCCGATGCCAAGGCCGACGCCAAGGCTGACGCCAAGAAGGAAGGCGAAGAGCAAGTCGCCGCCAACGCCGAGGAAGATCCCGAGGCCGGCTGCATCCACGAGAAGAAGGAAGACGAGAGCTGCGAGCACGAGGAGGCCCCGGCCGCTGGCGCGTCCACCGGGCACTTCGGCGCCGAGTTTGCCGTCGCCGACACCCAAGGCCTGTCCGCGGTGCTCGCCGGCACCCTGCCCACCGAGGCCGTCAAGGTCAGCGGCACCGTCGAGGCCGTGTGCCAAAAGAAGGGCTGCTGGATGGTCATGAAGGACGGCGACATGCAAGCGCGCGTGCTCGTCAAGGATCACGCCTTTGCCATCCCCATGGACGGGAAGGGCAAGACCGCGGTCGTCGAGGGCACCCTCGAGGAGAAGCAGCTCGACGAGGCCAACGTCGCCCACCTCAAGAAGGACGGCGACGACACCCTCGAGGGCGACGGGCCGCGCAAGGAGTTCTTCCTCCACGCCACCGCCGTCGAGCTCCAGCCCAACGCCTGAGCGGTCCGACTTGGCGACCATTGCGCCGGCGTGTCGACCGCGCTCGAGAGATCGAGCGGTCCGCGCTGGCGCTGCCAATTCTGCCGCGAAGCTCGCGCCATGACACGAATGTCGCGCAAAAAGTCCGTGAGAAAATAAAATTCCAGAATTTATGAAATCCGGACCACGCGCCGCGGATCAAGAGCTATAGTTGACCTGTCCTTTAGTACAACAAGGGGCTGCTCCACGGCTGGAGCAGGGACGACCAGGATGGTCAGCGGCGCACAGATTTCGAGCGGACGAGAGACGCGGATGGAGGCTCGACACGAGACAGTCATCGATGTGTCCAGCCCGCGCGAGCTGAGCGAGGCTCGGCTCCACGCTCGATCGATGTGCGAGCTCCTGGGCATCCGCGGCTACCCGGCGCAGCGCGTCGTGACCACGGTCAGCGAGCTCGCTCGCAACATGATCCGCTACGTCGGCGAGGGGACCATGCGCCTGGGCCTCGACCTCGATACGAAGCGCCTGACGATCGTCGCGGAGGATCGCGGGCCCGGCATCGCCGAGCTCGAGTCGATCCTCGCGGGCGAGTACCAGAGCCGCACGGGCCTGGGCCGCGGGCTCATCGGCGTGCGCAACCTGGCCGACGAGTTCGACGTCCAGACCGGCCCCAGCGGCACCACCGTGACCGCAGCCTTTCGGCTCTGACGAGACGGTCTTGGGACGCCCGCTCGGGCCGAGAGAAGCTCACACCTCTTCCCAAGCTGCCGCGCCGCTGACCGGCGTCTCGAGCAGCTTGTCGACGTCTTCCATGGTCAGCTTCTTGCCGACCGTGGTGTCGCGGCCCAGCGCCGACTCGGCGATCTTTCGCTTCTCGGCCCCGAGCTCGACCATCTTTTGCTCGACGGTGTGCTCGACGACGAGGCGGTAGACCATCACGGGCTTCTCCTGGCCGATGCGGTGGGCGCGGTCCGTGGCCTGGTCCTCGACGGCCGGGTTCCACCACGGGTCGTAGTGGATGACGGTGTCGGCCTCGGTCAGGGTCAGGCCCGCGCCGCCGGCCTTGAGGGAGATCAGGAACACCGGCGGGCCGCTCTTTTGCTGGAAGCGCTGGACCAGCTCGTCGCGGTTGGTGGTCCCGCCGTGCAGCCACAGGTAGTCGATCTCGAGCTCCTCGAGGGTCCCGGCGAGGATCTTTTGCATCGACACGAACTGCGAGAACACCAGGGCCTTGCGCCCCGAGCCCACGGCCTCGCCGATCAGCGCGCGGAAGGCCTCGAGCTTGGTCGACTTGGGCACGGTGGTGCCCTCGGGCAGGTTGAGCAGCTTGGGGTCGGTGCACACCTGGCGCAGCCGGGTCAGCGCGGCGAGGATCGTCATCTGCGACTTCTCGATGCCGACCTCGCCGACGCGCGTGGTGATCTCCGACTTCGCGGCCTTGAGGATGCGGTTGTAGAGCGCGAGCTGGCTGCGGTCGAACTGGCAGAAGATGGTCTGCTCGGTCTTGGGCGGCAGCTCGGACGCGACGTCCTCTTTGCGCCGGCGCATGATGAACGGCCGGATGCGCGCGCGCAGGGTGTCGAGGGCCTTGTGGTCGCCGTCCTCGATGGGCTTGACGTAGCCCTTTTGGAACTCGCTGAGCTTGCCGAGGAAGCCCGGGGCGAGGAAGTCGTAGATCGCCCACAGGTCGACGAGGTGGTTCTCGATCGGCGTGCCCGAGAGCGCGAGGCGGTGCTCGGCGTTGAGGCGCTTGGCGGCCTTGGCCGTGCTCGTGGTCCAGTTCTTGATGTACTGGGCCTCGTCGAGGATCGCGTAGCGGAAGCGGATCTTGCTGAGCTCGTCGATGTCCCGGCGCAAGATCGCGTAGCTGGTCACGATCACGTCGGTCTTCTTGAGCAGGCGCAGGTTCTCGGACCGGTCGACGCCGTGCCACACGAGCACGGACAGGCTCGGGGCCCACTTCTTGACCTCGCCGCGCCACACCCCGAGCACGGAGGTCGGGCCGACGATCAGCGAGGGCCCGGGGCCGTCGGCCTCCTTGGCCTTGGTCAGCAGCGCGAGGGCCTGGACCGTCTTCCCGAGGCCCATGTCGTCGGCGAGGATGCCCGCCATCTGGTTTTGGTGCAGCTGCCACAGCCAGGCGAAGCCCGACTTTTGGTAGTCGCGGAGCTTGGCCGTGAGCGCCTTGGCCTTGCGCGGGGCCCGGGCCGAGCGCTCGCCGGTCATGTTGGCCATGAGCTTCTTGACGTCGCGGGCGACCTTGGCGTCGGGGACCTCTTGCAACAGCCTGGCGAGGGTGCCGAGCTCGAGGGTGCTGACCTCGGCCATGCCGTGCTTGTCGAACTGCATGGCGCCGGCGGCCTCGGCCACGGGCTCGAGGATCTTGGGGTCGAGCTTGGCCACGGAGCCGTCGGACAGCTCGACCCAGCGCCGGCCCTCGTGGAGCCAGCGCAGCAGGTCGCGCATGGAGATCAGCCCGGTGTCGCCCTCGACGTCGACGAGGGCCTCGACGTCGAGCACGGAGCCGCCGGGGTTCTTGACCGAGATCCGCGGCTTGGGGGCCTTGGAGCGCAGCTTGGGCAGCTTGGGGACCTTCTTCTCCCACTCCTCGGGGAGCAGGGGCAGGCCGGCGACGATGAACTCGATGGCGGTGTCGCCGAGGGCGACGAAGGCCTCGTCGGCGGCGGACCAGCGCAGCTTGCCGTCGAGCAGGCGGCGACGCGCGGCGCCCTCGGCCTCGAGGTCGCGGTAAAAGGCGATGGCCTCCCCGGCGATGCTGACCGAGTAGCGGGCCGACTCGGGGTCCTCGCCGGTGATCGCCAGGGTCACGTTGTCGTAGCGGGCCGCGAGCCCGACGCTGATCTTGCCCGCGCCGCCCTCGATGGTCGCGACGATCGCGCTGATCTCCCGGGAGTCGCTGGCGAGCTCGAAGAGATCGCGGGGCGGCACGCCGGCGGCCTGGAGGCTCTCGCTGAGCTGGTCCATGTCCTCGGCGGCGACGCTCGAGTCCATGACGATGGTCGGGCGCTCGGCGACGGCGGACAGGGTCCACGGCGGGGTGCCGGGCACGAGGAAGAGCTCGGCGGTCTCGGGCCACAAAAACCAGGTCGGGGCGCCGGTGATGATCCGGCCCTGGTCGACCTCGAAGCTGCGCTCCGTCGCCGGGTGCTCGAGGAAGGCGTGGAGCTCGACGCGGTGGTCCTTGGGGCGGGACTCGGCCTGGACCCGGAGCACGAGGGGCTCGGCCACGAAGTTGAGCTTGCCGACGCCCTTGAGGGACACCGAGGCGTCGCGGGCGAAGTAGAGCAGGCCAGCGAGGGACACGTCCTCGAGCACGGCGGCGCCGTCGTCGGTCTCGTCGATGGCCTGGTCGAGGAAGTGCTGGATGAGCTTGTCGCCCGGGGCGACGCCCCGCTTGCTGCGCCGCGCCGCCGAGGCGGCCGAGCCCGCGCCGAACTCGGTCACTTGCCACAGCCCGCGGCGCTGTTGGATCTGGTAGCGCTTGCGGGCCTTGGCGTCGATGTCCTTGACCCAGGGGTTCTCGGTCATGGTCAGCTCGCCGCCGGACATGAACTGCTCGTGCAGCTCCATGGCCAGGGCGACGCCGTGGTGGCAGATCTTCTCCCAGCCGTCGGTGAAGGTCGGGCAGGTGCAGTGGCACTCGAGCTTCTTGCCCTTGCCCCCGCGGGTGACCTTGCGCTTGAGCGTGGTCGTGTGGGGGACCGCGTGGGTGCCCTTGACCTTGCCGCGGACGCTGTCGCCGTCGACGACGATGTCCTTGACGGCTTTGTTCTTGAACAGCTCCTGGCCGGCCTTGACGGCCTTGGGGCTGGCGGCGCGAACGAGGGCGCTGTGTTCGATCAGGGGGAGCAGGTTTTCGAGTTTGCTCAACGGAAATTCTCCGGATCTGCGCCCTCGTCAATCGGCCGCTTCGTGGGCCTCGCGGATCATCCGGTCGGCCCCGAACGCGCGCGGACCGTGATCCTGGGCGAACTCGGGCGCACAATGACGTCATCAAACGAACACTGTGCGGAGCCTGCTAGCTCTATCACGGTGGGCAACGGGGGTCCATGGCAAAGGCCGTTGCCATCAGCCTAGGCTGGTCGGCCATTGGCACAGCGCTCGCAGTGGGCGATGGTGCGCTCGGTGGCACGGCGAAACAGGCCCCAGGACGGCGCTGCGGCGGTCCGGGAGGGCGCAGGCGGGGACGCACAATCGGGCGGCGACGCCATGGGACTGAACCCCAACGACCCGGGCGTGCGCCTGCTGGGGCGCTCGGTCGCACGGGCGCACGCGCCTGGCGAAGTCCTGCTCGTGCATTGCGGTGAGTTGGCCGAGCTCGGCGAGGGGGCGACGCGCTTGATCCTCGACGTGCGAGAGCACACGCATGCCCGGTCGCGCTGCGTCGCCGACGTGGGCCCCCACCTCGACGCCGAGCTCGGCGGGTCTTTCGCGGCCGCCGCGGTCTGGCCCCGGGCCCACCTCGGCAAGGACTTCTCCGAGGCCTGCCTGGCCCGCGGCGCGCTCAGCCTGCGCGAGGGGGGGCGGCTGTACTGCGCCGTGCGCAAGGCCAAGGGCGGCAAGAGCCTCGGCAAGACGATGAAGGCCCTGCTCGGCTCGGCGCAGGTCGAGGACCGGGACCGGGGCTACCACCTGTGGGTCGGCGAGCGCGGCCCGGACTTCGACGAAGCCCTCGCCCGGGAGCTGGTCGGGCGCAGCTACCTCGTCGACGATCCGCTGCTGCCCGAGGGCGGCCTGCGCAGCCTCCCGGGGGTGTTCTCGCGGCGCGAGCTCGACGCGGGCACCCGGGGCCTGCTCGAGGTCGCCGCGGTGATCGCCGAGCAAGAGCGAGCCCAAGGCCTCGCCCCGCCCCGCCGGGTCCTCGACCTGTGCGCGGGCATCGGGCCCCTGGCGCTGTGGGCCGCCCACCGCTGGCCCGCGGCCGAGGTCCTCGCGGTCGAGAGCAACCTGCGCGCCGCGGCCTTGCTCGAGGCCAACGCCGCGGCCGAAGGACCGGGGGAGCCGCGGGTTCGGGTCCTCGCCGCCGACGGCATGCCCGCGCGCCGCCCCGCGTCCGCGGTGCCCGAGCTCGCCCGGCCCTTCGTCGGCGCCGTCGACTGGGCGCTGATCAACCCGCCGACCCACGCCGACCCCGAGACCCTCGCGCGCTTGCTCGATCTGCGCGGCTGGCTGAGCCCCAAGGGCTCCGCGCTGCTCGTCGTCAACCGACCGGGGCGGGCCGTGGAGTGCCTGCAGGCCGCCGGCGCGACCATCGAGGGGGGGGAGCGCGACGGCTACACCATTTTGCGCGCGCGCTTTGCCTGAGACGAAAGCGTCAGTCGTGCACTTGGCTGGCGACGAGTCCGTGGGCGGCGGCCTCTTGGGAGAGCGAGTGACTGGGCGAGCGGCTGGCCAAGACTGCTCGGGCGGGGTAGGAGGGGAGCCATGGCCAGCGAGCAGCGACGCGGCGTCGTCGACGAAGACGAGGACGGGGCCACCCTCGCGGCGGTGGTCCGCGGGTTGATGGACGGCCTGTCGTGGAACAAGTCCCGGGACCTCGTCCGCACGGGTCGGGTTCAGGTCGACGGGCAGATGCGCTTCGACCCGGCCGAGCGCCTGCGCGCCGGGGCCCTCGTCGAGGTCAACCCCACGGGCCGCCGCCGGAGCGCGCCGCCCCTGCCCGAAGATCGCCTGGTGTTCGTCGACAGCGAGGTCGTCGTCGTGCGCAAGCCGGCGGGGCTGCTGAGCGTGCCCTGGGACGACCGCGACGACCGGGACACGCTCATCGAGCGCACCCGGATCACGCTGCGCGAGCGCGAGGGCACCCGCAGCGGCGAGCGCGATCGCCTCGGCGTGGTCCAGCGCCTCGACAAGGATACGAGCGGGCTGCTGGTGTTCGCTCGGACCCGCCGGGCCCGCAAGGCCCTCGAGGCCCAGTTCCGCGCGCACACGATCTTTCGTCGCTACGTCGCGCTGGTCCACGGCGCCGCGAAGGCGGGCGTGCACGAGAGCTACCTGATCGCCGATCGCGGCGACGGCCTGCGCGGATCGTGGCGCGGCAAGAGCCCGCCCAAGGCCGCCAAGAAGGCCATCACCAAGGTCCGCGTCGAGGAGAAGCTCGACGGAGCGACGCTGATCTCGTGTCAGCTCGAGACCGGGCGCCAGCACCAGATCCGGATTCACCTCGCCGAGGCCGGGCACCCGCTGGTCGGTGAGCCGGTCTACGGACGGGGCTATCGAGGCCGGCGCCTGCCCGCGCCGCGTCCGATGTTGCACGCCGCGAGCTTGGGCTTTCGCCACCCCGTGGGTGATCGGCCGGTGCGCTTCGAGGCCCCGCCACCCGACGACTTTTGCGCGGCGCTCGAGCAATTGCGTCACTCAGACACGGACGCCGAGGATGACCCCGGGGGCTGAACACCGGGCTGAACATCCCGCGTCACCGGTTTGCGACCTCCGGCGGCTGCGCCGACGCTCAGCCGCGTCCGGGTCGGTGAAACGCCGCAAATATCGGAAAATCCTGGATCTCTGCTAAGCTCGCCGCCCGTGGCGGATCGTCGATCGGAGCACGTGACGGCCAAAATTGGCCAGCCACCCCCGCACAAGACGGGTCCGCACGCGGGTCTCGATCCCGCGGGCCAGGCGGCGCTCCAGCAGGCCCTCGCCGAGGGCGATCTGCCCCCGGGCACCCCCGTCGTCCAGCAAAAGCGCTTCGAGATCGTCGAGCGCCTGGGCGAGGGCGGGATGGGCAAGATCTACAAGGCCTACGACCCGACGATGGATCGCTACATCGCGCTGAAGGTGCTCAAGCCCGACGTGCCCGAGAGCGAGCGGTCGCGGTTCCTGCGCGAGGCCGTGGTCGCCGCCAACTTCTCGCACCCGAACCTCGTCCGCGTCCTGGAGGTCGGCCAGTCGGACACCTTCCAGTGGTTTGCGATGGAGTACCTGCGCGGCAACGACGTGGGCCACGTCCTCGCCCGCCGGCGCTACATCTCCTTTCGGGTGTTGATCGACATCTTCACCCAGACCCTCGACGCGCTGCACTACATCCACACCCGCAACATCGCGCACTGCGACATCAAGCCGGAGAACATCTTCATCACCCGCGACGCCTACGACCGCCGCCTGGTGATCGTGAAGCTGATCGACTTCGGCATCGCGCGGGACCTCGAAGGGCCCCTCGAGCTGCGCACGCACATCACCGGGGATCCGCGCTACATGGCCCCGGAGCAGGCGATCATCAACGGTCGCATCGATCACCGCGTCGACCTCTACGCCCTCGGGGTGACCTTCTACGAGGTCGTGACCACCCGCCACCCGGTCGAGGACTACTTCGAGCTCCCGCCGACCAAGCTGCTCGAGGTGCAGGTCAAGCACGAGTTTGATCCGCCCAGCAATTTCATGCCGGCGAACACGCCACCGGACCTCGCCGCGGCCGTCGATGACTTCACCGCGCGGGCGTGCGCGAAGCACCCGGACCACCGGCACGCCGACGCGATGGAGATGAAGGCTGAACTTCAGTCCATGCTTCGCACGCTCAACCAGCTGACCGAGAGCGAAGAGGACCGGGACCTCGGCACCTAGCAGGCTGCGAGCTTTTGGCGCGCGTCCAGGCGCAAAATGATTCGGTGCACCCTCATTCGCCGAGGAGTGATCCGGAGGACAAATGAAACGCCGTTTAGAACGGCAAAGTCTCGTTTTCGCGCCAGCTTCGTGAGCTCTGCGCGTCGGGCCCTAGGGCACATTCTGGGATCAAATCCACAAAGCACCTGGGACGTTGAAGGGTCGCCGCTCGTCGGCGGCGCCCAGTCTGCGTCGAAAGGCTTTTTGCTTGGCGAAGGCTAGGGCCGCACGGCAAAATGCGACATGGCGATCTCCCCGCGTGCCCCTGTGCGGAGTCGTCACCTCAACCGTCTCATGACGATGTCCCAGCCACGGCCGGTGCTCTCGACCGCGTTGCCCCTCTCGCCCTTCGGCGAGCGCGGTGAGTCAAGCACACGCGCGCACGGTGAACTCCAATGGTGATGCCCAGCACTCTCGAATCCGAAGGCCCCGATCCCCTGGTCGGGTCGGTCCTCGGCGGAAAATACAGCCTCGAGCGGCTCATCGGTCGGGGCGGCATGGGCCACGTCTACCTGGCCAGCATGGTCGAGGAAGGCGAGGCCCGGGAGGTCGTGGTCAAGGTGATCGCGCCCACCCTCGCGCTCCAGCCTCAGGCCATGGCCCGCTTCGAGCGAGAGGCCAAGCGCCTCGACGGCCTGCGCCACTCCAACGTGGTCGAGATGTACGACTACGGCCACGAGAACGGCCGGGCCTACATCGTGATGGAGCACGTCGACGGCGAGCTCCTCAACGACTACCTGTCGCGCAAGGCCAACCTGACCCTGCACGAGTTCGTGCCCATCGCCGCGCAGATCCTCAAGGGGGTCGGCCACGCCCACTCGCGCGACCTGATGATCCGCGACATCAAGCCCGCCAACGTGATGCTGTGCGAGCGCAAGGGTCGGGCCAACTTCGTCAAGATCATCGACTTCGGCCTCGCGAAGATGCTCGAGGGCGACGAGGACATCACCAAGCAGCACTTCATCGGGACCTCGGGCTACCTCTCGCCCGAGCAGATCAAGGGCCTCGACATCGACCTGCGCGTCGACGTCTACGCCCTCGGGGTGCTCTTTTATCAGATGCTCTCGGGGCGCATGCCCTTCGAGGCCGAGAACGACACGACGCTGCTCTACAAGCACGTCCACGAGTTCCCGACGCCCCTGAGCGAGGTCCTGCCCTCGGACCACGAGGTCCCCGAGGAGCTCGTCCACCTCATCCACGACTGCCTCGAGAAGGACCCGGAGCAGCGCCCCCGGGACGCCAACGAGATCGTCGAGAAGCTCATCGACTGCGTGCCGATGTCCATGTTCCGGCTGCCGCCGGCGGGCCACGACGCGGCCCCGGCGACTGCCGGAGACACCGGCGCGGTCTCGGCCCTGTCGACGGCGGCCCTGGCCGCGCCCTCGGGCGAGACCGCGACCTACCTGCGCCGCCAGGCCCTCGAGGAGGAGACCGAGTCCGAGACCTCCGACGTGCACTCGCTCCAGGGGGTGATCCCCGCGAACGAAGCGGTCGCCGAGCCCGAGGAGAAAAAGAGCAAGCTCGGGGTGATCGTCGTCGGCCTCGTCGGCGTGGTCGCGATCGTCGGCGTCGCGCTGTTCGCCCTCGGCGGCAAGGGCGACGACCCGGCGGGTGAGGGCGACGCGACGGCCGAGGCCGCGGGCGACAGCGTCGACCACGAGGCCGCGGTCAGCAAGGCCGAGGGCCTGATCCAAGACGGCGAGTTCGACGCGGCCCGCCAGGCCCTCGACGGCGTGCGCAACTCGATCGGCGCGGCCGATGCTGACGTCGCCAGCCGCTTCGAGCGGGCCGACGAGGCCATCGCGGTCGGCCAGCTCATGGCCACGGCCAAGAAATTCGACGAGGACGGCAAGAAGGCCGCGGCGATCTCGGCCTACGAGGACGTCCTGAAGGCTCAGCCCGCCAACGCCGAGGCCCGCGAGCGGCTCACCGAGCTGCGCAACGAGGGCAAGGACACCGCGAAGATCTCGATCACCTCCGAGCCTGCGGGCAACCTCGAGATCGACGGCTCCCTCGCCGGCACGACCCCCTACGACGACGCCCTGCCCCTGGGCAAGCACACGGTCCGCATCGAGGCCGACGGCTACGAGAGCTGGGAGCAGGAGATCGAGGTCAAGGACGGCGAGAACCTCCCGATCAAGGTCGGCCTGGTCAAGCGCGAGTCCGAAGACAAAGAGAAGAAGAAGCCGGCGACGAAGAAGGGACCGAGCAAGACGCCGGCCCAGACCGCGCCGGCCGAAAAGCCCCCCGCGGAGACTCAGCCGGCCAAGAAGAAGCCGGCCGAGGAAAAATCCAACCCCTTCTTGCCGACCAAGAAGAAGAAGTCGAGCGGGCCCTTCCTGCCGACCGAGAAATGAGTGAGCTGTGCACCATAGCCCCCTGACCGCATTCGTATCGACCACACTCTCGGTGACCTTGGCCCTGGGCACGGGCCTGGTTTCCCTCGAGGTGCGCGCGGCCCCCGAGGGTGAGGCCGAGGCCGCGCCCGCCACGGAGGTCAGCCAAGCAGAGAAGACCCGCGGCGAGAACCTGTCCGAGCAGGCCATCGAGGCCTTCGGGGCCAAGGACTACGACCGCGCCGTCGAGCTGTTCAAGCAGGCCTACGAGGCCGACCCCCAGCCCAACTACCTGTTCAACATCGGCCGGGTCTACGAGGAGGCGGGCGACCTCGAGAACGCCGTCGAATACTACGGCAACTTCGTCAAGCAGCCCGGCGTCGACCTCGACTCGCGCGGGGTCGCCCTCGACCGCCTCAAGGTGCTGCGGGCGATCCTCGAGGAGACGGCCGAGCCCAAGCCCAAGGACGAGGAGCCCAAGGACGAGGAGCCCAAGGACGAGGTCGCGCCGCCGCCGGACCCCGGGCCGGACCCCGCCGTCGAGGAGGAGAAGCGCAAGGCCAAGGTGCTCAGCGGCGCCGGCTTTGCCCTCGTGGGCGTGGGCGCTGCCGCGCTCATCGGCGGGGCCGTGACCGGCGTGCTCGCCCAGGGCGACAACAACTCGGCGAGCGAGGCCGCGTCCATCGAGGACCGCCGGGACCTGCTGAGCACCTCGCAGACCAAGGCGTTGACGGCTGACGTGCTCTACGGCGTCGGCGGGGCCCTAGCGGTCACGGGCGTCGTGCTCGTGGTCGTCGGCATGACCAAGAAGTCCAAGGCCGAGGGCAAGGTCGCGGTCACGCCCACCTTTGGTCCCCGCGGCGCAGGCATCGATCTGCGCATGCGCTTTTAGGCTGGCTTCTCGCACGCCTCTCCCTGATCCTCGATCCTTGATCCTTGACCTGACCTTTCCCTTCGGAGCCCGCTCATGACCAACCCCAAACTTTCCTGGAAGCTCGGCGCCCTCGCGCTCGCAGGCGTCACCTCGGCCTTCGTCGGCAACGCCTGCTCCCTCGTGCTCGGCTTTGAGGAGTGCACCACCGACGCCGACTGCAGCTTCGAGTCAGGCAACGGCACCTGCGAAGACGGGGTGTGCGTGTTCGACGAGGTCGGCGACGACACGGACTCCACCGGGGAAGACACCACCGCGGAGGACACCACGGCCGACGGGACCATGGACGAGACCGTGGACGGGACCGCCGAGGAGACGACCACCGGCGGCGAGTCGTGCACGACGCACACCGAGTGCACCGAGGCCCACAACGAGAACTGGCTGTGCGGCTGCAACGACACCTGCGTCGAGGCCATCACCCCGCTGTGCCAGATCATCCGCTGGCCCTCGGGCGGTGACCCGGCGGACGACACCCTGTTCGTCGGCTCGATCTTCCCGACCTCGCCGCCCTTCGACACGCTGATCGTGCCGCTGCAAAACGCGACGCTCCTGGCCATCGACGACTTCAACGGCGAGGTCGAGCTGGGCACGGGGCAGCGCATCGGCTGGATCGCCTGCGACTCGGCGGGCGGGACCATGGCCGTCGAGGCCGCCGATCACCTCGTCAACAACGTGTGCGTCCCCGCGGTGGTCGGCCCGGTGTTCTCGGAGAGCGTGATGGCCGTGGCCGAGGACGTGACCATCCCCGGCGGCACCTTCATGATGACGCCGACGGGCACCAACAAGAAGATCACCAACCTCGTCGACGACGACCTGGTGTGGCGGCCCATCGCCAGCGACATCTACCAGGCCAACGCCATCGCCGACCGCGTCGAGGCCATCGTCCAGGACGACCAGAACGTGGTCATCGTCCACAAGAACGACCTCTACGGCACGGACCTGGCCGCCGACGCCTTCGCGCTCATGGGCGGGAACGTGAACATCACCGACGTGCTCCCCTACGACGTGCAGCTCGACCCCGAGGCGCCGATCGTCGACGTCGAGAACATCATCGCCAACACCCTGTTCACCGACGGCGGCAACCCCCCGGAGATCATCGTGCTCGTCGGCACCAGCGAGCTGATCGCCTTCGTGCTCGGCTACCTCCAGGCCGCAGTGGTCCAGCAGCCCCCGGCCATCCCCCGCTTCGTGTTCTCCCACGGCGCGGTCGCGACGATGCCCGACACGATCAAGTTCCCGGACATCATCGACGACGACGCGACGCAGATGCTGCTCTACTCGATCATGGAGGGGGTCTCGCCCTCGATCTTCGACCCGGAGAACTTCGCGGCCTTCAACACCCGCTACTTCCTGAAGTTCGACGAGGAGAACATCATCACGACCTCCTCGCTGGCCTACGACTCGGCCCTGGTCACGCTCTTTGCGATGTCCGCGATCCCCGACGGCGAGCCGATCACCGGGGCCAACATCGCCGCGCAGATGAACAAGCTCGTCGACCCCGGCGGCACCTTCATCAGCTTCGGCCCGGACATCGACACGACCTTCATCCAGACCGCCTTCAACACCCTGAGCACCGGCGGGACCGTCGACCTCAAGGGCGTCTCGGGTGAGCTGAGCTTCGACGTGAGCACCGGCGACGTGCGCACGGACTACGTCGGCTGGGAGCCCATCCCGGTCAACGACGACATCGACAACCCGACCATCGACGCCGTGCGCTCGTACGTGCTCAACCCCGAGCCGGCGCAGGACGGCACCTGGTTCGACATCCCATAGCGCGTGGGGTTGTGTTTGAGTCGGGCGATCTATGCACTGAACAAAGTGCATAGTCTGCCCGACTTTCCTCCGACTTTCATTGGTGAGCCCCGCCGCGAGCCAACCGTGGGGTGGAGCTTCGCCGTTGGCTTCGTTAGCTATGCCGCGCCAGAGTTGGTGAACCAGCCAACTCACCGAACAGCGGATAGAGCGCGAGGACCAATGTTTTGGCTCCAAGTGCGTGGGTGACAGCGCGCGCGAGGGGTGCATGCGCGACCCCCTCCAGGAGCCAGGCTCCCACAGCAAAAGTGGGAAATTTACGGAGTGAGGCCGATTCGCGTCATTAATGTGCGCACGTGTTCGCAAAAGTCTCGACCTGAGCAACGCAAAGCAGTAGACACACCCTGCGTCCTGCCTTTGACGTGAGGAGAATGTTCGCCGTGAAGACCAAGCTTTCCCACTACTCCCTTGCTCTGTTTGCCTGCCTGAGCCTCAGCTTCGCCACCACCGCCTGCTCCGACGACAGCGGGGACGACGGCTCCGACGAGGTCGCCACCGAGGAAGAGGATTCCTCGGACGACGCCGACGAGGCCACCGACACCGAGACCGGCACCGCCGAGGGTACGGAAGAGACCACGGAGGAGACCACGGAGGAGGAGTCCTCCTCGGAGGAGGAGACGACCACCGAGGAAGAGGGCATGGGCACCCTCCCCAACGGCTCGGAGTGCACCAACGGCAACGAGTGCCTGTCCGGCGAGTGCTACCTGCTCCCCTTCCTGGGCGGCCAGTGCGGTGAGTGCGACGAGGACGACGACTGCCCCGACGGCGGCTGCACCATCCCCAACCCCTTCGACGCCAACGGCTCGATCTGCAACGAGGGTGAAGTCGGCGGCGGCTGCGAGAGCGACGAGGTCTGCCAGGACGGCCTGTCCTGTGGCACCGTGCTCGACCTGCTCGGCCTGATCACCATCAGCACCTGCGGCAACTGTGCCACCAACGACGACTGCACCGACGGCCAGATCTGCGAGCCCGTCGTCATCGTCGAGGAGTTCTCGGGCATCAACGACTGCATCGACCCCGGCACCCTCGAGCAGGACGCCTACTGCGACCTCATGGGCGACGGCGATGCGGCCTGCGCCAGCGGCATCTGCTCGCCCGTCAACATCATGAACCTCGCCGAGGTCGGCGCTTGCGGTGCGTGCGTCACCGACGACGACTGCGGCGGCGGCACCTGCCAAGAGGGTGGCCTCGACCTCGAGAACGGCGCTCTGCTCGGCTCGACCTGCATCTGAGTCACGCGCTCGAACATCGAGAGCCGGGGGCCCGTGGCCTCCGGCTCTTTGTTTTGCTTGGGGTCTGATACCTTCCGCGCGTGTCGAAGGAGCGCATCGTCGCGGTGGTCAACCCCAAGGCCTCCAACGGAGCCGGGGGCAAGCGCTGGCCCAAGCTCGAGAAGGCTCTGCGCGAGCACTGGCCCGAGCTCGAGGTGCGGATGACCGAGCGCCAGGGCCACGCCTCGACGCTCACCGCCGAGGCCCTCGAGCGAGGCGCCGACATGGTCATCGCCGTGGGCGGCGACGGGACCACCAACGAGGTGCTCGGGGGCTTCCTCGACGCCGAGGGTCGCAACCGCTTCCCCGACGCCTGCCTGGGCGTGGTCGCCAACGGCACGGGCGGCGACTTTCAGCGCATGTTCGGCGCCCTCGCGCCCCTGGCCCAGGTCCAGCGCCTGGCCGCGGCCAACATCCGCACCGTCGACTACGGCCTGGTCCGCTTCGTCGACCACGAGGGCGAGGCGCGGACCCGGGCCTTCGTCAACATGGTCAGCGTCGGCATCTCGGGGCTGGTCGACGCGATCGTCAACGACTCGGGGCGGCCGCTGGGCAGCACGGCGGCCTACGTCGGGGCGTCGCTCGAGGCGATCTCGAAGTGGCGCAACCAGCCGGTGACCCTGCGCTACGACGACGGCGACGCCCAGGAGCTCGACCTGACCTTGCTGTGCCTGGGCAACGGCCAGTACTTCGGCGCGGGCATGCACGCTTGCCCCAACGCAGAGGTCGACAGCGGGCAGCTCGAGGCCGTGCTGCTCGACGGCTTCCGCCGCCGGCACATCGTCGGCGCCCTCGGCCGCTGCTTCAAGGGCAAGCACATCGGCTACCGCGGGATCGAGTCCAAGACCGTGTCCAAGGTGCAGATCGATCCGCGCGAGGGCGCCGAGGTGCTCATCGACCTCGACGGCGAGCAGCCCGGCAAGGCGCCGCTCTCGGTCGAGGTCGTGCACGCCGGCCTGCGCCTGCGCATTGCTTAGGCCTGGACACTAACGCAGCGCGAGCTGGGTCAGCAGCTCGCGCTCGGCCGCGTCGACGGCCGCGCGCCCGTCGACGGCGCTCAGGACCACGTCCGGGCGCACGCCCTGGCCGTCGATGCTGCGGTCTCGGGGCGAGTAGTAGCGGGCGACGGTGAGCGTCAGCAAAGAGCCGTCGGCGAGGGGCAGGACCTCCTGGACCGTGCCCTTGCCGAAGCTGGTCTCGCCCACGACGCGGCCGCGGCCGCTGTCTTGGATCGCGATCGCGAGCAGCTCGGAGGCCGAGGCCGAGCGCCGGTCCTGGAGGACGACCAGGGGGGTGTCGAGGTCGGAGTTGGCCGCGGTCGCCATGTCCTCCCGGGCGATCGCGCCGCCCCGGGCCCGGGTCCGCGTCAGCACGCCCTCGTCGATGAACAGGTCCGCGACGATCACCGCCTCGTCGACCTCCCCGCCCGGGTTGCCGCGCACGTCGAGGACGATGCCGTCGAGCTTGCCCCCGCCCTCGCTGGCCTCGCGGTGTAGCTTGGCGAGGGTCCGCTTGACCTGGTCGCCGGTGCCCTTGCGGAACGCGGCGATGGTGATGTGCGCGACGGCGTGGTTGCCCTTGAGGTCGAGCGCGCCGGTGACGAGGGCGTCGTGCTTGGGCTTGGCGAGCTCGAGTTCGAGGGCGACCACGCCGTCGCGCCCGCCAGGGCGGGCGAGCTCGACGGTGATCCGCTCTCCGACCGCGCCGGCGAGGGCGAGCTGAGCCTCGACGTTGCTGGCCATGAAGGCGCAGGCCTGGCCGCGGATCGACACCAGCTCGTCGCCGGGTCGCAGGCCCGCGCGCGCCCCGGGGCTCTCGGGGTGGACCGCGAGCACCTCGAGGTGGGCGCTGCCGTCCGCGCGTCGGTGCAAGGTCGTGACCAGCCCCGCCTCCGCGCCCTGGCGCTGGCGCTTCTTGGCCAGCGCGCGCTGGTCCGCGCTGAGGTAGTGGCTATAGGGATCGAGGCCCGCGACCATGTGCTGCAGCCCCCGGGTCAGCACCGTCGACGCGTCCACGGGTTCGACGTAGCGGTCGAGGACGGTGTCGAGGGCCGCGTGGAAGCTGTCTCGGTCGAGGCTGGCCTTGGGCTTGGCCGCGCGCGCGTCGGGCAACAACGCGGGCTGAGCGCGCTGGACCGCGAGGGTGCCGACCACACCCAGGGCGATGCCGAGGAGAGGAGACCAACGGGAGGCGCGCACGAATTTCATGGTGACCGATGCCCGTCCGTGGGTCCACGCATGGACAACGAACTGAACATTCTCCCGGTCCCAGCTTTCGCCGCCTTTTTGTGGAGCACCTTGTCCTACATGTAGGATATGTCCGTACCCGCTCTCCAAGCACCCTTTGCTCCGAGCCACGAGAAATTCCATGCAGTCCTCCGCCCGCACTCCTCTTCGCGTCACGCCCCTCCCCCGCCCCGGTCGTCGGGTTCACGAGCGCCGCAAGCAGCGGTCCAAGAGGGCTGCAGACGCCCTCGAGCTCGCCCTCAGCGGCGCCGTCGAGCGGGCAGCTCTCGATGTCGTGCTGATCGCGGATGACTGCGGGATGCTGGTCTCCAACAGCCACACGGAGCTGGATCTCGAGATGTTGGCCGCGGTCACCCCGATTGTCGCTCGGGGTCGCGCCAAGGCGAGCATCAAGCGCAACGGTGAGCAGCGCGAGCTCGGGGTCAAGACGATCCGCGTTCTCGACGAGACCCTGCACATCGCCGCCCTGGGTGGCGACAGTTCTGGCCGGGCGCTGGGCTTGATGCACGCCGTCGCGGCGGCGCGTCGGATCCTGAGCTGAGTTGCTCGGGTCGCTCGGCCCCTTTGGCGTCTCGTTCGCAAACCGTTACACTCGCGGCCATGGCGATCGAGCCTGCAGAGGCAGAAGAGATCCGCAACCACTTGTTGGCGTACGCCGGGTGGGACAAGGTCCCCGACGAGGTCATCTCGGCGTTTTGCCAGAGCGCGACCAAGGTCGAGCTCAAGCGCAAGCGCCCTGTGTTCCGTCGCGGTGACCCCGGCCCCGGGTTGTTCCTGGTCAAGTCCGGCGAGTTCAAGCTGAGCTTGATCTCGTCCGAGGGCCGCGAGCAGATCCTGTACCTGGCGGGGCCCGGCAAGCTCATCGGCGAGGGCTTCCTCCCCGGTGACGTCATGTGCGCGGCTTCGGCCTTCGCGATGAGCGACGGCGAGGTCTGGCGCTTCGACACCGAGGTCGTGGTCAAGCTGCTGTCGCAGTCGGAGGTCATGGCCTTCGCGCTCATGCGGCACCAGGCCTTCCGGGCCAACCGGCTCATCGATCTGATCTTGGATCTCTCCCTGCGCTCGGTGCAGCGCCGCCTGGCGAGCTTCCTCTACACCCTGGCCATCCGCAGCGGCGCCGAGCAGGGCAAGCCGCACGTGATCCCGCGCGCCCTCGACATGAACACCGTCGCCGCGCGCTTGGGCACGGTCCGCGAGGAGATCTCCCGGGCGCTCAATCGCATGCAGCGCGAGGGCATCCTCAAGCTGAGCCGGCAAGAGATCGTCGTCCTCGACCTCGGCGCGCTCGAGGCCGTCACCTACGAATGAGCCGCCATCGCACCCGTCACCGTCCTCGGGCGGTGGAGGTCGCGCTGGGCCTGGCCTCGCTGGGTGCGCTCGCCGTGCTCGCGCCCGCGCCAGGTTGCAAGGGGTCGCGCCCCGAGCCCGAGCAGACCCTCGCGTCCATGGACGCCGAGGGCCCGCCGCACACGCCTAATTGCCGCTCGTGGGCGGACCTCGACCACGGCTCCTTGCCCGCGCTCCCCGAAGGCGCGCACGTGCCCGCCTTCGACGAGGTGTGGAAGACGGTCGCCAACAAGCACTTCGACCCGACCCTGGGCTGCCTCGACTGGCCGGCGCTGCGCGAGACCTACGGCGCGAAGGTGGCCGAGGCCGGCGACGACACGGCGGCGGCCTACGCCGCGATCAACGAGCTGCTCGGGCTGCTCGGCCAGAGCCACCTCGCGGCCACGCCGCCCGCCGCCGACCCCATCGACGCGACGCCCCAAGGCCCCGCGGTCGTGCCCATCGCCGTGCGCTGGCTGCCCGTCGAGCCCAAGTCTGAGGAGCGCGCCGTGGTCATCGTCGACGCCGAGCTCGACGGCCACGACAGCGGCCTGCCCCGGGGCGCCGTGCTGACCCGCATCGGCGACGAGCCCGTGGCGACCATCACCGAGCGGGTGAGCGCGCGGATCCACGAGCACGGCGGCTCCCAGGCCGAGGTCGCGTTCACCATCGCGCGCAGCGTCGGGGTCATGCTCGGCTGCCCAGAGAACGGGACCAAGTCCCTGACCTTCACCGCCGACGGCGAGGAGCGCACCGTCGACGCGCCCTGCTTCGTGCCCGAGGGCGAGCGGATCAGCCTCGGCAACCTCCGCGACCTGCCCACGCGGGTCAGCTGGCGCATGGTCGGCGAGTCGAGCCCGAGCCCGGCGCCCGACGAAGGCGGCGAGGCTGGTGAGACCGGCGGCCCCCCGGAGCCGGCTCCAGCTCCAGATTCGAACTCGAACGCGAAGATCGGCTACCTCGCCTTCAACTACTGGATGCTGCCCATGGTCGAGCGCATCCGCGAGGGCATCAAGCAGATGCGCGCGTCCGGCATGGAGGCGCTGATCCTCGACCTGCGCGGCAACCCGGGCGGGGTCGGGGCGATGTCCGTGCCCGTGGCGCGGCTGTTCGTCGATCGCCCGGTGAGCCTGGGCCGCCTGCAGATGCGGGACTTCAACCAGGAGTTCAAGGTCGACGCCAACCCCGACGCCTTCGCCGGTCCCATCGTCGTGCTCGTCGACGAGGGCACGGCGAGCACCTCGGAGATCTTCGCCCTGGGCATGGCCGACGTCGGCCGGGTGACGGTGATCGGCGCGGGCCCGAGCGCGGGCATGGCCCTGCCCTCGCTGATCGAGACCCTGCCCGACGGGGGCCTCATCCAGTACGTCGTCGGCGACTACCACAGCACCAAGGGCACGGCGGCCGAGGGCGAGGGCGTGCCCCTCGACGCCCGCGTCGAGGAGTCGCGGGTCGACTACGCCGCCGGCCGGGACCCCGTCTACGACGCCGCCGTCGCCCACCTCGAGGCGGCGCTGCGCGGCACCCCCGACACGCCCCAGCTCGGGGATTGATTCCTCCGCAGACCCGCGCGAGCCTCCGCGCGTCGCAACACGAGAGCCAGCCATGATGCGTCCCCGCCGAAGCCGCCGAACTCGCTCCCTCTTCTCTTTCGTCGCCCTCGCCGGTGTCCTCAGCTTCACCTCGGCGTGCTCCAAGGACGACCCGGCCAAGGCCGAGAGTGACGTCCCCGCCGACGCGCAGCCCGAGGACGCGGGCAAGGAGGCCGAGGACACCCCGGCCAAGCCGGACCTGCCCGAGGGCGCCTCGCTGCTGGCCAAGCACGTCGAGGCCGCGGGCGGGGCCGAGGCCATCGCCAGCTTCGAGTCCATCCTCATCGAGGGCACCGTCGACACCGGCAAGCAAAAGCTCGAGGGCACCTCGAAGCTGTGGTGGAAAAAGGGCGGCAGCTTCTACCTCGAGCAGAACATCGAGGGCGTGGGCATGAGCCGGGCCGGCTACGACGGCGAGACGATGTGGACCGAAGATCCCATCTCCGGCCTGCGCAAGCTCGAGGGCAAGGAGGCCGTGTCCTACATTCAGAACTCGGCGATGTTCCCGGCCCACGACTGGCAGCAGCACTTCGCCGCGGCCAATACCAAGGGCAAGCAGACCCTCGACGACGGCACCGAGGTGTGGGAGGTCGAGCTGGTGTCGGAGGCCGACGGGCCCCCGGTGACCATGGGCTTCGACACCACCACCGGGCTGCTCAGCTTCATGAAGAGCAAGCAGGTCACGGCCATGGGCGAGATGCCCTTCGAGGCCTACGCCGAGGGCTACGAGGCCAAGAACGGCTACCAGTTTGCGATGAAAAAGCGCAGCTCGGTCACCGGCCTGCTCGAGCTCACCGAGGAGATCACGAAGTTCGAGGTCAACGTCGAGATCGACGACCAGATGTTCGTGTTCCCGAATACGCGCGAGGCAGTGCCCGCTGACCCGACCAAGCAGCCTCCCGTCGAGGCTCCGGCCGAGACCACGGGCTGATCTTCGAGCTGACCTCCGAGCTGGGTCGGCAAGCGCTCCGCTCGTGGCTATCATCCCGGCCATGAAGCGAGCGCTTTTCTTGTGCGCGGCGGGCTGTCTCGGCCTGCTCGCGGGTTGTTTCAGCACCTCCGACTCCAACGACGACGCGGCCGACGAGGCCGAGACGGGCTGCCCCGTGGGCGCGGAGACCTGCCCGTGCACGAGCGGTGGGGTGTGCGACGAAGGCCTCCAGTGCCTCTCGGGGATCTGCGTCGCCGAGTCGTCGGAGACCGAGACGGGCACCGGGGACACGGACACGGACACGGGCACGGGCACGGGCACGGACACGACCGAGACGAGCAGCGAGGACACGACCGACGAGTCGGACTCGGAGTCCGAGACCACGGGCGGGTACGGGGGCGACTGCGACCCGCTGCTGCAAGACTGCCCAGAGGACGGTGCCATCTGTCACTGGGAGGAAGTCGACGGGATGACCTTCTTTACCTGCGTCCAGTCGGAGGTCTACGCGGGCGTCGGTGAGGGGTGCGGGGTGCAGTCGGACTGCGCGTGGGGCCTGTACTGCGCGAGCGGAGAGTCCAGCCCCTGCGGCGAGAACTGCTGCACGAACTACTGCGACATCGCCGATCCGACGTGTCAGCTCCCAGAGAGCCAGTGCATCCCCTTCTTCGAAGAGGGCGAGGCGCCTGCCGGCTACGAGTCCGTGGGCGTGTGCCTCTTGTACTGACGCCCGAAGAATTGACGAAGACCGCCCAGCATCTGGGCGGCCTTCGGGTCGCTTCGGGCAAGTCCGGTTCTGTCGTGTTCGAGGCTCCCGCAGGACCTCGGGGAGAAATGACGCGCCACGAAGAGCTCGCGGGAAGGCTGGCGCGCTGGCCGGAACGGCCGGGTGTTGTCGAGGAGCGCGACGTCACCGGGGTACCCCGAAGAGAGGGCTCCGGGGGCGCGGAGGCGCCGGATTCGCGGGCGCACCCATCACTCGGGGCCCGCGCTGGGGGTGTTGATCGGAGAGCGACGATCCCGAGCTGAGCGGAGAGAGCCTGGGCTGTCCAGGCGTCCATCCATGTTTAGCCCAGAACTCGACCCGTCGCGCTCAGCCTAGAAGGGGCCTCCTTTCGCGGCCTCCGAGGAAGACACCGCTTGGATGCGGAAGGGGAGAAGGATCGGGTTTTGGGTTTCGATCATGCACACCTCCTGGTCCGGGTGCCTGAAGCGACGACTCGATCGTAGCAGGCTTCGCGCGCGCGGACCAAAGTCATTTGGGGGATCGGGCTCGGGAGACGAGCGCGCCTGGGGCCAGAGATTCGAGGTCTTCGGGGAAAATTTCGCGGGCGCTCGGTCGCGTCGGCGCGCAACGATTCAAACACGAAGCGAGGCAATTCCATGGGAACGGCCTCGCCCAATTTTGATCACGAAGGATCGGTTCGTGCGATGCTCGGACGCGCCGCTCAGCCAGCCTTCTTGTTCGAGGTGTCCGTCCAGGTCATCAGCACGTTGACCTTGTCCCCGGCGTCGCTGCGCTCCGTCGCGACGATGCCCGAGGCCTGGAGCTTGCTCGCTTCGTTGACCGCCGCGAGGTTGATGAGCTTGCCCTCGGGGCCGGTGACCTCGGTGCGCTCGACCTTCATCCCCTTGCCCTCGAAGGCGGCCTGGATGACCTTGGCGGTGGCCTCGACGTCGCCGGCGGAGGACTCGAAGGCGAGCTGGAAGGCCAGGGTGCCGTCGGGGGACTGCACGCGGTGGGCGACGGTGACGGCCTTGGCCGGGACCTTCAGCGGGAAGTCCTTGGGGACCTCGGTCTGGCTGACCTGGGCGTCGAGGCCGTCGCTGCCCTTGAGCGTGGCGCTGCCGTCCTTGTCCTGGGCGTAGTCGTAGACCTTGCCGTCGGCGTCCTTGACCGTCAGCGTGCCCTTCTCGCCGTCGATGTGGACCTCCTCGCCGTCCTTGCCCTTGATCGAGACCTTGCCGTCGCGGGTCTCGACGTCGATGTCTCCGCCGCCCGCGACCTCGATCACCTTCTCGGCGACCTCCTCCTGGACGCGCTGCTGGACCTTCTCCTTGATGCCGCAGGCGCTCGCGGCGAGGGCGAGGGCGAGGGCGAGGGCCGCGGTGGTCAGGGCCGAGCGAGAGGGGGCTGCGTGGTGCATGGTCCGCTAGTAGCACGGACACGGGCCGCCATGCTGCGACCTCAATCTCGGGGCGCGCAGCCTTGAATCGCTTCGAGGGAGGTCGCCTCGAGCACGCAGCTGACCTCGCGGCGGGTGCCCTCGCTCTTGCACCGCTCGACCAGGGCCTCGCGCTGCTCTTCGGCCACGGTCGCGGCGATGTCTGCGGCGCGGCCTTCCTGGCTCGCCCGGCTCAGGGCGACGATGTGGTCAGCGAGGGCCTCGCACTGCTCCGGCTCGGGACGCGGGACGCAGGCAGCGCTCGCGGCCGCGAGCAAGGCGGGGAGGGTCTGGGCCGCGACCCGAACCAGCGTCGAGGGTCGCCGCGGCGCCTGCGTGTCGTCTTTGCCGATCATCGCGCGGCACCTATGATAGCCGCCGCTCGCCATGGACGTCGAGGATGAGGGCAAGGGCCGGCCGAGCGGGCAGCCGGATCCGACGCACAGAGCCGTCGAGGCCGGGCCATCGGCCAAGGCCGGTGTCGAGCGCGGCATCGAGACCCGGCGGCAAAAGGCCGCGATCGAGGCGGCCTTGTTCGGGGAGCCCGACGAGGAGGTCACCCCGATCCGCATCGGTCGCTTCATCGTCGTGCGCGAGCTCGGGGCCGGGGGCATGGGCGTGGTCTACCTCGCCTACGACGAGGAGCTCGACCGGCGCGTGGCGGTCAAGCTGCTGCGCCGCGACCACGGCGACGCCGAGGCGCAGGCCCGGCTGCAGCGCGAGGCCCAGGCCATGGCCCGGCTCAACTCGCCGCACGTGGTCACGGTCCACGAGGTCGGCACCCACGAGGGCCAGGTGTTCGTGGCCATGGAGTACGTCAAGGGCTACAGCCTGCGCGGCTGGCTGCGGGACAACCCCAAGCGCGATCAGGCCGAGCTCATGGCGCTGTTCTTCGGCGCGGGCGAGGGCCTGGCGGCGGCCCACGAGGCGGGCATCGTCCACCGCGACTTCAAGCCCGACAACGTGCTCGTGGGCGAGGACGGGCGCGTGCGCGTGGCCGACTTCGGCCTGGCCCACGCCCTCGAGCTCAGCAGCGAGGCCGAGCAGACCTCGAGCATCGCCCACGTCGTCCAAGAGCGCCGCGCGGGGGTGTCGGCGAGCAACCTCGACACCCCGCTGACCAAGACCGGCGCGATCATGGGCACGCCGGCCTACATGGCGCCGGAGCAGTTCGCGGGCGAGCCCACGGACGAGCGCACCGATCAGTTCGCCTTTTGCGTCGCGCTGTGGGAGGGCCTCTACGGCCGGCGGCCCTACGCGGGCCTGGGCCTGGCGGACCTGATCGTGGCGGTCAACCACCGGCGGATCACCGAGCCGCCCCCCGAGCGCGCCCGGGAGGTCCCGAGCTGGCTGCGCGAGCGAGTCCTGCGCGGGCTCTCGCCCGATCCGGCCGATCGCTGGCCGAGCATGCGGGCGCTCCTCGACGCCCTCGCCAACGACCCCATCGCCCGACGTCGGCGCCTGCTCGAGGCCGGCCTGGGCGCGGCCGCGGTCGGGGCGGTGCTGCTCGCGTCGACGACCCTGGCGACGAGCGAGCTGCAGGACAACGCGCGCCAGCGCTATTGGAGCGCCCTGACGGAGGAGCTGCTCGAGCTCGAGCGCGAGCGGAGCTTTCGCCAGGTCAGCGCCGACGCCGAGCGCTCCCGGGACGCCACGCGCATGAGCGTGTTCCGGCGCTACCGCCCCCAGCAGGGCGCGGCCGAGCGCGAGGACCCCACCGTCGCCGCGGCCTTGCTGCGCGAGGTCGAGGGCGAGGCGCGGGGCGGGGAGGCCTGGGTCAGCGCGGCCAACGAGATCCTCAACTATCCGCTCAGCCACGTCGTGGCCCGGGAGCACGACGGGCTGATCACGTGGATGGTGTTCTCCCCCGAGGGCGACACGCTCTATACGAGCGCCTTCGACGGGACGGTGCGCCGCTGGTCGACGGCCACCGGCGCGAGCGAGCGGATCGTTCAGCACGAGGCGCCCATCGACTACCTCGCGCTCAGCCCCGACGGGCGCCGGCTGGTCTCGGGGTCGAAGGACGGCGAGGTCCGGCTGTGGTCCGTCGACGAGCCCGAGCTGAGCAAGGTCATCGCCAAGCACGAGCTGGAGATCACCGACCTGCGCTTCGACCCCTCGGGCGCCCTGCTCGGGACCGCGTCCATGGACGGGACCATCAAGCTCACGCAGATGCCGGCGAGCCTCGACCCGGGCGCCCGGGTCCGCCCGCCGAGGGTCCTGGAGGTCGAGCCCGGGCGGGTGTTCGCGCTGGCCTTCGACCCCACGGGGGCGGTGGTGTTCAGCGGGGGAGACGACGCCCGAGTCCGGGCCTGGCGGGTCGAAGACGGCGCCTTGCTGGCGACCTTCGAGGGCCACGAGCAGCCGATCTACTTCCTCGAGACCCTGGCGACCGAGGGCGCGGGACCGTCGGCGACCTACGCCGTGGCCTCGGGCTCGGACGACGGCACGCTGCGGCTGTGGCGGACGACGAGCGCGGGCCCGCTGGACGAGGGCGGGGCCGAGGTGCTCGCGCGCTTTGGCGATCCCATCTCCTCGCTCGAGACCAGCCTGGCGAGCGGCGCGGTCGCGGCGGGCACGGTCCTGGGCGCGATCGGGCTCGTGCGCGAGGTGCCGACCCGGCCGAGGGGGGGCGCACCCAGCCCCGAGCTCGAGCCGCTGTCCGGGCACCGCGACGGGGTCTGGAGTCTGGCCTTCAACACCACGGGCGAGCGCCTGTTCTCGGGCTCCTTCGACGGCAGCGCGCGGGAGTGGTCGACGGCCAACGAGCGCGCGCCGAAGGTCTACACCGGCCACCCGATCTCCGTGTTCTCGGTCGCGACCGACCGCCAGGGGCGGTGGCTGGCGACCGGCGGGTACGACGGGGAGCTGCGCATCTGGGATCGCTCGGCGGAGCAGCCCAGCGTCGAGTTGATGCGGGCGGCCGGCCGCCTGGGGTCCATGGCCGTCGACCCCGAGGGGCGCTGGGTCGTGGCGGGCACCAGCAAAGGTTCCCTCGAGCGCGCGAACCTCGACGGCGGCGCCCTCGGCCGGGTCGTCGTCGGCGACGCGCCGATCACCGCCCTGGCCCTCGCGCCTTCGAGCGCCGAGATCGTCGCGGGGACGGCCATGGGAACCCTCGCGTGGTGGCGCTTCGACGCGGGCGAAGGCGGGGTCGGGGTCCTCGAGCGCTTCGAGGCGCACCGCGACAAGGTCTGGGACCTGGCCTTCGACCCGGCGGGCGCGCGCCTGGCCGTCGCCTCCTTCGACGGCCGCGTGAGCCTGTGGGACGCCCGCGACCACAGCCTCGAGGGCACCCTCGAGGGCCACACGGACTTCGTCATGCGCGTCGCCTTCGTGAGCGCCGGCCGCCTGCTCAGCGCGGGTCGGGACGGGAGCCTGCGCCTGTGGCAGGTCGACGAGGGCCGGGAGCTCGCCCGCGACACCTTCGAGGGCGCCCGGATCAACGACCTCGCGCGCAGCCCCGAGCCCGGGGTGTGGGCCGGCGCGATGGACAGCGGCCGGGTCGCCGTGTGGCGCGTGGGCGAGACCATCGAGCGCGTGCAGACCTTCAGCGCCCACGACAACCAGGTCTGGTCCGTGAGCTTCGACGCCACGGGCGAGCGCCTGCTCTCGACCTCCTTCGACGGGACGGCGAAGCTGTGGTCCGTGGCCGACGGCGAGCTGCTCGCCAGCCTCGAGGGGCACCGCGAGCAGCTGTGGGCGGGGGCCTTCGTCGACGAGCAGCGCGTGGTCACCGTGTCCGACGACAGCACCGCGCGGCTGTGGAGCCTGGATGTGCCGGGGACTCCGAGCGTGCCCCTGCCCCACGGCGACGCGGTCCTCGGGGTGTTGCCCGTGCGCGCGCGCGAAGCCTTCGTGACCCACAGCCTCGACGGCCGGGTGTTGAGCTGGGAGCTGGCGGGGATCAGCGGTCGAGAGGCGGCCTTGCAAGCGCGCCTCGAGTCCGCGACGACTCTGTGTTTGAGCCCAGCCGTGCGCATGCGCGAGCTGGGCGAAGAACGCAAACAGGCCGAGCGCGAGCACTCGGCCTGTGAGCGGCGGCAGGGGCGGGGTCCCTAGCCGCAGAGAGGTTTCGTTCAGATGGCGAGGACCGTGATGTCGTTCTCCTGGACCTGGCCGCTGTCCATGGTGAACTCGATGGTGCCCTGGACGGCGTCGGGGGCCTCGAGGCTGATGCGCAGGACCTCGTCGCCGGTCTGCGCCTGGAGGTCGATGAGGGCCTGCGGGCTGAGCCAGAAGGTCGTCGGGTCGTCGTCGCTGTCGAAGGTCGTGACCTCGACGCTGGTGATGCCATCACCTTGGTATTCCGTGTCGATGGTCATGTGCAGCTTGTCGTCATCGGCCACGCCGCCAGCGGGGACGAAGAGGTTGCAGCGCGCGCAGATCGGGGTCTGGGGCTGGGGGTCGCCGAGGTTGGTCAGCAGGTCGGGCTCGCACATGCCGGAGCCGACGGGGATGGTGATGTCGGTGACGGTGGTGAGGGCGAGCACGTCGTTGACCGCGGTCTCGAAGTCACCCATGTTGCCGTCGGCGGGCTGGGCGGCCACGGTGCACAGGTTGGACGGGCAGCTGGGCTGGCCGGTGCACGCGTCGGACAGGGCGCCGCACACCGAGATGCGGTGGACGTCCGTGGCGGTGGGGAAGTCGGCGGTCATGCCCGTGTCCCAGCCCGTGTCGTAGAGGGTGTTCATGATCTCGTAGGGGCGCAGCTCGGGGCGGTAGGACCACAGCAGCGCGGCCGCACCGGCGGCGACGGCCGTGGACACGGAGCTGCCCGTGAGCGGGTCGCCGAAGGCGTCGGCGACGATGCCGTTTTGGCCGAGGGCGACGAGCCGGGGGATGCCGTCGAGGCGGGAGTTGGCCGTGCGCCGGTCGTGCTGGTCGACGGCGCCGACGGCCCAGACCAGCGGCGGCGTGAACAGGCGCCCGGGGCCCGCGTCGTGGATCGGGTAGTTGGCGGTGTAGGCCGCGTCAGCCTCGAAGCCCTTTTGCGAGCAGCTGGCCGCGCTGGGGGCGTAGTAGGACTCGAAGGAGGCGGGCGAGAGGGGGTCTTGCTCCTCGCAGAGCTCGTCGGTGTTGTTGCCCGCCGCGGAGACCACGATGGCGCCCTGGCACGAGGCGTACTGCAGGGCCTCGTAGAGCGCCTTGCCCGGGCCGCGGGTCAGGGACTCGGCCAGGGGCGCGTCGCGGTTCCAGCCGAGGCTGAGGTTGATGACCAGGCGGTGGGGCACGTCCGTCCCGCCGACGACGTCGCGGCGGTCGACCCACTCCGCGACCGCCTCGTAGATGCCCATGGCCACGTCACCCTGCGTGCCGTGCTCGCCGCCGTTGGACCAGTTGGGCATGAAGTTGTCGGCGTCGGTGCGCGGCATGCCGAGGGTGTGGTGGATCTCGGTGTGGCAGTTCGTCGCGGTGTCGGGGCAGGTGATCTCGTCGATGATGTCGGCCATGTACTGGCCGTGGTAGTTGACCGGAAGGATCAGCGCCGAGTCGGCCGCGTCCTGCGAGAGGGTGTCGACCACGGCGACGTCCACGTCGTCTCGGCCGGTCCCGGTGCCGACCGCCGACGCGCCCATGTCCCAGCCGATGTTCTCCATGAAGGCGTCGGCGAGGGCGTCGGTGACGTTCTGGTCGTAGAGGTCAGCCTGGGCGAACTGGCCGCGGCAGTCGGCCGCGACGGAGGTGACGTTCATGTCGCCCCAGATGTCGATCTCCGTCAGCATGGCCTCGTACAGCGTGGGGTCGGCGACGAGCTGGGAGCTCGGGCCGGTGTAGTCGTAGGCGCAGAAGCGGTCGAGGTCGCCGGGCGCCGAGCCGAGGCTGGTGAGCTCCGGGGAGCCTTCCTCGAACAGGGGGTAGGCGACCCAGTCCGGCGGCATCAAGCTGGGCTCGCAGCCGTTGACCGCGCTGTCCTCGAGCACGCCGATCAGCCGGTTGACGCCGGGGCAGTCGACGAAGTCGTCGTAGTCGGTGCTGTGGACGCTGGGGCCCTGCCCCTCGGGGGCCTGGACGCCCTGACCCGCGGCCTGTTCGCTCGCGCCCCCCGCGTTGGCCTCCGCGGCCTCGAAGTCTTCGAATTCTTCACCGTCGATCTCGCACGCGACGAGGGCCAACGAACACAGCACCACACTTCCGAATTTCTTCATCATCCCGTTGCTCCGGCAGCGTTCCTTTGACTGCCTTTGCGTGGGATGTACCGGGCCCCCGAATAACGATTAACTCTTTTTCGATTTTTTCTGGGCGGCCCAAATCAGCCCAACCCAGCCCAGCCCAGCTCAGTCTGATTCGTCGCTGCCCAGGGCCAGCTCGCGCAGCTGCTCCGCCCACCCGTCGAGGTTGCCCAGGGTGCTCTGCAGCTCGTCTTGGGAGCTCGAGATCTCCGTGATCGCCTCGGCGAGGAGCTGCTTGGCGCGGCGCAGTCGACTCTTGAAGGTGCCCAGGGGCATGTCGAGCGCCTGCGCAATCTGCACGTCGGTCATCTGCTCCCAGTAGCGCAGCTCGAGGGCGACCTGCATGGGCACGGGGATGCGACGCAGGGCCTCGAGCAGCAGGCGTTGTTCGCGGAGCTTGGCGTAGACCCGGCTCGGGGTTGGGTCGACGTCGCGGGCCGTCACCTCGCCGACGTCGAAGCGCTCCTGCTCGCGGTTGCGGGCCCGGTAGTGCTTGCACAGCTGGCGGTAGGCGACGGCGAACAACCAGGTGCGAAACTCCCCATCGCCTCGGAATCGTTCGAAGCCCTCGAGGCAACCCAGGAAGGTCTTTTGGACGAGGTCCTGGGCCTCGGCGGCGCCGACCTTGTTGCGAAAGAAGCGGTTGATGGCGTCGTAGTAGCGCTCGAACAGGGCCTTGCCCGCGCGCCGGTCGCCCTCGCGCCAGTCGACGAGGAGGTCGTCGTCGGTCTTCTCCACCATCGCTGAATTTCGCATCCCGCCTACTCGCGCAACTATGTCCGATCGGCTTCGCTGCCATCGCGGCGTTTTCGGCCGCGAGCTCTGGCGGGCATGCACCGAATGAAAAGACGGTCACTCATGGCGACCGTCAATGGGCAGGACAGGACTCGAACCTGCGACTCCCGCGGTGTAAACACGGTGCTCTAACCACCTGAGCTACCCGCCCGGTCGGGCCAACTTAGCAGAGCGTGGCGCCCACAGCTGCTCGTCGAGGCGGCGGATGATCGTGCGCTCGCCCACGGGCAGGGCGCCGAGGCGCTGCGTGCAGCTGCGGCCGTCGAGGTCGAGGGTGGGCGCGAGCTCGGCGAGGGGTGCGAGTACGAAGTCGCGACCCAACATGCGGGGGTGGGGGAGCTCCAGCTTGGGGCTCGAAACGCGGACGCAGACCCCGTTTTGCTTGGCCAACAAGATGTCGAGGTCGAGGGTTCGATCGCCCCAGCGCTCCCGTCGGAGCCGGCCGTGGCGGCGCTCGATGGTCAGCAGCTCGGCGAGCAGGGCGGGCGCGTCGAGGCTCGAGTGCAGCTCGGCGATGGCGTTGAGGAAAGGACCCGTACCCGGACCGACGGGGTGGGTCTCCCAGGCGCTCGAAGCCTCGACGGTGTGGCTGCTGGGCAGCGCGGCCAGCTCGGCGAGGGCGCGGCGCAGGGTCGAGAGGCGATCGCCCAGGTTGCTGCCCAGGCCGACGAAGTAGCGGGTCGCGCTCACTCCCTGCCCTCCTCGCGGGTGTCGGCGACCCCGGCGTGGGCGTCGGGGGAGCTCGGGGGCCCCGACCACGGCGCGCGCAGGCGGAAGCTCGGGACGCGCTCTTCCCACTGCCCCGAGTCCGCGTCGGCGACCCCGATCTCCAGGACGGCCGGGACGCTGCCCTGGGCTTCGCCCGGCCACGGCGGGAGCACGAAGGCCGCCCGGCCGCTCGCGTCGGTCTGGGCCTCGAGCTCGAGGGCCTCGCCGCCCTCGTCGAGCAGGCGCAGGCGCAGGCGTCGGTCGCTGGCGGGCTCGCCCTTGGGGTCGCGGTCGGGGCAGGCCCCGGGGGGATCGAGGAGCACCTCGCGGGCCTCCGCGTAGCGCACGCTGTCCCGCGCGCGCAGGGCGTTGACGACCCCGGCGCTGAGCAAGATGGCGCTGAGCGTGGCGAAGGCTCCCCCGGTCAGCCACGCCGCGGTGTTGTCGTAGACGACCCGGCCCTGGTCGTCGATGAGGCGGTTGCCGAAGGCGTTGGGCCGGGCGAAGGCGAAGGCCGCGAAGCCCCCGGCGACGGTGCCCAGGCCGAAGTCCCAGGCGACGAAGCCCCGGCTGCTGCGCTCGATGGTCTCGACCCGGAGCACGGCCTGGTGGCGGGCCTGGGCGCAGCGAGGCAGCTCGCGGACGTCGACGAGCAGGCGCGGGCCGAGCTGGATGAACTCGACGCGAAAGTCCGTGGCCACGCGCTGGGGTCCGCCGACGACGACGGGCGCGGCCTCTTGGGCGGGGCTCGGCGGGTCGAGGCGCACCGTCGACTCGACGTCGATGGGCGCGCAGCCGAGGGCGGCGACGCAGGTCGCGGACACGAGCGCGGCCGCCCTGCCCCCGCGCGCTGGCTCGGCTCGGGTCACAGCTCGACGGCCAGGCCGAGCTTGGCCCCGACCACGCGGCTGACCGTCGCCATCAGCTCCTCGTCGGTCTTGCGGGCGATCCACTTGCCGCTGTCCGGGACCCAGTCGAAGTGCCACGCGGTCGTGCCCGCGGCCATCCACACCTGCTCGGCCGCGGAGTGGGCGTTGATGATGAACTGATCGCCGCCGGCGAAGGCGAGGGTCAGCACGTCGCCGGCCAGGTCGACGTCGAGCTCGTCGTGCTCGAGGTCCCCGAGGATCTCGTCGATGTGGCGCAGGGCGGCGGAGGACTGGGTGTGGAAGGTCTTTCGATCCATCGTGGGCTCCCTCGCTCAGGGCTGGGTCGGCTGGGCGGTCGGCTGTGCGGTCGGTTGGGCGGTCGGTTGGGCTTCCGGGGACAGCTCGACGCCCAGGGCCTCGGCCTGGTCCTCGGAGATCACCCGCATGGCTTCGCCGTTGGGCAGCATGATCACGTCGGGGGGCGAGGCGAGGCGGTTTTGGACCTGGTTGCGGAAGTTTTGATCCGCGGCCTCGGCCCCGGCCTGGAAGCGCTCGACCGCGCGCCAGCCAAAGAAGACCAGGAGCGGGACGTAGATCGCCACGCGCAGGCGCAGCCCCCACTTCTTGCCCAGGCGAAAGCGGGAGCGGGGCTCGCCCTCGTCAACCTGATCTCCGGGCTGGTCTTCGGTCGCCACGGCCTGACTGTGCAGCATCCGCGGGCACAGGTCTACCGGGCCCGCCCAGGCCCCGCCATCCGAGCGGGGATCGCCGGCCTCAGGGGCTCGACAGGAAGGGCCGGCGGCGGCTGACGATGGCGAAGATGTCGCTGCGCGGGTGGAGCTCGCTGGGCACGACGCCCGCGCTGGCCCGGGTGATGACCAGGTCGACCTCGCAGGCCGCGTCCATGCCGGTGAGTCGCCCGGCCTCGAACACGTGCTCGCCGTCGTCCTCGACGTCGTCGTGCACGCCGAGGCCGTCGATGCAGGTCGAGCCGATCGCGTCCTCGACCGCGACCTCGGCGAGCTGCCCGTCCCACGCCGGCGACCACGACACGGCCAGGTCGGCGCTCCGGGAGTGGCTCGAGTCCAGGGCCGGCGCGTCGATGGTGAAGCCCGGCGGCGGCTCGACGGTCGCCACGTGGGTCGCGCTCTTGCGGGTGAATTCGACGTTGTACTCGGCCTGGGCGCTCTCGAAGGTCGCCACGTAATAGAGCTGCCCGAGCACGCGGACGAGCTTCATGGCCTCGCCGTTGACCGTCAGCTCGTCGTCCTGGGTGCACAGCACCAAGGGTGTGGACGCGCCGTCTTCGATGGCCTCGAGGACCACGTCGACCTCGACCTCCTCGTCGCGGTCGATGACGAAGACCTGCATGGCGATGGCGCTCGCGTCGAGGTTGCAGGCCGGCTCTTCGCTGCAGCCGCTGATGCCCACGAGCGCCGCCACGGCCAGGGTCGCGGCCATGACCTTTGGGCAGCTGGCGTTCGCGGGCGAAAGGTGCGCGCTCATGAGCCTCACCAGGGTACCCTGCCCGCGGGCTCGGCCAGATCTGCAGGGGCCGGGGTCGGGCTCGGCCCCGAGGTCGGGCGGAGTCGAACCAGGGGCCCGGCGAAAGCCTGCCCCTCGTGACAAACTTGCGTTGAATCCGCGAATCCGCGATCCTGAACCAGAGCACCGCGCCCCCGAGTTCAGTCGAACTCCTCGGCAATTACTGGTGCCTTGGCTTGCGCCCGCTACAGTGAGCGGAGCTGGCGCGACACGGCTGAGCCCCCCATGCCCAACGACGATACGAGCGACGGAACTCTCGGACGGATCGCGCTCAAGCGCATGAGCCGGGCGGAAATCGAGGCGCGCAACCGCGAGCAGACGGCCCAACGGCGCGCGGCGAGCTCGTCGAACGCTTCGGGCTCGCCGGGCGCTTCGAGTTCGTCGAGCTCGGCGAGTCAGGCTGGTCGCCTGGTCCCCTACCTCGACCTGTTCTCGCGGCTCTCGGACGAGGAGCTCGGGCGGCTCGCGCGGGTGACCAAGCCCGTGGTCGAAGGCCTCCGCGCGCAGGTCGACGAGGTCAACCGCGCCCTGGGTCGCTACGTCGATCTGCTGCCTCGCCTCGCCGATGACGAGCTGATTCGGCTGACGGGCGCGAGCGCCAAGACGATCCGCTTTTGGCGCTTGTGCCAGCCCCGTGGCGCAGCCGCAGCGCCGTCGCAGCCCAGCCCCCAGCCCAGCCCCCAGCCCGCAGCGCCCGTGCCCAAGACCCCGAACGTCGGCACCGGTCCGCTGGCGTCGGCGAGTGCCTCGGACAGCCAGCGCCGCATCGCCGAGCCGCTCAGCCCGACGCCGCCCGTGTCCTCGCCCCCGACCCAAAAGCCACGGGAGGCGGATCCCTTCGAGATCAGCGTCGAAGACGACGACGGCCCGGCGAGCGCGCCCACCTTGTGGGACGAGCCGCAGCCCGACGAGTCGTCCACGATGATCATCGACTTTGATTAGCCAGTCCCTCGGGCGGCTGGCTCGGGGCGAGGTCCCCCGTTATGCTCCGGCGAGCGTGCCCGCCCCGATCCAGGTCCGAGCTTGCGATCCCAACGCGCCGCGGGAGGCCGCCCGGGCCATCGTCGAGCGCTTGCTGCCGACCCTGCCCCGGCGCCGACCGGTGACCCTCGCGGTCCTCGCTCAGGGTCCCGCCGCCGGGCTCACGGTCACGCCGTGGGTGTTGCGGGGGTTGATCGACGCCCTCGAGACGGGGCAGCGCGGGCCGCTGACGATCTTGACTCTGGGCGACGCGGACGCGGGCGAGGCGAGCCTACGCAAGGCCGGCCTCGCGGACGGGCGGATGCGCTGGCCCGGGGGGGATCGGCGCGTGGGCTTGCGGGTCGAGGGGGCTGCGCGCCCGGCTCGAGTGCCCCGGGAGCTCCTCGGCTCGAGCCTCGTCGCGGTCATGCCGATGTTGTTTCGGGCCCATCCGGCGAGCGCACCCAAGCTGCGCGGGCGCCCTCCGGCGGCGCGCTGGGACGGGCCCATGGCGTTGCTCAGCGAGCAGCTCGCCCTGCGCTGCGAGGTCGATCTCGACGGCCCCAAGCGCGGGGCGACCCGTCGCACGAGCGCGCTCTTGGGCCGAAGCCCGCGGGGCACGGAGCCCGCCGAGGCCCGCGCTGCGAGGGCGCGCCTGGTCGGCGAGCAGCTGCTCGGGGCCGTGTTTGCGAGCACGAGCGTCGTCCTCGACGCGACCTGGGCCGGCGCCCTCGCGCCCAAGCCCGAAGACGCCGTCGCCCCTTCGCGGACGAGGGCGCGGGTCGAGCAGGGGCGCTTGCCCGACCTCGCCGGTGAGCTCGTGAGCCCCGCTCGGGTCCTGGGCGTCCCCGAGCTCGCGCGGGCGTGGAAGCGCGGCGAGCTCGAGCGCCTCGATCGGTGGTTGAGCGAGGCCCTCGGCCTCGCGCGCGCCGGCCAGACCCCCGCGCCAGAGTTTTGCGAGAGCCCCGGGCGGTGGCCGCAGCTCGACGGCAGCGTCGCCCGACCGCGCCCGGTCGGTCGCTCCCCCAAGCGCCTCGCCGACCGGGCCATCTCCAGCATCCGCACCCAGCACCAGCGCCTGACCAACTCCGGTCCCCGGGCAGCTCTGCCGGCGCGGGTGCCCGGTCCCTTCGCCACGCTGTGGACGCAGCGCTGGTACGGCGAGGGGGCGGGGGCGCGTCGGTGAGCCGCCTGCTCCGGCGCACCCTGGTCGGGGTGGCCGTGGGCGTGCTCGTCTACGTCGTCGCCCTGCTCGTCTTCGACGCCCGGGAGATCGCCGCCAGCCTCACCGACTTCGCCTGGCCCGCCGTGGGCCTGGCCCTGCTGCTGTCCTCGATCAACTACCTGCTCCGCTTTTGGAAGTGGGAGCTGGCGCTGGGCTGGCTCGACGTGCGCGGGGGCTCGGGGGGGCTGCACGAGGCCACGGAGCTGAGCTTGCCGCGCTCGCTGCAGATCTACTTGGCGGGGCTGAGCATGTCCGTCACCCCCGGCAAGGTCGGCGAGGTCCTGCGCAGCGCCCTGCTCCGGGCGAGCAACGGCGTGCCCTTCACGCGCACGGCCATGGTCGTCGTGGCCGACCGGCTCAGCGATCTCATCGCCCTGGTGCTGCTCGCCTTGCTCGGTCTGCTCGGGGTCTCGGGCGCGAGCGCCTACCTGCCGCACATCCTCGCCGCCCTGGTCCTGGTGATCATCGGCGTGGTCATCCTGGGCACGCCCCGGCTGTTCGGCGGCCTGCTCGACCTGCTCGCCAAGCTGCCCGTGGTCGGCAACCTGGCCGAGAAGGCCCGGGGCCTCGTCGACAGCTCCGCGGTGCTCTTGCGCCTGGGCTACCTCGTGATCCTCAGCGCGATCTCGGTGGTCGGCTGGGGCCTCGAGTGCATCGGCTACTGGCTGATCCTGACGGCCTTCCCCGGCGTCGAGGCGAGCGTGCTGCTGTGCGTGTTCCTGTGGTCCGCGACCACGCTGATCGGCGCCCTGTCGTTCTTGCCCGGAGGCCTCGGCGCGACCGAGGGCTCCCTCGGCGTGCTCGTGGCGCGCATGGCCGTGGGCGTCGGCGAGTCCGTCGCCGTCGCCTCCACCTTCCTCATCCGCGCGTGCACCCTCTGGTACGGTGAGCTCGTCGGCGCCATCGCCCTGGCGACCTTCATGCGCGACCCCAGCACCCACGCCGACGCCATCGACCTCGACGGCGAAGCGCCCCCCGAGAGCGACCCCCCCAGCATCGACCTAGACCCATGATCGAGTACGAGATCGTCGACGAGTTTGCGACCACGCCCGAGCGCTACTGGCCCATGTTCTTCAGCGAGGCCTACAACGCCGCGCTGTGGAAGGCCCTCGACATCGGGCACGAGCTGCTCGAGTTTCGCCGCGAGGGCGAGGGCGACAGCGAGGTCATCCACCGGGTCCAGCGCCTGACCCCCAAGCGCGACGTGCCCCCGGCCCTGCAAAAGCTCGTCGGCGGCGCGATCGCCTACGAGGAGCGCAACGTGTGGCGGGCCCGGGACAACGCCATGGAGGTCGTGACCATCCCCAACTTCTTCGCCGACAAGTTCGACACCCGGGGCACCTACCGCCTCGAGGCGATCGGCGACAAGCGGCTGCGCCGGATCTGGACGGCCCACTGCAAGTGCGGGGTCGCCTTCGTCGGCGGCAAGATCGAAAAGCAGGTCGTCGAGGAGGTCAAGCGCAGCTACCGGGCGACCACCGCGTTTACCCAAAAGTGGATCGCCGAGCAGATGAGCTGAGCTGAAGCTCAGCTACGCCCGTTGCCGTTCTCGAGCCGGTCGCGGCGGCGCTGGAGCAGGGCCGAGATGGTCGGCACGGCGAGCATGGCCGCGATCGCCGTGGCCACGATGCCGATGACGGCGAGCTCGCCGATGCTGCGCAGGCCCCCGTTGTCGGAGAACAAGAAGGCCCCGAAGCCGACCATGGTCGTCATCGTCGCGGCGAGGATCGCCTGGCCGGTCTCGTCGACGCTCCGGTGCAGGCCCGTGTTCGTGCTCGGTCCGCGGCGGATCGCGGCGGTCAGGTAGACCCCGTTGTCCACGCCGATGCCGAGGATCGCCGGGAGGATCGGCACGTTGAGCACGCTGAGCTTGAGGCCGAAGGTGCCGAGGATCCCGAAGGTCCACCAGATCGCCAGGAGCAGCGGCGAGAGGGTCACGAGGGTCTGGCCGAAGCTGCGCACCTGCCAGAATACGAACGCGGTCACGACCAGGGCGGCCATGCCCATGACCACGGGCCACTCTTCCTGCAAGAGGATGAAGGTCGTGGCGTAGACCGTGGGCTCACCCACGTAGACGCGGCTCTTGTCGGCGGCGCTGACTCCCGGCTCGTCGACCCCCGTGTAGGCGGTGGTCTCTTCGAGGAAGTCGACGCCGGTGAACATGTCGGCGGCGTCGTAGTTGGGGTAGGCGAAGATCGCCCAGCTGCCGTCGTCGCCGCGCAGCATGCCGGTGGCGCTCTTGGGCAGGTCGTCGGGGCCGAAGGTGGACGCGCGGAGCATGCGACGCAGGAGCTTGCCGTCCTCGGCGTCGATGAGCGCGTCGCCCTCGGCGGGGGGCTCGGGGCCGGCCTCGGCTTCGGGCTGCTCGGGCTTGGCTTCGGGCTTGTCCTCGGGCTGGGCCTCTCCAGACTCGCCCGCGTCCTCACCCGCGTCGTAGGCTTCGAACTCGCCCCACTCCTCGCCGCCGCCCGGGAGCTCCCAGCCCTCGTCGGCGTCGACGGCCTCGCCGTCCTCGTCGCCCTCGTCTTCGTTCGCGGCCGCGTCCCAGCCCGCGTCGCCCGCGGGGCTGTCCCAGTCGCCGCCGACGACGGCTCCGGGCGCAGGGGCTTCGCCGCCGTTGGTCGCGCCAGGAGCCGCGCCTTCGTCGGGCTCTTCGCCGCCCAGGCGCGCCCAGGTCCGCGGGCTCCAGTTGGCCGTGAGGTCGCGGATGCGCCGCTCGCGTTTGTCGAGGTCGATGTTCGCTGGCGGCAGCAGGCTCGGCGCGGCGACGAGGGAGTCGAGCAGGCTCTCGCCCTCCTCTGCCCGTCGGGCCTGGCGCTCCTGGGCCTGCTCGTAGACCCGCTCGAGCTCCTCCCAGTCCTCGATCACCAGCACGCTCGCGTGCACGTCGCGGCCGAAGATCTCGGAGATCAGGAACACGTCCGCCTCCGTGACCTCGCGGTTGTGGTCGGACTGCAGCTCGCGACTGCTGCGCTCGAAGCCGCCGTCGCGCAGGGTGCTGATCCCGCGGACCGAGGCCACGGTCAGGATGACCAGCGCGACGAACACCAGCCCCGGCCGGGCCAGGAGCATGCGCGTGGCCTGGCTGATCGCGCCGTCGCGGTGGCGCTTGGGCTTGGCGAGGCCGACGACCGCGAGCAGGGCCGGGTAGACCGTGACCATGGCGAGCAGGCACAGCGCGACGCCCGAGGCGGCGATCACCCCAAACTCGCCGAAGGCCGGGAAGGCCGACAGCGCCATGACCACGAAGGCGCTCGCCGTCGTCGCCGAGGCCACCAGCAAGGGCGCGATCACGCCCTCGAAGGCCCTCCGGATGCTGGTCTCGTTGTCGTGATGGATGCGCTCGCGCCGGGCCCGCGTCAGGAAGTGGATGCCGGCGTCGATGCCGATGCCCATGACCACCGAGGAGATCAAGCTGGTGATCACGTTGAGGTGGCCCAGGGCCAGCTGGGTGACGCCCAGGGACCAGGTCACCCCGCACAGCAGGGGAATCAACAAGGTCAGCACGGCGCGGGTGCTGCGGAACAGCAGGTAGAGCACCAGGATCACCCCGACCAGGGCGATGGAGCCGGTGCGCACCATGTCGCGGTTGACGACCTCTTGCTCGTCGGCCTTGTTGATGTAGGGGCCGACGAGGTTGAAGCGCATGTCCGTGCCCGTCCACGGCCCGCCGGCGTCGTAGATGTCCTGGACGCCCTGGCGCATCGCGTCGGTGACCGCGATGGAGAAGGCGATGATCGCCGAGCTCTCCGTCGGGCGGATGAACACGGCCAGGGCGTCGATGCCCTCGCGCTCGTAGTAGTCGCTAAAGCCCGTGCGCTCCCGGAGGTTCTCGTCGACGGCGCTGCGCTTTTGATCGATGAAGGCTTGCAGGGCCGCCGGGGCTTCGGGGTCCGGGTCGTCGATGCACACGTCGGGCGCGGCCGTGCAGAACTCGTAGTGCTGCCACGCCTCCATGCGCTCGGCGAGCTCCTCCATCTCGGCGTCGTCGAGGTAGTAGAGGGCGTGCTCGACGAAGAAGTCCGTCTCGAGGCGGTGGTCGATCTCGCGGATCCCCTCGGCGTCGCTGAAGGTCTCGTCGATGGCGTCGGCGAAGGCGTGGCGCGCCTCGGGTGTGCCGCCTTCGACGACGACGTTGATCCCCCCGACCGGGCCGAAGTTGGTCTCGACGTCGTCGAGGGCCGCGAGCACGGGGTGATCGCGAGGCAGCAGCGAGCGCAGGTCCGGGTCGATCTCGAGCTGCGACGCGAGCCAGCCGGCGACCACCGTCAACACCAAGCCGACCGCGAGGACCGCGTAGCGATGGCGGAGCACCTGCTCGATCCACCACTCGCGCAAGCGGTGGGTCCAGCGGGGTGCATGGAACGGGTCGGCCAAGGGCCGAGATGATGGGAGCTTCGGCGCGCGCGAGCAAGCCTCCGCTGTCCACGCGAAGCGCGGCTGGGAGCGCGCTCAGGTCTGCGAGGCCGCCGGCTTGCGCCCGAAGCTGACGTTCATCCAGGCGCGCTCGTGGGCGTAGTAGGCCCCGATCTTGACGGCGGAGTCGATGAGGCCGATCGACAGGGCGACGGCCACGCTCTCCGACAGGCCGTAGCTGACGCCGGTGGTGATGGCCAAAGCGATGAGGCGCCAGCTGAGCGCCTTGGTGAGGCTCCGGGTGTGGCTTTCGGTCTCCATGGTGATGGGAGATCTGGCCCATGCGCGCTTTCATTACAAACGGTGTTTGACGATAAAATAATTGGAATCAGATATCTATATCGAAGAATTTGGCGTTCTAAGGCTAAATAAACGAGGTTAAATTGTCTCGCTAATTTGTTATTTATGGCTGTGCGAAGCGCGCAAGGCATGGCATGGCGCCCTTGGCCCCACCGCTCGAAGCCCGCGCAGCTGTAGGCACGCCGAGCGGGCGGCGTTGGCGAGCCGTGGCTTGCCCACCGCTCGACGCCACCCCGCTCGATGCCGCCAGAACCGCGTTGCATCAGCAGCTGCGCGTTCCCGGCGTCTCGGCGGATCTTGGCCTACACTTCGCCGCGGTGCCCTCGACTCCCCCACGCCCTGCTCGACGCGTCCGCTCCCATCGAGCGGCGGGGGCCCCGAGGTCGGGGCATGTCTGAGCGCCAGCTGTGGGTCCGGGCCTGCGTCGGCTCGGTCGTCGTGCACGCGCTTTTCGCTCTCGGGGCCTCGCTGCTCCCCGACGGCAGCCGGGCCGGAGGCGCGACCCAGCAAGACGAGCTGTTCACGCCGGGCGCGGTGATCCCCATCGAGATCTCGGCCCCGGTCGCCTCGCTGGCCGTCGACGAGCCGGCCTCGCTGCCGCGCACCGAGTCCGAGGAGCTCCCAGCCCGCGCCCCCGAGGAGCAGCCGCCCTCGGACTCCCCCACCCCCGACGCGGGCACCAAGGCCCCGCCCGAGCCCTCCGAGGCCAACCCGAGCGAGTCGCAGGCTCCGGGTCTGGCCCTCGCGGGCCTGCGCGACAACGCCACGGCCTCGGCCACCGTCGGCAGCGTCGGACCCGACGTCGATCCTTCCGCCCTCGGCGGCTCGCGGGTCATCTACGAACAGGGCGTGCAAAACCCCGGCGTCGGCGGGGGCACCGTCCAGGGCCCGAGCGCGCCCCAAAAGACCGGCAACGACTTCACCTTCGTCCGCGAGGGCAACAAGCGAGTCTACCGCGACCCCAGCGGACGCTTCGTCGCCACCTTGCGCAGCGACGGGCGCGTCGACTTTCGCAACAAGGGCGCCAAGGCCAGCTGGACGCAGATCGGCCTGAGCGACCCCGGCACCTTGCTGAGCAAGGCCAGCGGCGAAGACCCCTACGCCCGCCTCAAGGCCCGCCTGCTCCGCGCGACCTTCGACATGCGCCTGGGCATGGCCCAGAAGTTCCAGCTCAAGCAGCTCGACAAGCGCGTCGCTCGACTCGAGAAGGACCTCGGCAAGCTCTGGGCCGACGAGCGCCGCGACTACGCCAAGAAGCGCGAGCTCCTGTTCCAGCGCTGGGACGAGTGCGACGAGCCCGACGACCTCGAGGCCGTGGACCTCCCCGGCTTCGCCGAAGCCGACACCTCGACCCTCGACGAGGCCCGGCAAAAAGCGGCCACGAAGGCGCGCAAGACGATCTTGAAGTTCATCCGCAAGAACGCGCCGAAGGGCAGCCCGCAGGCCTATACGCCCGGCGAGATCGCGGACATGAACGCCCGCCGAGAGTCGAAGCAGCCCTTCAAGCCTTACTGATTATGCCCCCGCAGGCGGCTGGGACCGGGGACGCTTCGTCGCTGTCCGCTCCTCCGCTCTGGCTGTGAGGCAATGGGGTTCGTGCCTGGGAGGGGGCATGTGGTCGCCCCCTGGAGGGGGCGTTGGTTGGCGGGGGTGAGAGGGGCGTTGGTGTTGGTTGGTGGGGGTGAGAGGGGCGTTGGTGTTGGTTGGTGGGGGTGAGAGGGGGCGTTGGTGTTGGTTGGGTGGGGGGTGAGAGGGGCGTTGGTGTTGGTTGGGTGGGGGTGAGAGGGGCGTTGGTGTTGGTTGGTGGGGGTGAGAGGGGGCGTTGGTGTTGGTTGGGTGGGGGGTGAGAGGGGCGTTGGTGTTGGTTGGGTGGGGTGAGAGGGGGCGTTGGTGTTGGTTGGTGGGGGTGAGAGGGGGCGTTGGTGTTGGTTGGGTGGGGGGGTGAGAGGGGCGTTGGTGTTGGTTGGAGAGCGCGGCGCACGTTCGAGAGCCCAGCATTCAGCTAGCGAACCGAGAGCAGGCCGTTCGGTGGGAGGGATCCCTGCGACGAGCATCGAGCCGCGTACGTCTTGGAAGAGCACGGAGATGTGGCTCGGCTCGAGCGCAGGAGTAGGGAGGGCGCCCGCCGAATAGGCCGCGGTGCATCGTCGAAGCCCCGACGCATGCAGGCCAAAACCCAGAGCGCTCACTAGCCAGAGCGACCTGTAGATCTGGAAGAGCAAGTAGATCTGACTCATTACAGCCCATTGGCCCGCTCCCGGGGTGGGCTGAGTGCAATCGCCGCAGGAATGGAAACACGCGCGCAAATGAACGAGACTGTCCAAATAGCCACGCGTTGACCGCGAAAGGCTTTGAGGACGGGCGGTAGCGACCTGGCGCGAGTAATAGTGTTGAACAGGCTTACTGTTAAAAAATTGAACACGTTCTTCCCTTTGCCCTGTTCGTATTGTAGGATCTTTATGGGTGATGACCATTACGGGGTGTTCATCTTTAGATGTAGGAAGGGTAGTCACGATGTCTGAAAAAACGTACGTTCGAGCACTCTACGCAGCTGGACTGTTGGCATTCACCGGTTGCATGGAGCCGCCTCCAATTGAGGACAGTGCAGAGTTTCGATCCGACGACGACGACGACGATGACGAGAAGAACGACAAGCTCGTCGCCAAGGGCGAGAAGAAGTTCAACAAGCGCTTCTCCAAGTCAAACGATCGCGCCTGCTCGGACTGCCACGTCGCGGAGGATGCCTTCGGGCTGAGCCCGGAGCACGTCGACGAGCTCTTGGCGAACGACCCCGACAACCCGCTCTTCGTCGACTTCGACGCGGACGTCCGCGGGACCGACAACCCGACCTTCAACAACCTGTCCCACGGCCTCGCCCGGGTGCTGATCCCGCTGCCCGACAACATGGACGTCATCGACTTCGGGGGCAACGTGGTCACGCCGCCCGATCGCGTCATCGAGGTCTGGCGCGCCGTACCTTCGGTGCTCAACGTGGCGAGCGCGGGGCCGCTGCTCTACGACGGCCGCGCGGCGACCCTCGAGGAGCAGGCCCTGGGCGCGATCAACCTCCACGCCGAGCGGACCAAGAGCACCAAGGCAAAGACCCTCGAGCAGATCGCGGCCTTCCAAAAAGCCCAGTTCAGCTCTGACCGGGCGCAGTTCGTGGCCGAGCAGCTCGCGGCGGGGGTCGCGGCCGAGGACATCCCGATCCCGGAGAACGATCCGGACTACCTGGCCTCGCTGACCCCGGAGCAGAGCGCGGGCAAGCAGGTGTTCGACTTCGCGTGCGCAGGCTGCCACGGCACCGCGACCCAGACGATCATCACCGACCGGGACATCCACGACGCGCTGTGCTTCAACCCGCGGCCGGACGGCAACCTCAACCGGACCTTCACGGACCTCAACGGCAACGACTACTTCGACCCCTTCCTCGAGGGCGCGACCTTGACCTTCGACCCCTTCCCCGGTGGGTGCGACGAGTTCGTGTTCCTGGGGATCACCGCGGCCACGGTGCTCGCCCAGGTCGGGGCGGCGTTCGAGCCGGTGCCGGACAACATCACGGCCGACTTCCCGGCCTACCGCTTCCGCTTCTACTACGACGACGAGCGGACCGAGCAGTGGACCGACCTGCCGCCGCTGCCCGTGTTCGACGAGTTCGGGCTGCCCGGCGTCGACGAGCAGGGCGTGCCGATCGCGGGCATCGCCGGCGGGCCGATCCCGTTCACCACGGACCCGGGGCGCGCGTTGATCACGGGCAACCCTTCGGACTTCGAGGGCTTCGACATGCCGCAGCTGCGCGGCATCGCCGACACCGCGCCCTACTTCCACGACAACACCCTCGACACCCTCGAGGAGGTCGTCGACCTCTACAGCCGGGCGATCTTGCCGGCGATCCCCGGCGGCTTCTTCCCGCCGCTGTTCCCGACGGCGCAGCCGAACTTCTTCCCGGGCGAGTCGCTCTCGGATCAGGAGAAGGCCGACCTCGTGGCCTACCTCGAGATCCTCTAGAGCCGGCGCTTCGCAACGAGAGAGGCTCCGTCTGCGCGACGGAGCCTCTCGTTTTTGGTGGAGCCGAAGCTCAGCCAGCCTTCGCGCGCGGCGTGAACTCTGGTTTGGGCTTTTGCTCGAGCCGTGGCTCGAGCTTGGGCCTGGCCTTCCCGCCCACGCGCTTGGCTTCGGCCTTGGCGGCCTTGCCTTCGGCGGGGGTCGCCTCGCCCTCGAGGGCCTTGCGCGCGCGCTCGACCTCCTTGGGCTCGCCCGGGCACACGTCGAAGCGCGGGTCGAGGACGTCGACCTCCGCACCAGCCGCGCGCGCCTCCTCGATCAACTTCTCCTCCCACTTGCGGCAGCGGTGCTTGCTCCACAGGTGGATGTCCTTCTCCTCTCGGGGCTCGAAGCCGTAGCGAGCGCGGACCTCGTTGGTGGACTGGGCCAGGGGCGCGGTCAGGCAGTTCGTGGTGTGGATCTTCTTGTGGTTCCCGAAGCGGTTGTACTGGGTCTTCGGGTCGTAGGCGTTCATGAACACCTTGTCGGGCGCGGGGATCGGATAGTGGATCTTGTAGAGCTCGACGCGCTGGGGCAGCACGCCGTCGTGCTCGAGCTCCCACTTCCGGCACAGGTAGCGGGCGTGCCACTTTTGGTACCAAGAGCCCTTGCCGCCCTCGCTGCCCGCGATGCGCCGGTTCATCTTGCGCTGGCGCGAGTACCAGATCCACGGGATCGGGTAGACGGAGTCGCAGATCTCGTCCGTGGCGTCCGGGGCGAAGCAGGCGTAGACGTCGGTGTTGAGGTCCCAGCGCTCGCCCTCTTGGTCGACGACGATGGCGCGCAGGAAGACGTTCCGCCGCGGAGGGTTGGGCGCGAACATGCCCCAGCCCTGGGTGGTCTGCGAGGTCCGCAGCCAGTGCTTGTAGGTCTCGTTGATCGGTCGGCGGAAGGTCGACCACGAGTCCTTGTCGGGGAACTGCGTCGTGGCCACGGCGCTGATGTGATAGGTGGTCAGGAAGATGATCACCGTGCGCCCGACGGGTCCGTAGGCCCACGGCTTGGCGCTGGCGAGGCGCGCGGACTCGGCCTCGTCGGCGTCGTCGAGGGGCCCGCGGCAGGCCAGGAAGGCGAGCAGGCCGCAGATCGGCAGGCCCCAGGCGACGTGGGTCTTGTCGGCCGCGGCGAGCCAGGCGACGCCGCCGACGGCCATCAGCAGCACCGGGATGAAGTAGGCGTTGAAGTCCCGCTTGGCGCGGACGCGCATGACCATGACCACGATCGCGATCACGGCGGCCATGGCCACGAACCAGTTCGGGTTGAGGATGGTGTCCTGGTCGAGCAGCCCCGCGGGCACGGTGATCTTGGCCCGCCGGACCTCCCGCGCGATGCTCCGCCAGATGTCCTCGTTGGTGTAGACCCGGGCGAGCACGCCGATGAGGATCACGCCCAGGCAGGTGAACAGGACCTTGTCGGGGAGCCGGAAGCCGTCGCGGATCGACTTGCCCGCGCCGAGGTCCGGGTCGTCTACGGGCGCGCCCGCGTTGGCGCCGCGCCAGCGCAGGCGCCGGGGGAAGCGGGGGTCGGCGGCGGGGCGCCACCGGCCCTCGGCGACGTGCTTGGGCACGGGCAGGCGGAACCACCGGTGGAAGGCCTCGCCGATCTTGGTCAGCAGCATGGCCAGCTCCTCGCCGTTGAGGAAGGCGAAGTAGCAGGCCAGCAAGCCCGGCGAGAACCACCCGATGTTCATGGTCAGGATCAGGTGGCCGTGGAAGATCATCCCGAGCAACAGCCAGACCCGGCGGCCGAGGATCCACCGGCACACCCACTCGAGGTCGAGCCAGGGCAAGGCGCCGCGCTCGGCCCGGGGGGTGTCCGCGCGTCGACGCAGGGCCCGGAAGCCGGCGACGACGATCAGCGCCGCGAGCGGGATGACGGCGGCGACGATGAGCTGGACCGTGAGCAGCGCGCGCTCGGGGGGGATCTCGATGAAGCCGAGGGCCTTCAGGCCGTTCTTGGGGACCTTGTAGTGGACCGGGTAGCTGTACAGGATGATCGCGTAGAAGCACGCGACGAAGCCGCCCAGGCCGAGGCGGGCGAGCCACAGCCGCGCGCCCTCGAGGCGCGGTCGCTGCTCGCGTCGGTACCAGCGCACGATCATCGCCAGGACCATCACGGGGAACAGCGCCTCCCACCAGTGCACGACCCAGGTGTTGAGCCGGAACAAGGTGGTGCCGAACAGCGCCGACAGCTGCTGGGGCGGCAGGCGGTAGAAGTGGTCGAGGTTGAAGGAGTAGTAAAAGGCGTGGCCCTGGTTCCAAATGGGCCCGTTCTTGAGGGTGCCGGTGGCGCAGTAGAGCGTCGCCACGTTGAGGATCACCAGCATCCGCGGCCACCCGGGGATGCGCCGGTAGATGGGCTCGTAGACCTTGCCCTCGACGATCGCGCCCGCGCCTTCACCGGGCTTGCCGGGCTCGCTCAGCCGCCCTCGCTTGCGCAGCCTCCGACACCGCAGCCAGTTGTCGACGCTCCACGCCTCGCCGCAGCGGGACAGGCACAGGTAGAGGAAGAACACCCGATAGACGTTCTCCGTGGCCTCCCAAAATAGCGTGTTGCGCAGGATCAGCCCCATGTAGAGGAACCACGCGATCCACTTGATCCACTTGGTCTGGAAGCCAAAGATCAGGCACAGCATCGCGACCTGCAAGACCACCCAGTAGGTCCAAAAGAAGGTCGGGGAGCTGTCGAAGAGCAGCAGCGACCAGTTGGGACCCTTGATCCACTCCCACGCGGCGCCGCTCGAGAAGAAGCCCCAGGGGTCGGTCTCGGCCACGCCGTCTCCGAAGCCCGCGAACTGCCCGCGCGCCCGGAAGTGCTGGGCGACGTCGGTGGGGAACAGGCCCTCGTCGGTGAACAGGTAGGAGTAGAGCTCCCACAGGCCGTTGACGTTGCACAGGGCGACAAAGCCGAAGGCGATCCGCATGGCCGCCATGGGGCGCGGATCGTCGAGGCGCAGGAAGAGCTCGCGCCAGCTGTCGCGGTGCGCGATGAAGAACAGGCTCAGGCAGGTGACGGCGGCCAGCAGCATCCAGCCCACACCGGGCGAGAGCGCGATCGCGTCGTAGTTGGGGACGTCCTCGGCGAGAGCGAGCAAGCTCAAAGACATTGCCGCGCATCATCGCACGGACTTCGAGCGCACCCCCGTTCTCGCCGCGGCCGCCGCGTCGGCTAGCTTTGCGGGCTCGCTCACTCGTCTCAGCCAAGGCGATGATGGTGGCGATGGCGGTCGCGGATCCCGCAGGCTCTGCTTGCAAAAAATCGCCAGCGGACGACAATCCACGGCCATGCCGCGCCCGAGTGAACCGATTCGACTCGAAGGGTTCAACAACCTCACCAAGTGCGTGAGCTTCAACCTCTACGACTTCGCCGTGGCGCGAACCGAGAGCGAGCGCAGCAGCTACATCGCCTACTTGCACCAACACTTCAGCGCCGAGCGGATCACCGCGATCTTGTCGGAGATCGCCCGGATCATCGACGCCGAGGTGCTCAGCGTGTCGGCCCAGGACTACGACCCCTGGGGCGCGAGCTCGCTGGTGTTGATGAGCGACCTAGCCCACGGGGAGACGGTCGACGCTTCGGGCAAGGTCGTGTCGAGCGTCGGGGCGCACCTGACCAAGAGCCACCTGTGCGCCCACACCTACCCGGACGTCCAAGACCCCCGGGGCATCTGCAGCTTCCGCATCGACATCGACATCGCGACCTGCGGCACGATCGTTCCGCTCCGGGCCCTCAACTACATGTTCGAGAGCTTCGAGAACGACGTGGTGATCATCGACTACGTCGTGCGCGGGTTCACCCGAGACACCGAGGGCAAGCGGGTCTACATGGACCACACCGTGCGCTCGATCCAGGACTTCATCGACCCGAAGATCCTCGCCGACTACGAGTGCGAGGACCTGGCCCTGCCGGGGCAGAACATCTGGCAGACCAAGATGATCCGCAACGAGCTCGACGCCCCGGAGTACTTCGCGCCGGGGACCGACCCGACCACGCCGGACAACCAGGGCATGCTGGCGAAGATCCGCCGGGAGATGTCCGGCATCTACCGGAACTTGCCCGATTGAGCGCTGCTTTGCCCCCGCAGCAGCTTGGGACCGGGGGCGCTTCGTCGCCTCCGCTCCTCCGCTTTGGCTGGTGGGCAATGGAGTTCGTGCCTGCGCGGGGGCATGTGGTCGCCCCCGCGAGCGGGGGCGTGGATTCAGCTCGCGGTAGGCTGTAAGCGCGGAGGCGGGGCGAGCTTGGGTAGGCATGCTCGGAGCTCGCGCGCTGCTCGGTCGCCTCTTCCTCGTCGCAGCTGTGGGTGCCAGCGCGGCGTGTGCGAGCGCGTCCTTTGGCACGGAGGGCTCGCGCCAGGGCAAGGCCGAGGCGCCCTCCTCGAAGTCCGCCGGGGCGTCGGGCTTTGGCGCGGGCTTGGGTCGAGAGCTCGCGGCGCGCTACGCCCTGGGCCTCGAGCAATTCAACGGCGGCCACTACCGCGAGGCGGCGGCGACCTTCTCGGCGACCTTCGCCAAGGTGCCCGCGGAGCCCATCGGCGACGACCTGCGTCACCTGCTCGTGCAGCACGCGGCCTGGTCTCTGCTCGGGGTGTACGACACGCACAAAGACGAGCAGGCCCTCGACCAGGGGGAGGCGCTGCTCGAGGCCTACCTCGCCAAGCACGAAGCGATCTTTCCCGAGGCCGCCTACCCCGACGCCCCGGCGGAGCGCGAGGCCATCTACGCCTTGCTCGGCGAGTTCGGCCTGCGCCGCGAGGGTCAGCCCCCGCCCGACGCCAACGCCCGGCTCACCGTCCTCGTCGAGCAGACCAGCCAGGCGCTCTACGAGCGCGGCCGCCCCAAGCCGCACGAGCCGAACAACGATGACGCGCCGGTGCGGGTCATCGAGGTCGAGACCACGCCCTGGGCCAGGGTGGACGACCCTCGAGTCCAACAATACTTCCAGCACCTCGGCGACCTCGGCCCGAGCCTCGTCAACGGTGGCCTGCAAGGCCCGGGGAACTTCAACCCCACCCGGGTGCTGGTGCGCGGCCAGGTCCACCGCGCCCGCAAGGCGAGCGGCGGCCGGGCGGTGGCGCCGGCGCGGGAGCTGCTGAAGTCTGCGCGCCAGGGCATCGAGCGCTGCTACGAGGACGCGCTGGGTCGCGGGGCGGCCCTGGTCGAGCGCGTCGGGGTCGAGCTGAGCTGGGACGAGGGTCGGCTCGAGTCCCTGGACCTCGAGGGCGAGCCGAGCTTTGACGAGCGGGCCCAGACCTGCGTCTCGCTGGCCCTCGAGACCGCGGTGGTTCACGGCAACGGCGGGCTCGGGACGGCGAGCGCCGAGCTCGATCTGACCCTCTTCGTCCAGCCCGAGCGCCGCCCCGGCAAGGCCCACATCGACTACGAGGCGTTCGGCTTCGCCGGGAAGATGCCCGTCTTTCCCAAGCTCAACCCCTGAGCCGTGGACGTGGGGCAGGCTCCGCGCTCGAACGATGCGCTCGCGCCATCATCAAACGAGAATATGAACACTACATTCAAAATCACTGACAGACGCTTGATGGCCGCATTGGATCGTGTTTCGAACCAAACCATCGGGGGAGGGTTGGGGGAGGGTCGAGGGAGGTTCGGGCGTGGCCCAACGATCAAAAGGGAGCGGAAAAGTGGGAAAGGTCCCAGAACTCGAAACAATCGAAATGAGCTGGCGTTGGCCGACGGCGCCCTCTGTCTAGCGTTTGAGGGCGTTTGTTTTGCAACTCCCCCTCCCCTCGATCACGGACATCCCAATGACCATCAAATTTCAAATCCCCCTCACCATGACCTTCCTGGCCTCCATGCTCGTTGTCGCCCCCGGCTGCCCCTCCGACGACGGCGAGGGCGAAGAGGAAGTGGGCGAGACCGCCGGTGACGACCAGAGCGACACCGAGACCGAGGGCGGCGTCGAGGTCGACGAGGAGGCCGTCCTCGCCGAGATCGCCGGCTACCAGGACAACTTCACGCTGATCAACGCCGCGCCCTTCGAGAGCGGCGCCCACGCTGGCGGCGGCATCATGGTCAACGTCTACGTCAACTCGGCCAACGCCGCGCAGTACAAGTCCATCAACCCCGACGATCCCGAGGGCACGGCGACGACCTTCCCGGAGGGCACCATCGTGGTCAAGGAGCACCTCGACGACATGGGCAACCCCAACGGCGGGACCGCGATGTACAAGGCCCCCGCGGGCTACAACTCCGACAACAACGACTGGTGGTTCGGCATGGGCGACCTGCTCGGCAGCAACCTCGAGGCCAGCGGCCCCGATCTCATGGGTTGCATCGGCTGTCACTCGCCGCTGACCGACACCGACTACCTCGTCGGCATCCCGGCCGATCAGCAGACCCCCTGAGCCTGATCGACGTCACAAAAAACGCCTCCTTCGCAGGGGGCGTTTTTTTGTGTCCGGGGTAGCTTGGCGCCCATGCCCCTGCCCGAGGTCTTCGCCGAGGAGAGCCTGTACACCCCCGACCAGTGGTACGTGCACGACCTGCTCGAGCTCGGGGAGGAGCGCGTCGTCGCCGTGTGTGAGACCGAGCGCCTCGTCGACAACCCCGTCGTCGTCGCCCAGCGCCCGTGGCCAGGGCAGCCCAAGCACGTCCCCGGCATCATCATGGTTCAGATCACCGGGACCCTCGGCAACATCCACGCCGTGTGCAGCCTGGGCCTGCGCATGTCCGAGGGCTGGGTCGGCTTCGGCACCAACATCCACCAGGCCCGCTACCGCGGCATGGGCACCCTGGGGCCGCCGCTGATCTGCACCATGGAGATCGAACGCCTCCGCCGCATCGGCGGAGGCATCTTCATCACCTATACCTACGACTTCCGCCAGGAAGGTCGGAGGATCTACAGCTCGCGGCAGAGCGCCAGCTGGTCGCGGCCGGTCGAGGCCTAGTTGGCCGTGAGCGAGTCGGTCTCTTTGTCGATGTCGCCCTGCCAGGTGGTGTTGTCCCGGCCCAGGCCGATCTCTTTCTTCGCGGCCTGCTGGCGCTCGACGAGGTCGGCGTGGGTGGTGAAGTGCGGCAGGGCCTTGCCGCGCAGCTCTTCGAGGGAGGACATGCCGTGCTTTTCGAGGACGGCGAGGAGCTCCTCTTTGAGCTTGGACACGACCTTGTAGCCCTGGAGCATGGCCCCGGTGCAGACCTGCACCGTGTGCGAGCCGAGGGCGACGAACTGGGCCGCGTCGCCGCCGGAGTAGATGCCGCCCATGCCGGAGATGGTGGTCTCGGGCAGGGCGCGGGCGATCTCCATGACGTGGCGCAGGGCGATGGGCCGCGCGGCCATGCCCGAGTAGCCGCCGGGGGTGGTGTAGCCCTCGACCGTGGGCATGGGCTTGAGGGTGTCGAGGTCCACGCCGATCACCGAGAGGATCGTGTTGATCGCCGAGATGCCGTCGGCCCCGGCCGCGACGGCGGCCTTGGGCGAGGCGGTCACGTCCCCGACATTGGGGGTCATCTTGGCCCACACGGGGATGGTCGAGACCTCCTTCACCCAGCCCACGACCTCGCGGACGATCTCCGGGTCGCCGCCCATGGCCGCGCCCATGCGCCGCTCGGGCAGGCCGTGGGGACAGCTGAGGTTCATCTCGAAGGCGTCGACGCCGGTCGCCTGGACGCGCTCGACCATCTCCTGCCACGCCTCCTTGCGGTACTCCTCCATGATCGAGGCCACGAGGATGTGCTTGGGGTAGCGCTTTTTGATCTCGCGGAACTCCTCGAGCCACACGTCGAAGGGTCGGTCCGAGATCAGCTCGATGTTCTCGAAACCGATGACCCGCTTGTGGTTCTGGGGATCGCGCAGCTTGGCGTAGCGGGGGTTGGTGTTGATGACCTTGCTGTGGTCGAGGCTGATGGTCTTGCAGACGTTGCCGCCCCACCCCAGGTCGAAGGACTTCATGATCACCTTCGCGTTGGTTCCGGGCGGGCCCGAGCCGAGCAGGAAGGGGTTGTCGAACTCCATGCCGTTGACGACGACGTTGAGCGTGGCAGCCATGGAGCCAGAGTATCAGGCCCCCCACCGTGGGTGGGCGCGGATGGGCGCGGCTCGGGCCGAGGGCCGGCTCCGAAGGGGGCGCGGCCGGGTCCCCAGGGCCCGGGACAGCCATCCGCCGCGGTCGCGGGGAGGCCCCGCGTGTGGGCTGAGACACGCCTTTGGGCGCCGGTCCCCGGGTCGGGCGCGGGCGTGCGAGGCCCCAGGGACCGGGAAAGTGGGGCCATCTGGCCGTTCTTGGGGGGTGTGGGGGGCTGTGGCCTTGCATCGACCCCTCGCGTTCGCGTATCGAAGCACGACTGATCGCCATGTCTCCTGGCCCCAAGAAGCGCAAGCCCACCGAACCCAAGGCCCCGCGAGATGCGAGCGCCAAGGGCGACGCGTCCAATGGGAAGGAGGGCGCCGCCGAAGCGGACAAGCCCTCCGCAGGTGGCGGGCGCGTGATCCGAGACGCCGACGGGGTGATCGTCGGCTCGAAGGGGGCCGGCCCCAAGATCCTCGGCTTCGTCGACATCAAGCCCAAGGCCAAGCCGAAGCCCAAGGCGGGCGCGGGCGGTGGTCGAGGCCGGGGTCCCGGCTCGCGGGGTCCAGGGCGCGGCAAGCCGGGCGGGCCCAAGCGCGAGATCGTGATCGACAAGGGCGGCGGCGGCCCGGATCAGCCCAAGGGTCGGGCGAGCGCCCGCAAGGCCCGAGAGGTCCGCTCGGTCCGACGCCCCCACCACGGCCGACCCGTGCGTCGCTCGGGCAAGCCCTCGAGCGCCGGCACGGCCGAGATGAGCGCGGACAAAAAGCGCGTCCGCGTCGACGGCAGCATCGCCCTCGGCGAGCTGGCCAAGCAGATGGGCGTCAAGGCCCCCAAGGTCGTCCGCATCCTGTGGGGCATGGGGATCCGCAACGCCAACCCCAACTTCTCCATCGACCTCGAGACCGCCGAGCTCGTCGCCGCCGAGTTCGACTACCGCGTCGAGGACGTGTCCTTCCACGAGTCCGAGCTGCTCGAGGCCGGCGAGGGCGAGCTCGAGGGCGAGCCCCGGGCGCCCGTGGTCACGGTCATGGGCCACGTCGACCACGGCAAGACGACTCTCTTGGATCGTTTGCGCAAGGCCGAGGTCGCCGCGGGTGAGGCCGGCGGCATCACCCAGCACGTCGGCGCCTATCGGGTCCAGACCAACGCCGGGCCCGTGGTCTTCGTCGACACCCCTGGCCACGCCGCGTTCTCGGCCATGCGCGAGCGGGGCGCTCAGCTGACCGACATCGTCGTGCTCATCGTCGCCGCCAACGACGGGGTCATGCCGACCACCGTCGAGGCCATCCAGCAGATCCGCAAGGCCGAGGTCGCCGTGGTCGTGGCGATCAACAAGTGCGACCTCCCGAGCGCCGACCCGGCCAAGGTCGAGCGGCAGCTCATGGAGCACCAGATCCTGTCCGAGACCTACGGCGGCGACGTGCCCTTCGTGCAGATCTCGGCCAAGACCGGCGCCGGCGTGGACGACCTGCTCGAGCAGATCGCCCTGCTCGGCGAGGTCCTCGAGCTGCGCGCCACCGCCGAGGGCCGAGCCAGCGGCCTCGTGCTCGAGTCGCGCATCGACAAGGGCCGCGGGGTGATCACGACCCTGCTCGTTCAAAGCGGCACCCTCAACCGCGGGGACGTGGTCGTGGCCGGCGAGTCCAGCGGCCGGGTCAGCGCGCTGATCCCCAGCGGCGACCTGCCCGTCGAGGGCGAGGTCGAGGGCGAGGGCGAGGGCGAGGGCAAGAAGGCCAAGAAGGCCAAGAAGAAGCCCAAGAAGGACAAGCCCAAAAAGAAGGACAAGAAGAAGGCCAAGCCCGCCGCGCAGGTCACCGTGCAGTCGAGCGGGCCCGCGACCGTCGTCGAGGTCGCTGGCCTCGACGAGGCGCCCGCCGTCGGCATCGCCTTCAACGTCGTCGAGGACGAAAAGGCCGCCAAGCAGCTCATCGGCCACCGCCGAGAGCTGCGTCGCCGCGACGCCAAGTCGGGCGCGCCGAGCTTCGCCGAGCGCCTCGCCGCCGAGCGCCGGGCCGAGCTCCCGACCATCGCCCTGGTCATCCGCGCCGACGTCCAGGGCTCGCTCGAGGCCGTCGAGCAGGTGTTCGCCGAGATCCGCAGCGAGAAGGTCTCGACCAAGATCATCGCCGCGGGCGTCGGCGCCGTGACCGAGGGCGACATCAAGCTCGCGACCACGGCCCGCCAGTCCGGCGGCAACGTCACCCCCGCGATCTTCGGCTTCGGCGTCAAGGGCCCCGGCAAGGTCACCGCCATGGCCGAGGCCGAGGGCATCCCGCTGCAGACCTCCAAGGTCATCTACGAGCTCGGCGACAAGCTCGAGGCCCTCATGCTCGCCCAGCTCCAGCCGAGCTACGTCGAGCACGACCTGGGCAAGGCCGAAGTCCGCAAGCTGTTCCCGACCTCCCAGGGCGTCGTGTGTGGCTGCCGCGTCGTGTCCGGGAAGATCACCCGCAACGCGGGCGTGCGCGTGGTCCGGGACGGTGAGCGCGTCGGGGATGCGAAGCTCGCCTCGCTGCGGATCGTCAACCGGGACGTCAAAGAGGTCGGGACGGACCAGGAGTGCGGCATCTTGTTGTCGGGCGCGAACCTGGCCGAAGAAGGCGACGTGTTGGAAGCCTTCGAGCTCGAGGCTATCGCGCCGACCTTGTAAATGAAGCGGCGCTGGGCGCCGCTTCACTTGCAAGGTCTCTTCTTTGGATTGCGGCGGCCAGGCGCACCGGGGGATCGCCCGCTCTTTCCGGCACATCTGGACCGAGCTCGGGCTCCAGGCCTGGCTGCTAGGTCAGCTCGCCGACGGCTCGCGGCGGCTGTGGATC